>MGOY01000047.1 GCA_001797275.1 Clostridiales bacterium GWF2_38_85 | reverse complement strand
CCTTTTCGTATTGTTGCATTTTTCTTTCCTCTTTCCTTTATAGTTATTATACTATATTAGGTCAAGGTGTTACAACTTTATTATACCATGACAGAAGATGGATTGTTTGGCACTCTAGCATTATTATACATTTGAATAAAATAACTATTTTTAATATAGGTTATTGTATGATTCACATTAGGTTTATTACCTTTTTTAATTATTTGATGATCGTTTATATTTTCTATTGATAATTCTAATTCTGGATATATAAAATGAAGATTGCTATTAAGATAATCGAAAGTTGTTATATTTCCATTCTGTTTAAAGAAACTCATTCTAATTAAGGTATCACTATTCTTAAAAACATAAAAGTAATAGTTTAAATTATTATAATAAAAGATTTTTTCAAGATTAAGACTGAAATCCGGAAATAGTTCTTTCAAAGGGATATATTTATCTACAGGTATTATTGGATTTTCGGAATTTTTTAAATGCCCAATGAATTCTTCTTCTGAATATAATATATTTGGCATGGAACATTGATTGTATTCGTTGGTATTACCCTCATCAATAACATCATCTGTTCTTTGCAATACATAATATGTTTTACTGTTTTCATCAATGCTGCTTTCAATATTGCATGATAATAATGAAATACATATTGTAAATAAAAGCATAATGATTAATATTTTTTTCATAGTATAAAACCTCCTAATATTATGGGTGTGAAAATCTCAATCGGTTGTTGAGAATTGTTTGTTTACATTCGTTACATATTAAACAATCCCAACATACATTATTATTAAAGTGATTTAATCCATATACGCAATCAGCTCGTCCACTTTCTGATTGATAATAATGGTCTGTTGTGCCGTATAAGTGCCCGATTTCATGATAAATAGAACTTGTAAAAATGTTTATTGATTGAGAACGATAATTTGTCCAATCGCTTTCATCGCTATAAATTCCGGTAGTAGTAACGATAATTCTTCCATCCATACCGACATCATTAATATCAAAGGGAGTGCTGAAATAAGTTGAATACTTTACAGTCCCGTATAAATAACCCGTATGATGAATCCCGCCGGCATTATCGCATAATATATGCCCAGTTAACAGAATGTTGAAGTTCTGAGATAAATTGGGGAGCGGTATTTGACTCCACATTTACTACTTTAATATAGTATAAGTCTTTGTATTTGTGAAATTATCCGAGCCACTATTGATTTTTTTTATAAAAAACATTATAATGCTAATTGGAAGAATAATAACTTCATGTTGTTGAAAAATAAAGAAGGCAAATACTATTTCTCATAAGAAACAATAGATAATATTAAGAAAGATTCCATCAAATAAGAACTTTTCTTCGAATTTTATCACTGTTTCTAAATCGAAATGGTATTATAATGAAAGGTTGTAGGCACTTTTGCCGTAATCAGTATGAATGATAATAATTCGATTAAAAATAATGAAAATATTGAAGAAACAAAAGAATCCACTCAATCCAAAGATATATCTGAAGCTATTAAAAATCCTAATGATGAAATACAAGATAAAAAGATAAAAGCACTTGGAGCGTGGAATTGTTTTGGTTCGATTTTGTTAATGCTATTACCCATCATTGGTTTTATTGTTGCAATTATCTGGTCTGTAACACCGAGTATAAACCTTCAACGCAGAAAGCTTGCACAAGCTATACTTTTGATGTTCATTTGTGCTTTAATTTTTATTACAATACTCGTAGTTACAGCAGGCATATTTATTACATCAATGCTCGAAAAATACGACCAGCTTGATTCTGCGCAATTATATATAGAAGCTTTTTTCAAAAACGGTATTGAGGGTGTTCTTGATGAGATGACAGCAAACGGTGATATGGAGAAAATCATTGATAATATTGATTTTGAAGAGTTAATGAAACATGTTGATATGAATTCTTTACTTGAGGATGTGGATCCACAAATTCTTATTGATAATATCGATATGGAAAAGTTGATTCATGATATAGATATGGATGTTATAATCGAAAATATTGATACACAACAATTAATAAATAAAATCGGTGCTGAGACACTTGCGGAATATATAGATTTTGAAGCTTTACTTGAACAGGTTGATGAAGAAACACTCGAACAATGGTACGATCTCTTCGCAGTTTATGTCGGTGCTGAAGTAAGTAATTAAAAAACGAGGTTGATATGGCTTTTACTCATTTGCATGTACACACCGAATACAGCCTGCTTGACGGCGAATGCCGTATTACTGAGTTGCCAAAAGCAGCAGCAGCACTTGGCCAGAAAGCAATCGCTATAACCGATCATGGTGTTCTTTACGGTGCTGTCGATTTTTACAGTGAGTGTAAAGCAGTCGGTATAAAGCCTATTATAGGCTGTGAAATGTATGTTGCACCAAGAAGCAGATTCGATAAACAGCATGGAGTCGATTCCGAACCCTTTCATTTAGTTCTGCTTGTGAAAAATACAATCGGTTATGAGAACCTAATGAGGCTAATATCACAATCCTTTACCGAAGGTTTCTATTCATGGCCGAGAATCGACCTTCCTTTACTTGAGAGACACCATGAAGGACTGATAGCATTGTCCGCTTGTGTTTACGGGGTAGTATCAAGACATTTGCTTAACCGTGATACTCATTCAGCGCGAAATTCAGCAAAGCAGTATAAAAGTATATTCGGTGATGATTTTTATATAGAATTACAGCAGCATAACACTGAGAGGGAATGTCAGGTTAACGCTTCACTTATATACCTTTCAAGAGAACTGTCAATACCGCTTGTTGCAACAAATGATGTTCATTATATAAAAAAAGAAGATGCTGAGATACAGAAACTACTCGGCTGCATATCAACAAATACCAGGTTTGACGAAGCAGGCAATGATGCGTTCCCAACAGATGAGTTTTATCTGAAGTCGGAAGAAGAGATGAAAAAGTTGTTTCCCGAATTTCCGGAAGCTATTGAAAATACAGCAAAAATCGCAGAACAGTGTAATTTCGATTTTGATTTTACAAAACTGCATCTGCCTGCATTTAAACCTGATACAGGAGAAACACCGAAGGAATATCTTCGAAAAATTTGTTTTGAAGGTCTTGATAAAAAAGAAAAAGACGGCAAATTATATTTTAATAAAGAAAAATACACAGAACAGATAAACTACGAACTTGCTGTTGTTGACAAAATGGGATTTACGGAGTATTATTTGATTGTCTGGGATTTTATACGTTTTGCTAAAAGCAATAATATTCCGGTTGGACCGGGAAGAGGCTCGGTTGTCGGTAGTGCTGCTGCATATTTCATGGGGGTAACTGAAGTTGATCCGCTCAGATACGGACTGCTTTTTGAAAGATTCCTTAACCCCGAAAGAATCAACATGCCCGATTTTGATATTGATTTCTGTAATGACAGACGCGGAGAGGTTATCGATTATGTCGGCAGAAAATACGGTCATGATCATGTTGCCCAGATTGTTACCTTCGGTACAATGGCTTGCCGTGCGGCAGTCAGAGATGTCGGCAGAGCCTTGGGGATGGCTTATAATGATGTAGATGAAGTCCTGAAACTGTTTTCCCGTGACTTCAATATAACAGTAAATTCAGCGCTTGAGAGTAACTCAGAACTCAGAGAATTATATAAAAATGATAGTTCAATAAAGAAATTAATTGATTATTCTATGCGGCTTGAAGGTAGACCGCGGCATATATCGATTCATGCCGCAGGGATTGTTATTACCGATAAACCTGTTTATGCATATCTGCCACTTGCGCAAAGCGGCGATGTAACCGTTACCCAGTTTACAATGACTACAGTCGAAAAATTAGGCTTGCTTAAAATCGACTTTCTTGGCTTAAGATACCTAACAATTATTGAGAATGCCGTTCAACAAATTAAGAAGAATCAACCTGATTTTTCAATTTATAATATACCGCTTGATGATGCAGATACATATATGCTTCTTGAGAAGGGAAGAACTGAAGGTCTGTTCCAGCTTGAGAGCGATGGTATGCGTTCACTCCTTATGCGGTTGAAACCACGTTCAATTGAAGATATAACAGTCGCTATTTCGCTTTATCGTCCCGGTCCGATGGTGTCAATTCCACAATACCTTGAAAACAGATCATCACCGAATAAGGTTAAATATAAATGTGAGTTAATAAAAGATATACTTGAGCCGACACATGGCTGTATAATATATCAGGAGCAGGTTATGCAGATATGCAGAAAACTGGCGGGTTATACATACGGACATGCCGACATCGTCCGTCGTGCTATGGCTAAAAAGAAAAAGCACCTGATGGATAAAGAACGCAGTGCTTTCATTGAAGGAGCAGCTGTGAACGGTGTTGATTCTCAAATTGCTACATCGGTTTTCGATGAAATTTGCGATTTTGCAAAATATGCATTCAATAAAAGCCATGCTTCAGGGTACGCCTTTGTGTCATATCGAACAGCATATCTGAAAGCTCATTATCCGACCGAATATATGTGCGCGTTGATAAGTTCGGTTATAGGCTATAACGGAAAAGTTTATGATTACATTGAGGATTGCCGCAGTATGGGAATCTCAGTGCTACCCCCGGATATAAATGAATCAGAATCGGGTTTTACTGTATCGGGTGGAAACATCAGATTCGGACTTCTCGGGATAAAAAATGTTGGAGTTACCTTTGTGGAGAAGCTGTTAAATGAAAAAAGAGAAAGAAAATTTACTTCTGTCGAAAATTTTTTACAAAGAATGGCTAATGATTCTAATACACGTATGTTAGAATCAATGGCAAAGTGCGGTGTATTTGATAGCTTTGGCATTGAAAGAAGCAGACTTTGTGCTGTCTTTGAAATTGCGTTATCTAATCTTTCCGATATGAACCGCAATAACGCACCCGGGCAGATCAGCCTCTTTGATTCGGGCAGACATAACAGCTCGTTGAAAATTGAATATCCTCAGATAGAAGAATTTCCATTGCTCGTCAAACTTCAGATGGAAAAAGAACTGACAGGTATATATATTTCAGGGCATCCGACAGATAATTTTAGAGCTGATAACATTTGTAATCTTTCAAAGCTGAGACAAATGCTTGAAACAGGCGAAATTGCCGATAAAAAAGTTATAACAGCAGTTGGTATTATAATTAAAAATCGTTTGAAAACGACAAAAAAAGATGAAATCATGTCTTTCTGTGTTTTTGAGGATGGTTATGGTGAAGCAGAGCTGATAATATTTCCGAAAACTCTTGATAAATATGCAAAAATGCTGACTGTTGGTGGCATACTTGAAATAAGCGGTGAAGTATCGCTTAAAGAAGGTTATAATGACACTGCTGATGAATTGAAAATTGTTGTCAGAACTGTAAAATATGCAACGAAAGCTGCTAAGCAGAATAATATATCCGAAATTATAGATGTTAATGATGATAAAGATATTTATATAAAGGTAACCGCTGAAAACAAACAAAATCTGGAGCAATTATTAGCAGTTGCGAAAAAAAGTAGAGGTAAAAGCAAGCTTTGTATTTATTTTGAAGATGAAAAAAAGCTTGTTGCAGCAAAAAATATTAACTGCAATGCAGACAAAGAAACACTTCAAAATTTTTCGAAGCTTATTGGTGCAGATAATGTTGCACTAAAGCAAAAACAATAAAGTAAAGGAGTGTATATAGAATGAACATATTCAAAAACAAGAACAAATACGAATCTGTGTGTATAGTAAGCAAGTTTTTGTCTCCACTGGCAACAGCACTATTTTACATATCGATAATTACGATTCTTCTGCTTGTCATTATTTCAGCAATTGTCTTTTTTGTTAATGTCGATGTTGAAAAAATGCTTCTTCCACCTTTTATGAAGCAAGTTGCGGTCAAAGAAGGTGTTGCGTCGTTTTCGATAGACCTTGGTGTAGGGTTCAAAATTATAACTCCAAAAGAAAATGTATCTCTTAACGATATCAAAGCTGTAATATATGCATTTATTCTATTCTTGATCACATCTCTCGCAATGCTTGCACCGGTTTTTAGATTTTTATCAAGGTTGTTTAAAAATGTAGCTGAAAAGAATCTATTTTCTGAAGAGAATGCAAAAGTGATAAATTTTGTGGGATTAATAGTTATACTTGGTAACATAGTTATCGGGTTAGTTTCACAATTTTATATATATACATTAACAAGCACCTTTTTGACCCCTGAGTCAGGACAAATTAGTATTTCGTTTGGTTTTGACTGGAACAGCCTTATAATCGGAGGTTTTATTATCCTTCTCGGATCTATTTACGGTTGCGCTTGTGAAACCTACAGAAAAAAATTCAGTGAAACAACCGCTGTGGCTGAAAAGAAAAATCTATAATACTTTGTTTATGAAACTAATAAATAAATTCACAACAGTTGCTTGATGTTAAATCTCTGATTTTTTAGTTTTATATTGAATAAAAATAATTGAGACTAATTTGTTAGTTTAATATTAGAAAGGGTATACCTATGAACGAAGATAAAAATAATTTTGATGAACCGATTGAACCAATCGAATTGCCAAAGAAAAAGAATGTGGAAGAAAATCAAGTCGAAGAAACCGATATTCCTGTTGTTGCATTTGATGACAATAGCAATTCAGCAAATACGGAGCAGGATATTCTTGAAGGAAACACAGAGCAAAAATCTAAAATGTTTACTAAGTCCTTAAAAAAGACTAAAAACGACATTTCTGATGATAATGATGATAAAACAAAATTGATTGATAACAGCTTGAAAGCAGTTGCAACAACAAAAAAGGTTGTCGGCTTTTCATTGAAATCAGTATTTTATGTCTTAAAAAAAACACTGACTTATATCTTGGTAACCTTTCTGACATTTATGCTTGTAGGAATAATTACTGGTATAGTTGTCAGCGCGGTTTTCTTTAAATATGTTCAGGAATATGTTGACGGTACAATTGATATCTCCGGACTTGAATTTGATCTTGATCAGGCAACCGGAATATATTATGTTGATGAAAACGGCAATACAATAGAGATTGAAGGAGAAAAACTGCACGGCAGTGAAAACAGAACCTGGGTATCCTATAATGAAATGCCGCAGGATTTATATCTGGCATTTGTATGTATTGAAGACAAACGATTCTTCGAACATAATGGTGTAGATATTAAGAGAACCTTTGCGGCTGTTGTAAACTTTTTCATACCAATGAGTAACAGTTATGGTGGCGGTTCAACTATAACCCAGCAGCTGATAAAAAATATAACCAAAGAAGATGATGTAAAGATACAACGAAAAGTACAGGAAATTTTAAGAGCGCTTGACCTTGAAAAGCAGTATAAAAAAGAACAGATTCTTGAAATGTATCTGAATACGATATATCTTTCACAAAATGCATATGGAGTCAAAGCTGCCGCGCGAGCATATTTCGGAAAGGATGTTTCAGAACTGTCACTTGTTGAATGTGCAGCACTTGCATCAATACCGAAATCACCGACTTATTACGATCCTCTTCGAAATCCGGAGCATAATCTCAAGAGACGTCGTGAAGTTTTGGCCCAGATGTATGAACAGGAAAAAATAACACTTGAGCAATATAATGAAGCATATGCAGTTGAAGAGCTGACTTTTGCTTCAGCTGAAGAAGAAACGGTTGATGTTATACACTCGTATTATGTCGATGCAGTCATAGAGCAGGTTCTTGATGACCTTCAGGAGCAATATGGATACAGCAGAGAAATTGCATCTCGACTTTTGTATTCGGGTGGTTTGAAAATAATTACAGCAATGGATCCTTTTGTTCAGGATACAATGGAAAGTGTATTTGCACGTGAGGATTATGATTTTCTTTCAGGGATGAGCGGAATAATGCCTGAATCTGCAATGGTTGTTATGGATCCGAAAAACGGTGATGTGCTTGGTATTATCGGAGGTCTCGGAGAGAAGACTGGCAATCGTGAGCTTAACAGAGCGACGCAAAGCCGACGACAGTGTGGTTCTTCAATAAAACCGCTTTCGGTATATTCACAAGCATTGGATAAAGGTCTCATAACATATGCAACAGTAATAGATGATACTCCGTTTGAAACTTATACAGCAGAAAATTCTCCAACCGGTCAAGCAAGACGCTGGCCACCAAATACACCGGATAAGTATTATGGACTTGTTACGATTAATTTTGCTATAGAAAAATCACTCAATACAGTTGCTGTAAAAGTATTAAATGACCTTGGTGTTGAAAACAGTTTTAAATTTCTTACAGAGAAACTCGGGTTTACAAGTGTTGTAGAACGAGTTGTAACTCAAAGCGGTGAAGTTTTATCCGACATTGGTCTTGCACCACTCGGACTTGGCGGTTTCACCTATGGTGTAACAACAATGGAAATGTGTGCAGGATATACTATGTTTGCAAACCAGGGCATCTATTCAAGCCCCATAATATATCACGCAGTTTATGATAACCAGAACAACCTGGTTCTTAAAACCGAAAAAACTCAGAATGTTGTAATAAAAGAATCAACAGCTTATATAATGACAAAAATGCTTGAAAATGTTGTTTCTGTTGGTACCGGTAATCTTGTAACTCTTGGTGATGCAGCAACAGGGTTGAACGTTGAAGTCGCAGGTAAAACCGGTTCGACAAACGATGACCGTGACAGATACTTTATAGGTTATACACCTTATTATGTCGGTGCTTGCTGGTTTGGTTATGACTCAAACAAAGCACTTGGGAAATTCACCATAAATCCTGCACTTGCATTATGGGATTATGTAATGGTCGAGCTGCATGAGCATCTTGCTGAGACAAATGGAGGTGTATTCGAAGACTTTGACAGACCTTCAAATATAGTTGAAGTTGATTTCTGTATTGATTCAGGTAAATTACCTTCAGAGGCCTGTTATAAGGATCCACGCGGTGACAGAATAGAAACCGGTTATTTTGAGAAGGGAACAGAGCCTACAGAGAAATGTGATACTCATGTTCTTGTATGGTGGGATAAAAAAAATAAGGCAATTGCTTCTGAAAGCACTCCCGAATCCGATCTCACTCAAATAGCATTGGTACGAAATGAAACACGAAGTTTCCAGATAAATATATGGATTGTTGATGCTGAATATGTATACAGAGAAATACCCTCCAATTATACCTTCCCAACATCAGATAAATTACCATACTTCCAGAATATAATAGCAAAAGGTGTTTATATTGGTACAACATATCCAACTGAAGGACATCATCCAGTAAACTCATTCAGTTATATGACTTATAAAAAGAGTGAAATGCCCGATGCAACCTGGTTCGTAGTTGATAAGGAACCGGAAGAAGAGAGTCAACCGGATGCAAGCGAAACAAGTTCCCCCGAAGTCAGCCAAACAGATACCAGTGTTCCTAACACAAGTATACCCGATACAAGCATACCAGACACCAGTATACCTGATGTCAGCGAGTCTGAAGAAAGTATACCTGATACAAGTACAGAAGAAAGCGGCATGGTAATTATAATACCGTCCGATGAATCCGAGGAAGAAATCAGCATTCCTGAATAATACAGAAGGATGTACGATTCATATGGATTTTAATCAGACAACTGTGTTGAATTCACAAGAGAATAATGATCCTAATAGCAGGCTGGTTCAGCTTGTATTGCTGGTTTCCAGTGGGATAATCATTAATGGCGGAGAAACCTCGAGAGCCGATGCCTGCGCATCGAATATGTTGCGAGCGAATGGTGGAAATGACATTCAGATATTTTCACTGCCGACTGTTGTTATTATTACCGTTACAATAACCGGTAAAAGTTATATGAAGATGAAATCAATTACAACAAGAGACTATGATCTTGGACGTATTGACCTTCTGAATAAAATATCAAGAGCTATAACAGAGCATTCAATGACTGTAGAAGAAGCATTTACAGAGCTTGAAAAGCCTGAGAAAAAATTTAATTATTTCTTTATTGCATTATTTTCAGGTCTTTCAGCTGCATTTTTTACAATTATGTTTGACGGGGGCATTCTTGAATTCATCAGTGCCGTTATAGCATCATGCCTTTGTCAGATTACTGTTGACAGTATGCAAAAACACGGTGTTTTTCTGTTTGTTGCCAATGTTGTCGGAAGCTTTATAACCGCTGTTGCGGCAATTGCTCTCAACTATCTGATCAATTCCGATGTTTCGATAGTTATCATAGGCGGCATCATACCTCTCGTCCCGGGACTTGCGGTAACAAATGCAACCCGTGACAGTGTAAACGGAGACCTTGTTTCCGGAAGTGCCAGATGGTTGGATTCGATTGTTACAGCAATCAGCATTGCTGCCGGTGTTGGTGTTGCGCTTGCATTGGAGAAATTGCTAACGTGATAAACAATTTTCACACAGAAAAAACCACTTAACGGTTTATCAGTATAACCATCATCTGTTATACAGAATGTGTCTTTTTCATACCTATTTAGTGGCAGAATGGAGACTTGTATGAATGCATATATCGAAATTGTCGCAGCAGCATTTGCAACATTATTCTTTGCATTGATGCGAAGAACACCAAATAGAGTATTGCTATTAACAACAATTCTCGGTGCAAGCGGGTGGGCATTGTTCAGCATAATCGAAGGTTATAATGAAATGGCGGCATATTTTGCTGCGGCATTGTTTATAGGTATTCTAGCGGAGATATTTGCTCGCATAAAGAAAACACCCACAACAGTAATTCTTATCTGTGGAATTATTCCACTCGTCCCGGGTGTTTTGTTCTACGAAACAATGATGTATTTTGTTCAGGATGATACTAATCAAGCAATCCAGTCAGGTGTTGACACATTATTGTCAGCAGGTAGCATGGTATTTGCTATTATAGTATCAACACTTCTTGGGAAGCATATTATCAATCCTATTACAAAATTTATCAGAAGTAAAAAAGTTAAGAAAGCATAAAAACAAGGTGCTGTACTTTTGTACAACACCTTGTTTTAAGAAAATCAGAAAGAGGCAATTTATGATGCTCATTTTACCTGATGCGATTCAAAAAGCTTTAAATATACTCAAAAATAATAACTTTGAAGGATATCTTGTCGGAGGAAGTGTTCGTGACTATTTGCTCGAAAAAAGTCCGACTGATTTTGATATAACAACAAATGCAACTCCCGAGCAGATGCTTGAGGTGTTTCAAGCATACAGAGTAATAGAAACCGGAATGAAGCATGGAACATTGACAGTCATAATCGATCATCTTCGCCTTGAAATAACAACATATCGTATAGATGGCGAATATATAAAAAACCGAAAGCCCGAAAATGTTACCTTCACAACAAACCTGAAAGATGATACGGCAAGACGTGATTTTACAATGAATTCAATAGCATATAACCCGGTAGAGAGGTTCGTTGATTATTTTAATGGCACAGACGATATCAAAAATCGCATTATACGCTGCGTAGGTGATCCAGAAAAAAGATTTGAAGAGGATGCACTTCGTATTTTAAGAGCCTTGAGGTTTTCTTCAGTTCTTGGCTTTAGTATTGATGAGCAAACAGAAAATGCAATGTATAACAAAAAGGAACTGCTTCTCAATATTTCAGCCGAAAGAATAGCAGCGGAACTATTTAAACTGTTATGCGGGGACTATGTAAAGGATGTTCTTTTAAAATATATTGACATTCTTGGTATTGTAATACCTGAGCTTCTTCCGATGAAAGGATTACTACAGAACAACCCATATCATAAGTACGATGTATGGACACATACAGTACTGGCTGTTGAAACTATAGTAAAAGAACCATACATGAAGCTGGCGGCACTCCTGCATGATTCAGGCAAGCCTTACACATACAAGGAAGACGAGAAGAAGATAGGCCATTTTAAAGGTCATGTCGAAGTCAGTCAGAGAATCGCAGCTGATATTATACAACGATTAAAGCTGAATAATATAACAAAGCACAAAGTTCTGACACTGATAAAGTATCATGACACAACAATAAATCCTGACAGAATCGCAATAAAAAAATGGTTCAACAAACTGTCTCCCGAATTATTTGCGGATTTACTCGAAATGAAGAGAGCAGACGGTGCAGCAAAAGGCGGTAAACTCTCGAAGAGAGATATTATGTTAACCGAAGTAAATCAAATTACCGGACAACTAATGGCAGAGAATGTTTGCTGGTCACTATCAAAGCTTGCGGTTACAGGAAATGATCTAATTGAAACAGGTATAACCGAAGGCAAGAAAATCGGAGATACGCTTGACAAACTACTCGAAGCAGTAATTGAAGAAAAGGTTGAAAACGAAGAAGCAGAGTTATTGAAATTTATCGGAGAAAAAATTGAAACCAACAATCTTTATTGATGCCGACGGCTGTCCGGTAGTGGATATTACTACCAGAATTGCATCAGATAATAAGATTGACTGTATAATAATTTGTGATACATCACATGAATTTGAGAAACCCGGAGCAAAGACTATCACAGTCGATAAGGGTACCGACAGCGTCGATTTCAGGCTTGTAAACATGCTGCGTGAAAACGATATTGTTGTTACCCAGGATTACGGGCTTGCCGCAATGTGTCTTGCTAAAAAAGCAATTCCGATCAATCAGGATGGTATGATTTACAGCGACAAAAATATAGACGAACTTCTTCATTCACGATATATTGCAAAGAAAATCCGTAATGCCGGTGGAAGGCTACCCGGTCCCCATAAAAGAGAAGCGTTACAGGATGAAAGCTTCAAAATAACTTTTAAAAAACTTATTAAGGAATCATGATGAATAAAAACCAGTATAAAATTATATGTTCGGCAAGAAAAACTGTTGCACTTGAAATAACACGAAACCTTGAGATATTAGTACGTGTACCTTTTAGGTTCCCAGCAGTAGAAATCGAAAAATTTGTCGAAGAACATAAACAATGGATTGAAAAATCAATGAAGAAACAGGAACTGCGTAATCAATCAAGACCTGTTCTGACTCCGGATGATATTAAACATTTAAAACTTAATACAGTAGAAATTATAATTAAAAAGGTTGAATATTACAGCAAGCTGATGGGTGTTACCCCGACAGAAATCAGAATAACCTCAGCAGAAAAACGTTTCGGAAGCTGCAGCGGCAAGAACAGCCTTTGTTTTTCGTATAGGTTAATGCTTTATCCGGAAGTTGCAATCGATTATGTTATAGTGCATGAACTTGTACATATAAAGCATAAAAATCACAGTAAAGAATTCTATCGCGAAATAGAAAAATACATGCCTGAATACAAAAATTATAAAGAATTACTGAAAAAATAAGGATAAAAACAATATAAAATTAGATTATTAAATATGGGGGAACGACAACTTGGAAAAGGCATTTGCTCACATCAGGTTTAGAGAAATATATGACCTGACGTATAAAAAGCCGCCGCATATGTTATATCAAAAATAAAGAATGTTAATGATGCTGAAAAGTGAATTGTGATTTTATTAATTTGAAAAAAGCCAAAAAGTATAGGCATTTTTCAAATTGCTGTAGTAATTCATTTATTAGTTTTATATAGTTAAAATTATAAAAGCTAAAATATCCGAATTGGGAAGCTATGCACAAGAATTTGCTGAAAACTTCAATATTCCGTTTACAACACGATAAGTTTTTGTGATTTATGCGGCATTAATTGCCGTATAATTTTTTTTCAAAAACTATTGATATTAAATAAAATATGTGTTATATTAATATTAACCTGAGCAGGATGGTTCAGGTAGCTATAATGCTAAGAATAACTTGACCAAACTTATTGCATAAAAATGCTTTAAGCGAAAGAGGCCGCGGACAGCTGGGTCGAATGCCGGTTGGCAACAGTGTTGCCTTATTGATTGAGTAGATGCAAGCAAAAGAGCTTGTGATTATACTCTAAAATTTTTATGTATAGCTTCTTTACAGCTATATGTAGGTTAACGACTGTAATGATGTGTCATCGGATACATTACACTTGTGTAACAATCAATAAGAGTGGTAAAAGTAGTTCTTGCTATATAGACTCTGACTTTCTGCATTATTATTATATTTTGTAAGGGATTTTATCGCTTACAAACAATTTATGTAGATTTGAAACGCAAGTGAATGTGTGATTTTGTGTCACAGATTTCAGTTTGCGTTTTTTGTTTATAATATAAATATAATAATGTTTTGGAAGGATAAATAGAATTGAGAGACAAATTAAAACTTTATGGATTTAACAATCTGACAAAATCACTCAGCTTTAACATATATGACGTATGTTATGCAAAGAGCGAAAGAGAGCAAAGGGATTATATTGCCTATATCGATGAACAATATAACTCTGAGCGTCTGACAAAAATCCTCTGTAATCTTGCTGAAATGATTGGTGCTCAGGTTCTCAGTATCTCAAAGCAGGATTATGAGCCTCAGGGTGCAAGTGTAAATATTATGATTGCCGAAGAAAAAATGATGCTGGCAATGAATACTGAAACAGTGCATGCTCACCTTGATAAAAGTCATATCACGGTTCACACATATCCCGAATTTCATCCGGATAAAGCGATAGCCACCTTTAGAGTTGATATCGATGTAGCAACCTGTGGTGAAATCACACCTCTAAGCACTCTCGATTATTTGATAGGAAGCTTCGATTCGGATATAATAACAATGGATTATCGTGTCAGGGGTTTTACAAGAGATATCAGCGGTCAGAAGCTTTTTATTGACCATAATATAACTTCAATTCAAGATTATATTGACGATGACACTCTCGCAACATATGATGCAATTGATATAAATGTCTATCAATCGAATATTTTTCACACAAAAATGCTGATTAAAGAAGTAGATTTACAAAACTACCTCTTTAATTCCGATGTTTATGAACTGCCGCCAAAGACCAGACTTCAGATAACGAATGACCTGCGGCAGGAAATGATTGAAATCTTCAGCGGAATGAGTATATATCAAAAAAGGATTCAGGAATGAACAGGGAACTGCAGAACAAAGCGCCGATAATGGAAGCTCTCGAGGCCTTTAAGAAGATGAGAGTGGTTCCTTTTGATGTACCTGGTCATAAACATGGCAGAGGCAACCCTGAACTTACCGCATTTCTCGGCGAACAGTGTATGATGGTTGATGTCAACTCAATGAAACCGCTGGACAACCTATGCCATCCTGTTTCTGTTATAAGAGAAGCCGAAAAGCTTGCAGCCGATGCTTTCGGTTCAACAAATGCATTCCTAATGACAAACGGAACTACATCAGCTGTTCAGGCAATGATTCTGTCGACTTGTAAAAAAGAAGATAAAATTATATTACCACGCAATGTACACCGCAGCGTTATAAATGCATTAATTTTATGCGGTGCAGTTCCGGTGTATGTCAACCCGCACACTCATGACAGGCTGGGTATAGCACTCGGAATGTCTGTTAGTGAAGTTGAAGCGGCAATAAAAGCAAACCCCGACGCTGTTGCAGTGCTTGTAAATAATCCTACCTATTACGGTATTTGCTCAGACTTGCGTTCAATAACAAACATTGCACACGAACATAATATGCTCGTGCTTGTAGATGAAGCACACGGTACACATTTCTATTTCGGTAAAGACATGCCTGTATCAGCAATGGCAGCTGATGCAGATATTGCATCAGTCAGTATGCATAAATCAGGTGGTTCTCTTACCCAAAGCTCTTTTTTATTAACTGGAAAAAGAATAAATCACAATCGTGTACGCCAGATAATTAATTTGACACAAACAACCAGTGGCTCATATCTATTGATGTCAAGTCTGGATGTGTCGAGAAAGAATCTTGCCTTGAACGGTGAACACATATATTCAAAGGTAGTTGCAATGGCCGATTATGCAAGAAATGAAATCAATAAAATCGGTGATTATTACGCATATGCAGGCGAACTGATAAACGGTGATACAATATATGATTTTGATAATACAAAGCTGTCTGTAAATACCCTTGAAATCGGACTTGCCGGTATCGAGGTTTATGATATATTGAGAGATGAATACGACATACAAACCGAGTTCGGTGATTTAGCAAACTTCTTGGCATACCTTTCTGCAGGTGATAGATTTAGAGATATTGAACGGCTGGTCAGCGCTCTTGCAGAAATACGCAGACGTTATAAGCATAGTAAGCTTGGTATGCTGAAGCAGGAATATATCAGTCCTAAGGTTGTTGTCGCACCTCAACAGGCATTTTATTCGCTCAATAAGTCATTACCTATCAGAGAATGTAGTGGTAGAGTTTGTACGGAATTTGTTATGTGTTATCCGCCCGGAATACCGATTCTGGCACCCGGTGAGGAGATAACCGATGATATTATAGAATATATTATTTATTCAAAGGAAAAGGGAAGTACTCTGACAGGTACCGAAGACCCCAATGTTGAATACATCAATGTATTAAGTTAGAAAAGGGAATATTAATGGAATTATGGTTTTCCGAAAGGCATACACCGAATGTTAAGCTGTCTATCAGGGTTGATAAACAGCTTGTCAGTGTACAAAGCGATTTTCAGAGAATTGATATATATGATTCAAATGAGTTCGGTCGGTTTCTGACACTCGACGGATATATGATGCTGACAGAAATGGACGAGTTTATATATCACGACATGATTGTCCATGTCCCGATGGCAGTGCATCCAAGCCCAAAAAATATTCTTGTAGTAGGCGCAGGAGACGGTGGTGTCGCAAGAGAGCTGTGTAAATATGACTGTGTTGAACATATTGACCTTGTTGAGATAGATGAAAAGGTTGTCGAAGTATGCAAGGAATATCTTCCCGAAACCGCTATAGGGCTATATGATAAAAGAATATCAATATATTTTGAGGATGGCCTGAAGTTTATCAGAAGATACAATAATGAGTACGACCTGATTATTGTCGATTCAACAGATCCGTTTGGCCCCGGAGAGGGACTTTTTGCGAAAGAATTTTACGGCAACTGTTATAAGGCACTAAAAGAAGACGGTATCATGATTAATCAGCATGAAAGTCCATTTTACAAGGAAGATGCTTTAATTGTTCAGAGAGTTCACAAAAGAATTATCGATACATTTGATATATGCCGCTTATATCAGGCTCACATACCTACCTATCCGTCAGGTCACTGGTTGTTTGGCTTCGCTTCGAAAAAGTATCATCCTATCAAAGATCTGAAAACAAAGCAGTGGAAAGCACTCGGAATCGAAACAAAGTATTACAATACAAAGCTGCATGTCGGAGCTTTTGCGTTGCCGAATTATGTTGAGGAGTTATTGAAAAATGTTGAACCCGAAGATTGACGCTTTTTTAGGTTGCGATAAAAATTACGCGGATGCCGATATAGTCATATTCGGTGCACCCTTTGACTCAACAACCTCATACCGTCCCGGCACTCGTATGGCAAGCCGCACAATGCGTGCCGAATCCTACGGCTTCGAGACATACAGTCCGTATCAGGATAAGGATATCACAGATATCAAAATTTTCGATTCAGGAGATCTTGAACTTTGCTTTGGTAACACGGAAAGAGTACTTAATGATATAGAAGAATTCACAGCATCGCTGCTTGCAGATAATAAAATCCCGTTAATGATCGGTGGTGAACATTTGGTTACTCTTGGAGCAGTTCGTGCGGCTATAAAAAAGTATTCTGATTTGCACATAATACATTTCGATGCACATACTGACCTTCGTGACGACTACCTCGGTGAAAAGCTTTCACATGCAACTGTTATCCGCAGAGCATGGGAGCTTGTAGGTGATAATAAAATATATCAATTCGGTATTCGGTCAGGTGATAAAGCTGAATTCGAATGGGCGAAAAGCCATGTCAAAATGAACAGATATAACTTGAATGGACTTGAAGAATGTATCGAAGCTTTAAAAGACAAGCCTGTTTATTTTACACTTGATCTCGATGTGCTTGATCCATCTGTGTTTCCCGGAACGGGAACTCCCGAAGCAGGCGGAATCAGCTTTCATGAGCTGTTGAATGCATTATTAAAGTTGAATGAACTCAATATAATTTGTTGTGATATTAATGAGCTGTCGCCCGTATATGATCAAAGCGGAGCATCGACAGCGGTAGCATGTAAAATACTTCGTGAGCTGTTACTCACAATAAATACAAATAAAACACAGAAGGAAGGGTAATGAAAATGGGAAGAGCATTAATTATCGGTTGTGGTGGCGTTGCAAGTGTTGCAATTAATAAGTGTTGTCAAAACAGCGAGGTATTCGAAGAAATCTGCATTGCAAGCAGAACAAAAAGTAAATGTGATACACTAAAAGAAAAGCTTGAGAGTATAACAAAAACCAAGATAACAACAGCAAAGCTTGATGCTGATGATGTAAATCAATTAGTTAAGCTGATTGAAAGCTATAAGCCAGATGTTGTATTGAACTTAGCTCTGCCATATCAGGACCTGACAATCATGGATGCCTGCCTTGCAACAAAGACACACTATATTGATACAGCAAATTACGAACCGCTGGATACAGCAAAATTTGAGTACAAGTGGCAATGGGCATACAGAGAAAAATTTGAGAAAGCTGGCATTACAGCGCTTCTCGGCTGTGGCTTTGACCCCGGTGTTACCGGAGTTTTCTCAGCTTATGCGATGAAACACTATTTTGATGAAATTCATTATATCGATATACTTGATGCGAATGCCGGTGATCACGGTTATCCCTTTGCAACAAACTTCAACCCGGAAATCAATATCCGTGAAGTAACAGCAAATGGTAGCTATTGGGACAACGGCGATTGGATTGAAACCGAACCGATGGAGATAAAGAGGATTTATAATTTTCCCGAAATCGGGAATAAAGATATGTACTTGCTTCACCATGAAGAGCTTGAATCGCTTGCTCTCAACATCAAAGGAATCAAGAGAATCCGCTTCTTTATGACATTCGGCCAGAGTTATCTGACACACCTCAAATGCCTTGAAAATGTCGGCATGACATCAATTGAGCCGATAGAATTTGAAGGAAAGATGATTGTTCCACTTCAGTTTTTGAAAGCAGTTCTCCCTGATCCGGCATCACTTGGTCCGAGAACGAAGGGAAAGACAAATATAGGCTGTATTTTCACCGGTGTCAAGGATGGAAAGACTGTTCACTACTATGTTTACAATGTTTGCGATCATCAGGAATGCTATTGTGAGGTAGGTTCTCAGGCAATCTCATACACAACCGGTGTTCCGGCAATGATCGGTACAATGCTTGTTATGAATGGAAGCTGGAGAAAACCGGGTGTCTATAATGTTGAAGAATTTGATCCCGATCCGTTTATGGATGCACTCAACAAATGGGGACTTCCATGGCAGGGAACATTTAATCCAACATTGGTTGACTGATGATAAATCTAAATTTTGATATAAAAGAACTGAATACACCCTGTTATATTGTTGATGAAGCTTTATTGAAAAAGAATCTTGAAATATTGAAATCGGTATCCGACAGAACAGGCTGTCGGATACTGCTTGCACAAAAAGCGTTTTCAATGTTCTACTTATATCCGTTGATAAAACAATATCTCAGCGGTACAGCTGCAAGCGGGTTGTATGAGGCAAAGCTCGGTTATGAGGAGATGGGTGGAGAAACTCATATATTTTCACCGGCATACAGAAAAGAAAGTTTCGACGAGATACTGCGAATCTGCGATCATATTATTTTCAATTCCTTTTCTCAATGGCAGAAGTTCAAAGAAAAAGCATTGAAATCTGGACGCAGCTTTGGCATGCGAATAAATCCGGAGTGTTCAACGCAAGAACACGGTATCTATGATCCTTGTTCAGCCGGCTCAAGACTTGGTGTCACAATCGCAGATTTTCGTGAGGATTTGCTTGATGGTATCGACGGACTGCATTTTCATACTCTTTGCGAACAGAACTCGGATGCTCTGAAAACAACACTTGATGCTGTTGAAGATAAGTTCGGCAAGTATTTCAACCGAATGAAGTGGATCAATTTCGGTGGCGGACATCATATTACTCGCTCTGATTATGACATCAAAACATTGATTGAATGCATTGATTGGATTCAGAATAAATACAATGTCCACGTATATCTCGAACCTGGTGAAGCAATTGCATTAAATACAGGTTTTCTGGTCTCCGAAGTAGTTGACATAATACAGAACAGTATGAACATAGCAATTCTTGACACATCAGCAGCATGCCATATGCCTGATGTACTTGAGATGCCATACAGACCTCAGATAATCGGTGCAGGCTTACCGAATGAAAAGCCATATACCTATCGACTTGGAGGGTCTACATGCCTTGCAGGTGATATAATCAGTGATTATTCGTTTGACAAGCCACTTGAAGTCAGTGATAGACTGGTATTTATCGATATGGCACACTACACGATGGTTAAGAATAATACCTTTAACGGAATGCCTTTACCGACAATATATTCTGTATCAACCGACAGAAAAATCATCGAAGTTAAAAAATTTGATTATATTGATTTCAAAACTCGATTATCATAAAATATCCACCTTTTCAACTTAATGAAGAGGTGGATAAAACTATTTTCAGGAAATATTATTTTTCAGATTTTCTTCTGAAAGCAATTATGCTGATTCCGGCAACTGCGAGAATAGCAACAACAATATAAACCCAGACTGAGGAATCACCAGTCTGTGGAGTTGTGTCGCTTGTTGTATCACTTAAATCAGATACATCTGTTACAGGAGCAGCATTTACGCTGATTTCAGTTAAGCCCATCCACTCCCACATTACTTTATTGTCTGTTGTAAACGGACTGTCACCGTATACAAAAGTAAATCTTAAGAAGGCGGCATCAACAGCGCCATCGAATTGAAGATTTGCATCCTGCACTTCATTTGTTCCCGCAACAGCTTCGCCGGTAAAGGTTATATCACCAATAGCAAAATAAGCTGAACCGTCAGATGAATATTCAACAGAAATCAAGTTGTCCTGAGGTAACCCTATCATAGAGTTATATTCTTTGTAGAAAGATATAACTGCACTGTCAACACTTGTTACCTCGTCAAGTTGAACAGTAAGTGAAAATTCTGTATATACACCTGCTTCGGTTGCTTTTGTGTTCTTGAACAAAACAACACCTGCCGTTGAAAATGATGTTGCGCCACTGACCTTATCACCGTCGATTAATGACTCAAGTGTTGCACCGCCCTGAGGCACGACCTCAACATCAGTTCCTGCAAACTGAATTGATTGGATGCTCGCAGCACTATCCTGAGCAAATATCGAAGTAGTTGTCATCGATATTATCAGAATTGCTGAAAACAATATTGCAATTAATTTCTTCATATTATTAATTTTGTCCTTTCCTTCATTTATGGATCGTTTTTATTTTTTACAATACTTAAAACATTATTCAGAATTTTTGCTTTTTTCAAAAAAATACTCCGGATTTTTTGTCCGGAGTAAGAAACTTAAAGTTGAGTTATTCAATAAATCCAAAAATCGCATTTGCTTTTATTGACTGATCATATGAATCATTAGATGAAGCCCATTGTTCATTAGCTCCGTCAATGTAATGAATTTTCAACCCGACAGCAGTTTTATCACCTAAAACGGGAGTAGTTCTGTTAAGCAACTCCCAACTGAAGGATATGATTGCGCAGGGTGAATCATTTATATTTTTTACCTCGTAAGCCATTCCATTGTTTACACCGATCTTTATATTATCTTTCGTTTCATTGCCCATAGTCCAGGTGTTTTCAGCAGTACAGTGGAGATAGAATCTTATTGCGTAGCTTGAATCAAGAGTTGAGCCAAGTTGAGTTGAACCGTCAGCAGTAATCCAAAGTTGAATCAAATCATCCTTACCTGCCCACCAGGCATCCTTTCCGAATGATGCAGTTGTATCATTGGTTTTTATAAGAATATAAAGTCTTTCGTTGTCCCATAATACGCTGTATTCGGGCTTATATCCTGTCTTGCTGCCTGTAAATTCAGTCAGCGAAGAGTTGAAAGTATCAAAAGTAGGTACACTGACAGCTTTAACAGCTGAATTTAAAGTCGAATCGTATGTCAAAAGATGATTATCATCCGTTATTTCTCCATTGGTATTATCGCTCTTCTCAGGAAGAATAACAGTGGGTGCTTCAGCTACTTCTATACCAACTTTATCAAGATTATTATATTTAGAATAAAATTTAATATACTGACGCATAACATCAGTAAGGTTGAAATGCTTCCAACTATCAAAAGAATACTGTTGATAGGTTGTGAAGTAATGGGGTATATCAAATACGATTGTTCCGTTGGTGTATTTAGCTTCGAGTGTAAGTCCTTTTATCAAATCTATATAATTCTTTGAAGAACTTGTAACTTCAAACACCTCAGCATCATTCCAAAATTCTGTTCCCGCTTTTCTGACAGCCTCGGACCATTTTTCGATATATGTTTCGAATGCATCATAAATATCGTCAGTAACAGTAAGTGTAGGTAATCGACCGAGGCAATCCTGTGCTGCTACAATATCAACAATTGGCTTACTGCCTTCTTCTTCGGGAGCAAGCATCAGATAGAGGTTATCTGCGCCTTTTTCTGGTTTGCCGCTTCTCCAGATTGCCGGAGCAATCATAATCAGTTTTTCAGATGCGATTTCACGGATGTGGTCAGATTGAGATTTATATATCTTTCTTGCTGACTCAACACCTTTATATGAATTCAACCATAGATCGCATGTTTCATCTGACAGATAATATCCGGCGAATGCTGGGTGATCACCGTACATCTCGTCTATATCATCAATAACAGCAATACCGGCTTCGATAATTGCATCATATGATTTTTCGCCTTCAGTTATATTATTGAAATCAGAATCATGTATTGTTCCGAGAAAAACTTTCATACCAAGCTTTTCTGCTGCATCGAGAACAGCCTGTGCAGTGTCTATACTGCCATAGGTAGCAGTGTATTTAAAGCCAAGAGCTTTAATATTGTCACCGTTTATAAGAGTAGATTTAGCAATGAAATGAGCGCTGTATTGAAGAACAACATAATCCATGCCTAAGTCCTTCATACCCTTAAGCTGAAGATACCAGGCATACGGACTGTTTTGTGCTGATGGATTAATACCGCCGCTTGTCGGCAACTGGAAGAAGCCGCCTCGTATCAACGGGAGCTGAGGCTGTACTGCAAATGTCTGGACTTCGGTCACTTTAGAATCAGTGCCGGTGGAAAATTCAATCTTTAATTTATTAGATGAAATTTCGGGAAAGTAGAGAGTGAGTGTTGTAGCTGAAGCAATATCTGTTATGGTTTTATCAGAATCAAGCTTAATATATGTTCCGTTGTCATTGTAATAAACAATTGCTTCAGTGACAGAATTTTTATTCATCTTTATAGTTACGGAACATAAAGCATCGGTTGCTTCACCAAGGTTTATCTCAACAACATTTCTGGTACCTCCAATTACCGTACCGGAATCGGCAGAAAAGAGCATATCCGAAAGCTTTTCATCAACAGAACCGTTTAATGATATTTCTTTGAATGCTGCAACATTGGTGTTTGCATAAAGATTTTTTCTTTGAATGAAATTATAATCCGGTTCAGAAACTTCCTTTTCATTTCCGTAAATCGATACTTCGTCTATGAAAAGGAAAGATGATGTGTAGAAAGTCAGCTTCAGATAACGGGCTTTCACTGTGTGGTTACGCGTAATAATATATTTGTTTCTTGACTGTATCGAATTACCAACAGCAGAGTTTATATATGTTTGTCCGAAATCGGTGTAATTCTCTCCATCTTCAGAATATCTGACATTAAGCATTTCGGGAGCAATGGCAGCATAGCTTGTATATTTCATTGCATCGGTCAGAACCTCTGATACATTCTTGACCGAACCGAGATCAACGGTAATCGTTGCGCAGCTTTTTTGTGTTATATTATCAACTTCAGTCGATCTCTTGCCGACAAAACCGATCTTCTCATCCATTGTGGTCTTTACACCATCTGTGAGTTTATATGTCGAATCGTCTTCAAAATCTTTTCTTTCTGTGCCTTCCCACACATATGTTGCACCTTTTGAAAGAAGCTGTTTCTCAGCACTTTCACTGCCTTCGACAGTAATTTCACTTATTGCGTTTGTTGTTCCTACAGGTGTGAAAATGTAGAATCTCAATGCTTTGGTATTTATCGGTGAAGAGAACTCAAAAATATAATTATTACCATCAAATGCTCCGGTTGTACTGACATATGAAGTAAAATTATATCCATCTGTCGATGAATATAATTCGATATTATTCGGCAGTACAATATCACCACTGCTTGAAAAGGACAGCTTTATTTTTGATACCTCAGACATAAATCCGAAGTCAACAGAAATGTGATAATAGGCATTATCCTCATCTTCAAATCCGACTAAATTATGACTGTTCCCATTCCAATCACCTGAGGTTGTTGAAATTTGAGACATTTTAACGGTAGCATATGAATCAGTTTTTCCGTCTGTCAATATAGTCAATTCCGTATCTTCTTTTATAGCAGTTGCATTAATAAAAGAATAAAAATAAGGCTTACCGGCAGCAATATTACCTGTATTGTTTTGATTGCTTGTCTCGGATGAATTTGATGCAGTATTATCCGGGTTAGGTGTGCATCCGGTCATAATAATTCCTCCTGTGAGTAAAATGGCAAGAAATAAAATAAATGCTTTTTTCATTTGTTTTATATTTCATTATACATTTAATGAAATGGTCCTTCCTGAAATATGTTGTATTATTCACCACGGTATTTAAGGAGTATGCGTTTTTTTCTTAACGCAAAGAATCCCTTTAATACACTAAAGAATATTATAAATGCTGTCATCTCAAAAAATGCACCTGCAATAAATAAAAGTATTTTTGATATTAAATCGACCGGATCGGTGAGAATACCGAATGTTAAGAAAATACCGCCTACTGCAAGCATAGTAAAGAGCCAAATAAATATAAACCAGCGAAATCGGATCTTCTTTTTAATAGCTTTAATTTGTGGCTTAACACTCGTTTTTTCACGTTCGCCACCAATCTTTCTAAAATAATGGTCGTTTCTACAGCTGCAAATATAGGTCCATTCGTCGTTTTTGAATGAATCAAGATATTCTTGCGGGTTTTTTACCACCTGAAAATCTATACGGTGAAGATAATCACTGGGTTCGCTTTTTCTGAAGTAATAGGTATCTCCATGTTTACGTTGTAAAAGCAATCCTTCTTTTGCTTTATCTGAAAGCCATGTAGTTTCAAGTTCGTATTCCCAAGCTTCAAAAGAAATTGTTTCTTTGAGTAAATCCTTAGATATAGGTTTTTTTGAGCGAAAAACAACATATGATTTTGATCTGAATATTTCTTCAAACATATCAGAATCATATAATTGCAAATCCCTTGGAAGATCAGGATCCTCAACTCTATAAATATGTTCAGAAGGTTCGCCTTTTGTGAAAGTTATAAATCCAAGCGGAGATATTCCTGAAAATATGTTTCCGATTTTTGCCTGATTGGTTATGACTTCAGACAAGCGTTTATCACCTCGTCTGATTATAAAAAATGTATGCTTTTTACCATTCATACTCAGCATTCCTTCCCGAATAATATGAAAATCTTTTAATATTAAAATAACACATTAACTGGTCAAAGTCAATACGAATAGTGTTAATAGAAAAGAGATGTAATATCAGGCTATGATTTACATCTCTATATTCTGTTAAATATAAATTATTCTTCGGTAAGAGCATCCTTGCGAGAAAGATTTATTCTGCCTTTATCATCAATTTCAACAACTTTGACTTTAACTTCATCGCCTATAGAAACAACATCCTCAACCTTCTCAACTCGTTTTTTATCAAGTTTTGAGATGTGAACAAGTCCTTCTTTGCCGGGAGCAATTTCAACAAAAGCGCCAAATGCCATTATACGGGTGACCTTACCTGTATAAATTTCACCAACCTTGGGGTCGAGAACGATTGAATTGATTATTGCAAGAGCTTTATAACCTGATGCCTTGTCAACAGCAGCAATATAAACAGTACCGTCATCTTCGATATCAATTTTTGCTCCTGTATCAGCGCAGATTTTCTGTATTACTTTACCACCGCTGCCGATAACCTCGCGGATCTTGTCAACATCGATCTTTATTGTTATCATCTTAGGTGCAAACTCAGCAACATCTGCTCTCGGAGCAGGAATGCAAGAAAGTATGATTTCATCAATTATATAAATTCTGCCTTTATGGGTTGTCTCAAGAGCGTTTTTGATTATTTCAGGTGTAAGACCGTCTATTTTCAAATCCATTTGAATAGAGGTAATACCTTTTTTTGTTCCGGCAACTTTGAAGTCCATATCACCGAAGAAATCTTCAAGACCTTGAATATCCATCATTGTCATCCAACGGTCATCTTCAGTAATAAGTCCACATGAGATACCTGCTACAGGTGCTTTAATCGGAACTCCTGCATCCATTAATGCGAGAGTTGAGCCGCAGACGGATGCTTGGGAAGTTGAACCGTTTGAGGAAACAACTTCAGAAACAAGTCTGATTGCATATGGGAATTCTTCTTTTGAAGGCAGAACAACTTCAAGTGAACGTTCGGCGAGTGCGCCATGACCAATTTCACGTCTTCCTGCACCTCTGGAGGCTCTTGCCTCACCGACTGAATAGCTTGGAAAGTTATAATGATGCATATAACGCTTATATTCTTCGCTATCAAGTCCGTCAAGAAGCTGTTGCTCTCTGACAGGAGCAAGAGTTGCAACAGTTACAACCTGAGTTTGACCACGGGTGAACATAGCAGAACCATGAGTTCTCGGAAGAAGTCCAACCTCAGCAGCAAGCGGACGGATCTGATCCATTCTTCTGCCATCAACACGCTTTTGTTCGTCAAGCAACCAGCGACGGACAATTGTTTTCTGAAGCTTGTACATGCATTCGTTTATCATCGCTTTGCTGTCGGGGTATTCCTCAGCAAATGTCGTAAATACTTTTTCGTAAACAGGTTTTAAACGCTCGTCGCGGATTCTCTTGTCGTCTGTGTCAAGAGCAAGCTTAACATCATCTGTAACAAGACCTGCAATCTTATCATAAAGATCGTGATCAATCTCACATGAAGCATAATCAAATTTTTTCTTGCCGACAGCAGCAACAATTTCGTTAATAAAATCAATAACAGGCTTAATTTCTTCGTGAGCCTTCATTATTGCATTAAACATAACCTCATCGCTTATTTCTTTTGCACCAGCTTCAATCATTACTACTTTTTCTTTTGATGAGGCAACAGTTAGTTGAAGCTCGCTGTTCTCTCTCTGTGCTTCGGTCGGGTTGATTATTATTTCACCGTCAATATATCCTACAAATGCACCACCAATTGGTCCATTCCAAGGAATATCAGAAATTGAAAGTGCAATTGACGCACCGATCATTGCAGTTATTTCAGGCGAACAATCGGGGTCAACAGACATAACAAGAAGACTTAATACAACATCATTTCTTAAATCTTTAGGGAATAACGGGCGAATAGGTCTGTCAATAACACGTGATGTCAGAATTGCTTTTTCAGAAGGTCTGCCTTCTCTTTTTAAAAACGAACCTGGAATTTTGCCTACTGCGTATAAGCGTTCCTCATAATCAACCGACAATGGCAAAAAGTCAATTCCATCTCTCGGTGCTGCCGATGCGGTAGCGGTTGCAAGTATTGCGGTGTCGCCGTATCGAACGAGGCATGAACCGTCTGCAAGCTGTGCCATCTTACCGGTTTCTATAACTAGTGGTCTGCCAGCAAATGTGTGTTTAAACACTTTGTAATTTTCGAACATATTATCCTTACTTTCTCGGTGGTTTTACGAATTTTCTGGCAAAGTGAGTGTCCACCGAGCACTGTGGCATTGAGCACTTAAATACACCTCGCTGCAATAGCGGATACTGATTACAATGGAGAATATTTAAACGCTGAATGCCTTGCTTTACCAATTAATTTTGCAATAAATTATATTGCATTGTCAAATTAGATTTTTGGGCGGAGATATCTCCGCCCGCAAAAAATTATTTACGAATACCAAGTTTTTCGATTATGGTACGGTAACGTTCTATATCAACTTTTATGAGATAGTTGAGAAGATTGCGTCTGTGACCGACCATTTTTAAAAGACCTCTGCGTGAATGGTGATCCTTTTTGTTAACCTTAAGATGCTCTGTAAGAGTTGTTATTCTATGAGTAAGAATAGCAATCTGCACTTCGGGAGAACCAGTATCGCTTTCATGAACCGCATATTCGGATATTACTTTTTGCTTATCGTCCTTTGATATCATTGTCTTCACCTTTCTGTTTATTTATACGGAAACCGCGTAGCCTTAGGCAGGTGAAATACGGAAAAGCCGAATATTCCCAAAACCAAGCGATAACTCGTTTACAGAACATTATATCATAAGAATACTAATTTGTAAATACTTTTCAAGAAATTATTCCAATGAAACTTATTAATAAAGGGTTGTTTTTGTTGACAAACTAACTCGTGCATGATAAAATAGTGCAATAATATAAATTGTATTGGAGTGAGTAGTTTTGATTAAAATAGGAACAGTAAATATAGATACATCTCATCCTCATGCTTTTGCCGAATATCTTCTGAAAGGCGGCAGAGCAAGATATACCGAAATATATAATGACGCTTTCCGTACAGATGCTGAGGTTGATGCATTTGTAGCAAAATACGATCTTAAAAGGCGTAGATATTCACTTGATGAAATGGCAAAGTCAGTCGATATTGCTCTTATACAAGGTTGTGACTGGGACAAGCATCTTGCCCTTGCTGAACCGTTTATTAAAGCAGGGAAACCGGTTTTTATCGACAAGCCTATAGCCGGGCGTCTTTCAGATTTAGAAAAATTCGAGGTATACGCAAAGAGTAGTGCTGTTATTTTAGGCAGTTCGTCAATGCGTTATACATTCGAGCATCAGGAATTCTTTGCTAAATCCGAAAGTGAAAGAGGTAAGATTGTACATATCTCAGCAACTGTCGGTGTAGACGAATTCAATTATGCCATACACGCAGTCGAATCAATTCTCGGCTTAACAAGTACAGCAAAACCTGTTTCAACCGAATATATAGGCAACGGAATAACAGATAGCAGCGAATGCGACAGCTTTTTCGTGAAATTTGATAGCGGTATTACCGCTACATATCATATCTGTACTCCAGCTTGGCAGCCAAGTACATTGACAATCGTAACAACAAAAACAACCTTCCCGATAAAGATTGATTCAAGCAAGGTTTATGAAGCAATGCTTGACCAGCTACTCAATTATCTTGAAGGTAAAGATAATATAATTGCAACAACCGAACAGCTTTGCGATTCTGTCAGAATCATGCTTGCAGGCAAAAAATCAAAGCTCAACGGTGGCGACGAAGTAAAAATCGCTGATTTAAAGGATGAAATGCTTTTTGACGGAGCTGCTTTCGAAAAGTTCTACGAATCACAACAACGCAAATAAATCAACATAGGAGATTAAAATAATGGCAGAGAGATGCGCAATTCTTGACTGCGGCGGACAATACACAAAAGTTATCGACCGCAAGGTGCGTGAGCTTGGAGTAAAGAGTGAGATATTCCCGATTGGAGTATCTGCAGATAAATTAAAGGACTTCGGTGGTATCATTCTTTCAGGCGGCCCGGCAAGTGTCTGGAACGACGGTGCACCGAAATATGATCACGGTATTTTCGAGCTTGGTGTTCCGATGCTCGGTATCTGTTACGGAATGCAGCTTATCAACGAGCATTTCGGCGGCAAGGTAATACCACATTTCAAAACCGAATACGGATGTGTCGGAGTTAATGTCGACACAGACTGCCTATTATACGACGGACTAACAGCTGAACAAACAGTGCTTATGAGCCACGGTGATGCTGTTGAAGTGCTTGCAACCGGTTTTGTCAAAACAGGCGACACCGAAGGTGTTTGTGCATCTATCTACAGCGAGGACAGAAGGATTGCAGCAGTTCAGTTTCATCCTGAGGTTGAGCTGACAGAAAACGGGTTGATAATGCTTGAAAACTTTCTTCGCAAAATATGCAATTTCAAAGAAGTCTATGCACTCGAGGACAGAATTGACTCTTCTATCCGTTCAATAAAGGAACGTGTTAAAGATAAAAAAGTAGTCGTTCTTGTTAGCGGTGGTGTTGATTCCGCTGTTTCTGCAGCGCTTCTGCTTCGTGCGTTACCCAACGAGAATGTATTCGCAATACATATCGACCACGGCCTGATGCGCAAGAACGAGAGCGACTTTATCTGCGAAAACCTCAAAAAGCAGGGTTTAACAAATCTGCTCAGACTGAATGTTGAGGATAAGTTCTTCAACACAAGAGTGGAAATCTCGGACGGTGTTTTTGCAGGCCCGTTATCAGAGGAAACCCGACCTGAGATAAAACGTCAGATTATCGGCAGAATTTTCATTGATGTAACAAGAGAAGCGGCAGAGAAGCTCGGTATCGACTTCGACGATGCATTCCTTGCACAGGGCACACTCCGCCCCGACCTTATCGAGAGCGGTAACCCCGATGTCAGTGCATACGCAAACAAAATCAAAACACATCACAACGATGTTGATATAATCAGAAAAGCAAGAGATGCCGGCAGGGTAATCGAAACCAACTGGGACTGGCACAAGGACGAGGTGCGTCAGGTTGCGAGAATGCTTGGACTTGACGAAGAAATTGCAGCAAGACAACCCTTCCCGGGACCAGGACTTGGTGTAAGAATAATATGTCTTGACGAACCGTCGATACCTGACGACAGCCAGACAGAGAAGTTCAACAAATTCAAAGCAGATCGCTTCAACGGTGTTATCGCACCCATCAAGAGTGTTGGTGTTCAGGGTGACAACCGAAGCTACAGCTCACTTTGTGTGCTTTGGGGTGAGGGATGCGAAGCCGATTTCGCCAAGACAGCGAAGCTGTCAACGGATATACCAAACGCACTCGGATTCATCAACAGATGCGCATACCTTGTCAGCGGCAATAAGCCTGAGGGTGAGATAAAAGCACATCCGCTGCATATCTGCCACGAAACAGCAGAACTGCTCCGCGAAGCAGACCACTGCGTAACAAGCAATATAATGAATAGCGGTATAAGCCAATGCTTTGCGGTGCTTCTTCCGATGGGTGTGAAAGGGAAGTACTCTGTTGCAATGCGTGCGGTTGTAACCAGCGATTTCATGACAGCACGTTCAGCGCTACCGGGCAGGGATTTCACAGTGGAAGCATTGAAAAAAGCAGTAGCAGAAATCAAAGCAATCTCACCAGACATCGATATGGTGTTCTATGACACCACAGGCAAACCCCCCGCAACAGTCGAGTGGGAGTAAACACCTAACTCACAAGAATCCCGTAAATACTGGGTTTGTTGGCTGTTTAACCTCTAAATGATAACCGATTGATAACCGTTTATTATTTTAGAATAGTTATATATTATATTTAAAACCTAAAAATTTGGACTTAGCTGAGAAATCAGCTAAGTCCTTTTTGTTATATAAAACTAACCTAAATCAAAAGTACACAAACCGACTTTATGTAATTCATTGTCTACTTTACGAAATTCCGGATAATAGCGTTGATACCAATATTTATTTAAACAATCAAAAAGTCTTTTTTTAGGATGAATTTCAAAACGGATTTTGGGATTTGAATAAAACTCATAATAAGGTTTTTCAAAAAACCAATCACGCTCACCAACGCAAGTGTTTTCTTCCAGAGAAACTTTTGGAGCTGGATTTCCTTCAAATGTAACAAATTCATTATTGTTAAAATGTTCAACCCAATTTTTACGGCACTCATAAAAATCAATTTCTTGTAATTGGTTTTCGTTATTTGTAAATACAAGTCTATCTTTTGTAATTTCTTTTATGGAACTTATTAAGAATGTATCAGTGTTCATACTGCAGCTCCTTACGTCAAATATATATTATTCTTTTCTCCACTGTTTTCTTGGCACAGCATGACCGCACATGTCAGCTGTATCAGGCCAGTTGATCTTCCATTCCATATATTCTTCTTCGGTAATCTCACCTGCAGCTAATTCGCTTTTACGGTTAGACCATTCTTCTAAATAGAGCTCCATATAACCTCTGTTTAGATAAATGCCAATATGTTTTAACTTCTTACCATTTTCATCTACATACTCTACTTCGTCAAAAGTAATTTGGTTGCTGTCGTCCAAATGTAAAAGGGTATGCATTATTTCAGTTGGTCCTACAAGGTCAGGAGCTGTTAAATGCTCTGCATTAACATTTAAAACTTCAGAAAGCTTTAGGACTGCATCGTCTTTCGGTGTTCTTGTGCCCGATTCATATTGAGCCATACGCACATCAGCGGTTCTTTCACCAAATCCAATTGCAACTCCTAATTCCTTTTGAGTAAGTCCCCTAAGATTTCTGATTTTCTTTATTATATCACCAATTGCCATCACAGCACACTCCTAAACAAATATGTTATATATATTATAACTTATTATATATCAAAAAACAATATCCTAAACAAAAAAGTTTAAATTTATTTTTAAAATCACTTGATATAAGCAAAAATGCTTAGTATAATAAAAATACAAACTAAACAATATTGTTTAGTTAATGAAAATTAAATAGCTGTTTTCAAGAACTTTCTTATTGCTTTGAGCCAAGTCAAAATTGCGCCAAGACCTCGAAAGAGCGAGCGACACACAATGTTGATAGATAAAGGAATGCAACCTTTAAGGCGAAGATGAGTAATGAGGATAATGATACTCCTATCCAGCCACAGTCCGAGCGTGATAAAACCGTCGCAGGCAATGGGGATAGCTTGCCGCAAGGGCAAGGGGTGAAACTCCCGTGATGCGATTAGCAAATCGCAGCTTGAAAAACGGCATAAAACCCTTATTATACTAAGCTCTTTTACTACAAAAGTACATAGCCTGATTGTCATAACAGGCTAAAAATTAAATTTTAAGGAGGAACATCATTATGACAAACACATTATTAATCAGTGCCGCAGAAGTAGCAAAAGAGCTTGGAGTATCAAAACCTTACGCTTATAAGCTGCTTCAGCAATTAAACGGTGAATTGAAGGGAAAAGGCTATATTACAATAGCCGGGAAAATCAGCCGTAAGTTTTTTTACGAAAAAGTTTATGGTGGAAATTTAAGTGTGAAAGGTGAATAAGAAATGGCAGCATTTAAAGCGGATAACGGAACATGGTATGTTTCATATCGTGTCAGGGATTTACAAGGCAAAAGAATTCAAAAGGTAAAAAGGGGCTTTGCTACTAAGAGAGAGGCTTTAGAGTTCGAAAGAGAAGCATTATTGCAAAATGATTCAAGCCTTGAAATGAACTTTGCATCGTTTGTTGAGATTTGTATTAACGATATGAAAAACCGTATTAAAGAAAACACTTGGCGAACGAAAGAAAGCATAATTAACAGCAAGATATTGCCGTATTTCAAGGATAAGAAAATAAATGCGATTTTGCCAAGAGATATTATCACTTGGCAAAATGAAATCATGAAACAAAATTTATCAGCTACAACTCTAAAAAGTATTCATAATCAAATCAGTGCTATTTTTAATCACGCTGTTCGTTATTATGAGCTGAAATCAAATCCTGCTGCAAAAGCCGGAAATATGGGCAAAAAAGAAAGCGAAAATGAAATGCTTTTCTGGACAAAAGAAGAGTATCTTAAATTTTCAGACGCAATGATGGACAAACCCATATCATTTTACGCTTTTGAAATGCTTTATTGGTGCGGTGTTCGTGAAGGTGAGTTGCTTGCTCTTATGCCCAAGGATTTTGATTTTGAGAAACAGACTGTCTCTATTACAAAATCATATCAACGGATTAAAAAGCGCGATGTAATAACTGATCCTAAAACACCAAGAAGTAAACGAGTTATTCAAATGCCCGATTTTCTATGTGAAGAAATGAAAGAGTATATCAATTCACTTTATGGTGTAAAAGCTGAGGATAGGATATTTCCTTTCACAAAAAGTTATCTCCACCATGAAATGGACAGAGGTTCTGAAGCATCCAAAGTTAAACGCATAAGAATTCACGACCTGCGTCACTCTCATGTATCTCTTCTAATTGATATGGGATTTTCAGCAGTGGCCATTGCCGATCGTGTAGGTCATGAAAGCATCGACATCACTTATAGATATGCTCACTTGTTCCCGACAAAGCAAACAGAAATTGCAAACAAGTTAAACATTGAAAGGGGTTAAATTATGTCGCAGAAAGTCAGAGATAACAAAAATCGTTGGCGAAGTAAAACGGTTGCATTTAGGGTATCGCCGGAAGAGTGGGAGCAAATCAATATTTTCGTAAAGCTGTCAGGGCTACAAAAGCAAGAGTATCTCATCAATCGAGTGTTAAAAAAAGATATTGTTGTACAAGGAAGTCCACGCACCTACAAGGCGCTTCGCAATCAACTTGCAGATGTATTTGAGATGTTGCAATATCTTTCTTCGGCTGGTGAAATATCAGATGAATTATTGGCTGTAATTTCACAGATAGCTGTAACGCTTAATGGAATGAGAGGTAATCCAAATGGCGAATAAAAAAGAAATGACCGCCCCTGGCACATCTGTTGGCGCAGATGACGGGCAGTCACTAAATATATCTGAAAATAGTATACCCGAAAATTCCTTGAATTTCAATAACCCTGAGGAAGATTTCAAAAAAAGCAACAGGATATGATCCGACAAATGGATCCGTCTTATCTGAAAACAGTTACGATGACCGAGCTATACAACACCGTGTTTCAGAGCAAACCGCCGTTAATCGACGGTTTGCTCTATCCCGGAACGTATCTTTTTGTTGGTGCGCCGAAACTCGGTAAAAGTTTTCTGATGGCGCAGCTTGCCTATCACATCAGTACCGGAACACCACTGTGGAATTATACCGTCCGAAAAGGAACGGTACTCTACCTCGCTTTGGAGGATGATTACAACCGACTACAAAAGCGGTTGTATTAGATGTTTGGAACAGAAGGCACAGAGAATCTGTTCTTCTCTGTTTCGGCAAGTCAGCTCGGCAAGGGTCTGGATGAACAACTACAGGGTTTTATTCAGGAACATCAAGATACAAAGCTTATCATTATCGACACACTACAAAAGGTGCGTGAGATCGGTGGCGACAGTTACAGTTATGCCAATGATTATGACATTATAACCCGACTGAAAAAATTCGCAGACAGTTTTGGTATAAGTCTGCTGCTGGTACACCACACACGCAAGCAGCAATCGGATGATCGGTTCGATATGATTTCCGGCACAAACGGTTTGCTTGGAGCAGCTGACGGTGCTTTTCTGCTTCAGAAAGAAAAACGTACAAGCAATTCAGCCACGCTGGATGTATCTGGTAGAGATCAACAGGATCAGCGGTTATATTTATCACGCAATCAGGAACGGCTGTTATGGGAGTTGGAGAAAACCGAGACAGAGCTTTGGAAAGAACCGCCTGAGCCTTTGCTTGAGAGAATTGAAAAATGTATCACAGAAGACAATCCAAACTGGAATGGTACACCGTCAGAATTGGTGACGTTCCTTGGTGTAGACATCAAGGCAAATGTATTGACATTGAAATTAAATGTCAATGCCGGGCGGCTGTTCAATGAATACGGCATCCGCTACGAGAACAGCCGTGGTCACGATAGGCGAAAAGTGAGTCTTCACTTAGAGCAGGCGTGACGATGCGCGACGATCGTGTCGATGTTTACGACAGTGGGAGCGGTGTCAAAAACACCGTCACCATCGACACGGATCGTCACCAATGCGACATTCCAATGTCGCATATTTAAGTTTAGGCTGGGTGCAGGGAGCCCTTTTCAAAGGGCTGCCCTTGCCCCTCGGAGAGCGCAAAACCTGCTTGCAGGTTGCATTTTTGATGGGCTTGCCTGTCAAAAGTGCTTTTGCGTTACTCTTGGCAAGAGTAACAGAACCACCAGCCGAATCGGAAAGGACGTGACTGAATGAAAAGAACGATAAGTGCGGAAGTCGGAAAGGGTTCGGTGAGCCATAACAGCCGCAAGTTTAATGCAAAAAATACCGATCCGGAACGCTCCCATCTCAATATAGATTACTGTAATGAAAACATCAAAACAGTCTATCATCAGATGTTTGATGAAGCCTTGGAAAAGTATAACGCAAAGCTTACCCGAGCCGACCGACGTATTGATAATTATTATGAAAAGATCAGAAACAGCAAACAGGAGAAGCCGTTTCACGAACTGATTTTACAGATCGGAAACAAAGATGATATGAGCACTGTCGGAGAAAATGGGCTGCTTGCAAAGCAGGTATTAGATTATTATTATCAAGGGTTTCAAATAAGAAATCCGCAGCTTCGAGTGTTCTCTACACACCTTCATATGGACGAAGCAACACCACATCTGCACATTGATTTTATCCCGTTTACCACCGACAGCAAGCGCGGATTGGAGACCCGTGTATCGTTGAAACAGGCATTAGCAGCGCAGGGTTTTAAGGGCGGAACACGCTCCGAAACAGAATGGAATCAGTGGGTACAGTCTGAAAAAGAACATCTTGCCGCTGAGATGGAACGTTATGATATCGAATGGGAGCACAAGGATTCTCACGAAAAACATTTATCTGTATATGATTATGAAAAGAAGATGCGTGCCTTAGAAGTTGCGGAACTGGATGAAAAACTTGCCGATAAAAAAGGTGAATTCGATACGCTGTCAAAACGTATTGAAGATTTTGAAAGCGGCGAAAAAGGCATCTCTGATATGCAGAATCTTCTTGACACCGCCCCCGATTATCAGCTGCCAGAGCCACAGGGATTGATGTCTGCCAAGTCGTATAAAACCAAATTTGTGGAGCCGTTGATAGCAAAGCTAAAATCGCTTGTTAAAACAGTTATGGTGCGCTATTTCAAATCAAGAGATGATTATCACAGGCTTAATCAATACAATGCAAGACTATATAAGGACAATGAAAATTTACACAGCGACAACGAATATCTGACTTCTGAAAACAACTAGCTCAAAGAAAAAGTTAAGGATTATGCACTGCTGCGAAAGGTGTTCGGCAACAAGCAAATTGATGATCTGCTTGAAAAAGCAAGGGAAACACAGCCGTCTAAACAGCGTGATACACGCTTTAGAAATAACAATTATGAAAGGTAGGAACACACTATGGAGAAACAGATTTACGATGAAAAGAACGGTCTTTGGTACGAGTTGCAAGGTGATTATTATATTCCTTGCCTTACCCTGCCAACCCAAGAAGACAAACCAATTGGCATCTGGGGACAGCGGCATTTGCGGTATATCAAGCAAAATAAGCGAGGCTTATATTCCTCGCTGCTGGCTTCCGGTAAGTTAAACGGTTATCTTGTCGACATTGACAAGCAGGCGGAAGAAATGTTCTCTCAACTGGTAAAACAACTTGCCGAAAAGGAAAATGTAACGGAAAAGCTGAAAGCAGAAAATCAAATGGAATGGGTTGGCAGGATTAATAGCATTCGAAATCGTGCGACGGAGGTTGTAAATTCTCACTTTGTTTTCATTTAGTAAGGTCTTGAAGAGCATAGGTAAATAGCCTATGCTCTTCAATGCATAATAAAGTAATTCTGGCACATTTATTTTTCAAGATATTGATTATACGTATAAATATTATTTGTGCCAACCAAATTTGATAAAAACTCTCGAAATATTGGCTCGATTGGGACCGTAACAAAAAGCATAAGTCTCTTCTTGGCTCTTGAACAGCACACGTAAAAGAGGTTTCTATTACGTTCAAACGACGCTTCCTTGCCTTTGGGGACAGGAATAGAACCGGTTATCATGGGTGCATAGGTTTCAAATTGGTATTGGTTCCAGCCTTTGCTTATGACGAATATTACATTGTCGTATTCTTCGCCCTTAACGCCATGCTCGGTAGAATACTCAGCTTCCGGATATAAGAAGTCAATAGCAGCTAAGAACTGTCCGTACTCTAATTCAAGAAACTCTTGAATCGTAACTTCATTAGAATACATTAACTCTGGAGTAGTGGAATATTGTTGATAATAGCCCTCTATCTGTGGAGGTATGGGGATTAATTTGGAGTCGATTACTGTTTTAAGAACATCAATGCTTCTCTTGGTTCGGACTTGTCCAACGCATTGTTCCAGTTTATTCCATTTTTCTTTTTCAGCTTTTTGGGATATAGGGTATCGTTTAATGCCAAGTGTATCAAAAAGCAACTGCATATCTGAAGTTTGAAGCGCCTTATAAATAGGTTCTACGGTATTCATAAAGAACAATAGGAATGCATCTTGTTTATCTCGTAAACCATCTCCCAGAATATCTAAAAGCCGCTCGTATCCTTGTTGCGTTGCAAGTACCTTATGCGTAATCATCAGTACTTTCAGATCTTCTTTAGACGGAACCCTATTCTTGATATGATCAGATAATTTGTTCAGTCTGGCTCTCAGTTCTTCCGCTGGCAAGTCATCATTAAAATTGCGATCATTACGACGCTCCCCAGAATAGTCCTGGCAAGTAACCACTATTACTTCACCCTCAAAGTCATCTATGGCCGATTGCTGCGGCAATTCCGGTCGAATATCATTGAGGAGTTGGACGATCCTGGGCGCGGATCTAAAGTTTGATCCTTTCTTAATTACTTCAAGATTGTTATGCTCTATCAGCCCACACGCTTTGTTGGATTGGTAGATTGTCTGCCAAGCATCTCCGAAGAACCCGAATTGAGGCCCTTTTTCTGTAGCAATAAAAAATTCAATGAACCGGTCAACAATTGGCTTATAGGAGTCTTGATATTCGTCGATTAAGATTAGTGGATATTTATCTGTAAATACACGGCGGAATTTTACATTGTCCAAGAGCAAACAAAACAGCTTAAGTACATCGTCGTGATAGAGATACTGCATTCCGTTTTCTTTATATCGGTGTCCTAATGTATATTTTACTTCCACAACCATAGAGAAATCTCCTTCGTCTGGTTGTAAGGACTCATCACTCTCTATAAATTTCAACAGTGAGCTTTGATATTGCTTAATCGCATTCCATGCAAAAGAATGTATTGTAGAGGGAAGTATGAAAGAATCGTTTGACAAACGTTCAGAGATCACATTTACCGCCGCATTAGTATAGGTAATACATACAACATTCTTCTTTTTTTGGTTATATTCATTCCATTTATTTGCTTGAATCCACTCTATTACTTTGTTTAATGAGTAGGTCTTTCCAGAACCAGCACCGGCTTCGACACGAAAACTACGTCCTTCTTGCAATGCAGCAATAATCTGTGCATCTACCTTGTCAGCTTCAGCCTTTGCAATATCATAATTGGTGCTTTTGTGGCTTTCACCCATATGCCTTTCCCCTCCTTACTCAAGAACTCTCTGCTCATTTAGCCATATCAATCCATCTTTAATGTACTGTGGAATTTCGTAGTCTGGATTATTGCAAATCAAATTTAGGGCAAAATCAGTTTTACTCTTATCATTAAACGTCAAAGTGCTTTCGGTGACAGGCTCGATCAATTCATAGTGGCTTCGGTTAACATTTTTTATTGCTTCTTCCAAAGACCTGCCGCACAATCCATTTTCGGTGGTCTGAAATTCGATATGACACTTGTCCAGTGTTTTTTGATCGGCTGCCAACGCAACAACTTCTGGCAAATCGATTTTAGTTGTATCGTCTTCGGGCAACGATTTGATCCGTCGCATCCACCACTTTATCGTAGAATTCGAAGTTGTTTTTCCTTCGCTTACAACTGCTTTTGTTCGGCCATCTTTCATTGCATCGATGTCCGTGAGAATTAGACAAGGAATACCAAGGAAATTTACAAAAGGAATGAATTTATAGGCATATGCCCCCCAATCTCAATCAATGCGTAGTACTGTGCTGGTAGATTGTATTTTCTGGAAGCGAACAACCCTGCTTTGTCACATTTAGTGATTACGTCCGGTAGCAGCAGGCGTTCAGAAGCTCCTTCTACGAATATAATCTTATCAGCAAAGAACAAATCACAGCGGCTGAGCGTAAGATACTTCTTAATGAAGTCCATGTTAGCGGGGTTCTTTTCCGCAAACGAGTGAAGATTCTTGTAAATTACTCCAGATTTAGTTTTTTGTGCATATCGGATTTTTGAAAAATCCATTGTATTTGCAATGTGGGCTGAATGAGATGTCAAAAAAGTCTGGATATGTACAGAAGAAATCTTACCAAGGAATTTTTCCAGATAATCAGCAAAAGCATGCTGCATTTGAGGGTGCATATGTGATTCGGGTTCCTCAATAAACAGCAGGGGGATACAAGCTGTGCCGTGCTTTTCAACGTCCCTTGCAAATGCCGCAAGTAGAAATTCCATTTTAATCAGATTCTTATATCCAAGCCCATTATGCGTGCTGGGTAAACTTTCACCCGATAATCCAAATGTATACGAAAGCTTTGTTTGGTTTTTTATCTGGTCATCTATTCTCAATTGCGTTGTTACGCCAAGCTGTAATTCTTCTCCATTTGGATAGCCGAAGCCAATAGAACTATTAACCACAGAGCTTAGTATTGCATCACTGCGTTTTTGAACATCTTTATTGGCATCTTCGACTATTTTACGCAAGGTTTTGACTTCTTCGGAAACTCTGGGATCAAGGTCATCTTCACTCATGTCAAAAAAGCTTGTAATTAAAGCACTAAGAGAGTTATTGTTCTGAACGCCATCTTCACCAAGGGTTCTTTCTGCCGGAATTGAGTAAAACGGAAAAAGATCAGACAGTTCTTTAGTGGCTTTTATCTGTCTGTCCTCTACATTTTTGGGGTTTACTGCATAAAGAATCAACCCGAATAACTTTCTAAAATTGTCAACAAGCCGATTATGGACTTCCTCGTTATCAGGAGAATAGGTGCCATTTCTGTAAAAGCTCGACTCAAAAAGATTCCAAAGCGACTTTTCATCTATTTTCAACTTGCATTCTGCACGAATGAGAGCTGTGGTTGTGTCAACATCAACGTCAATGATAAACGGAGACAATGCTCCTAAATTCGCATCTGGATCGTCTAAAGAATAATCAACCTCAAACTCTATGGAAATTAGTGCAAGCTTTTCACAAAGTTCTGTATAGGTAATTTCTTTCGCCATGAATTGCGTCAAAAGTCTATGGAGTTCTTCACGCTTCTCTAAAGGATAATCATCGTAGGAGAAATCTCTTCCATTCAATACATTGCCAATGCAATCCATACATGAAGTTTTTGCTGTGTTATTGCGTCCTACAATCAGCGTTGTCTTTTTATCAACATCTAACTCTGCATCAACAATCAACCTGTAATTTTTAATCTTAATTTTTGATAGTTGCATACCAATCCCCATCCGTCTCTTCTTGAAGGTACACAGACACATTATACTCTGTTTTTTGACCATATCGGTTCAATGTTGGTTGTATATTCAGAATGGTATTTTTTCTATGCCTGTGCCATGTCTTTTTTTGCATCAAGAAATGCAGCATATTGCTTGTACTTTTTGAGTAGCATATTCTTTACATACTGCTCCATATAGCCAAAATCAGGCTTTCCGGCATCGTTCACGGGAAGCATAATTTTAATTTTCTCTGCACGTTTATTCGAAATTGAAAGACCATGTCCAAAGAATCCGTGTAATTCAGACACACATTTCGCTATGAAAATCATCGACCATTCACTCATTGTATCATTCGGAATCAAAGCAGTGACATGCGTATCAAGTGCCATATCAGCAGGCTGATAGTAAGCAAGACCTGCACCGCCATCTCCATCATTATTTAGGGTAATACAATGACCCGTGATGGTTTTCTTTGGAGTATTTACAAAGCCCTTCAAGCCGTTATTGGCATTTTTCGCAGAAATCAAAGGGATATCTCCGTCTTTAAGCATTGCCATGTTTCCTTCTCGGCCTCGCACAAGCTTAAAAACGGCTGTAATTGAAACTGGCTTCCACTCCTTCTCGTTCAGCGCCGGAATATCAACGGCTGTTCCCAGATCGTCAATCCGTTTTTCAACATATACACTGTATTTCGTCTGCATGACTTTACGCTTCTGTCGCATAAAGTCAGCCATATAATCGTAATCAGGTTTACCTGAAGCAGTAGTGGGAAGCATTGCTTCAAGACGTTTCATACGCCCCAAAGTTGCACCATTCCCGCCCCAATTGAATTTTGCTTCCATCTGGTTCTTGAGAATAGTCACATAAAAATGTGCACTATCTTCATTGAGCAAATCGCCAGTCACAACCTGTATATTTTGTCCGGTAACAAACTTATGCGGTTGATAAAATGCTGTTTGTGTATCAAGGCCAACTGTAATGCAACCGGCATCATTACTTCCATCTTCGTAGTTATCTTTACTGACAAACCGAGTAATACCGTTTCCAGCATCGGATCTCGTGATATACGGAACGGTCTTTTCCTTGCCTTCTTTTAAGCGAATACTGTCAATACTACTATTTGTTGAAGCTATACGCAAGAAGCCTGCCTCTCCGAAAACATCAAACTTCTCCCATGTTTTTTCATTCAGACTCTGCATCCTTGTCACCTCTCTCAAACAGGTACTCACGGTTCTGCATAACCATCGAGAACTCAAATGTTAGGTAATCACCGATGGCTTTCTCAAAATCAGCATCGGTCGGAATCTCGTCATTGAAGTAATAGAAGGAGTGTAGCCACTCATCTTCTGGCTTTACAGTGGACTCGACACAGAACTTGGACGGTGCTTCTACACTACCGTTCCAAACATCCAACAGGTGCTGCCTCTTGTCCTTGGCAGAATCGCCTTCTACAAGGCCGATATGAGCCCGAACCTCATATCCGTCATCCCGAAAATCAATAAACTTACACAGCTTATCATTCGGATGAGGCTCATGTGCTGTAAATACCGCAATAACGGGGTTCGTGCCCACACCATAGAAAGTGTCCGTATTGCAGGTAATAACGCCTTCAAGCGTATGATGCTTCATAATGTTTACTTTGAACGCCTGTTCGTCTTTGGTTTTTCCGGTCATTGAAGACTGCGGAACAATAACCGCTGCTCTTGCGCCTTCTGTTAATGAATCCAACAGGTGCTCCACAAATGAAAGCTCATACTGCGTTGAATCGACTTTTGTCCCTTGTGAGTAAGGTGGATTCATCATGCCGACCGTTGCGCCTTTCAGCTGTACTTCGGCGGCATTTTGACGTAGGAAATCCTCACATTTGATGTTGCTGTTTCCGTCATCACGAAGGATCATATTTGTTGCGGCAATCGCAAACATATTACTTTGAAGTTCAAAGCCATGAAGCTGCTTCTTCTTGATGCTTTTTCGCTTAGATGTGTCTGTGCCTGCTTATCAAGCATATGGTGCATTGCTGCCACAAGGAAGCCTGCTGTGCCACAGCAGGGATCAAGAACAATGTCGTTTGGCTGAACATTGAGCAAATCGCAGAACAGATCGCAGATATGGCGAGGGGTAAGAATGATTCCAAGTGACTGACCGTCGCCGCCGGAATAGCTCATAAACTCGCCGTAAAATCTGCCAATAAAGTCCTCGCTTGTACTGTGATATTTGATGTTGTCAAAGACATTCTTCTTCAAAAACTCAGTATAAAATTTGAGCGGAGTCTTCTCGAGTTTCTCATCTGATTCGAGTTTTTTGTCAATTTCATTTAAGCGGGCACTGGTGCGAATGATTGCAAATTCGCTCATCAGTTTATCACGTTTTGCATCAGGCCCAACATTTGAGGCCTTAAGACGGCGCTGTATCGCCTCATAGATCAGTTGTCCATCTGTCGTGGTATCATCACCGAGTAGGTTTTCGACTTTGAAGAATTTATCGTCCAAAGCCAAGAGAATACCGGAGACAACTAAAGGCTTATCCTGATCTTTCAACGAGCCATATGTACGTAGGTATTCATGCAGCGTAGCAGCGTCCTTGAGTATTTCTTCTGTTGTCTTTTCCAAATCTGTTTTTTCATTCAAAACATATCGCGTGTAATACTCGTCAATATTGTCTTCGGTAAAAGATGTGAATGATTCCACATCCGGCAGCTTTTTATAGCCATCTCTGTCATCAACGTATAACGGGGTTATTTTGTGGTGTTTCTCGTTACCGGAAACACCGATGGCAAACACTTTCCTAAAGGAGCTGTTCTGTGCAATATGTTTGGCGTAATAGTATGCTCCGTTCACTGCAAAATCCGCTATATCTTTCTGGCCAACAGAGAGAATACCTGTATCAGTCAATTTTTCATGTTTTGACAAATCAGCTTTGTCTTCAATCACGATAACATAATCTTTAACAACTGCAACATATTCAGGATAACCGGCTTTTCCTGTTCCACGCTTTGAAGCGCTTTTCAACACTTCATTAAGCTCCTTGATGTCACTGCCTTGTGCATCATACTCAATTTTGCATTCGTCAAGCTGACGAGCAACCCACAGATCTGTTTTGACTTCTTTCTTAGCCATTATTGTTACCCTCCTGAATTTCTATCCATTCTCCCGTTGATGCCGACCACTTCTTGGCACATTCAGTTCCATTTATCGCTGTAAACGGCTCTGTCAGGAAAATTTTTATCGTTTTAAGCACCGTGCCGAAATCATTTGACCTTGTATTGATTTTTCGGATAAATGCCTTCCATTTCTTCTGCATTGCCGGATCATCATCAAATGCCATTACTTGCTCAAACTGTTCCATTGTAAAATGGTGATCACGATTGGCAAAGGTTCTGCGTAGTGCTTCTGTCAATACCTTACCATCAAAATTAAATCTATTTGCCAAATAGTAAATATCGTAATAATCTTTCATCCGACTGGAAAATTCCATCAGCGAGAGAATTGCATCTATCTTTTCGGCAACAGTGGTTTCAATGGAATATGTATTTACCGTTGGAGCAGTAAAATCATCAAGCTGGGTCGGGATTTTCCGTTTCTCCTGCCTTGGAACAATCACATCACCGACCCCAAAATCAATTCCGAACGGTGTACGGGTATTCTTGATATAAGCTACCATAGAAGCACTGATTCCGGCGTACTTCTTTGCAACAGCAATCGGAGCAACACTTTTTACCTCAAAAGTAATAAAATCATTTCCGGTTTCAGCGGCTGTGATTTCTTCCAATACTATTTTCAGCTGTTCCGGTGTATTCGGGATTTTTCTAAGAAGGAAATCCACATCGACAGTGACACGGCTGTCAAAGTCAGTGATGGAATAAATGAATAAGCCGCCTTTCAGCACAAGATTATCAGCATATTCAGACGCTTCTACTCGGCGCAGGAATCCTTCCTGGCAGAACAGTTGTAGGCAAAGTTGATAACTTCTGCCGCTTTCTTCTGCTTTGTCTTTCAATCTTGAAAGAACAGATGCAGCAATATCAGCCATTCAGAAGCACCTCCATTACATTCATCACCTTTGTATAAAGGCCCATTTGTTTTGCGTATTTGGACAGATTAGCGAGATTCTTTTTATCGTCAGCCACATAGGCGTTGACCGCCTTATTAAAAAGCTCATTATCCAGTTTGGTACGGTATTTGAAACAATCGCAGATCGTACGCTCACGATCGTATATAGGCAGCGTGATGCCATCAAAATTATCGGTAGTTTTACCGAGCGTGTAAAATTCTTTTTTAACGAAATAGGCTTTTAGAGGTACAGCTTGCATTTGCTTTGCTGCTCTTGACATTGTACGGGGAAGAGCCACAGCCCATTGCCGTGGAGCAAAATCACTGTACCCGTAATGAAACAAAGCAGATTCCAAGCATACGATGCCTTGTGGTAAAAGCGTCGATAAAAGTTTTGCTTCCGTTAAATCTTTTTTTTCGGAAAGTTGATAGTAACCATGGCGAATACGTTCGATATATCCCTTGTCACATAGAAAGGCAACTTCATAATTTTTAAGTCCGGCGGAAATAAACGAAGCAGTTTTTGCAACACCACCGGATTTTATAATCACTTTTTTTGCTATTTCTTTTTTGTCCATACGCCACCAACTTTCAACACGCATTTTTGTATCTTTGTATGTAAAATATATTATAACCGACAAAGTAAAATATTGCAACTATTTTCTGCACGCAAAATATAAAAAATGCATATTAATTCAAGTTGACAAAACCACTTAATATTATTATAATAAGTAATATAGAATGTATTTGAGCTATTTTTTGTATAAAAATTTATGAATTATATAATTTTCTACTTTAAACGCATATGAAAATGCTTGATAACATTTTGATAACCAAAACTCAGCTATATCCAAATAACAGGGATATATAATATAAAGTAGCTCGGAAAAGTCATTAAAACTAAACAAATATGTTTAGTAAATAGAATCGTTTTCCTTTAATAATTGTACTTATTTAATACTATCGTTATATGAACTGTAGAAAGTATCGCTTTAAACATTTGTTAATTGAGAGATTAATTATTATATTAATCCTAATAGTTTGCTTTCTTCAATTTTCACTTTGGGATTATACTTTTCAATTAAATTTTTTATAATAGTTCGATTACCTGCACTGATGCGTGGACTTAATGTAATAGACATATCACTATATGCTTCGTCTCCAATTTTCATGTCATAATGTGGGAAAGGTTGCTTTTCTAAACCTAATCTCATCTTGTTAGCAATTAAAGTATAATTATTAATTGATCTTTCAACAGATTGTTTTAAATCTATTGGAATAATTAAAAGAATATCTCTCCATTGCTACTATAAGATTATGATACTTCGGCGTAGCGAAAATTTGAAGTATCATGCTTGTTGTTTAAGCCA
>MGOY01000046.1 GCA_001797275.1 Clostridiales bacterium GWF2_38_85 | reverse complement strand
GTTATACATATTTTTCTGCAGATCACTCCCATTATTTACATGATAATTTTTCTGATTTAGGACTTGACTTTTATTAGCAGGTTTCATTGATGATTATACCAAAACAGAAGTAAAAAATCTTGACATATCTTTAGGGAAGTTAAAATAAAGGCGGCCGATGGCCGCCTTTTACTATTTGAGTATCTTTCTTGGATTAATTTCTTTAGACAGAATTGCTGCTTCGTTAAACGGCATCCCAAATTTCTGCAAATTTCTGATTAATGTGAATTTAAAGATAACATATTTAAACAACACCCACAAAGCAAAGAAAGGGAGTAGGAGCAGATATATAATTATCCGTAAAACAAATAGACACCAATGTAGAATGTTTTTCATAACTACTCCTGACTAATTTAGTTACCGTTTGAAAAATTTTTTGATATATCCTTAATAGTTAGTAAATAATCTTTTGCCATTTGAATGGCTTCGTCCTGAGGTATTCCAGATTCTAATAACTCTTTATAAAAGCTGCCGACCGCTTTACCCATTTGTTTGCCAGATTCAGCTGAGTATAAAGTACCCATTAACGCTGATATCATCTTTGGTAGCTTTTCAGCCATTTTATCAAGAAGCTCGCCGATCTCTTGAGTTGGTATTCCATTAGCCATAAATAATTCCTCCTAAATTAATTGAAAAGCGAATTTTGTTGCTTTTCTTGTAAGACTTACTGCTGATCTAATCATAATTAATGCTTGAGATAACGATAAAACACTATTGTTTTCATTATCCTTAACCTTTTCGAAAGCGGATTTAATTATATCGTCAGGTACTTCTCTAAAAAGAATATCGGATTCTTTTTTAGCCAAAATAAATAAAGCGATTTCTTTCCGGCACTTCTCACATTGAGCAAGATGTTGTATAACAATTGTATTATCCTCTCTCGATAAACTTTTATTAATATAGTATGGTAACAGATCAACTATATATTTGCAATCAATCATTATATGCATCCCCCAAATTCTTCTTCAGCTTACTTCTTATGTTTGACATTTTACTCTTTATTGTACCTGTTGGTAAGCCAGTAATACCAGAAATTTCTTTATAACTTAGTTGTGCGTTAAAAATCATATAAACTAATTCTTTTTCAATATTTGAAAGGTTACTCAATGCGTTTTTTATATCTATCTGTTTTGCAACATCCAATGTATTATCCTCGGCACTTAATTCATCATAGTAATCATCAAGATCATCAGTATTATATCGATATGTTTTTCTGTAATAATCGTTTATTTTATATCGTGTTATGCTGAATAACCAAGTTTTTAAAGTTGAACATGAATTATATGTTTTTAGATTTTGCCATGCTGCTAACATTGTTTCCTGCAGAATGTCTTTTACATCCTCAGACGAAGAAACACTGAGTAAAATATAATTATAAATGACTTTTAAATATCGTGCCATTAAACACTCAAAAGCCGAATTATCTCCGGAAATTGCTTTTTCTATTAATTCATCCTCTGCACAGCTATCGTATGAAAAACCATCTGCATCACCTCCTAAATCCGCTTTCAATTACTTAGTCGCTGAGAATTGCAATTCGGTTCGATTAGTTTTGATAATTTTAATTTATTCAACCACAACCCAGTGAGTTATACCGCCGTTAGAGTTGCCCATGATGAGGTAGTCGACAGTGATTCGTTCCATACTCATCGGCTCAACAGTTACAGTCCAGACAAGCGAACGCTCGTCGACTATATCGCAATACGGTTTGCCGTCAACCATGTACCAGTAATACCCGTTCTTGAAGGTAAGCAGGTCCTTATCTGCATTCCAGGGAATTTGACCTTCGGCATAATAATATGGCTGTGCTTTCAACTTTGCGTCAAGCACCTTACCGTTGACATCTCTGACCATTGTCATCAATGCGCCTGAAGGAGCACCTTTTTTATAAATTTTGAAGGTGCGTGCTGTTGTGCCGGTGTTTATCAGAGTGAAGTTGTCAGAATATTGGACCATCCAGTTACCGGTGTTCGCTGCATTGCCTCTTCCGTCGGCATGCTCGTTATCGATAACAATCGGGTTTCCGTCTTCATCTATATACTCGAAAATCATCATGTCTGTTCCGACTGCTTTTGCCAGGTTGTTCGGATTCAAGCTCGTCAGCCATTCTCTGCCTGCAACCAGATTACGTATCATGGTATATTCCTGATATGGCAAGGTTTTCGAAGCATAATCTGGGTCCCTGAAGTTGTAGTACATTACAGGCAACTTCGATGAAGCGGTTTTATCGTTGACAACAAAAGTGATATTAGCTTCTATCAGCCCAAGCTTGGGATCGGTGCCTTTATACTGCGAACCAAAATTTGTATCGTTGCGTGTTACAATATAGCCTTGCTCATCGGGATTGGCTTGTACCTGTGCTGCTTTTGTGTAGACATAGAATGAACCGGTTACATCGCCGCCTTCGACATTGAACAACACTGCACCATTCGAACATTTTCCTTTCAGGACAGCTTTATCTGCGGTTTTGCCAATGTTGGTATTATTATATGCATCAGCTGTTGTACCGCCTAAAACATATATATACTCACCTGCCGGTATTGTTACGGTCACAGGCTCAAATACAGTTGGGGTGTAATCGGCATAATCGCAGCCGACATACATGGGGCTTTCTTTCCCATCAACAAAGTAATCCTCCGGCAGTTCAAAGCGATAATTGAAAAAATCGCTCCATGATCGCTGACCAAGCCACTCGCCCTGCACCTGCAGACCGATGTTATATACTGTTACAATTGCGTCTGTATCGCCGCTATTCAACAGCTGATAACCAAGATAGAAGCTGCTGTTGGTATGGTTGGAATGCTCGAATGTAAACTCATACATACCGTTCATACTGCGGTTGCGGATTATTGCCTGACTGACATCCTCCTGCTAAAGCATTTCAAGGTTGTTTGAATAGATATAATTTCCGTCTTCTCGTTTCTTATAGACAAGCTCTGTCTTATAATCGGGTGCGGTTTCATTATTAACATTAAGAATTATCGGTTCGGTACTGAAAATATTTCTGTATGGCTGATATGGTGTTTCATTTGAATAATCCTGTGCTTCCGGGATTATCTCAAGTATTTGTTTGCCATCGTTTTGGGATGTAATTTTCATTGTATAGCCATCCTTGTTTATGATTTCAATTGGGTCGCTTACTTCAGATACTGCATTTGATGTATCTGATAATGTGCTTTCATTACCTGTATTTTCACAGCTGAACAGTATCAACAGAAAATAAACAGATAAACAAAAGACAATAAATTTACGCATCTTCTGCGCCCTTCAATAAAAAATTGTTGAATAACCATCTTATATGATTATTATGTAATGGTATATTCACTTATACTAATTCTATTTGGAATTAGTATGGAAAAGTCTTCACTGTATGGACTTTTTCGAGATGTTTTTTCTACTGTCTCTTATAGAAATAGTATTATAAAACAATTATAAAGCCTTATACAAAAAAAATCAAGTCATACCCGACTTGATTTTTTGTTGGTAATCGATTTAATGCAATGATAATATTTATAATACCCAAGTTCCGTTTTCGAAAACCTTGATTTCCTTGCCATCGGCAGTAATGCCGACAACAGATAAATCGTTTGTTCCGAACATAAAGTCAACATGTGATACAGAATCGTTACAGCCTTTTGTTGTTCTTTCTTCCTTAGTCATGCTGCTGCCATTTTTCATGTTTATAGGATATGCACTTCCTAACGCAAGGTGGCAGGCTGCATTTTCATCAAATAAAGTATTATAGAACAGAATACCGCTTTCACGGATTGGTGTGTTGTATGCAACAAGCGCAAGCTCTCCGAGTTTTGAGCTGCCATCATCGATAGCAAGAAGCTGTTCGATTGCTTCTTTGCCTTTCTTTGCATCGAAAGCAACAACCTTACCATCTTTGAACTCGAACCAGAAATCCTCAACCATAACACCCTGATAATTAAGCGGCATAGCAGCATAGACTTTTCCGTTTACCCTATCCTTATATGGCATTGTGAAGACTTCTTCGGTGGGCATATTTGCCTGGAATTCGACTCCGTCAACTGTTCTTTCTGCCCCACCGCTCCAGACATAATCCTCAGCAAGTTCAACTGTAATATTTGTACCAAGGCTGTTTATAATAACCATCGTTTTTATTCCGCTGTTGTTGAGTATTTCACAATGGTTATGAAGTGCTTTTGTATGCTTTGCCCATGCTGCAACAGGATCGGAGTCGCCTGAAATTCTTGTTGTTGAGAATATTTTATCCCAAAGCTTTTCCTGCGCTGCTTTTTCGTCAAGCTCTGGGAAAACCTTCTTTGCCCATTTTACTCCCGGATATGCAACTACAGTCCATTGATTCTCGCTCTTGTCAAGCTTGTCATAGAACGGTGCGTTTGCTATCATAAGCGCTTTTTTTGCAGCTCCGATTTTTGCCTGATCAAGACCTTCGAACGCATTGGGATCATCACCTGTGATACTTATAAGACAACAGCCCTCGTTTATATATTTCATTGAGCGGTCAATTGACCACTGAGGAACATCACAAAGAGTCTCGGTTGTTGCATATTTATATCTGATACGCTGGTTCGCACTATCGGAGTATGTTGTTATAACATCCTTTGCTCCGGTCAAAAATGCCTGTTCGGTTATCATGTTGCAAAATTCTGCACATTCAATTGGTGCGCGGAGAACAACAACCTGATTTTCCTGAACATTTGCTCCTGTCTTGACTATTAAGTCTGCATATTTTCTCAAATCATCTTCACGATACATATTTGTCTCTCCTTCAAATTCATTGTTCTATATCGGTTTCCCAGCCTTTTGAGCGCTCGATTGCCTTCCGCCAGCCACTGATAAGATTTTTTCGCCATTCGATTGTGACTTGCGGCCTGAATGAATTATCAAGCTCCCATTTATCACTTATTTCATTTACATTTTTATAATAACCAACAGTCAATCCTGCAAGATATGATGCCCCCATTGCTGTTGTTTCTATACATGACGGTCTGTCTACTCTTAAATTTGATATGTCTGCCTGTATCTGCATGAGCAGGTTGTTCGCAGAAGCACCACCATCAACACGAAGTGTTGAGATTCTTATATTCGAATCTGCCTGCATCTGTTGGATAACATCATTAGACTGAAGAGCAATTGCTTCAAGCGCTGCTCGTACAAGATGCTCTCTCTTACAGCTTCTTGTTAAACCAACGATTGTACCTCTTGCGTACGGATCCCAATGAGGTGCGCCAAGACCGACAAATGCCGGAACAAGATATACTCCGCCGGTGTCGGAAACTTTTTCGGCAATGCGTTCGGATGCTTGGGCTGTAGGAATCATTTTAAGATCATCACGCAGCCATTGGACAAGTGAACCGGCAATAAATACCGAGCCTTCAAGTGCATAATTAACTTCCCCGTTTGCACTGCATGCTATAGTTGTAATAAGCCCGCTTTTTGAGCGGCAGGCAACAAGACCGGTGTTCATAAGAAGGAAAGCACCTGTTCCGTATGTGTTCTTTGCATCACCCATGCCAAAGCATAACTGCCCGAACAACGCAGATTGCTGATCACCTGCAACACCTGCAATCGGAATAGCTGAACCAAATACAGTGGTTTCTCCATAAATATAGCAGGAAGGGTAAACCTTCGGCAGCATACATTCCGGAATATCAAAAAGGTCAAGCAGCTCTTTATCCCACTGTAATGTGTGTATATTGTATAACATTGTCCTTGAGGCGTTTGTATAATCGGTTGCAAAGGTCTTGCCTTTTGTCAGATTCCAGATCAACCAGGTATCGATGGTGCCGAAAAGCAGTTCGCCTCGTTTTGCTCTGTCTCTCGCTCCCGGTATATTATCAAGTATCCACTTAACCTTTGTCGCTGAAAAATACGAGTCAATCGGAAGCCCTGTTTTCTCGCGTACGACATCGCTCAATCCGTCATTTTTAAGTTGGTCGCAAAACTCTGCTGTTCGGCGGCACTGCCATACGATTGCATTATGAATCGGTTTCCCCGTATTCTTATCCCAGACTATTGTTGTTTCTCGTTGATTAGTTATACCGATTGCTGCAATATCATTCGAGCTTATCTTAAGCTGAGACATTACTTCGGCAGCACATTTAATTTGATTGTTATATATCTCAACCGGGTTATGCTCAACCCAACCGTTCATCGGATAAATCTGCTCATGAGGAAGTGAGTATGTTACAACTGGTTTATTTTTCTGAAAGAGAATACATCTTGATGAGGTTGTGCCCTGATCAAAAGCCAGCAAATATTTCATTTATTTTTTGCGATTTCATTGTCCGTATGGGTGGAATGAAAGTCCTTTCTTAAAAAGTTAATTATTTTAAAATATTTTTGTGTTTTGAATATTAAAATTGTGTACAATTATGTAATTTCAATAATTTTAATATGTCCTTTTCGGTTATTATAACAAAAAATCAATGCAAATACAAGTGTTTTATTATTTTTTGTAAAAACTATTGTCAAACAAAAATCCTTATGATATAATCATTTTATAAATCTGAAACCACAGATAAAAATCTAGAAAATAGCTAACGCAATTTTTTAGAAGTGAAAAATTTAACAAAAGAAAGTTTTAGGAGGCTATTTAAAAATGGCAAAGACAAAGGTTGCTGTTATCGGTTGTGGTACTATTGCCAATAGTGCACATATCCCGAGTTATATGAATAACAATGATGTCGAAATCAAATATTTCTGCGACATTATTCCGGAAAGAGCCAAAGCTGCTGTTGAAAAATACGGCTGCGGTATTGCTGTTACTGACTACAAGGAAATTCTTGCAGACAAAGAAGTTGAAGCTATCTCTGTTTGTACACCCAACAAGATGCACTCTATAATTTCTATCGATTGTTTAAATGCCGGTAAAAATGTTCTCTGCGAGAAACCCGCAGCAAGAATTTATTCTGAAGCAGTTGAAATGAAAAAAGCCCAGAACAAATCAGGCAAGGTTCTCAATATCGGTGTTGTAAACAGATTTAACAGTGCTGTTAACAAAATAAGAGAAATGATTGCTGCAGGCGAGCTTGGCGAAGTATATCATGTATATGTAAGCTTCCGTTCACAGCGTTCAATCCCCGGCCTTGGCGGTGCTTTCACAACAAAAGAAATCGCGGGCGGCGGTGTTCTTATCGATTGGGGCGTACATTACCTTGATATAGTTATGTTCTGTACAAACGATCCCACTCCTAAGACTGTTTCAGCAAAAGCTTTCTCAAAACTTGGCGTAGACATGAAGAACTATGTTTACGAAGGTATGTGGGCTGAAAACACAAAGGACCTTAATGGTACTTACGATGTTGATGACTTTATAACAGGATTCGTCAGAACAGACGGTCCAACAATCACCTTCAACGGCGCATGGGCTCAGAACATAGGTATCAGCGAAGGTTATATCGACTTCATCGGTACAAAAGCAGGTATCCGTCTGAACTACGGCGGCGACTTCACAGTATGGGGAACTGCTGACGGCAAGCTTACCTCCTGCAAGCCTGAGTTCCAACAGATCAATGCATTCCAGAACGAAATTGATTCGTTCATCAGATGTATCAAAACCGGTGAGAAGCTTCCTTCACACATCGATACTGTTATCGTAACAGCTAAGATGATGCAGGCTATGTATGATTCATCCGAAACCGGAAAAGAAATAGCTCTTTAATACAAAGATTAATTATAAAAACCAGCAGAGTATGATGTTTCATACCCTGCTGGTTTTTAATCTAAATCGGTACATCTAAAAAAGATGCACCGATTTAATATTGTATTTTAAACTAATTATCTGCTTTTTCTCGCAACAAGTGTTGCACCTGCAAGTGCGATAACTGATAAGATAGCAAATATAACGAAGTTATCGCCTGTTTCAGCTGGAGTCTCTTCGCTTGTTGTGCTTTCAACAGTGCTTTCAGCTTCACTTTCATCTGCAACAACATCATCTGCTGTTGTATAATCAGCAAGGAACTGGATATCATCGAAGTAGAAAGGTTTATCAGTATAACTTTCTCCATTGTAATCGAAATAGAAGTAAACACCTGCTAATTCCATAGTATCAGCATCAAAAGGTGCATCGTTTGAATCCCAAGATACAAAGTCAACTAGCGGGAATGCTACCCAACCCTTATAATCAAGAAGTGAGGATTCCTGAGCTGCACCGAAGCATCCATCACCACCGTGAAGATTCTCTGTCCAACCACCATTTCCGTCCTGAGTATAAAATTTAAGGTCGCTTATACCATCGCGTTCATCTGTTCTGAAAAGAACATGATTTGAATCGAAAACACCAAAACACGCTTTACGGAAATCTACACCGGTAAAGTCAACCCAAAGAACCAGATAATCCGCTCCAACAAATGATGTAGGAATATTGTTCGTTGTCGAAGCATAAAGGTTAATAGCTATGTTTGAGTTGTCTGCCTGTCTTGGCATTTTAATTTCAAGAGCTTTACTGCCATCAACACCTTTGGCATCAACTATAGTAAGAGTAGCTTTATTTGTCATTTCTGAGCTGTCATATGAATCAGCATAGAAATCCTTGAATTCATCAGCTGTAACATCCGGTAAGTCAGTGATGTCGACACCTTTTTCAAATCTGGTTAAGCTGTCAAAATCAGTAAACATTGTAGTGTTATCTGCTGAAGCAAAAACTGTGAGCATTGAAACAAGCAGAAGCGCTGTCAATGCGATGCTGAGAATTTTCTTTGTCATTATAAATAACCCCTTTTCTCCAACGATGAAAAATAGTAGTAGTCATTCTAAATTATTATCGTTGGTATAATAATTTCAGAATTTAGCTATTGTTAGATGTCTATTAATAAAAGTATACATCTATGTATGTATATTAACATATATTGTCATCTGTGTCAATCTCATGAGGTGTATATTTACAAATACAGTAGTTTTTGCAAGCCGGAATGAACATATATTTAACATCATATTAATTTTATTCAGATAATACATGCTATGCTGTTAATTATAACTGCATAGCATGTTAAGCATAAATATTATTTCTTTTTAAAAATGAATTGTAATAACGATATACTTACAAATATGATTCCGATAACTATAAATATACCAAGCATTCCCCAACCTATTATAGGAAGCGAATCAAAAAAAACTTGAGGTGTAAATTCAAAATTCATATTTAACCTATCCTTTCAATATCACTTAACAACAAGCATCAAAATGAGACCACCTGCAATAACTGATGCTATCTGACCGCCAACATTAACTCCGGCAGCGTGCATAAGAAGGAAGTTGTGTGGATCTTCCTTCAATCCCATCTTATGAACAACTCTTGATGACATCGGGAAGGCTGAAATGCCGGCAGCACCAATCATTGGATTTATTTTTTTCTTTGTAAACAGGTTTATAAACTTTGCAAATAAAACTCCGCCAACTGTATCGAATACAAAAGCAACAAGACCAAGTGCTAATATAAATATAGTTGTACCAGTTAAGAAAGCGACACCTTCCATTTTTGTTGCAATTGTTATACCAAGAAAGATAGTAATAAGGTTAGCTAAAACCTTCTGAGCTGTTTCTGATAAGCTATTTAAAACACCGCATTCTCTGATTAAGTTACCAAACATAAGAAAACCAACTAGAGCGACTGATCGTGGTGCAAATATACCTGCAATAATAGTTATAACAACAGGGAATAATATTTTTACTATTTTGGGTACTTCTTTCGCTTTATATTCCATTCTTATCAAACGTTCTTTTTTTGTTGTTATCATTTTGATAACAGGTGGTTGAATGATTGGAACTAAAGCCATATATGAATATGCAGCTATTGTAATTGCACCGACGTTTTGCGAGTTGTAATAGTTAGCAACAAATATCGATGTCGGTCCATCTGCAGCACCAATAATTGCAGCAGATGCAGCTTCTTGTGGTGAGAATCCAAACAATGAAGCTAACCCAAAGGTAAAGAATATACCGAATTGAGCTGCTGCTCCAAACATAAGTAGTTTTGGATTGGAGAGTAATGGACCAAAGTCTATCATAGCTCCGATGCCGATAAACAATATTAATGGGAACATTTCGTTTCCGATACCCATGTCATATAAAGAGGTAAGTATGCCGACTTCTGTCTTGCCATCAATTACTTGAGTTATAGCACCTGAAATAGGTAAATTTACTAGTATTGCGCCAAAGCCCATAGGTAAAAGCAGAGACGGTTCCATATCGTGTTTTATTGCAAGATAGATAAGCAATCCGCCGATGATCCACATTACAATGTTTTGCCATTGAATCTCTAAAAAACTACTAAATAATTGTTCCAAAAATACCCCTCCAAATCTTTTACATTATAAATACCGGACATACAACATCTGCATGTTCGGTATTTATTTTATTTCAATGTATTTATTTATCTTCTTCAGTTTCGTCTGAATCAACCTTTTTGTCTATTGAACGTATTGCCCAACGGTATACTTCAATTTTTTGGGTTCCGGATAATAAAAAGAGTGTTTCATCGGTATCCTTCAGAACGGTTCCGACAATACCGCCGTTTGTGGTTACCTTATCACCGACCATAACGCTTTTACGCATCTCAGCGACTTGTTTTTCTTTCTTTTTTTGCGGCCTGATTGTAAAGAAATATAAAAAGATAAACATTGCGCCAAGAAGAATGATCATCGTCCAATCGCCTAATCCACCCAATGACGGTGATTCTGTTGCAGCCAAAAATAATCCAATCGGATTCATAGTATAAATTCCTTTCCATACTTATATTAGCACAAGCGTGAAAAACGCTCGATTTTTACTGTTCTGTTTAATTTTGCATCAACAACAAATAATGCGCCGTCGATTCTTGCTTCGCCGTCAGCCATAAGAAAGCGTTCGGGTGTTCTGTTCACCATTCTACCAATTACAGCCTCGCTTTTTACTCCGAGAATCGAGTCGGCAGCTCCGCACATTCCGATATCGGTTATAAACCCGCATCCGTTTTGCAATATTTTTTCATTCGATGTCTGGACATGTGTATGTGTTCCGAAAACAACCTGGATTCGACCGTCAAAATATCTTGCAAACGCTTCTTTTTCGCTTGTTGCTTCTGCGTGAATATCTGCGATTGCAACATCATATTTCCCTTTTTCGCTATCAAGCAGCTTGTCCACTGCTGCAAATGGGGAATCTGCGGGATCCATATATATCTGGCCTGCTGCACATATAACAAGGAGTCTGCCAAATGCAGTATCGATTATAACATGACCGCTTCCGGCGCAAGCGTTTCCAAAATTTATAGGTCGCAGCAATCTCTGATTATCATCCATATAGGAATAAATTTCTTTATTTCTCATCGAATGATTCCCGCCGGTTAAAACATCAGCTCCTGCATTGAACAATCGCTCAGCGGAGCTTTTGTCTATCCCGTTTCTTTCGGACGAGTTCTCACCGTTAACTATGACTATATCGGCGTCGTATTCGGTTTTTAACGGCCGAAGCATTTTTTCAATTGCTTCAACTCCGCAGTTTCCGGATACATCACCAATTGCAAGAATTCTCATTCCGATATCGCCTTTCTATATTAAACTAACAAATGAATTGTGATTTTATTAATTTTGAAAAACCATGCAATTTAGGCTTTTCAAAATTGTTGAGGTAATTCATTTGTTGGTTTCATATAATTCGAGCTTTTGATTTTTGTATAGTTTATTTTGCAAAATCGTAGACTCTGGTTTCACGAATCAGATTTATTTTTATCTGACCTGGATATTCAAGCTCCGATTCGATCTTCTTTGCAATTTCTCTTGCAACAAATACCATGTTTTCGTCGTTGATATCCTCAGGCTTTACCATAATACGAATTTCTCTGCCCGCTTGAATAGCAAATGCTTTTTCAACACCGGCAAACGAAGTTGATATCTCTTCAAGCTTTTGCAAACGTTTGATATATGTCTCAAGATTTTCACGCCTTGCACCCGGTCTTGCCGCAGAAATTGCATCCGCAGCCTGAACAATCATTGCAACAAGCGAATGAGGTTCGACATCGCCATGATGCGCTTCGATTGCGTGAATAACATCTTTGTTTTCTTTATATTTCTTTGCGATATCAACACCGATCTGGACATGAGAACCTTCAATCTCGTGATCCATCGCTTTGCCTATATCGTGAAGAAGTCCCGCTCTCTTTGCAAGAGTTGCATCTATGCCGAGTTCATATGCGATCATGCCTGCAATGAAAGATACTTCTATTGAATGCTTGAGTACATTCTGTCCATAGCTTGTACGATAACGAAGGCGACCGAGAATCTTGATAAGCTCATGATTGAGTCCGTGAACACTAGTTTCGAAGGTAGCTTGTTCGCCTTCCTTCTTAATGATCTGTTCAACTTCTTTTTTACTCTTTTCGACCATTTCTTCAATTCTCGAAGGATGAATTCTGCCGTCTGCAATAAGCTTTTCAAGTGAAAGTCTCGCAATTTCGCGTCTGATTGGATCAAAGCACGATATTGTAATTGCTTCCGGAGTATCGTCTATAACAAGATCAACACCGGTCATAGTTTCGATTGCTCTTATGTTTCTGCCTTCTCTTCCAATGATTCTGCCCTTCATCTCATCGTTTGGCAGGTCAACAACAGAAACCGTCGCTTCGGCAACGCTGTCAGCTGCGCATCTTTGGATTGCGAGCGATATGATGTTTTTTGCTTTATCATTTGCTGTTTCTCTGAATTCATTTTCGACCTCATTCAGTTTAACAGCCATTTCATGACGGGCTTCAGCTTCAACCTTTGAAATAAGGTGAGTTTTTGCCTCTTCTGCTGTCATTCCCGATATTGTCTGAAGAGTTTTTACCTGTTCATTTTTTATTTCTTCTATAGCATCTTTTGCATCGGTGTACTCTTTGATTTTCTTACTCAAAGCTTCATCTTTTTTATCGATGCTGTCAAGCTTGCGGTCTAAGTTCTCTTCTTTTTGAATTGATCTTCTTTCAAGTCTTTGTAATTCGTTTCTGCGTTCTTTAATTTCACGTTCGTTTTCATTTTTAAATCTGAGGATTTCTTCTTTTGCTTCAATAATTGATTCTTTTTTCTTTACTTCAGCTGTTTGTTTCGCTTCAGATATAATTCTTTCAGCTTCTGTTTTCGCGGATTTTATAGCTCTTTCAGATATAATTTTACGCACGAGGAAGCCGACGAGTATACCGACAGCAAGAGAAATGCCTCCTATAATGTAATACCACATTAAGTTTTGTTTCCTCCTGACAAGTATTTCGATACTTCGGGAGCAATTTAAGACCGGTTGCCTGAATATCAAAAGGTTATATTGTTTATATATAAACCAAATAAAAATATTGTATTGACAATAAATTATGATTGAAATAAAGCTCTCTGATATTTTATTGCCTTCAATATATGTAAAAACACAATGTGTTGATCTGTTGTGTTATTCAACATTATTTTTACATCCGAACTATATATGTCAACGAATAACCTACCCAAAGTTATCGATAATATAGTATACACCACAATACCGTCTTTGTAAAGATTTTTTTCACACTTGATAAACATAATTTTGTTACTTTTTTATAACAAATATCATGAAATACTGTTGAATTATTCGATTTGACATTTATCAGATTTCGCTGTATAATATTTTAGCTGTTATAATATTATTTTTTATAAGAGATAGTAAAAAAAATTTCAAAAAATTCCGTATATCATGAACTTTTCTTCAAATTTATCACTGTCTCAAAGGAAAAATGTATAAGGTAAACAATTCGGTACTTTGAATGACGAATGGAGCTTTCAGATGATCTTTAAAAACGATATTAATGAAAATATTATATACTTTGATAACGCTGCGACAACAAAACCAATAACATCCGCAATTCAAGCAGCCATATCTGCCGCAAAATGTTACGGCAATCCATCGTCAACACATATTATCGGCAGAAATGCCTCGGATATACTCAAAGAATCACGCAGGATAATATCAGATGCATTAGGCTGCGAGCCGTTTGAATTCTATTTTATGCCCAGTGGTACGGTTGCAAACAATATTGCTGTCCTTGGTACCGCTTATTGTCATATCCGTCGTTCTAAACGTATAGTTTCAACAGATAGCGAACATCCGTCGATCGAGCTTCCGCTGCGAAGACTTGCATCTGAAGGTTTTGAAATTATCCGCATATCCACAAAAGGTGGAATTTTAAATTATGATATACTCAGAAATGCTCTGTCGGAACCGACCTCGCTGGTTACAATCATGCAGGCAAACAATGAAACCGGAGCAGTTTACGATATTCAGAAGGTCAAACAAATCATGAACGATACTCCAAGTGGAGCATTGCTGCATTCCGATACTATCCAAGGGTTTATGAAAGCCGACAACATCACAAAATATTGCGATATGCTCTCAATTTCTGCGCATAAAATTGGTGGTTTCAAAGGATGCGGCGGTCTTTATCTGAAAAAAGGCATCCGTATCAATTCTTTGATTGATGGCGGTGGTCAGGAGATGGGGCTGCATTCAGGCACCGAGCCTATGCCGGCAATCGCTGCTTTTGCAGCCGCAGTCGAAGAATGGGCAGGCTCTCATGAAAGAAAGCAATATATTGCAGAGCTTCGTTATTATTTAATCGAAAGGCTTAATAATATTATTGGTGTATCAATAAACATCCCTCAAAACCCCTCAATAAACATTGTCAGTATATCGCTCGAGGGAGTACGCAGTGAGGTTGCTTTGAATTACCTTTCGTCGGTTAATATCTGTGTTTCGAGCGGTTCTGCCTGTTCGCAGAAAAAACGCGAAAGTCGCGTGCTGACAGCATTCGGGCTGTCAAAACCACAAGCCGAAGGCACAATACGCATATCTTTAAGCTATACAAATACAAAAGCTGAGATTGACAGACTTTGTGATGAGTTAAATACAATTATTCGTAAATATAGTATGAATGCCGGAAGGGTAAACAGATGAATCAGATTTTATTATTAAAATACGGTGAGATAGTTTTAAAAGGGCAGAACCGCAAATTCTTTGATGAGTGTCTTATGAGCAGAACCAGATTTCTTCTTAAGCAGCTCGAGCGGAAAAGCAGCGGTAATTTCACATTTGAATATGCTCAATCCACTCTTTGCATAAGAGCTGAAAACGGAGCTGACATTTATGCGGCGCGAGAGCTGATGAAAAAGGTTTTCGGGATTGTATCTGTCTGCACTGCTTATGAAACCGAAAAGGATATGGATGCGATAAGCGATGTTGTGAAGCAAAATCTTCATGAGCTTATCGGAAACGCACGAACCTTCAAATGCGAAGCAAGAAGAAGCGACAAGCTTTTTCCATTGAATTCACCGCAAATCTGTACGGAAATAGGCGGTATTGTTCTTGAAACCATGTCAAACCTATCTGTTGATGTTCATAATCCCGAAGCGGTTGTATTCATTGAAATTCGCGATAAAAGTGCATTTATTCATTCAGGCGGTGAAAAGGGTGCCGGCGGTATGCCTAACGGCACAAACGGCAAAGCACTGCTTCTGCTTTCGGGTGGTATAGATTCGCCGGTTGCAGGCTATATGATTGCAAAAAGAGGAGTAAGCCTTGACTGCGTATACTTTGAAAGTCCTCCCTACACAAGCGAGCTTGCATGGCAAAAAGTACAGATGCTTGCCGGAAAGATAGCATTGTATAGTGGTAGAATCAGATTGTATGCTGTTCCCGTTACCGAAATCCAGGAGGAAATATATCAGAAATGCGACTCTGAGATGACAACAATTTTACTGCGACGCTTCATGATGCGGCTTGCGGAAAAGGTGGCGACAGAAGCCGCAGCATCAGCAATAATCACAGGTGAGAGCATCGGTCAGGTAGCAAGCCAGACAATGCCGTCAATTGTTGTAATCGACAATGTATGTAACATTCCGGTATTCCGCCCATGCATCGGACTTGATAAAGAAGAAATAGTATCGATATCGAGAAAAATTGATACATTTGGAACATCGTCACTACCTTATGAAGACTGCTGCACTGTGTTTACACCCAGACATCCAAATATTCGACCTACAATTGAAGAAGCATTGGCAGAAGAACAAAAAATTGATGTTGATAAGTTGGTCGAAAATGCATTTTTAAATATGAAATATATAAATATACAATGATTAGAGGGAAAAATAAAAATGAACGCTGAAATTATATGCGTAGGCACAGAACTTTTGCTCGGTGACGTTCTCAACACTCACTCCGCTTTCATTTCACGCAATGTCTCGTTACTTGGCATTAATATATTTTATCACACCGTTGTTGGAGATAATAAAAAAAGACTGCGTGATACGATAAAAACAGCTCTTGACCGTTCAGATATGTTGTTTCTGACCGGAGGACTTGGCCCGACTTATGATGATATAACAAAGAATACTGTTTTTGAACTGTTAGGATTGAAATCGTTTGTCGATGAAGCGGCATTAAATAAATTAAAAGGCATTTTTGAAAAGTTCGGCCGCCCGATGACAGACAACAACATTTCTCAGGTAATGCGATCTGAAAATTCATTTTTCTTTGAAAACGAATTCGGAACAGCGCCCGGTCTTTGCGTTGAAACCGAAACAAAAACTATTATAATGCTTCCCGGTCCACCGAGAGAGCTTATTCCTATGTTTAATAATTATGTTTCACCGTATCTTCAAAAGAAGTCCGACTGCATTCTGTTTTCAAAGAACATACGTTATTTCGGCATCGGTGAATCTTCGCTTGAAGCAATGCTGAAGGATCTGATGGAAAGCTCAACAAATCCGACAATCGCTCCTTATGTCGACAACAACGAAGTCAAGCTCCGTGTTACAGCAAAGGCAGAAACAAAAAAAGCCGCAGAAATAGCGGTTGACAAAATGATAGAACAGGTTCTTAGGCAGACAGGCGAATATTGTTACGGTATTGATGTGAAAGGTCTCGAAGAGGCGCTTGTTAAGTATTGTATTGATAAGCAAATAAAAATTGCAACCGCAGAAAGCTGTACAGGAGGTTTAATTTCACAGCGATTAACCTCTGTTCCCGGCGCATCGGCTGTGTTCGAAGCGGGTGTATGCTGTTACGCAAATAGAATTAAAACAAAGATGCTTGGCGTAAGCGAAGTAACACTCGAAAAATATGGCGCGGTATCCGAACAAACAGCTGAAGAAATGGCAGCGGGTGCATTGCAGCTGTCAGGTGCGGATATAGCCGTATCAATAACAGGGATTGCAGGGCCTGACGGAGAAACTCTCGAAAAACCGGTCGGCACGGTCTTTGTCGGTATCGCAACAAAAGAAGTTATATACACAAAAATGCTGTCGCTTGGCACGGGCACGAGAAGCAGAGATGACATACGAAACCTCGCGACATCGCATGCACTGAAGGAAATGCTTGATACAGCGAAGAGGTGTAATAAACATATGGGCGGGAGCAAACCCCCGCCGAAATAAAAACATTATTTTATATCAGAAGGACTGATTGCACTGAAAAAGCATGTCAGTTTGAAAATGCAAAAAAAATTGGTTTGGATTCCAGCGGTGAATTTTGCTATACTATTTACTTATTTTATTAATTACAGACAGTTGCCTTCAGAACAAAAGAAATTCATCAGCGGTTTGTTATGGGCGTTTGCAGCGGCAGTTATCATAACAATCTCCATTCTGCCGCGTAGCGGTCGCACAAATAGTAAATGAAATTCTTACGTCGGCTTTGCCGACAAAAATGGACTGGGTCCCATTTTTCAAGAATTTCGAAGCGTGAAACAAGTTATCTTCATATCTATGTTAACTTAATTTTCACGCTAATACCTCGTATAATTATATCAGCAATAATAGGTTCAGATTCATTCATAAGCCTCATTTTATTCTATTTTAGTATGTATTTATACCCATTGGTTATGGGTTGGGTTTTTATAAAGAATCAAGAAAAATATTTATTTGCTATGGCATATAGAACATGAAATCATTGCTATATTCCGTAGAAAAGTAGGGGCGATGTGGTCGCCCTTGTTTATAAATAAACATATGGATCGGATTATACGGTCGTTTTAATACCGGTCAAAATCCGAACGATTTTTAGTGTTTTTCATGTTATAGTTGTAGCATCGAAAGTAGTGGGTACAGGCAAATCACAATGAAACCGGTCAAAAAATCGAGGGGGATGGTTAATTTTGAAAAACAAAAAACGGTGTCAAAAACAAATGTGGCGGGAGCAAGCCCCCGCCCTACATTTTGTATTATTTATTCTACATTTACCTTGATCTCGATTACTTCATTTGATACACCTGTGGTGACCTTAACAAAGAAGCTGTCGGTTCCGACAAAGCCTTCAAGAGGAATATATGTGAAACTGCCGTTTGAAGTAAGTTTAACCTTGCCGTATTTGGGATTCAGGTCAAGCTCGGTCAACACATACCCTGTTGAGCTGCTTCTGATTGAATTTATAAGCTCTGTATCCTTAGCTGTTGTGAACTCGGTCTGTTCAAGATCACCGACTCCAAGAGTAAGCGTTTTCTTTGCGTACTGGTAGGTCAGGTCATATATTGCTCTGAGCTTGGGATTTGTCGATTTATACGCACTGTAGAAAATACCCGGACCTGCATCTTGATAATACATCTTTATCGAATTCATGTATCCGGTTTCAACCCCGATACGCAAATAGCTCATATAACGTGCGTAATACTCATCCTGACTGAAGGTCTTGCCATCAATTTCGATTTCTACACCCATGCCGAGTTGTTTTGTGAGCTTTGCATTGTCATATACGATTTGTTCGGTTGAGTCAGCAATAAACATATAGTTAGGCTGCATGTTTGCCATATCAAAGCCAACCTTTGACCACTCTGTGAATCCTGATGCTTGATAATAAGGAATCCAGATTATATAATAATTCATCGAATGGAGATAATCTACTGTGAATTTGATTACATCGTATTCATCGGGATCCGAAGTTTCAAGTGCTTCATGATACCAATAGAAGCCATTTAGTGTAAGGTTATCGTAATTTTCTTCTTCATATCTTGCAATCAGCTTGTCAATCCACCATTTGATAGCTTTCTTTCTGTTTTCAACATCAGAGAAGTCCTCAGATATACCGTCACTGTCAATATCACCGAAATCCTTCTGTGTGGCAACAGTGCTGAAAATCGAGAAATAAATTTTTGCTTTGTAGTCATCAATTCCAAGCTGAGTTTTTGCTTCTCCAACAGCAGCGTTCAATGCCTCAACATTGTTGTCATCCGTAAAAAGGTCATCCTCGAATGCCTGCCAGTCGGTTGCAAATGACGGTTGATCATTTTTTGCATACAGTACGCCACCTGACGGGCATATTGTCATACATGGCAGGAACAGAAAGCTGTCAAAGAACATATCTTTCATAACATTTTCTTTGTCAAAATATGCGACATACGGAAGTAATTCGTCTTTTGTGTTCAATCCGGCCGAAGGATTTTCGGTCTTGAATGTATAGGTTAGCATAATATTTTCTGAGCCGCCGATAACATCGGGTGACGGATATTCGCCTTCACCTATAATAACTTTTTCATCCGGTACAATTGTTTTTGTTTCGGAGGTTATTTTCTCTGTTCCGTATATTTCAATTTCGTCAATCCAAATATGCACGGGAATAGTAAACGAAACCTTAACGAATTTTGCTTTATATGCATCGCCAAAGCTGCCTGAAAAATCAAGCCTGTTGCTATCGATATTATTGGGGTTGGTCGGTATTCCATAGAAAACCTGTTGCCAGTCCTTGCCGTTTTCAGACAGAGAAACCGCAACACTTGTCGGCAGAGAAATTCCTGATCCCTGCTGAACATACATACCAACCTTGATGCCGTCGAGAGATGACAAATTATCAAGCTCAAACACAATATCTCTGCTCATTCCCTTTGTCATATGGAAATATTCGGGGTTAGCATAATTAGTGTTGCCTTTTTTTCCGTTTGTTAGAAGCTTGCTCGATGCCGGAGTATTAAAATACTCTGTTTTTAAATTTTCAAGCAACGGTGAGAGTAAATATACTCTCTGGGAAAGTCCGCTGATCATATTCTGATATTTTTCATAATCGGATTCTGATGAATCCCAGTATGTCTCGCTGACATCCTCAGGAAGCGGCTCGTTTTCGTAATATTCCTGATCAACCGTTTCAACCGGTGCTGCTTCTTCATATATATACGCCTGGAAGGAGTCAATCTGTACCCAGTTTGTTGTTATTCCGCTTAAAACAACCTTTACATACTTTGCATCAACACCCTTCTGGAGCTTTACAAGATGGGTGAATACAGTGCCGCTTGAATAATCGTTAGTTGCAACAGATGAACCGACTTTTACATAATCAGTTCCATCAAGCGAAACATAAAAATCCGCATATTTAGGAGCGCTGCGGCCGTTACTCATATCATAAAGAATATTGATACCGAACTCAGCAAGCTCGCTCGTCTGTTTATTTAATTCAACAACAATTTCAATTTCTTTTTTTGCAACAAATCCAATCCATTCGGATGCAGCATAGTCCGAACCTGCTTTTGCAATAACGGTATCGGTCAGCTTTTTGCCGTCATCGGGATATGTGTCGGAAGGGTCTGTGTTGAGAGTATATTTATCACCGTTTATAATATTTTTTCTCTCGTAACCCTCTCCTCTGTTGACAACATACTTTAAGGTATTATCAATTGCTTCAACAATTTCCTTTGCATCACCGCCCATTTCAGACTTACTGGTATTTGATGAGCTGTCATCACCCGATGTCGTATCACCCGGAGTACAGCCGATAATAGTGGTTGCTATTATAAGGAGTGCAAGTAATAGTGCTAATTTTTTCATAATGTTCCTCTCAAAAATATAGATATTTTATAAAAAGAGATTTATCCTCTTAATTTTCTCGTTTCTTCCGAATCGGTAACATAAAGCTTATACCAGGTGATAAACACAAGTATAACCCATATTTGGTGATATAAATCACGCTTTCCGCTGCGGTGAAGCTCAAGCAACTTCAGTGCTTCAACAGTATTTATATATTCATCGGCAGTTGAATTTTTTATTATGTCCTTTGCCCACTCATACAGCTCATCCCCTAACCACTTTCTGACGGGCACCGGATATCCGAGCTTTGGACGAACAAGCGTTTCATGATTTATTAAATCTGAGAAAGCATCACGTAGTATATATTTTGTTGTGTCATGCGACAATTTTTCATTATCGCAAAGAACGCTTGCGGCTTCAAATACCTCACGGTCAAGATAGGGAACACGTACCTCAAGCGAATGTGCCATGCTAAGTCTGTCGCCTTTTACAAGAATATCACTTGCCAACCATGTATGCAGATCGCAGTGCTGCATTTTCAACAGCTGTGAGTATTCAGTGCTTTGCGAATAAATTTCTGCTGTGCGTTCCGTAAAATTAATCGAACTGTCATAACCGTTCAAAATTTTCGGCTTGTCTTTTTCAACGAACACAAAAGAATTGCCGACGAAACGCTTTTCAACCGGTGTTATTCCTCTTGTAATAAGTCCCTTACCCTTTACATTGTCGAGTAGTATTTTTGCGAGGAAGCCGAGAATGTCTTTAATAGGTCTGGGAAGTCTGAATATTTTGCTTGTCGGTATCGAATCCGAATACTGTCTGTATCCGGCGAACAATTCATCCGAGCCTTCACCTGACAAAACCGTCTTTACCTGACTTCCGGCTGTCCGACAAATCAAATATATTGCAACTGTTGATGGATCGGCAACGGGTGAATCAAGGTGATATATTACATTTTCATAATTTGCTACGAAATCATCGAGAGTACATTGCAGCTTGACATGCTCGATATTGAGATGTTTTGATATCTGAGTTGCATTTTCCAGTTCGGAATAACCCTCGACATCGAATCCGACTGTGAATGCTTTAAGACCGGGAGACAATCGGCTTGCAACAGCTGTTATAATCGCTGAATCAATACCGCTGGACAGGAAAGACCCGACCGGAACATCTGAAAGCAGATGATATTCAACCGAGCTTTCAATTGCTTTTCTGAGGCGTTTTTTCTTTTCATCGTACGAAATGCTTTTATCAGGCTTGAAAATATAGCGGTTGTATTCGGTTATAGTTTCACCGTCTCCGGTGCAAAGCATGTATGAGCCTTTGGAGAGTATTTTAATATCTCCGCAGATTGTATCGGGTTCAGTAACATACTGGAATGTAAGATAATGCTGAAGCTGACGGCGGTCAACCTTGAATTCGTCGTATCCATCATCAAAAAGGTAAGCCTTCATTTCACTTGAAAATACGATGTTGTTGTCATGCTTGATATAATACATCGGCTTGATTCCAAACGAATCTCTCGCAGCCAATAAGGTGCCTTTTTGTTTGTCATATATAAGGAATGCAAACATACCGCGAAGCCTTTTGACAAAGTCGGCTCCTGATTTATGATACATCGCAAGCATGACTTCAATTTCGCTGTTCGTTTTGAATACAATTCCGTCTTTTTCAAGCTCAGCCTTCAGCTCAAGGTAGTTGTAAACCTCACCGTTGTAAACTGCGACATAGGTGCAATTGTCAAACTCAGCTTCAAAAGGCTGGTTTCCGCCCTCAAGATCGATGATCGAAAGTCTTCTGAAACCAAAGCAGACCTTTTCGTCCGACCAGGTATTTGACCAGTCGGGACCGCGATGTCTGATTGAGTTCGACATCTTTTCCACAGTTTTTATTTCATCATCTGTAATTTTACCGAATATACCGATAAGTCCGCACATTATATTTTGATTATCCGTCTGTTGACTGATAATTTCCTTTCAAGTTTAATTTTCTTCTTTGTGATAAAACCATGAATTTCATCGCAATTCGAAAAAAGTCTTCGATTGTTGGACTTTTTCGAATTATAATATTGTTATTCATTATTGGTTTTATTTAAATACCACATATATGTCACAATCCATGCAATCAAAAATACGATCTCAAACCCACCGAGATATTTTCTCGCCGGTGGTGCCGCAAGTGTTATTGTTCTGAGCAATATAAAACCGATTGCGGTATATTTCTGCCACTCATACCGATTTTTCAAATTAACGTTATAAAGTTCTTCTTCTGCCTGCCTGAAGCCAATTTGCAGGTTCAACCAGATATATGCAAGCAACAGCCCGGTTGCAGCGGAAAATAAAGCAAGAAGCAGAGTTTCTTGCCAACTCATTTTTACATATATCTCCATAGTGAGAGTTAGTCTGTAGAAATAAGCTGCTACCTGTATCGCAGTCAGTACTATTGCTGCAATCCAAATGTTTTTATTTGCTCCGATCAATGGATGAATGCTGTACTTTTTATAAGCTTGGATCAGTATAATTGCTGTAAAAACGACTAAAGCACCGCTGATAAATTCAGGCATCAGCAGCTGCCCATCAATCTGTACTGTAAACAGAAAAATTATTGACAAAAGTCCTGTAATTTTTGCAACCATATAATGCTTTTTTGCAAGGTATTTTGTATTTTTTGCTATCTCATTTTCATACCGTTCGGATACAAACCGGATGAATTCGTCGTCTTTCCTGAGTGTATTGTAGAATTTTAATATTACTGAAAACCAGTAAATGCCGAAAATCAGGGATATAGTTATGCAAAGTAACATAGCAAGATTCTGAATTTGTTCAAGTTCCTGAAAATACTGTAAATTTTGGGTCTGATATTTATCAACTTCAAGGATTGCAAAGAGAGAAGGTATCAGATTTAACCCGATTTTGGTGAACCCGAAAAACATTGTAATAAATTTCGCATCAGAAACCGTCTTGATTGCATTTCCGGATTCATTGCGTGTCAATGTATATGAAAGTCCCTCAAAGAAATTATTTGCTAAGATAAAGAACAAAATCCCTTCGCAAATTGCAAAGATTGTAATAACTGTCATTGTATCACTGCTATCACTAAAACTCAGCGAAGTTAATGCAACAATAATTCTTACACCCGAAATCAACGAAAACCACAACATCAACTTACGGGCCTGCTCGGTCCTGCTATCAAACTCTGCTATTCTTTCAAGCGAAAAATATAGAAGTATAAACCCGATCAAGTCAGGCATAAAATCAAAAATCTCAAAGTTCGGCAGAATGAAAAATGCAAGCCCAAATAATATTAGTGGAGACAGAATTTTGTTTTTATTGTTCTTTTCTATAGATTTCAATGTTTTTACTCCTCTTCTGAATCGTTTTTCTCCTTTTTCTTTTTTTGCTTTAATTCATATTCAATATCTGATTTCTGTTCTTTTTTAAGAAGCTGTGGTGTTGTTATTGTTGCATAACAGAAATAAAGATATACTGTGTTGATTATTAGCATAATATACCTGAGTATAAGTGTTATCCCAAGCGCAGAAAGAACAGATGAATCGACATTGAAAAATTCAAGACTCAGAATCTGCGCTGTGCTGTACAAAATCAATACAGTAAAGGTAATGCGCATTACCCAACTGCTTTGCTTTGATAACTTCAGATCTCCGCCTTCGGCTGCGATTTTCTTCACTCCGATAAAGAGCACTGAGTACATCAGAAGCATGAAAACAGAAATCGCTATATGAATAATCAGGTTCAGCTCAGGTTCATTTGACAAGTCAATTATTCTTGTTGTATTGAAAAGTTTAAACAATGATGGGGTTATGGCAAGTCCGGCAAACAATGCTCCGAGCTTGAATCTTCGATCTGATGCCATCAACAAAGCAAAGCCATAGCCGAACAAGGCAAAAGCAAAAACTTCTGTCCCGAATATATCAAAAAGCAGCAATGTGTTTGCAAAAAAGCAAATTCCGAATCCCATAACTATAATATTCCTTATATAGTGAGTGGGGATTGTGTCATTCTGATAAAGCCTGATTTACTCCATGTCAATGGTGCAGAAGACACAAACCCATAGTTTGAAAGATTAATCTTTCAAATTTTATCCTCAATATTATTAATTTTTATTTATGTCCTTACCCATACAACATTTTTTATATTTTAGTCCGCTTCCGCAGGGACAGGGGTCATTTACACCTATTTTTTCTTTCTTTCTTGTTGGTGCCTTGACAACCTTTTCGCCTTTCGGTCCTTGTGTTGCAGTTGAAACCTTCATAACCTGGCTGCGTTCCATTCTATCCTTCGAAACAACTGTCATAACCATTCTTGCAGTTTCAATTTTTATCGAAGCTGACATTTCCTCAAACATATTCGAGCCTTCAATCTTGTATTCGGTTATCGGATTATGCTGTGCATAAGCGCGTAGCCCGATTCCTGACACAAGATCATCCATTGCATCTATATGATCTATCCATCTGCGATCAACGTTACGCAGCAATATAATACGTTCGATTTCACGCATTCTTTCGGATGTAAACAGCTCTTCCTTCTGAGCATAACGTTCCTTTGCTCTTTCAAACAACATATCATGAACGCTTTCGCGTGATATCGTATCTCTTTCTTCACGTGTATATTTAAAGTCATCGTCGGTTGTCAGAACACCGTAATAATAACCTCTGAGAGCATCGGTATTCCAATCATCAGGAAGCTCGCTTGCGGCATACAGATCAAGCCCGCTTGTTACATAAAAATCTATCATATCAAGAATTTTATCTTTTAGGTTTGCACCGTCAAGAACATCACGGCGCTGTTTGTAAATAAGAGTTCTCTGTTGATTCATAACATCATCGTAACTGAGAACGTTCTTTCGACGCTCAAAGTTTGTACCTTCAAGCCGTTTCTGAGCTGTTTCGATTGAGTTGGAAAGCATTTTGGCATCGATAGGTTGGTCCTCCGGAAGACCCAGTTTTTCAACTAAGCTGCCAATACGTTCTGAGCCGAACAAACGCATCAGATCATCCTCAAGTGAAAGGAAGAACCTGCTCTCGCCGGGATCGCCCTGACGTCCTGCACGGCCACGCAACTGATTATCAATACGACGGCTTTCGTGTCGTTCTGTGCCTAGTATGAAAAGACCGCCTGCAGCTTTAACTTTTTCGGCTTCGATCTTTATCTCTGCTTCGTATTTCTCAAATAATTCTTTATATCTTACTCTTGCAGTGATAATATCTGCATCGTCGTTCTGACCATAACCCGATGCTTCAAATATCATATGCTCATCCATGCCCTCTGCACGAAGCTTGCTCTTAGCGAGGTATTCGCTATTACCGCCAAGCATGATATCAGTACCACGGCCTGCCATGTTTGTCGAGATTGTTACACTTCCGAACATACCAGCCTGTGCAATAATTTCTGCTTCCTTGTCATGATATTTCGCATTAAGAACCGTATGTTTTATGTCCTGCTTAATCAGCAGCTTTGAAAGATATTCGGATTTTTCGATTGAAACAGTACCGACAAGCACCGGCTGCCCTTTTTTCTTGCATTCGTTTATCTGCTCAATTATCGCTTTATACTTTCCTGCTTGGTTACGGTAAACAAGATCGTTCTGATCCAGACGGATCATAGGTTTATTTGTCGGAATGACTACAACATCGAGAGAATAAATCTCACGGAATTCATCTTCTTCTGTAAGTGCTGTACCTGTCATGCCGGAGAGCTTTTTATACATTCTGAAATAGTTTTGGAAGGTTATTGTTGCAAAAGTCTTACTCTCGCGTCTGATGTTTACGCCTTCCTTGGCTTCGATTGCCTGATGCAAACCATCAGAATAGCGTCTGCCTACCATAATACGACCGGTGAATGCATCGACGATAAACACCTCGCCATCCTTGATAACATAATCGACATCAGTCTGCATAACACCTCTCGCACGAATTGCATTGGTCAGGTGGTGCATAAGCGTTGCATTTTCAGGATCTGCAAGATTTTCAACATGGAAAGCGCTCTCAGCTTTTTTGATGCCCTGAGTCGTGAACACTGCGGTCCTTGCTTTTTCGTCAACTATATAATCCGCATCGATATTATCATGATGCTCTTTAGCATCAAGCTCTTTGATTTTAAACAGACGAAGGTGTTTGACAAAGTTGTCAGCCTGACCGTAAAGCGGGGTACTCTCTTCAGCCTGACCGGATATAATAAGGGGTGTTCTTGCTTCATCTATAAGGATTGAGTCAACCTCATCGACGATTGCAAAGTTATGACCTCTCTGGACCATGCTTTCTTTATATATTACCATATTATCACGCAAATAATCGAATCCGAATTCGTTGTTTGTTCCGTAGGTGATATCCGCATTATATGCAATCCTGCGTTCGTCAGGTGTAAGTCCGTTTACAATAAGACCGACCGACATCCCCAGATACCTGTATATATTACCCATCCACTCGCTGTCACGCTTTGCAAGATAATCGTTGACAGTAATAATGTGTACACCGTTTCCAGCTAACGCATTAAGGTATGCCGGAAGGGTAGCAACAAGGGTTTTACCTTCGCCGGTTCTCATCTCTGCGATTCGTCCCTGATGTATTACAATACCACCAAGCAACTGACAGTAATAGTGTCTTTTACCAAGCACACGGGTTGATGCTTCTCTTACAACAGCAAAAGCATCCGGCAAAATATCGTTGAGGGTTTCGCCGTTCGTAAGTCTGCTCTTTAAGATTTCTGTCTGCTGTATTAGTGTTGTCTCGTCCATTGCTGCATATTTTTCGCTCAATGCTTCTATCTTATCTGCTATGACCTTCAGCTTTTTTACCTGATGGTCGCTGTATGAACCGAATATTTTTTGAATCAATCCCATTATCAATATAACCTCCACGCCTTACAAGGCATAAATTTGTTTGTTAATTCAGCGGAGGTACGCATATATGTGTCCTTAATTCCAACATTCATCACGCTAACCTCCACGCCTTTCAAGGCATAAATTTGTTTACCGCTCTTGGGCGGGTTTTTCCTTCCGTTCTGAAATCTAACGGGGTTCCCAAACCGAATGCGACTCAATTTGATCGCTTTGAAGGTGTTTTTTCGATCGAAAAATAGCCCGAATGACGCAATATATTTTTATTTCAAATAATCAAGGTGTATTATAACATATGAAATAAAAAAATAGTAGTCGTTTTTGTAAAATTAATTGCATTTGGCTTCTAAATATTATATAATATAGCCGATAACGTTCAAACAAAAGGATTTTTTCATGTTTAAGCTTAATATAGTGCTTCACGAACCTGAAATACCTCAGAATACCGGTAATATCTCAAGGACCTGTGCAGTTACAGATGCAGCGCTCCATATCATTCGTCCGACTGCATTTATAATTACAGACTCTAAGCTGAAAAGAGCAGGGCTTGACTACTGGGACAAGCTTGAGCTTTATTATTATGACAGCATTGAAGAACTATTTAATAAATATCCTGATGGTAGCTTCTATTATTTCACAACTAAAGCTGCGAAATGTTATTCTGATATTAATTATGGCGGAAATGTATTTCTTCTGTTCGGCAAAGAAACCAAAGGACTGCCTGAACCACTGCTCACATCAAAACCCGAACGCTGTGTAAGGATTCCGATGTTAAATTCACTGCGCAGCCTCAATTTGTCAAACGCTGCGGCAATTGCTGCATATGAGGTTTTAAGACAACAGGGATTTAGTGGGCTTGATAAGGAAAGCAATTATTTTAATAAATAGCTCTGTTAGATATAATTGTTGTTAATTGAACATTTGTTCGGTTTGTAGTATAATTGTACCACTATCATCGTCAGGAGTGGTATTATGCCAACAATAACAGCAATTAAGACAGATATAGCCTCGTTAGCCGAGCATGACCTACATGATTTGTTCAATTACATTGGTGAAATCATGGCAATAAGCACATTGACCCGTAATTTGCCGAAAGATTGTAGAGAATCAAGGTTTGCAAGTGGCCCTGTATGTCCATACTGTAAGGCTGAAAGTATTATAAAACATGGCAAGCTTAATGGTCGTCAACGCTTTAGGTGCAAGAACTGTGGCAAAACCTTTAATGATTTTTCGTTATCTGCTCTTGCAAATTCAAAACTGCCTTTAGTTAAATGGCTTGAATATGCCAAGTGTATCCTCCTCGGCTACTCAATAAGAAAGAGTGCATCCATAGTAGGTGTTGGAGTAAAGACTTCATTCTTTATGAGGCACAAAATACTTGATGCAATAAGAATATATATGGGTATCGGTGATGTGTCTGGGGTTGTAGAGATGGATGAAACCTTTGTTGCAGAAAGCTTTAAGGGAAACCAGCGGAAAAGCGGTTTTACTATGCCACGAAAATCTCGCAAAAGGGGCAAGGAAGTAAGCAAACGTGGTATCAGTAATGAACAAGTTTGCATCGCCACTGCGATTGATAGAAACAACAATATTATTATGGAAATGGTTTGCAAAAGCAGGATACGTTCTAAAGACCTTGAACGTTTATACGGAGAACACCTGGTCGATGGCTCTATCATATGCACGGACTCTCACAAAAGCTATATACAGTTTTCAAAAAATCAGAATATTGAGCATATTCAAATTAAGAGGGGACACCATAAAAACGGCATATACCATATTTCACACATCAATAGCTTGCATAGCTTGTTTAAAGGCTGGTTAAGACCGTTTAACGGAGTTTCAACGAAATACCTTGCAAACTATATTCATTGGTTCAAATGGCTTCAGAATTTTAAAGCTGATAAGGAAACTGTGAAAGCAAAGAATATAATCGTCCATAGTGCAACAAGATTTATAGACTGCAAAATCAAGCAATATCAAAAACGTGAGCCTATATTTGTATGATTTTCATAAACTTGACATGGACATCTATACGAGATAGTATTAGAACAACAAATATTCGTATTTGTTGGATATTATGAAGTGCTAATATTTTATATTAAGCAAGGTGGTTAACATGGCAAATTTAAGAAATGAGATAACAGAAGCAATTGGAATTACATGTCCTAATATCATACCTCATATTGAGTACAGACTGCTGGACTCTACAAAGGAAAGTGGATATACAAGACATTTAATAGAGTATGATTCTTACGAAGACAAAGTCATTGCTTTTCTTTTGCTTCCGGATATACTTGACAAAAATCCCGCAATTCTTATCAATCATCAACACAATGGTGAACGTCATTTAGGAAAGAGCGAAGTTTGCGGTTTAACTGGAAATCCCTTGCAAGCTTTCGGTCCTGAACTGGCGAAAAAGGGATTTGTTGTGTTGGCTCCTGATTCGATATGCTTTGAAGAAAGACGCAAAAATGCACATGGAACGGAACCCCTTTCAGACGATGGCAACTTTTTACAGCATTATAATGAAATGTGCTATCGTATCATAAAAGGCGATTGCTTGATGAAAAAAGTGCTTAATGATGCTATAAATGGGATTACTTTACTTTCTGGGTTTACTTATGTCGATAACAAAAATATTGGCACACTTGGACATTCATATGGCGGGAATACTGTTTTATTTCTTTCTGCGGTTGATGAACGAATAGCTTTTAGCTGTGCAAGCGGCAGCGCTTGTACTTATGAAAATCGAATGTTAAACTATGTAGGGATTGAAATGGCGAGTGTAATTCCGAACTTCCATAGCAAATATGATATATTCAATTTGGTATCATGTATTGCACCAAGACGGCTACTTATTGTTTCTGCGGAAGATGATAAATATTCAAGAGATGCGACTTATATCGTTGAAAAAGCCAGCCCGGCTTATGCAGAGCTTAATGCTTTAAACCACCTATACCACAAGAGATATCGAGGTGGTCATGGATTGACGAAAGAAAGATTCGATTTTATTATTGATTGGCTCAATTCAAATGCAAAACATTGTATAGTATAAGCATAATTAGACGTTGTTTTACTTCGGTATGTTTATTTATGGTGCTAATACAATTATGAAGAGCACTATTTTTCATATCATAAAAACAACAATATTGTCTAACATAGCTTAATAAATAAAAATTAAAGCATGGGGGCTCCCAAATGAAAAAGGTTTTTGCATTTTTACTCTTTATTCTTTTATGTTTTCCGCTCCTGGCATCCTGTCAGCCTGCTGGCACAGAAAGTAAATCATCATCTGAAAATGATCAGAGCGAATCCTTTGACACTGAGAGCGACGTAGCCTTCAGCGAAATGTTCAAATATGACAATACTCTTGAAACAACTGAGACTCCTTCTGTAGTTGAAACAAGAGTTGTTGAAAAGGGCAGAGCAGTCTTTTCCGGCAACTGTGAAGAAGGAGCGACAATTTATGTTGAATACAAGGACAAACTTCTATTATCAACAAAATCAGCAGAAGGCAATTATTTCTTTGAGGTTACTCCCAAAAGTTCAACCTCTCCTTGGGATATAAAAATTTATGCAAAATCTGACGGTAAAAATCTTAGCGAAGCTGTAGAAGAAACTGCAAAATACCGTCCGGTACAAGAATCTGAGTTCGCCAATTATGTATGGGTTGGCAAGGATTTCTGGCTGTTCTTCACCAATACACGAACTCAATACTTAAAATCTGTATTGTTCAATGATTCCGAAAAAGCTGCACTGACAAATAAAACTCAGCAACGTGTTGACTGGCTTGAACAAAATTGTAACGGTGCGAAATTGATATATATCTTGGTTCCCAATCCAAATACAATCTACCCCGAATACATGCCCGAGGGGATTGAAAGGCCTGATGGTATAACTTTGCGTGAGCAGGTTGCGGAAAGCCTTGAAGCAGGCGGTGCAACAGTATTTGATCTGACTGAAGTTTTGACCGAACATAAGAACGACGAATTTTCCATCTACCATAACACTGATAGCCACTGGACCGAATACGGTGCTTTCTTCGGTTATACTGCCTTAATGAACAAGATTGCAGAAAAGTTCCCAGCAGCTTCACCGAGATCAATGGAAGACTTCGGTTTTGAAAATGTATACCGTCAGCTTGGCGATTTGTATTTCGATCTGGCAATGGATAACACCCTGTTCCATGAGCTTACAACCTTCGCGAACCCAAAATTTGATACCCCAATCAACTTCGCTAAATTCCGCGAGGGTGAGATTAGGATTACCGATGAGCCGACATATGAGCACCTTCTTCAGAATCCCGATGGTGAGGGAAAACCGGATGTTTTAATTCTCCGCGACTCATATTCCGTAATGATGTTTGATTATATTGCCGAACGCTGTAATAAAACTCTGATGAAACAGATGTGGGAATTTGGATTTGACACAGCTGAACTTAGTTCATTCCAACCCGATTATGTAATTTACATCCTCAGTGAGATGAACTTACTTAATATATCAAAATGATATATTTGTATATTTAAGTGATGTATTTAAAATAGAATTTTTGTCGCCGCATAAAATCCAAAATGCGGCGATATTGAATTTTTCGATAATTCTCAAATATTTTATTAAAGAGTGTAACATTTTAACCTTTTAAATTGTATTATATATGAACGGAGGAAAAGGTATGCCAAAAGGTGGCGTCTCCCCTGACGCAGACCTCCGCAGTGATATATGTTCTGACATCTCAGCACTTATTGACAGATACTCGGACATGGTTTATCACCTGTGCATCATTAACATGAAGCACCAATATGATGCCGAAGATGCATACCAGGATGTATTTCTCAAGCTGCATTTAAAATTAAACAATAAAGATGATACCGACCCGTTTGAAAATGAAGAACATATAAAAGCATGGCTTATCCGAGTTACAATAAACCAATGTAAAACCATGAAGAATACCGCCAGTCGTCGCAATGATGTCCAGTTGGACGAGAATTTCATCAGCAGCGCTTCCGACCCATACCATGCAGGAATTGCAGATTATATTCTGGAGCTGCCCGATAAATACCATCAGGTAATTTATCTGTTCTATTACGAACAATATTCCACAAATGAAATCGCTGATATGTTAAGCAGAAGCGATGGAGCTATACGTACAGCTCTTACGCGAGCAAGAAAATTAATAAAGAAAATACTTGAAAGGAGGAGTAAAGATGAAACATGACGATTCGTTGGGCTTATTAATCAAGGAAAGTTTGAAATCGCTGGACAATATAAAGCCGGATGAAAGTTTGAAAGCTAAGACACTCGAAAGAATCGCAAAATATAATCTAACACAGACAACTGCTAAACGCAGTCGTTTGAATTACAAGCGTATCTCATCTGTTGCAGCTATGTTTATTCTTATGTGTATAACCTTTTCGATATTATGCCCGAAATATACTCCTCAAAAAGAGTTCAATCATTATAATGACAATCTATCCACCTGCTCGCAAAGTTGTGGGAACAACACCGCATATTATGATCATAGTTATAATAAATCTCCGAATTTAATTGATGATTTTGTTGAATTTTTCAATTATTCCGGTAAAGCGTTAATGACAGATAAAGAAAAAAAATCAACGGTGTCATATTCTTATTATAATAGCTTCAATTCAAATATTATTTCTTGTCTTGAAGACGGGATATCGAATGAGAATGTCGGTGAAAGTATTGTTATTGATGAAAGCAATAAATATATCGGTGAGTGGAATGACAACAAGAACTGGGTATCTTCATGCAGCTTGAAATCTCTTTCAGCGTTATCATCAAGCATTGATAGCTCAGGTTCCAGCACTGTTATCAAGTTGCCGACCGATGGTGTTTTCGGTATGACCCTGACAGACCGAATCAAGATCAGCGTGATCAGTAATGGCATTCCGGTAAACAGAGCAACCGTTATCGGATATAATGAAAAGGACTGCGCTGTTTACAAAGCTGTTTCGGACAATAACGGCAGAGCATATTTATTTAACAATGTCTTTGATAAATCTGCTGACAATAAAATAAAATATATTGAAGTATCGAAAAATGATGTTACAGAAACCATAAATGCCGGAGCTGATATTATTGATGTTGACTTAAGCGGTACCGCTGTTGAAGCTGATGAAAAGATACTCGATCTGATGTTTATAATTAATACAAAATCAAGCATGAAGGACGAATTTGAAACAATTAAAAATTCTATTTCTGATATTATACAAAATATACGATCACAAAATCCAGGCATTAAAGTAAGACTAAGTATTAATTTTTACAGGGATAAAAGCGAGTTGTATTTAACCCGTCCATTTAAGTTTTTTGAAAACACTGATATCGCAATTAATATAATGAAGAGCCAGAGTTGTTTGGGTAGCGGTGATTATGAGGAAGCATTGGATTATGCTCTTGTAAATGCTGTTTACGAGCATTCCTGGTCGGATAACGCATACGCAAAGCTGCTGTTTGTAATGAACGACTCTCCGCCGAGGCAGACAGTTGAAGCAAACGCAAGGATTATAGATGCGGTGAAAACAGCGACAGAGCAAGGAATCAGGATAATACCGGTTACATCGTCCGGCACCGATACGGTTACAGAATTTCTGGCACGCTCGCTCGCAACTGCGACAGGCGGAACCTATACATTCTTCTATAAGAATGCAGGTGATATTAAATACGATGTTAAGAATACTGTCGGTAACTTCAAGCTATATGAATTTACTGAGGGAATAACTAAAATAATAAATGAATATTTACAGTAAAATAATTTCTAAATCCACGTTAAAAGGCTTTCGACCGCAATCGAAAGCCTTTATTTTCTCATATATATTTTATATATGTTTTATGTGTTTTTTACATTTATAAAATTTTAGCTATGTATAATACCGAAAAGCAAAAAACTCGCAATTTAAAAAATTATTTTTGAATTTAATAGTCGTCTTCATCCTCGTATTCATCGTCGTCATCATCCTCATAATTACGATGTTTGCGACGAACCTGAACAGCATTCTTGGGGTCGTTTTTAAACTCCTCACGTTCTCTGCGCTGGCGTTCTTTGCGGGCTTTTCTCTTTTTGTATTTCTTTACCAGCTTTAAGATATTCAAAGTAATTGAAAGTGCGATATACAAAGCAATCAGTATAACAAAAACAATAATTATTGTTCTTAATGTTTTGCTTTTGAAGAAATTCCCGATCTGATCCATTATATACTGGAATTCGTTTCTTTCAACACCGCTCATTGTAACAAGATCGGTTGTTTTTATTACTACACCATTAAGCAGTATGTCAACCTTACCGACAGCCATGTCAGCTTCTACCGGTGCATCAAGTATTATTTCCTCAATCGGTTTATCCGTTTGATATGTTATTTCATTTACTAATCGGTTATCTATTACAATATCGAAATCCTCAGCCGGGCGTACAATGACTTTATCAACCCCCGAACCGAGATTGACTGTTACTTCTCCAAGCATTTCGGAAGAAGCTTTGATTGTAAAAGGCTTAAATACATTATGTGTCCAGCTGATAAGTGCTTTTGATTCTGTATAATTTTTTATTGTATCCTCGGTTGCGCTGTTGCTCGGCCCCTGCCATCCCATAAGAACATATACATAACTGAGTCCTTCTTTTTCACTTGCGGTTACCAGGCAATGTCCGCCCTTATCTGTATATCCCGCGTTTAACCCTATTGCATCTGCAAAGTAATACTTTAAAGTAACAAAGGTAGAAACAAGATGATTTTTATTGAGCAGATTGCGTACATTCGAGGATTTATTCGTGATAGGCATGATATATTTCGCCGTATTCGCAAGAGTCGTAAGATCATTGACCTTGTAGACAGCTTCGGCAAGTATTGCTGTATCTGCTGCAGTTGTATACATACTGTCGTCATCTATACCTGTCGGGTTGGTATAATTGGTATTTGTCATTCCAAGCTCGGTTGCCTTTTCATTCATCATCTGAACAAATCCGGAAACACTGCTGCCGATATGCTCTGCAAGCACGTTACAAGCATCGTTTGCGCAGCTGATCATGACAGCTGCAAGGAGGTCTTTTGCTGTTATTTCTTCGCCTTCTCTTATGTTAATATTGTTTCCGGTAACACCATTAAGTGCACTTTTTGTTGCCGGAATTATTGTTGATAAATTATCAATATTTTCATAAGTTAATAAAGCAACCATCAGCTTTACCGTTGAAGCCGGTGCAATTCTTGTTTCGGCATCTTTGCTGTAAACAACCTGTCCGGTTTGCGTATTCCTGATTGCAATATATTTGGTTTCCAATACCGGCTGGTCTGCCGGTATTTCGGTAGCTGCGGAAACCAAGGCAGAAGAAAACATACAAACAAGAATTATAACCGTAATTAAAACACTGATAATTCTATTTCTTTTTTTCATTACGAAACCTCCGTAAGTTGTTTGATATATCCCGTTTTATTTATTAATATAGTTAATTCATTCCTCGAAAATAATTTTTACATTCTTCTATATCTTTATAGATTTGTTCCTTCAGTTCGGCAATTGAATCGAATTTCGTTTCACTTCTGATAAGCTTACAGAATGAAACCCTGACATCCTTATCATACAGCAGTTCGCCAAATTCAAATATATGCGTTTCGCATATAGGACCGGGTTCATTTTCAGACACTGTAGGTCTTACTCCAACATTTGCAATTCCATTATGCATAACACCGTTTATCTCGCAAACACAGGCATAAACACCGAATTTAGGCACTACTCTATCGTGCGGAAACAGTTGATTTATTGTGGGAACACCTATTTTCCTGCCGATTTCACGTCCGTGAATAACAGGAAGCATGATGCTGTACTTTCTTCCAAGCAGTTTTTCGGCTTTTTCCATATCTCCGTTTGTAATCAACGAACGTATCAAGGTTGAACTGACAACCTGTCCTTCATATGTAACCGGCGGCATTATCCTACATTCAACGCCTCTTTCGGTCAACATCCTGCCTAAATCCTTTGTGTTTCCGCTTTTCCCGCGCCCAAAGGTAAAATTCTCGCCGCAGACTATAAGGCGGGGATTGAATTTCTTCATAAGAATCTTATCAACAAATTTCTCGGGAGTGTAGTCCTTCATAGCTTCAAAATCAGCAAAATATATAGCATCTGCCCCAAGCTCGTATAGATATTTCATCTTATCGCTTGAGCCGATTATATATTTTACAATTTTGCGATCAGAAATAAGATTTAATGGATGCTCTGCAAAAGTAAATACGGCAGCTTTGCAATGCTGTTTTTCGGAAGCAAGAGTATCAATCAATCTCGCATGACCGATATGGACACCATCGAAATTTCCGAGCGACAAAACGCAGCCCTGTTCAAGCGGCAGCTGAGCATCTGTTAAAATTTCTATCAAGCTTCTACTCTCCGTTTCCATATAACTGATGTGACTATTATTTTACAATCAATTGTGCACTTTGTCAAGCTAAAAGCATAAAATGAACAAAATCGTTTACAATATGTATATCAAACCAATGATTAACTAAGGTTTTGAGATGTAACGGAGGCTTGACATCTGATGAATTATAATGCAATCGTACTTGCCGGCGGTATGGGTACACGGCTCCGCCCTATAACAGATCATCTGCCAAAACCGTTAGCTCCGGTAGTTGGGCAAAGTGCTTATATGCATATCCTTGACCTGCTCGCAGAGCATCGTGTAATAGATGCCGCTGTTGCGGTTGCATATAAGGCTGAAATGATAACCTGTCTGAAGCATGATAAAATAATGCTGCATTATTATACCGAAAATTCTCCTCTTGGTACCGCCGGCTGTGTTAAGAATGCAGAGCCTGCACTGTATAATACCTTCATTGTTATCAGCGGTGATGCAATTTGCGATTTCGATTTGTCAGCAGCAGTCAAATACCATCTTGAAAAAGGTGCTGAAGCTACAATCCTGCTTGCAAAATCAACAATACCGCTTGAATACGGCGGTGTTCTGTCAAGAAACGGATTTGTCGACAGGTTCATTGAAAAGCCCGCTTGGCGGCAGGCAATAACCGATACCGTCAGTAGCGGTATCTATATTCTGAATAAGACTATATTGAGTAAAATCCCAATTGGAGAACCATATGACTTTGCAAAGGATTTATTTTCAAAAATGCTTTCCGACGGCGAAAGAATAGCAGCATACGAATGCGATGGATATTGGTGCGATATCGGTGACCTTGATGCTTATTACAGATGCAATTTTGATGCTGCCGAAGGCAAAGTTAAGCTGAAAGGTAAAAAATCAACTGTTGCAGACGATTTTATCTATGGGAATTCCATAGTAGAGAAATGTATTATACATGAGAGAGTTACGGTCGGTGACAATTGCATAATCAAAAATAGTATTATCTGTGAGGGTGTCAAAATCGGCAGCGGTTGCGTAATTAATGAAGGTTGTGTTGTCGGAGCATACAGTATAATAAGAGATAACGTTAATTTAACGGCAGGATCTGTAATCGGTATAAATAAAATAGTCAAGGCAGGTAACGATATGTTTTATAACGGCGATAGCAGGAAGATATGTGAAGGTCAACTATGCGGTTCACGAAAGGTTTTTGACTGCGGATTTTGTGTCAGGCTGGGTGCTGCTTTTGCAAGAGCGGTCAACGGTACATTCGGAGTTATGTGTGATAACAATCCTGACAGCAGACTGTTAAAAAACTCTGTTCTGAACGGTATATGTGAAAACGGTTCCGGTTGTATCGACTGCGGAAACGGTAGTTATGCAATGTCAGCCTTTGCTGTATCGGAGCTTGGACTTGATGGAATGATTTTTATCAGCTCAGACAATGATAATGCCTGTGTTTCGATTTTAGACAAACATGCTCTTCCTCCTTCTAGAGTACTTGAACGGAAAATAACATCCGAATTCATCGAAAATAAACCGATATCAGATAAAGAAATCGGTGTTGTCAGCATTACGGATATAAGCGAACGCTATAGGAAACAGCTTTACAAACTTGGCGGTGATTTATCGAATTTTAAAATCAATGTCAACACTTCATCACCCGATTTTCTTATACAAGCCTTGCAGGAATGCAGTGCAGTTACCAAACTGTCGGAGTCCGATGGACTCAAGGTCGGCTCTGATGGAACCACCCTTGAATTTAGCGATGTTGATTATTGGCATATTGCCGCTGTTGTGATCACTGATGAATTAACGAACGGCAGAGAGAAGAAGTTTGCTTTGCCTTTTGTTTGCCCACGCGGTGTCGTTGAATATATTAGCTCTCTTGGCGGCATGGTTGCAGGATATGCCATTTCGCCCGTAGACAATGATGACAGAGAGGGACGACAGCTGGCAGGCAAACAGCTTTGGCTGCGTGACGGGAGTATACTTGCTATGAAATTGTGCAGTCTTGTTAACCGTTCGGGCAAACAAATTACTGAACTGGTCGAAGAGCTTCCGCCCTTTTTTACGGTGGAATCCGGCTTTGAGCATAAACCTGAAAACATAGCAGGTACAATGCGTACGCTTTGTCATGAAACCGCTCATCCCGACAAAGAAGGGGTACGGATTGATTTCGAAGCAGGCAGTGTGTTAGTTATCCCGAATCCGACAGGATTCAGGTTATTTGCGGAAGCATTAAATGCAGAAACAGCATCTGAAATCTGTGCTGCAGCAACAGAAAAAATTAAATGCTGTAATACTAATCTCTCATAAAACATTACAATAAAATTCTGCAGAAAAACCATAAAGCAAAGGTTTTTTCTTGAATTTTATCTATGTTTTTAATCGAGATTAGCATAATACAGACATAAGAAGAGAAAAGGACGAACAAAGTCCGTCCTCCTGATAAACATTAAGTTTCATAAGAAATATATACAACTTAGTATAATATGGTAAGAATTAAACAATATCGACGATAACTCTCTTATTCTGAAGGTTAGCCGATGCTCTGACAAGGGTGCGGATAGCCTTTGCTATTCTGCCCTGCTTGCCTATAACCTTACCCATATCGCTTTTGGCGACCGAAAGCTCAAGGATAACCATATCTCCGCTTTCCTTTTCATTGACTATAACCTCATCGGGAAACTCAACGATTGCTTTCGCGATGTCTACTAAAACTTGCTTCATAACCATAACCATCCTTCTCGATTATACATCGATGTTTTGTGCGGTTTCGCTTTCGAAATTTCAGCTTTGATTTATGCTGAAAAGCATAAATCTCGTTGTCTGAAAGAATTTCTTTCAGACAACCTCCTTAAAAGTCCGGTTTGTCCGATCTTTAACCAATAATTCCGTTTTTCTTAAGCAATGCGCGGACTGTATCGGTAGGTTGTGCACCGTTAGCAATCCATTTTTTTGCCTTCTCAGCATCAATAGTAAATTCTGATGGATCGGTCTTGGGGTTGTAGGTTCCGATTTCTTCGATAAATCTGCCGTCGCGGGGAAAACGTGAATCTGCAACAACAACTCTATAGAAAGGAGCCTTTTTTGCGCCTAATCTCTTAAGTCTGATTTTAACTGCCATATTTATTTCCTCCTGTATTATTTGATATTTATTAAATGCGTCTAAGCAATTTAATCTTGTTAAAAATTTAATATTGAATATTATTAAACCTATTGTTTTATTCAGCCCATCTGGAATGGCATTCCGCGTTTCCCAAATTTGCCTTTTGAAAACTGTTTCATCATCTGCTTCATCTGATCGTATTGCTTAAGCACCTTATTAATTTCCTCAAGTGAGGTTCCGCTTCCAGCTGCAATACGTTTCTTCCTCGAATAGTTGAGAACATCGGGATGATTGCGTTCTTTTTTTGTCATGGACAGAATAATTGCTTCGGTATGTGACAGCAGCTTTTCATCAATCTTCGCATCCTTGAGCTGTCCCGGCTTAATTCCGGGTATCATTCCGGCTATCTGGTCAAGCGAACCCATTCCTTTTATCTGTGAAAGCTGATCCAGATAATCTGTCAGTGTGAAGGAATTCTTCATTATTTTTGCTTCAAGCTCAGCTGATTTCTTCTCGTCAAACTGGGCTTCAGCCTTTTCAATCAGCGAAAGCACATCGCCCATACCGAGGATTCTGCTTGCCATACGGTCAGGGTAGAACGGTTCTATGTTGTCAAGCTTTTCGCCTGTTCCTATGAACTTTATTGGTTTACCGGTTACATATCTTACCGACAACGCAGCGCCGCCTCTGGTGTCGCCGTCCATTTTTGTGAGAATAACGCCTGTGATATCAAGCAGTTTGTTAAAGCTGTCGGATACATTGACTGCATCCTGGCCTGTCATTGCATCGACAACAAGGAGTATTTCGGTAGGCTTTGCAACATCTTTTATTTCTTTAAGTTCGTTCATAAGTTCTTCATCGATATGCAGACGACCTGCTGTATCAAGAAATACCATGTCATGCCCATACTTGATTGCATGAGTGAGCGCTTCCTTTACTGTCTTAACCGGATTCTGTGTTCCTTTTTCAAACACAGGAACTCCTGCCTGTTCTCCGACTATCTGCAGTTGTTTTATTGCTGCAGGTCTGTATATATCGCAGGCAACAAGCAACGGGCTCTTACCCTGCTTTTTGTACATTTTCGCAAGCTTACCGGTATGTGTTGTTTTACCGCTACCTTGAAGTCCGCACATCAGGAGGACTGTTGGCGGTTTTGATGCGATTGTCAGTTTTGAATTGCTGCCGCCCATCAGAGCAATAAGCTCCTCATTGACTATTTTAACAATCTGCTGTGCCGGCATCAGACTTTCAAGCACTTCCTTGCCTTTGGCACGTTCGGATACCTTTGCTATAAATTCCTTAACAACCGTAAAGTTTACATCCGCTTCAAGGAGCGCGAGCTTTATTGCACGCATTCCTTCTTTTATATCAGAGTCGGTCAGAACTCCTTTATTCCTAAATTTCTTGAAAGCTTCCGCTAATTTATCTGCAAGACCTTGCAACATAACAATTCCCTTTCGTGTCTGAGACGGATATCACAACGATATTATTTCTTTTGCTATTGCTGCTGTGTTTTTATCTGTCGTCGTATCTATAATCTCTTTAATAAGAGTCGTAATTTTTTGATTTTTCTCATTGATATGCAGTTTTTCTTCGGCATCGTCCAATATTTTCACAGCTTTGTTGACAGCATCTCTTACACCCTGCCTGGTTATACCAACATTTTCGCTGATTTCCGCAAGCGACAGATCTTCATTGCAGTATAAATCCAGCATCAGCTGTTGTTTTTCGGTCAGCAGTCCGCCATAAACATCAAAAAGTGACGAAACCGTAACTCTGTCCATCATGTTTCGAACCTCCTATTGATGTGTCTGTAAAGAAAAACACTTTACAGGCAATATTATACTATATAACTATCTGCTTGTCAAGTATTAATTCTGAAATTGTTTTAATATAAGTACCCAAATATAAAAAGCTTGAATTGTGTCAGATTATGTGCTAAAATACAAACAAAGAATTCAACAATTGTATTTACGGAAAAGAGGAGAAGTATGGATAATCGTTTGCTTGTTGTTGGCAGTGCCAACATGGACATGATACTTCGCTGTGACAGAATTCCGTCCGCCGGAGAAACAGTTCTGTCATATGATACATATGGTTTTGCACCGGGCGGAAAAGGCGCCAATGCAGCAGTTGCCGCAAAGAAGGTTGGTGCCGATGTCGTATTCTGTACAAGAATCGGCAATGATTCCAATGGCTCTAAACTATATAAGCTTTATGATAGTGTCGGTATCGATATGCGTTGTGTTTTCACCGATAAGGTGGAGCAGACAGGGCTTGCAGTCGTTATGGTTGAGAAGACCGGCACTAACAGAATCATCGTTTATCCGGGTGCAAACACAAAAATCACTGACAGGGATATCGAAGACGCTTTTATGACATACCCTGACGCAGTTCTGACACAGTTCGAAATAGGCGAGGATGCCGTTCTGTACACTGCAAAAGCCGCAAACGAAAACGGAGTACCTCTCATTGTTGATGCCGGGCCTGCGCGAGCTGACTATCCGATTGATAAGCTCGGCAAAATCGAGGTTTTTTCACCCAACGAAACTGAAACCTTCATCCTGACAGGCATCCAGCCCAGAAACATGGAGGATTGTCTCCGCGCTTCAATTGCACTCAGCAACCGTACTGAAATGAAATATGTCGTTTTAAAGCTGGGTGACAGAGGTGCATATATCTACGACGGTAAATACTTTGATATTGTGTCATCATACAGTGTCACTGCTGTCGATACAACCGCTGCCGGCGATGCGTTTACAGCAGCTCTTGCTACCGAGTATATAAGGAACGGAAAAAATATCACAGCTGCCTGCAAGTATGCTAACGCTGTCGGTGCTCTGACAGTTACAAAACCGGGTGCATTCAACTCACTGCCTTCTGCTGAGGAAGTTAAAATATTTATCGATAAAAATGAAGTTAAAGAATAAAATAATAATATGTAAGGAAGGCTTTGAAAAATATGTACTGTTCTAACTGCGGAACACCTGTCAATTCCCGTTTTTGTCCTAACTGTGGTATACCTCAGCAACAAAAAAACACTCAAAAATCCGAGAGTGACGAGATTCTTGATGAAGTTGTTAATCGGTTCAAAGATATTAAATCGACCGGTCAGGATATATTAAAGTTGAAGGACCTGGTTGTCAATGTTTTTAAAAAACATACCAAAGAAGAAACCGAAGAAATATTTATCAGCGGCACAACCAAAACAATCCCTGCCGAGTGGGAAATATCAGCCTCATGGCCGAAGCCTTGGCTTTATTCAAGAATATTTATCCTAATGGCTGTAACTTATATTCTGTTATGTTTGAGCTTCAACGCATTCAGTAATGAGCTTATGGTTCCGGGTATAATGTTTATCGGTTCTCTTTCTGTTCCGTTCACACTACTGATCTTCTTTTTCGAAGCAAATGCGCCGAGAAATATCAGTATTTTTAATGTGTTGAAAATGTTCTTTATAGGTGGCTGCGCTTCGCTTTTTGTATCATTGCTTATGTTTCAGTTTGTTACTCTTTCGTTCCCGATGACATATATCGATGCAATTATAGTAGGTATAATCGAAGAAATCGGGAAAGCGGTTATTGTTGCGATATTCATTACTTTACTCAAGCCAAAATATATACTTAACGGTATTCTGATCGGTGCAGCAATCGGTGCAGGCTTCTCGGTATTTGAATCAGCCGGATATGCATATGCCTACGCAGAAAGCTACTCATCAATGTTCGGTATTATCTACCTGCGCGGTTTCCTTGCCGCCGGCGGTCATATTATCTGGGCAGCTATAACCGGGGGAGCGCTCTGTCTTGTTAAACAGGACAAAGTATTCGATACATCAATGCTGTTTAATGTTGACTTTCTAAAGCTGTTCGCCGTTCCGGTTTTACTACATGCAGTATGGGACATGCCAATCCCATTTCTACAAAACATAAACTTTATTCAGATTTTACTTACATTGATAGGCTGGCTGTTTATATTTACTCTGATTGACAAGGGACTTAAGCAAATAACAAGGTTTGATGAAAATATATATCAACCCCAATAGAATAATGGCATCGGAGATTTCCGATGCCATTTTGTTGCTAATTTTATTATGGTTTATTCGTAGGTTGATGCTTCAAGCTCGCTTATAAACAACCAACCAGAAAGATCAATTGCAAATTTAACGAATCTTGCCTTTACGCCTTTTTCAAGTTGAACGGATATTGTGTGGGTAGTCCATTCTTCGCTGCCTGCTTCAGGATAAGCGATATCTGTTTCAACTGAACCTGCTTCATAGAAAATGTCACCGTCTTCGGATACATATACTGTTACCTTAGGTGGTGCATAAACACCCCAGTTACCATTAAGCGCTGTGACTTCAAAATCAGCAAGTCCTTCGATAGCTTCACCAAGATCAACTACGATAAAAGCTGTGGAAACGCCGGATATTCCTGCATATGCTGCGTCAGCGCCATCAGCTGCACCATAAATACCATCGGTAAGATCTTTACCTTCAACGTCAGGCCATGCTTCAGCTATTGGTGTTGTTGCATCAACTTCATAGGTTTTACCGACTGTTTTAACTGTCTTTGTCTTTGTGCGATCGATGTCATAAAGGAATATATCGGGAACCGATACTTCCTCGCTGACTGCTTCACTTACAGCCTCACTTACAGCCTCACTTACAGCTTCGGAAACTTCTGATGATGTTGCCTGACTCTCATCTGCTTTTTCATTACATGAAGCAAAAGCAAATAAGCATGTAGTTAAAATCATAACCAAGGTTAAAAACAAACTAAGCTTTTTCATTTTAAATTATTCTCCTCCTCCGAAATTTTGGTTGCTTAGCATTATGCTCTGCAACAATTGAATATATTATACCCACTTGTTTGTTTTTTGTCAATATAATTTTTTTTTAAAAACTATCATATGTATTTAATTTGTTCAAAATACAAATTTTTTTAATGAAGAATTATAATAAAAATACCTGTTATAACCGATATTATTAATGGTATAATTATACTCGTTAAATATCTTTGTTTGAATTCTGTTATCTTTTTCAGTTTGCAATACATCAAAAAGAACGAAAATGTATTTGAAATAATCAAAATTATTAAGTATCCGATAACTCCAAACTTCGGAATCAGAATCATTATAGCTATAATCCGCAGAATCGAATTATATATGTTGTAACGCAGGGTTGCCATCTGCTGACCGATTCCTTTTAAAAGACCGTCGCATATCGTTTCCATATACATCAGCGGTGTCACTGTGGCAAGCATTTTTATCGCGAATGCAGCTTCCTCTGTATGATAAAACAGATAGCTTATTTTGGATGAAAAGAAGAAAAAAATCGCACCGGATATAATACTGAAAATAAATGACAGATTCATTACTTTGGTTATACGATTATTCGCAGCATATTTATCTACACTATTTTCTCTCGATATTTCCGGGATAAGTACTGCAACCAGTGAAGACAGAAAAGCAAAAGGAAAGAAGAGCGCAGGAATAGCCATTCCTCTGATTATACCGAAATCGGCAAGTGCTTTCGAATACTCGCTTCCGTAACTGACAAACCCCATCGGAATAATAATGTTTTCGCCTGTATGCAAAAAGTTTGTTACATATGCGCTCGCTGCAATCGGAAGAGTAACACTAAGCACGGTTTTTATAGGGTTATCAATAACAATTTTTATTTCCTTTGCGGTTTTATCCTTGCACTTAACTATATAGTACATTATCAACAGATAAATATACGATGCCACCTCGCCCAATGTTGCCCCGCCGACAACAGCCATACAAAGCCTGCCTATATCGTTGGTGTTACTCATATAAATTCCGATAAAGCACATAATAACTGCTATCTTGACTATTTGTTCAAACAGCATAGCTGAAGCATTCATCCACATATTGCGCTTTGCCAGAAAATATCCTTTCAGGCAGGAGGATAATGCAATAAAAGGCATTGTCAGTGCAAGAACTCTTAATGGAACGGTAACTCTAGTATCCTTGAGTAACAGTTCGGCAACAGACTGTGCTGAAACTACCATAATAATCATCATGACAGTTGCTATTGTCAGTGATATAACCGATGAAACCTTGAAAATTTTTCTTGCCGACGCATTACCCTTGGCTTCATCCGTAACCGCCAATCTTTCAGCGGCAAGTCTTGATACCGCTATTGTAAAACCTGCGGTAGATAAAGTTGCAAACAGTGTGTATACAGACATGATAAGCTGATACAGTCCGATACCCTCACTGCCGATCCTGGTGGTCAGGTACATTCGGAATGCCATTCCGAGAAATCTGCATATCAACGTGAATGCAGTCAATATAACAGCACCGTAAGCAAGCGGGGATCGATTTTTAAATTTTGATTTTGCCATATGTATTGATTTCTCCGTCGTTTTTTGAGGGAAATTGTATAATGTACAGTGGGAGCAACAATAGCTCCTCTACATTTTTATGTGAAACGACAAGAAAAAATGCTTGCTTTGAGTTTTAGGCTATGTTATACTATAATTAAATATATATTTTTATTATTCAATATAAGGTGGTTTTAAATAATGGTTGACAAGAATATTGAGTTCCTCGCACAATATGATAAGGAAATAGCAGATGCTGTTACCCTCGAGCTTGAAAGACAACGCAGAAATATTGAGTTAATTGCATCCGAAAACTTTGTTTCTGAAGCAGTCCTTGCAGCAATGGGTACAGTTCTCACAAATAAATACGCAGAAGGTTATCCCGGAAAGCGTTATTACGGTGGTTGCCAATGTGTTGATATTGCTGAAAACATTGCTATTGAGCGTGTAAAAAAACTGTTCGGCGCCGAACATGCGAATGTACAGCCACACAGTGGAGCACAGGCTAATACTGCTGTTTATGTTGCATTGCTTGAACATGGCGACACAATCATGGGAATGAATCTTGCACATGGCGGACATCTAACCCACGGCAGTAAGGTGAACTTCTCAGGCAAATATTTTAACATAGTTCCTTACGGTGTTGACGCCGAAACCGGACGAATAGATTACGATGAGCTCGAAAGACTTGCTATCGAGAATAAACCAAAGCTTATACTTGCCGGAGCATCCGCTTATCCGAGAACAATTGATTTTGAAAAGTTTTCAGCAATTGCAAAAAAGGTCGGCGCGTATTTCATGGTTGATATGGCGCACATCGCCGGACTTGTTGCCGCAGGACTTCATCCAAATCCTGTCCCTTATGCTGATGTTGTTACCTCAACCACCCACAAAACCCTCAGAGGCCCAAGAGGTGGACTTATTCTCTGCAAAGAAGAGCTTGCGGCAAAGATTGATAAAGCGATTTTCCCCGGCACTCAGGGCGGTCCGCTTATGCATATAATTGCAGCAAAGGCTGTCGCCTTTGGTGAAGCGCTGAGAGATGATTTCAAGGATTATCAGCAGCAAATAATCAAGAACGCGGCAGTCCTTGCCGATTCGCTCATGGCTGAAGGCTTCGACCTAGTTTCGGGCGGTACTGACAACCACCTGATGCTCGTTGACCTTCGCCCCGTAAAGCTCACAGGTAAAGAGTTTGAACACAGACTCGATGAAGTATATATAACCGTAAACAAGAATGCTATACCTTTCGATCCTGAAAAGCCTACAATAACAAGCGGTATTCGCGTTGGAACACCTGCTGTAACCACCAGAGGCTTCCGTGAAAAGGAAATGGTCGAAATTGCAAAGCTCTTCAAGCTTACAGCAACCGAGTTTGAAACAAAAGCCGGTGAAATCAGAGAACGTGTATCGGTTATGTGCAACGCATATCCATTATACAAATAAAAGTTAACTGCCAAGTGGCTGTATCAAAATAATGCAGAATCAACAAATGGAACCCGAAGCTGTAGAAAACTACTGCGAGAGGTGACATTTGTTGATAGAACAAAACTCTGATTGAATCAAAGAAAGCGTGCTTTTTAGTGCGCTTTCCTCATCTCAAAAATATTATTAGTGATAATTTAATTCTAATTATAATTTTAATAAACATTTGTTTTGTGTGTTCTATGCATTTTGCTACAACCACTTTTGTGATATTTTATAACTTCAATTAGTTTTTACATATTGATAAATTTTTTTAAAAGAGTAGAATATATGTAACTTAACTTTTAAAGGAGTTTCTATGCTTGATAAAAAAATTGTATTTTTATTATTAGCTATGATGTTTATATTTACTGCTTGTATAAAACAAAATAATAATGAAAGCAGTTCGGATTATGAGTCAACCGCAAATAACAATTTCGTTACTCCGGAAGGTGAAAGCCTTGATTTTGGTACAATAGGTATAAAAGATGTTAAAGATAAAACACGTGCGATTAATATTAAGAATCCTGTAGATGGGTTACCTTCAGAGGATACAATAGTTTATATAAATTCAGATTATAACAAAGAAATTGTTATACCCGAAAAAGCATATTGTATTAAGGTTGTAAAAGTTATACTTGAAACATACAAGGTTGTTGAAATTGATGTTGCAGATATAAAGGCGAATAGTGGTGTATACCTTATTTTTATCGGTGAGTTTAATGTTAATTTTGCCAAAGCTGTTTATACAAAGGATTTGCAGCTTACACTAAACAAGCTTTCGGAGGTCTCAATAATGTATTATAAACCGACAATAAAAATAGCAAATATAGAAATCAGCCCAAACAACACCGTAAATCCTTCTGAATATAACAGCAATGGCATTTATATTTTTGATTACAGATACGGAAATGACGTTACTTCCGTTTCAAATGCAGGGACAAAGGAAATCGCTGTCATAGACAACAGTGTATTCTATATCGGAGAAGCCGGAGAAAAAGTCATCATTCCGGGGAAAAATGGATACATAATATGCTTTGCAGGCATTGAAAACACAGAAAAACTGAAGGACATTAAAATCGGTGATGAGGTTGACAATTGTTATCTTGATCTTGAAGTTCTTGCAGCAACCGGATTGTCATTTAAAAATGATAATATTCCCATCAATAATATAAATACAATACGTGGAGCTGGAATGGTCGTTGTATACACACCAAATTTCTATTCCGATACAACACAGACAAATATGTGGGGACGCGAAATAACCGTTGAAGACAGCGTTATAACGAAGGTTGTTCCTTGGGGGCAATCAAACAGCGGTAATTCTGTGATCCCTGATAACGGCTATGTAATAAGCTATCCCGAAGATTGGGATATATATAATAATCTTAATGGACTAAAGGTTGGAGATGAAGTTGAATTTTATACAGATAACAGTGGTTATAAAATAAATAAATTAACTTATAACGGAATAAATACACCCCGAAATGCAGACTATCTTGTAATATTCAACTCAAGTTACGGAAACACAACCGGAACAAACGAATGGGGATTTGAGATCGTCGTCGATAAAAATAGTGTTGTTATAATGCAGGATGCAGCAGGAAACGCAACAATACCAGCAGATGGATATGTTCTCTCTGCTATTGGTACACCGAAACAGGAGTTGATGGATGCCTTCTCACTTGGTGCAACTGTTTATATTGATAGAAAAAATTCAAGTATATATATTGTTAAAACACTTATGCATGACATTGACAGTTCGGTCGTATTATTCGAACAGTTAAGAACAAAGGCTGAAGAATCTCTTGCCGCACTTGAAGACCTTGATTATATAGCTATAAATCAAGATATTGATGTCATAACAAACCTACTTGTTCAGGCTGATAATGCAGATGCAACAGAAGCATACACAATCAGATGCAATGCGATGGGAAAAATCAACGAGCTGGCATATAAGCTTATTCCGACAAAGGTTGTCGAAGACAGAGGTGCATGGCATGTATTAACCGAAAAGAATGATGATCAGGTCAGAAAGGCACTCGAATTCGCTGCAAGTATAAACCTGAACCATATTATAATTGATACATGGTCAAACGGTTATGTGCTATACAATACAGATCTTGAAGGCGTTTTGAAAAATCCTGAGTTCGGTGATTTTGATCCGATCGAAGCCTTTACAAGGCTGGGAAACGAATATGGTATAGATATCCATGTAAGTATGAGTGGATTTGTTGCCGGTAACGCAGATTACACTTATCCGGAAGGTCATGTTTCGGAGCATAAGGATTGGTTTCTTCTCTCTAAAACAGGATACAATTACAGTATAACCGGCGATGGCAAGTATTACACCCTCAATCCCTATAACCGCGAAGCAAGAGCTTATCTGATTGCAATTGCAACCGAACTTTCAGCCAAATATGATATAAAAGGCTTTCATTATGACTATACACGCTTCCCGCAGCCGAGTGAAGAGACAGCTGACTTCGGATATAATGACGACATAATTTCTGTATTTATGGAGCAATACAATACAGCTAAAAATCCTAAGACCTATAAAGAAGGCGAAGTGCTTTGGAGAAAATGGTGCGAATTCAGATGCGACATTGTTTCGGATTTTGTTGAGGAATGCTCAGCTGCTGTCCGAAATGCAAACGAAGATATAGTTATCTCTGCCGCTGTTTTCGCTGGTCTTGATGAGATGACAACCTCAATCTTCCAGAATGCAAGAGACTGGTGCGACAGGGGTGCAGTTGATACAATAATGCCAATGAACTATACTCCATCCTTTAAAAATTTCTCGAAATATTCACTGCGTGGTGTTGATGTTGTCAAAAACAACGGCACATATCTTACCATGGGAATTGGTACATTTGAATTTTACACTCCCGATGTTATTCTTGAACAGATTGAATATATGCGTGAAATCGGTGATGGGGTCTGTTATTTCACACTGTTTTCTTTAACAAAACCCGAATATGTTCACCTGTTGACCAAAGGAGTATATCGTGAAAAAGCAATACCGGTTTATTCAGTCAATGCTGCAAGTGCAATAAAAGCAGATTTGCTTGATAAAATCGAAAATCTGTATAAACCAAACACAAATTACTCTGCTGAGTTGACTTCAATCGCAGATATGCTGAACAATTCGGATAATATCGACAATATAATAACCTTCGCAAAGCAATCGCTTGAGGAGCAGGTACAAATTAAGGTTCTTGAACAGCTGAAAGCAATTAAAAAATATACATAAAGATAGAAACAGCAGGAAGCATATGCAACCTGCTGTTATTTTGTTGCTAATTACCTTCCGAACATTTTTGCCAAGGCACGATGATCTATTATATGCATTATCGGCCTTCCGTGCGGACAATACCTTATCCCCTTGTCGGTCATTACATTTCTGACAATCCACTCAAGGTGTGCTGTCTCAAGTGTCCTCCCTGCCTTGACGGCTGCCTTGCAGGCGATTGTATATAATGCTCTGTCTGCTCTGACATTTACAGGTATTTGTCCGCTCTGCATCAGCTCGTTAACGAACACGCCGATTATGCTTCTGAGGTCGCCTGCCGACTGCATCATCGGCTCGGGGATTCCCGAAAGATACAATTTATTATCTTTCTTTTCAATCAAAAATCCATAACTTTCAAGATATTGCTTGCTTTCAAACAATGTCTGGCTTTCTATTTCGTTGAACTCAAGCATAATCGGTTCAAACAACATTTGAGCATACTTTTTATTTGTTTTTCTGAGCTTCTCATAGAGTATTCGCTCGTGCGCGGCATGCTTATCAATAAACGCAACCGAATCAGGCAGTTCAACAACAATGTATGTCTTAAATACCTCGCCGACTATCCTGAATTCAGCTGTATCTTCAAATTTTGTTGGTATAAAATCATCAGGTATAAATTCTTCAGCTTTCTTATCCTCCGGAACATTAAGCATACCTACACGGCTGACCTTGCTGTAGTCATATTCGGGTTCAAATTTACCGTCACTGTCGGTCTTGCCTTCAAGCACCGCTCGCTCAGTTAGCTTTGTATTGTTTGCATATGAGGTATCTATGATAAATTCGCGGTTTTTATCTGTTGCTTTCTCCTGCAGAATCATCTGCATTCCGGCATTTAATGTTGATACATTAATTTGTTCATTGGGTTCAGGCTTATTATATGAATTTATCATATCCCGCGCCAACTCTGTTATTTCGGAAACTGTCTGAGGTTTTGTGTAATCAACATACTTCCACGGCTCAGAATTATTTGCAACAGGCTTCTCGGCATTCTTTTCAAAGCCGCTTTCGAGTACACTTTTAACTCCGTAATATACTGTATCAAATACAGACTTTTCATTCGAAAACCTGACTTCAAGCTTTGATGGATGTACATTTACATCGACTGTATGCAAGTCCATATCCAGTAACAGCACTGCTGCCGAAAACCTTCCAATCGGCATAAATGACCTGAATGCCTCGTCAAGCGCCGCACTCATGGTTTTTGAGCGTATAAAGCGGTTGTTGACAAAGAAGCTCTGGGCACTTCTCGTCCCTCGGGTTTCTTCGGGGCGTGAAATATAACCTTTCAGCTTAAGCCCTTCGTACTCATACTCCACTTCTTCGAGAGATGAAGCAAATACTTTGCCTATAACACTGTATATCGCAGACAACAGCTTACCGTCTCCGGAGGTTGAGAACTTAACCTCACCGTCTGAGATAAGCTTGAAGGATATCTCAGGATGTGATAAAACAAGCTTTTCAACAACAGCAGCAATCGCCATCGCTTCGATGCTGTCTTTTTTCATAAATTTTCGTCTCGCAGGCACGTTGTAGAAAAGGTCGCGGACAATGATGGTCGTTCCGTCGGGACAACCGGTTTCTCGTATGACAACTCCGTCGGTATCGTTCGCTTCAAGCATAGAACCGGATTTTGCCGATGGCTGCTTGCTGATAATAGTCAACCTTGCGACAGAGCTAACGGCCGCAAGCGCTTCACCTCTGAAGCCGAGCGTACCGATTGCGTCAAGGTCCTTGCCGGTCTTTATCTTGCTGGTTGCATGGCGAAGGATTGTTTTCGGCATATCATCCTCGCTGATTCCGACACCGTCATCGCTGATACGGATGTATGTATTGCCGCCACTTTTAATTTCTATTGTAATATTTTTTGCCTTCGCATCTATGCTGTTTTCGCAAAGCTCCTTGACAACCGAAGCTGCCCTCTCGACAACCTCGCCCGCCGCAATCAGATTCGCTGTCTGCAAATCAAGCAGATTGATTATACCCATTCAAACACCCCACATATATAAAATAAGATTCATTATTTAAATAGAATTGTGATTATGTTTTGTTATTCTATGTCTTAACATTTCAATACCAACCAACACAACACACCCTATCGCATAGCTTAATATATCATACCACGAAAATGAGGTGCCAAGCAATACCCTCATGAATTTATTATCCTGAAAACCTAAAAGTTTTACATATTCAAAATACTGTGCAAACTCGACCGCTACCGCAAACAGAAAGATATAAAGCGGTAACAGCTTTACCTTTTCGGGTATAAATATTCTGATAAAACAGTACAGCACAATAACAACAATCACATCACCGCCATATGGCCTGATAATGCTGTCATGCACAAAAAGTGCAGTTAATGCCTCAACATATACAAGTACTATAAATGCTATTGAATATAAAATCCTTTTTTTCATCACAATAATTCCCTGAAAAACTTACGAAATCCCTCATTGAAAGCAGAACGATCACTACTTTTATTATCAATATCGTAATAATATTTTCCGCTTGATATATGTACCGAAAGTCTGTCGAGCGGAAAGCCTTCAACTTTCTTTGGATGTGGTGTTTTGACTATCAAGAACCTATTACCCGATAAGCTGTCGTCCATGCTCTCGTAAATATGCTCATCATCAATGATAAGACATATCCCATTCTTATATTTTGCTACTAAGTCGCCATATTTACCGACAAGACTACTGTAATGCTCGAGCATCTCATCGTCATTAAGGTATTTCCCGCCTACATTTCTGACATTAACACCGGGTTGCAGGTTTTCGGGTATGTTCTCAAAATACAACCCCGAATCACATGAAAACACCGGCATACCGAATGCTTTATAATATGCTTTTGCTTTTATTCGTGCGTTTTCAAGCGGAGAATTGCCTGTTTCCTCAACTGTTGGTATATCACAACCCAAATCTTTGAGTCCAATAATTTCTATCTCAAGACCCTTCAGAATACTCCGCATCCAATCTAACTTTGCTTGATTTCCTGTTCCGTACAATAATTTCAACGTCATTACCTCATTTTTATGTTTTCAACAATATTGTTACTTTTTCTCGATATGTTTCAAGCAACTCCATGTATTTATCTCTATTGCGTTCAAAATCATTAGTCCATTTAAACATCAGCTTTAGCATTTTTAGGTCGGAAATATAGTGGCATTCTTCAAGTTTCAGTTTTTGCTTTACGAATCTTTTAATTATCTTGAATTTTCGGATATATAACGGTGTATCAAGGAATATTATCTTATCCGCAAGCTCAAAAAGACATTTTTGGCTTTCTCTGTATACGCCTTCAATAATCCATGAACCCGATTTATCGATTTCATTTATCACTTGTATTTGTTCTTCAGGTGTTCTTCTATATCTACCAACTTTTGTTTTTTGATGTACAATACAATCACCCTCGTAACAGGGTATATCGTATTTTTTGATAAATCTCTTGAATATGTAGTTTTACCGCTTGCTACACTTCCGAAAATAAATATTTTCAAATTTATCCACCTATTCTATTCCTGATCATCTATTCTTTTTGCAAAACATATTACTCTGTTCGCTTCAGAGAAATTCATTTTTATATGAAAGTTATAACTTTCTGTATTGCCTATTTCACAATCGCTCGCAAACTCTTTACACCCTTTTTCTCTTGACCAACCTTCACAAAGAGCAAGAAGATGCTTTGCAATTCCCTTTCGTCTATACTCCGGCAGCACGAATATCCCTTCAAGATAGCCGACATTACCACCGTTTGTCCCTTCCACATAATCATGTCTGACGGCACAATGCGAAAATCCAACGAATTTTCCGTTATCTAAAGCAAGAAAAAACACAAAATTATTGCTTTCAATATCCGGTTCTATCTCAGCAAGCAACTCTTCATAACTTGTATTCTTATATAACAATAACATTAATTTTATCAGCTTATCAATATCAGATTGTTTAGCTATTCTATATTTTATATTACTCATATACTTAAAAACTCCTATAACAATATGGGCGGATTTAATATTCGCCCATACATTTTACCATTTATTTATCCTGTTGTAAAGTATTATCCCAAATCCTTTTTTATTTCATAAAGAAATGAAAGCGCTTCAAAGGGAGTCAAGGTATTTATATCAATGTTTCTAATCTTTTCGACTGTGTTTTTCAGCCTGATATCTTCGAACGATATATTATTATCCTCATCAGATGTGGTTGTGGTTCGCTGAGGCAACACCTGACCGTGTGTTGCAAGGATTTCCTTTGCTCGCTTAATAACCGATTTCGGCACACCTGCAAGTCCTGCAACCTCAATTCCGTAGCTTTCGTCAGCGCTGCCTTTTACAATCTTACGCAGGAATACAATCTCGTCACCACGCTTTTTCGCTGCGATATTGTAGTTGACAACACCGTCAAGCTCATTCTGCAAAACTGTCAGCTCATGATAGTGGGTTGCGAACAGTGTTTTTGCTCCGATTTTCTTTACTGTGTACTCAATAACAGCTCTTGCAATGCTCATTCCATCATAGGTTGCGGTTCCACGCCCGATTTCATCGTATATGATAAGGCTTTTGTTTGTTGCATTTGTAAGGATTGACGCTACCTCAACCATCTCGACCATAAAGGTTGACTGGCCGCTTACCAGATCGTCTGACGCGCCGACACGGGTAAAGATGCGGTCGACAATACCGATTCTCGCTTCCTTTGCAGGAATAAACGAGCCGAGCTGTGCCATTACGGTGATAATTGCAACCTGACGCATATAGGTTGATTTACCTGCCATATTCGGACCTGTAATCAACATAAGTCTGTTGTTTTTGCAATCAAGCTCAACATCGTTGGGTACAAAATAAAAGTCGCTTGCACCATTTTCAACAACCGGATGCCGTCCGTCTTTAATCTTGATTATATCCGAATAGTCAACCTCAGGTCGTGTATAATTGTTCCGCACTGCAACAGCTGCAAGTGTTGTGTAGACATCAAGTGCGGCAAGCGTAACAGCTGTAGCCTGCAGCTTGACAAGGTTGTCCAGCACCTGTTCACGAAGTTCGTCAAACAGCTGATATTCAAGCTCCTTGCGTTTTTCGCTTGCAGTCAGAACCTCTGATTCAAATTCCTTCAACTCAGGAATGATATATCTTTCACCATTGGTCAGTGTTTGTTTTCTTATGTAGTGATCCGGCACCTGCGAGATGTTACTCTTTGATACCTCAATATAATATCCGAATACGCGGTTATAACTCACTCTCAGGTTCTTGATTCCTGTTGCCTGACGTTCCTTCTCCTCAAGCTCCTTGAGCATACCGATTCCGTTTTCGGCAACATCGATCAGATGATCAAGTTCAGTATTGTATCCGCGGTTGATTATACCGCCCTCTTTAATACTAAGCGGTGGATTTTCAACAATTATCGTTTCAATTTTATCGCAAAGTTCTGTAAACGGTTCTATTGTTATATAAATCGTTTTTATTTCGGTTTCAATAAAGTCTTTCAGTTGTGATTTTATATAGGGAATCCGTTTCAGTGTTAAGCCTAAGGCTTTTAAATCCTTCGCATTGCCTGTGCCGTAAATTAACCTTGTCAGTAGCCTTTCGATGTCTGTAATCTGCTTCAACTCATCAATAATGTTCTCACGGATAATAGTATCGCCGGTCATTGCCTCAACCGCATCCTGACGCTGTTTTATCTGCTTGCAGTTTATCAACGGCCTGTCTATCCATTTACGCAGCAATCTTGCGCCTGCGCTGGTCTTTGTTTTGTCAAGCACACCGAGAAGGCTATCCTTCTTGTCTTTGTTGCGCATGCTCTCGGTTAACTCAAGACTGCGTCTTGTGAACATATCAAGTTTTAGAATCATCGAATCGGTATAGAATTCGATATGTCTTATGTATCCGGTGTCTATTTTTTGCGTGCGTTCGACAAATCTCAACAATGTACCGACAGCGACAACTGCCGGGCTGTTCTCTTCAACCTCATATTTCGCCTCAAAATCATCGCCAAGCTGTTTTTTGACTTCGGCAATACAATCAGAAGCTTCAAAAAGTTCACTGATATTCCGGGTGATAAGTGTACCGATTTTATAGCTGAGATATTCGCTTATTGTCTTGGGAATAGAGTTCTGGCAGAGAGTCTCGCTGGGCATATATGAAGCGAATTCGGAGAAAAGCTCAGCATATGCGTTCTTTTCAAGCTCACGCGCAAAAACCTCGCCTGTCGATATATCGGCAAAAGCAATGCCGATGTTTGTTTCGGCAACATACACTGCTGCAAGGAAATTGTTCTTGTCGTCGGAAAGGTAGCTTCCTTCAGTAACTGTTCCGGGAGAAATAACACGGATAACATCACGCTTTACTATTCCTTTTGCCAACGCAGGATCTTCAAGCTGTTCACATACAGCGATACGGTATCCCTTTGAAATCAGCTTTGCAATATAGCCGTCAACTGCATGATATGGCACACCGCACATAGGTGCGCGCTCTTCTTCACCGCAGGCTCTGCCTGTCAGTACAAGATCAAGTTCTCTTGCAGCTATTTTTGCATCGTCAAAAAACATCTCGTAAAAATCCCCGAGACGGTAAAATAACAGGCAATCTTTATTTCGTTCCTTGACTTCAAGATATTGCTCCATCATTGGAGTCATTGCCATATATCTTCAATCCTTCTAATTAAATTCTCTTCCCGAGTTTTTGTACATACTCTTTTTTAAATTCGGCAAATCTGCCTTCGCCAATTGCATCACGTATTCGTTCCATCAGTGTATTGTAAAAATAAAGATTGTGCATAACGCAAAGCCGCATACCCAGCATTTCTTTTGCTTTAAAAAGATGCCTGATATACCCTCGCGAATAATTTTGACAAACCTCACAGTCACAATCGGGATCTATCGGTCGTTCATCAGTCATAAATTTCTGGTTGATAATATTAAGCAGACCGCTCCAGGTAAACAAATTACCATGCCTTGCATTTCGACTGGGCATAACACAGTCAAAGAAATCAATTCCTCTGTCAACCGCTTCGAGAAGATTGACCGGTTTACCTACTCCCATAAGATAACGAGGTTTTTCGATCGGCATATAAGGTTCGACAACATCAATAATATGATACATCTCATCTGCTGATTCGCCGACTGCAAGTCCGCCTATTGCGTAACCCTCAAGGTCAAGCTCTCGGATTTCTTCCATATGTTTTATACGCAGGTCATCGTATGTACCACCCTGATTGATACCAAACAGAATCTGGTTCGGATTTATTGTGTCAGGCAGCGAATTCAGCCTGTCAAGCTCATCCTTGCATCTGATAAGCCATCGTGTTGTGCGGTCACAGGATTTTTCTACATACTCGTACGGAGAAGGATTGGCAACACATTCATCGAATGCCATTGCAATTGTCGAGCCGAGATTGGATTGAATCTGCATACTCACTTCTGGTGACATAAAAATCGCAGCTCCATCGAAATGTGATGCGAAAGCAACACCTTCCTCGGTAATATTACGCAGCTTAGCAAGCGAGAACACCTGAAATCCGCCGCTGTCGGTCAAGACAGGTCTGTCCCAGTTGAGAAACTTATGCAATCCGCCCATCTGACGGATGACCTTGTCACCCGGTCTGACATACAGGTGATATGTGTTTGATAGCTCGACCTGGCATTTCAGGTTCTTCAAGTCAAGCGTTGAGATGCCGCCCTTGATTGCTGCGGAGGTACCTACATTCATAAAAACCGGGGTTTGAATAACCCCGTGTATTGTATTGAATTGCCCGAGACGGGCCTTACCGTCGGTGGTCAATAGTTCAAAATTACTCATTAATAATGAAAAGCCTTTCCGTGCCGGAAGGCACTGCCTTGCGGTACGGAAAGACACTGCCTTCCGGCACGGAAAGGCACATTGATAAAATATCAAAGCCTGATTTATATTTATTTAATTTTTATACTATTTTATACGGCAGGGAAGAACCATGTATGTATAATCGCTGTTTTCATCTTTGACTGCAGGCTTTATTACCATACCCATCAAGGCCGTCGTAAGCTCAATATCAATAAGCTCACTCTTGCAGAAACGCATTGCATCGATGATATATTTATTGTTAAACCCGATTTCAAGATCTATACCTTGTTTTTCTATCGGTACAATATCCACAACCTTACCGAACTGATTTGCACAGGATATTTCGATTGCTCTGTCTGTGATAACACACTTGATTGGTGTCTTAAGCTTTTCGTCGACCATCAATGATACTCTTTCTACACTGTCAAGTAAAGCGATGGTCGGAACCTTCATAAATATCTTTGGTGACTTCGGTATAAGATTCTCAAAATCAAGAAATTCACCTTCAAGAAGTCTGGTAAACATTATTATGTTTTTAAGCTTGAACACAATATTTTTTCTGGTAAGCTCTATGCTGATTTGCTCTTCGCTATCGCTTAACAGTCTGACAAGCTCGCTGAGTGCTTTACCGGGTACAACCACGCTGTAATTTTCGGTATTATTGATTATCGCATTGTACGCATGACGGATTGCCATTCGGCAATTATCGATTGCAACAACAGCTATATTTGAACCTTCAATTTTCAGAAGCTCGCCTGTAAGAATCGGACGCGTGTCATTCTGGGCAACCGAAAAGATAGTAGTTGTTATAAGTTCTTTCAATGTTCTCTGAGAAATTGAGAATGAGGTATCATTATCAAGTTCGGGAAGTGTCGGAAATGCACTTGCAGGTATACCGTGAATATTGAATTCAGCATTGCCTCCCGATACGGTCGCATTGTTTTTATCATCCGAGATAAATATAATTTGATCGTTATCAGGCATATTCCTTATAATGGCAACAAATTTCTGTGCATTGAGTATTATTTCGCCATCTTCACCATCCATAATAACGCCTTCGGCGCGAACACCCTTTTCAAGGTCATAACCGCTGATAACAATTGTATCGCCGGTAACCGACAGCAGCAGACCTTCGAGTGCCGGAAGCGTTGCCTTTGTTGAACAAGCCGCTTGCGCAGGAATGATAAGGTCAAGAAGATCTTTTTTTTCAATTCTGAATTTCATATTTATGAATGTTCCTTTCTATGTGGTCGGGAATTGTGCCGTGTTTTACGAAGTAAAACTTTCGCCACTCTGTTGGCCAAAAGACACAAAACCATAGTTTGAAAATTTATTTTCAAACTTATAACCATCCTTTTTTCGATAACATTGTTTACTGCTTGCCTTTAAGAATTTTTTATCGATTCTACTAATTCATCTATTTCTTTGATTAAAGCAGGGTTTGATTTCAGTTCGCTTTCAATATTTGTTACCGAATTTAAAATTGTTGTATGATCACGTTCGAAAAAGCGTCCTATTGCAGGGAGTGACATCCCGATTGAGGAACGCATTAGATGTATTGCAATGTTTCTTGCTCTAATTATGTTTGAGTTGCGTTTTCTGCCTTTGATGTCGGTTATAGAAAGATCATATCTTGCGGAAACACCCTTAATTATTGTATCTGCCGTAAGCTCATTGCTCTTTGATTCCGATATTATATCATTGATCGCCCGTTTTGCAAGCTCCATTGTGATTCCGTTGCCTGAAACAAGACTGTATGCGTTAAGTTTTTTGATAGCTCCTTCGATTTGTCTGATGTTGTCCTTTATATTTTCAGCCAGATACGACAACACTTCATTCGAAACCGGTATTTTAAGTACTTCGGCCTTGCGCTTGAGTATTGCTACACGAAGCTCGTAATCCGGCGGTTGTATGTCAGCAATAAGTCCCCATTCGAAACGTGAGCGTAATCTGCCCTCAAGTGTCTGAATGTCCTTTGGCGGACGGTCACTGGTCAGCACGATTTGTTTATTCTGTTCATACAGCGCATTGAAGGTGTGGAAGAATTCCTCCTGGGTACCTTCCTTTCCGGCGATAAACTGTATGTCATCCACAAGCAATACATCCGCATTGCGGAATTTTTCCCTGAATGCAACAGGCTTGTGCTTTGAGATTGAATCTATCATCTGGTTGGTGAATTCTTCACCTTTAACATAGACAACATTAAAGCTCGGAAATTTCTTTTTGATTGCATTTATTGTTGCAAACAACAGATGGGTTTTACCGAGTCCGGATTCACCATATATAAAAAGCGGGTTATATGCTCTTGCGGGTGAGTTTGCAACTGCTGAGCAGGCTGCGTGTGCAAGCTTATTCGATGAACCGATAACAAAGCTATCGAAAGTGTAATTAGGATTGATAAGCGGTTTCTCGCCACGAATTTCATCTGTCTCTGCAACAATTTCTTCCGCTGCAGCAACAGCAGTCTTTGATGCTGATTGCGCTGCTTCGTTTTTCAGAGTAACAGCAACACTAACCGGAAATCCAAGTACTTTCTCAATTTGATCTTTTATTTCATTAAGATATTTCTTTTCGACAATATCTTTTTTAAATTCGTTATCTGCGACAAGATAGGCAGTGTCTTCACTTACATACGCAAGCTCAAGGTTATTAAACCATAACCGCATGGTAATATCGCTATATTGCTGGGCAAGTGACTCAAGCACACTGCTCCATACATCCTTGAAAATTGCGGTATTCATATTAAAACTCCATCTTGTGTTACGTATTTATAATGCTTTCAGCCGAAAAACATCACTTTCTGTAATTATAACACAACAACTATTCTTTTGCAAATATGATTTTTTATAAATTAAAAATTTTTGCTAGGAAATCTTGAATTGATAGATAAAATAATTGATTTCATGACGGTTTTATGTTACAATGAAAAAAATAATATCAGTTTCATTATCGATTGCCTAAAAAGGTTTTGGGTGAACATAAAGAAGAATTTCTTACAATCTTAATTTGTTCAACCTAAGAATTTATGCTTTACGTCGGCACGACGGAATTTCGGCAAGCTAAAACCACACAAATTCTAAAGGAAAGTATGTGCCTTATTATGAATAATAAATTCAGTCAGCTTCTGAAAAAAAATATAATATTTCTTGACGGTGCAATGGGTACCATGCTTCAGGACGGCATTTTACCGCCCGGCTTTTCACCTGAGCTGCTCAACCTGACTGTCCCCGACAAAATCAGAGCGGTACACGAAAAATACCTTGCCGCAGGAGCAGATATCATTTACACAAACACCTTCGGAGCAAATAAGTACAAGGTACCGGCTCCGTACACTCCCGAGGAGCTTATTAATGCCGCAGTTAAAATCGCTGTTTCTGCCGCAAAGCCCTATGGCGCGGCTGTAGCTTTATCGCTTGGTTCAACAGGTCAGATGTTTATTTCTTTTGATGAACTATACAACGCATTCAAACCTCTTGTTATCTCCGGAGAAAAAGCCGGTGCTGATATCATCGTTTTTGAAACCATATCAGACCTTATTGAGATGCGTGCCGCTGTTCTTGCCGCAAAGGAAAACACAGATCTACCGGTTATGGCAACAATGACCTTTGAAAAGAACGCCAGAACATTCACCGGTTGTTCCGCAGTTACTTTTGCTCAGACAATATCTGCTCTCGGTGTTGACGCAATCGGAATGAACTGTTCACTCGGCCCGAACGATGTTGTTTCTGTTGTTAAAGAAATTTGTGAAAATACAAGCCTGCCCGTTATCGTAAAACCCAATGCCGGACTGCCGGACCAGTGCGGATATTATAATATAGACAATTGCCTGTTCTCGGATTATTTCGAGCCGATATTGAACTTCGGCGTCAAATTCATCGGCGGCTGCTGCGGTTCCAACCCCGATTATATACGTGAGTTGAAAAAGCGTTATGTTGATTTTATTCCTCCAGAGCGTGAATACATCCCAAAAAGCATCGTCTGCTCGTCAACAAAAGTAATTGACTTGGACTTCGGTTTGAAGCTGGTAGGTGAACGGTTGAACCCTACAGGTAAAAAGAAGATGACAGCAGCAATTATAGACGGTAATATGGATTATGTACTCGCTCAGGCATCGGAACAAACCATTGATGGAGCCGATGTTCTTGATATTAATGTCGGTGTTTCGGGAATAAACGAAGCAGAAACGATGGCTAAGGTAGTCACAACGGTGCAGGAAATAACCTCACTGCCTCTTCAAATAGATTCGTCCGATCCTAAAGCTATCGAAGCCGGACTTCGAGCTTTCAACGGTGTGGCAATAATCAATTCTGTTAACGGTAAACCCGAATCGCTTGAAGCTATTCTTCCTATATCAAAGAAATACGGTGCTTTTGTTGTAGGCTTGTGCCTTGATGAAGCAGGAATTCCTCAGACTGCAAAAGAACGAATCGAAATTGCAAAACGTATTATGACTGCCGCAGAAAAACACGGCATACCCAAACATAAACTTATAATCGACTGCCTAACACTCACTGTTTCGGCACAGCAGGAGCAGGCTGTTGAAACCCTTAAAGCAATCCGCACAGTCCGCGAAGAATTAGGATTGAAAACATTACTCGGTGTATCTAATATATCCTTCGGCCTTCCCGACAGACCGCTTATCAATACAACCTTCCTTGTACTTGCTGTTCAGGCAGGGCTCAACCTTGCAATAATTAACCCTTCGACAACAGAAACCAAAGAGACTGTTGCTGCACTTAAAGTTTTGCTTGGTGAAGATAGGGATGCAGGTAATTATATTGACATGATGGCAAAAGATAATTCTGCAGACGAAAGCGACCCACTGAAGCTCGCAGTAATAAAAGGACTTGCGGCTGAAGCTGCCGACCTGACAATAGAAGCTTTAAAAGTATCCTCTGCAGAAGCAATTATTAAAAAGAGACTGATACCGGCGCTTGATACTGTCGGCGCGAAATTTGAGAGAGGTGTTTTCTTTTTACCGCAGCTGATATCCTCCGCAAACGCAGCGGAAGCGGCCTTTAATGTTATAAAAAATTATTATAAATCATCAGGGTCGGTAGTAAAAGGCAAGGGAACGATTGTTATCTGCACAGTTAAGGGCGATATACATGATATCGGCAAAAATATAGTCAGAACTCTGCTCGAAAACTACGGTTACGATGTTATCGACCTGGGCAGAGATGTCAGTGCCGAAGCTGTCGTCGAAGCTGTAATCGAACACGATGCAAAGCTGGCAGGTCTTAGTGCGTTGATGACAACAACAATCACCAGCATGGAAGCCACTATAAAGATGCTCAGAGAAAAAACTCCCGACACAAAAATAATGATCGGCGGAGCAGTTATAACCAATGAAGTTGCAAACCGTATCGGCGCAGATTTTTATGCAGCTGACGCAAAGCAGGCTGTTGACATTGCAAGAAAAATATTCGGGTAGGAGAGTTGAGTTATGGCGACAATATATCTCGCAGGCGGCTGCTTCTGGGGGATGGAGAAATATCTCTCTGATAAACGGTGTTCAATCAACCATGGTCGGATATGCAAACGGCAGAGCCGCAACCCCAACATATGAGGAAGTATGCCATAACAACACGGGTCATGCCGAAACGATTGAGGTTGTCTACAATCCTCAGATCGTTTCGCTCGAATTTCTGTTAAATTTATATTTTGATGTTATTGATCCAACAGCTGTAAACATGCAATGCGGAGATATTGGTACACAATACCGTACAGGAATATATTATACCGATAAAAAAGATCTGCCTATTATAAAGAATATAATTACAGAAGTTCAGGAAAAATATATAAAGCCTATAGCAACCAAATTAAAACAGCTCGAAAACTTCTATCCTGCGGAGGAATATCACCGGAAATACCTTAATAAAAACCCGAACGGATATTGTTAAATACTAATTCGATTTAGAAACAGTTATAAAATTCAAGAAAAAGTCCTTGCTTGACGGACTTTTTTGAAGTATTTTATCTATTGTTTCTTATGAGAAATAGTATTATCGGCAAAGGACAAGTTCGAGAAAGCAAAGAAAGCGAATTAAAAAGACTGATATGAATATTCGAGAATATATAAAAAATAATAAATTGATTTTCGACGGTGCGATGGGGACATATTATGCTTCGCTTTACAACGAAACAACCCCATGTGAGCTTGCCCTGCTCGAACATCCCGAGAGAATTGTCCGAATACACAACGAATATATCGAAGCAGGTGCTAAAGCAATAAAAACCAACTCATTCGGCGCAAATACGACCGTACTTGAGGGCGGAATCACACTTGTTGATGATATAATCGAAAAATCCTGGACAGCAGCATTAGCTGCTGTCGGTAAAGCAAAGAATAAAGATATCTATATATTTGCAGACATCGGATATATTACAGGTGATAATGCAGAGGTTGAATACAGGCATATTGCAGAAAAATTTCTGTTGCTTGGCGCTACAAATTTCCTGTTTGAAACTCTGCCCGATGTAACAAACGCAATCAAGACCGCTGAGTTCATTAAGTCCATATCTCCTGATGTGTTTATTATCATATCGGTTGCTGCAGCACCCGACGGGTACACCAGGCAGGGTGAATCGGCTGCAGAGTTGCTCAAGCTGCTTTGTGAGGATAGAAATACCGATACAGTCGGTCTGAACTGTGTTTCGGGACCTGCACATCTGTTGAAATTTATAAAACAATTACCATCCTTGAAGAAACCGCTTTCTATTATGCCTAACTCCGGTTACCCGACAGTCGTAGGCGGCCGCACATACTACCCGGACGGGGCGAAATATTTTGCCGAACAAATTGCACGAATAGCACAGAAAGCTGACATCATCGGCGGTTGCTGCGGCACAACCCCCGAATATATCTTCGAAGCCTTCAAGTCGCTGTCAAGCAAGGTGCTTGATTTGACAAACGGTTATTCTATTCCTGCGATACATGATGCTATAACTGAAGGCAAATTCCTGAAAAAGCTGAAAAGCGGAAAGAAAGTCATCGCTGTCGAACTTGACCCACCGAGCGATGCGGATATTACACCTTTTATCAAAGGGTCCGGAAGACTGAAAAGCTTCGATATTGATGTTATCACCATTGCCGACTGCCCGGTTGCAAGAGTGCGTGCCGATTCATCAATGCTTGCAGCAAAACTCAAACGCGAGTTCGGAATTGATACCGTGCCGCATATGACCTGCCGTGACAGAAATATAAACGCAACAAAAGCGTTGTTGCTGGGATTAGGAATTGAAGGCGTTGAAAATGTACTTGTTGTTACCGGCGATCCGATACCCAGCGCAAACCGTGATGAAATCAAAGGCGTTTACAGCTTTAATTCGGTTGTGCTCGCAAAGTATATAAAGCTGCTTGGCGAACAGACAGGTAAGCGGTTCACAGTCGGCGGTGCTCTCAATGTCAATGCACCAAACTTTACCGCAGAGTTGCGAAAAGCTGAACGGAAGGTTGAAGCGGGAGTCGATTTTTTCCTGACACAACCCATATTCACAGATAAAGCAATCGAAAATCTAAAGCTTGCACATAATACTTTAAATGCCTTCATTTTAGGCGGGATAATACCCATTGTCAGCTACCGCAATGCTCTGTTTATGCAGAACGAGATGTCGGGAATCGATATACCCGACAGTATTGTCGAGCAGTATAACGGACTTGACCGTGAAACAGCTGAAATTTTAGCTGTGCGAATTTCAAACGAAACAATTGAGAAAATTAAAAATTTCTGCAACGGTTATTACCTGATAACCCCATTCAGCAGGGTTGAATTAATAGGAAAAATTCTTAAAAATATGAAATTGTAGAGAACGACCTTTTCCCAGTATAAAATACAGGCAGGTTAACGATTTTTCGTTTCCCTGCCTAAGTTTTTATGAATTTTATTAATTGTGATACAGCTTTTTGGTCTGATATACCGGCTCACATGTAAGATTTATTCCAAGCTTTTTAAAAACAGTCTCGTCAACCTGTGAGAGAAGGACGGTTGAATGTGCTTCACAACCCCTCAAATTGTGTAGCTGACGCATTGCAAGCTCTGCTGTCGGATTGGTAGTCGCACAGATCGACAGTGCAACCAGCACCTCATCCATATGCAGTCTCGGGTTATGATTGCCGAGGTGATTTACCTTCAAATCCTGTATCGGTTCAATAACAACCGGCGAAATCAACATTATATCCTCGTTTATCCTGCCAAGCTCCTTGAGCGCGTTCAGCAATAATGCTGCAGATGCACCGAGCAACGACGAGGTTTTCCCGGTTACAATTTTACCATCGGGAAGCTGTAACGCTGCAGCCGGAGCACCATCGGTTTTCTCGGATTTCTCAAGAGCAGCTTTTATAACAGGTCTGTCGGCAGCACTGATACCTGCTTGTTTCATCAGAAGCTCAAGTTTAAATACTGCCTTATCGTTTTCATGCCCTTTTCTTCTTGCACAAAGCTCGCCATAATAACGGCGGATTATCTCCTGTTTTGCTGATCCTTCAACAACATCATTATCAATTATACAATTACCTGCCATGTTGACTCCCATATCGGTAGGAGATTTATACGGTGAGGTTCCAAAAATACGTTCAAACATCGCTTGCAGAACAGGAAAAATTTCGACATCGCGGTTATAATTAATAGTTGTAACACCATACGCTTCGAGATGGAATGGATCGATCATATTTACGTCGCTGAGATCAGCGGTTGCTGCCTCGTATGCAAGGTTGACCGGATGCTTAAGCGGCAGGTTCCAGATTGGGAAAGTCTCGAATTTTGCATATCCGGCTGTAATTCCACGTTTGTGGTCATGATACAGCTGAGAAAGACAGGTTGCCATTTTACCGCTACCCGGTCCGGGTGCGCTTATAACTACAAGCTCTCTTGTCGTTTCTATGTAATCATTCTTGCCGTAACCGTTATCGCTGACGATATTAGCAAGATCATTTGGATATCCGTCTATGAGATAATGACGGTATGTTTTCACTCCAAGCTTCTCAAGCCTTTTTTCGAAAGCAATAGCTGAAGGCTGTGACATAAAATGAGTGAGAACAACGCTGCTAACATAAAGACCTATCCCGCGGAATGCATCAATAAGCCGCAGAACATCAAGATCATATGTAATTCCAAGGTCACCGCGTACCTTGTTTTTCTGAATGTCATTTGCATTTACTGCAATAACAATTTCAGCTTCATCCTTCAGTTGAAGCAGCATGTTTACCTTGCTGTCAGGCTTGAAGCCGGGCAGAACTCTTGCTGCATGATAGTCATCAAACAGCTTGCCGCCAAACTCCAGATACAGCTTCCCCCCGAAATTGCGAATACGGCTCTTGATATGTCCGGATTGCAACCGGATATATTTGTCATTATCGAATCCGATTCTCATATTTTGTTCCATACCTTCCCCTAAATGTATTTATTTATGATATTTACTTCCCTGTATTATCGATGCACACCTATATATCTGTTCAAGCAGCATAACTCTTGCCAGATGGTGAGGGAATGTCATGGGCGACATCGACATTCGGTACGTACACTTGCTCTTGACCTGCTCAGAAAGTCCTCGACTGCCACCGATAACAAAGCAAAGATCTTTGCTGTCAAGTCTTGCACTGTTGATCATATCGTAAAGTTTCTCGGTAGAGAACAGCTTGCCTTCGATGCAGAGTGCAATGTTCACACACTTTGCTGCAGGCGGCAATGCTTCAAGAATATTTTCTGCCTCAAGTTCAAGTGCAGAGCTTATTTCAGTTTCGCTGACATTATTGTCATCAATTCGAGCTTCTTTAATATAAATATTCTTTACCGTGCAGAATTTGCTCAGTCTTTTTTCATATTCTGCAACTGCTTCGGTAAAATATGATTCCTTCATCTGCCCGACATGAATTATAGTTATATTCATCAGATTTTATTTAATGAGACGAGAATATCCTCAAGGATATCATCGACATTCTCTATTCCAACCGACAGTCTTATCATGCCCGGAGTGATACCGCAACCAACTAACTGCTCGTCCGTAAGCTGACGGTGAGTAGAAGAAGCGGGATGAAGCACGCAGGTGCGTACATCAGCGACATGAACAACATTATTCGCAAGCTGCAACCCTTCCATGAATTTAATCGCCCTCTCACGACTGCCCTTAATTGAGAACGAAAGGACACCGCTGCATCCGTTTGGCAGATATTTTTCCGCAAGTGCTTTATATGGGCTGCTTGCAAGAGTGGGGTAGTTTACAAATTCGATTTTGTCATTTTTTTCGAGTGCTTTTGCTACGATATCTGCGTTTTTCGAGTGCTTTTCAATACGAACCGCAAGTGTCTGAAGCCCAAGGTCAAGAAAGAACGCACCCATTGCGGACTGGCAGTTTCCGATGTCGCGCACAAGCTGAACTCTCATCTTGGCAACATATGCCGCTTTCCCGAAATACTCTGCATATATCAAGCCATGGTAGGACTCGTCGGGTGTTGTCAGCAAGGGGTAATCCTTCCAATCGAACTTACCGCTGTCAACAACAACACCTCCTATCTGGATAGCATGTCCTTCCATGTATTTTGTTGTAGAATGGATAACAATATCCGCTCCAAATTCAATCGGGCGGCAGAGTATGGGTGTCGGGAAAGTGTTGTCTATAATTAACGGTACACCGTTTGAATGTGCGAATTTTGCGAACTTTTCTATATCAAGCACTGAAATTACGGGATTTGCGATAACCTCTGCAAAAACAGCCTTTGTATTTGGCTTTATTACTTTTTGAAGCTCATCGATTTCTAAGTCAGGCTCGACAAAGGTACATTCGATACCAAAGCGTTTAAGTGTGACAGCAAAAAGGTTTACTGTTCCGCCATAAAGTTTTGACGAGGCGATGAAATGATCGCCGGCTGACAGTATATTTGTGATCGCAAGGAAGGACGCTGACTGACCTGATGATACACAGAGTGCGGCAACACCGCCTTCAAGTGCAGCAATTTTGTTCTCTACACATTCAACGGTCGGGTTGCTGATGCGTGAGTACATATGTCCAGGCCCGAGGTCAAACAGCTTTGCTATCTCATCGGGCGACGAATATCTGAAGGTTGTGGACTGATATATCGGAAGTCCTAAAGCCTGTCCGTTTTCCGCATGATAGCCTTCATGCAGGCATTTTGTTTCTATTCTCATTTTTATTTTCCTTTCAGGGGGAATTGATTATATTTATTTATATTAAAACTTATAACTATAAACTATTTCGTCATCGTTAGTATTTATGCCCCCTGCTTTTTCGTAGATTCTGCAAGCACGATAGTTTTTCTTTTCTGTAATAAGAAAACACTTTGAAAACCCATTGTCTTTTGCGTATTCAATAACATATTTTATAAATTTACTTCCAATACCCATATTTTGATACTCAGGTAGAATATCTACCTCATGTATATAAAACATTGGTTTATTATCCATTCTTATTAATGAATATCCATAAATTAAACCCATTATTTTATTATTTATTTTTACACCGAAAGCATAAACTCTATCATCTGCTAAAAATTTTTCTATATTTTGAGGTAGAAATTTCTTTCCATCACTCTCAATAATATTTTTCATTAAAGCAATATCTTCTGCAATTAATCTCTTAAAATTAATGTCTTGCAATAATATATCACACCTGTCCAATTTAATAAAAAATTTATTTGATTTATAATAAATAATTACTATAAATCATTGTCCAAATATACTCTCGAACCTGTTGCTCCTTTTTGACGTTGATATTTCCCATTATAAGGTTTGGCAGCGAAATCATCCATCTCTGCAAACACAAGCTGTCCTACTCTACGTCCGGATTTCAGTTCAATTGCACAACGATTAGCATTATATAATTCAAGTGTTATTTCACCTTTGAAACCAGGATCAACCCACCCTGCATTTTGTATGAATAGTCCCATTCTTCCAAGTGAGCTTCTGCCTTCAACAAAAGCGGTCAAATTGTCAGGTAAATCTATAAATTCCATTGTTGTTGCGAGAACAAATTGTCCTGGAAGCAAAATATATGTGTCTGTTTTAATTGTTTTATATGATATCTTATTTTCTAATGTAATAATACTGCTTGCTGAATCTTCCACAATACAAAAAGTATCACCAAGACGCACATCAACGCTCGCAGGTTGAATTTGTTCTATATTCAAAGGCAAAATCGATAAAGTTTTGTTTTTCAACATCTTAATAATAGTTTTATCCGACAAAATCATAGTAATCTATCTTCCTTCTCATTTTAGCTTTTCTTTCAGGATTTATATATGTTATTTTAATTATATTAAATAGAATCAATTGTTTCACCACTGTACACATCAAAAGGCATTATAAGAAGCTTTTGTATCGGTTTCAAATATGTTTCAAAGAACCATTTGACAGCAATTGAGTAATTATCTATACAATCGAATTCCCAATATGAAAAGTATTTAACACACTTTACAATTTTGGTCAGTTTTCTTGGCTGTAAGTCCTCAAGTGTATAAAACCGCTTCATATAGCTGATTTTCACACAACCAGCTTGTTTTGCTTGTTCTTTTCGCATTTCCTTGATTATTTCTTCAAATTCATCTATTTTTGTCGGGTTAACTTGAAAACATTTCACTTCCGAAAACATAAACAACAAACTCCTATACATTTATAATATATTACTCAATTTGATATTCATTGAAAATTTATTTTACGTATTATGTATTTTTACATCCTATATATATTGCATGTCCACCTGTTTCGACGATTGATGGATTTGTCGCTGTTTCATTTATTAGTTTTAAAATTACATCGAAAAGAGAGCGCTTCTTATCTGATATTTCATATATTTTTTCTTCCTTATTATAACCTATTCCTCTAATTGAACGTAATATAATTTTTGTGAAATTGTTTTTGTTAAATAATTGCTCAATTTCATTTGATGTTGGGTAATAACCCTCTTGAAATCCTCTATTGGAATTATTTCGAAATTTGCCTGATTCAAATACCGCTTCTAAATTGTTTATATCAACTTGATCTGAGAAATACATTGCTCTGTTAACAATACCTATAGCACCTGACAGATAAGGAATATAACTTGCAAATACAATTCCATTTGGCTTTAATACACGCCACACTTCTGAGACACATTTATTGCGTTCATCGCTTTCCAATAAATGATATAATGGTCCAAATAATAAAACAGAATCAAAGCTTTCGTCTTTATAACAGTTTAAATCAATTGCATTTACAATATCAAAACCTTGTAGCTGTGGTAAACTGTTCTCATTAATATACAGTTTTGCCTGCTCAAGTAAACGTTCTGATAAATCAGCGAGAGTAACCTTAAAGCCCTGCTTTGCAAGCTCAATTGAGTACTTTCCAGCACCACCGCCTAAATCCAAAATGTTATCTGATTTTTTTAAATATTGAAGTATGATATTAAAAGTAATATCAAATTCAAGACGTCCTTCTGATTTTTCTAACCTGTGTTGCTCATCAAACAATGAATAATAATGCTTTATTTTATTGAAATCTGTCATAATCTAATCACCTGATAAATTCTATTTCAATCAATTTAAATTCTATTCATTAACAAAAATATAATCATTTTCAGCCAACATATACACTTTATACTTGCCTTCTGATACAGCTTTTTCGAAATAATTTCCTAGTTATAAATGCAAAAGTAAGGGTTGCCGATTTGTGCATGGCAACCCCTACGAATTAATATAATTATATTTGCCGCTCGGGGAGATAATTTTATTCAATAGAATTCTGTAATGCATATGATGCAGGTGAGAACACCCTATCTTTAATCCCTTTTTGTGTGCGAAAGTGAGTGCAGCATCACGCTGCTATTTCTGAGATTTGAACATACTGATTGCTTCATCCAACTTTGGTTCGAAATATGTTTCGCCGCCCGATGTTTTCATTGAACCCGGGTACTGGACAACTATTTTCGAATATGACGCATATGAGAATATCAGCTCAACATTGTTATTGAACATCTCCATCGTGAAGTTGGTCTCTGCATTTTCAAGCATTTTATCAAACAATGAAGGTGCCTTCGAGACATTCTCAAGTGTCAGCATTTGGACAAACATCGACTGTATCAGGTCTCTTTGTAATTCGATTCGACCAAGATCGCCGTTTTCCGGGACAAATCGTACCAGCTGACCAACAATATCGCCTGTCAGCTTTGTTCTGCCCTTTTTAAGATCGATGACAAGGTCCTGTTCGGGATCTTCATAGAACATATCTCTCGGTATATTATAATACAAACCGTCAAGCATATCAGTCATACTGATAAGCCCTTCAATGTCAAGAATAGCATAATAATCGACAGCAAGACCGGTTATTGCGGTGATTTTATCCTTATAAAAGCTAATATCGCGTGTTTTAAGCAAATCTCTGAGTCTTATATTGGCTCCGTCAATCTGAAGCATAGTATCAGCAGGTATGGACGAAATTATATAAGATTTCGTCTCTTTATTTACTTTTATAAGCATTATAGCATCTATATTACCGTATAAGTCCTTGCCGAGTATAATCGAAGTGAACGATTCACCCTTAACTTCGGGTTCCGAAGTGTTAGTACTTGTCGTCTGCGACTCAGCTTGTGAGTTCGGTTCTGATGAGGTCTCTGATACCTCTGATTCCGTTTCGCTTGTTTCGGGCGGAATAATAAAATCAATTACTGCCGGCATAATTTTATATGCACCGATACCGAACACGATTAATGCAAGTACAAATGTTATAAAAAAGTTTCTGAATCCTGAAGACATAAGCAGATCCGTTTCTCGGCGGGATTAAACTGACCTTTGTATATGTACTCCGAAATATCAAAGTAAATATTTCGGTATTGCTTCTGCACACCGCCGCTGCATAAGCAGTAAAAAGGTTATTCTTATTGAATTATGTCACTAAGCTCAAAATTCCCTGCAATAGCAAAGATATAATCATCACTCATCGGAAAATCGGGTTTAAATGTCTTAATCGGTATATTGAATACTTTCTCATAGAATGCCATCCCATCACTGACAGAGAATTTCGGAAATTCAATCATTCCTCGTCCGGTGTACTTGGCATACGCTTCCTTGCGAATCCAAACCTTCGCGAATCTGACTGCGGTATTTTCACCGCTTCTGACATAATCAGCTTCATCAGGAGTAAAGAATCTTTCCGCCAGAACTGAATAATCTGTTTTTCTGTGCGGATCAGCAAGTCTCGGCATATATTCTCCGTCAATCCCAATCGGTGAATCGGCAAATGCAAAAATCATAATTTCGCCTGTGGTTGTCACACTGAGATAAATTCCATATTCTTCTTTGACATAGGGTTTGCCGTTTGCGGTAAAAAGCAGTTCTATATTATCATTTTTCGCATACTCAGCAAGAGCCTGTTTCAGCGTTTCGCGACGCTGCTCCTTGGGCTGGTATTCATAAATAATAAGCTTAACGCTCATATAAAGTAACATTACACTGCAATCATCGGCTGCAGTGTATGCTGCCTCCCTTCAATTTTACATTTCGTCATTCGTTTTTTCGCTGATGTTGACTTCCGGTTCAATCTCAGAGACATCTTCTGAATCAAGCTCCTCGTCCTCTTCCGGAGTAACCGCTGCAAAGTTTACTATTGTTGCATCTTCGTTTGTTCTCATAACTATAACACCGCTTGCGGCACGACCATAACTGGGTATTTCACCAACACTGGTTCTGATAATTATTCCGCTGTCGGTTATAAGCATAATATCGTCAGTAGGTGAAACAACTGCAATTCCAGCCAATTCACCTGTTTTCTCGCTGATTTTATGGCAAATTACACCCTTACCTCCACGATTCTGTTCCGGGTATTCATCTATCTCGCTTCGTTTTCCGAAGCCGAGTGCTGTAATCGATATTATTTTTTTATCGTTTTCCTTGTAGTCAGACGGAATAGTAGCTGCTCCAACAATAAATTCACCGTCATCAAGCGTCATCGCCTTGACGCCTCTTGCCTGTCTGCCGACGCTTCTGACATCGTCTTCGGCAAATTTAATAGCTCTGCCTGTATTGGAAGCAACAATTATATTATCTTTTCCGGTCGTTCTCATAACAAATAAAAGCTCATCGCCCTCATCAAGGTTGATTGCAAAAAGTCCAGCGCTTCTTTTTGTCTTGTACTCCATTATATTTATACGCTTAACAACACCTGATTTTGTTACCATAACAAAATATTCATCTTCAGTGAATACGGTTATCGGGATTATTGCAGTAATTTTTTCGCCCTCGTCAAGCATAAGTACATTAACCAGATTAGTGCCCTTTGCGGCACGGTTGCTTTCGGGAATTTCGTAACACTTTTTGATATATACTCTGCCTGTATTCGAGAACATAAGCAGGAAATCATGGCTTCCGGATATAATTACATCCTTAACAAAGTCTTCTTCTTTAGTTGACATTGCAGTGATTCCTTTTCCGCCTCTGCGTTGAGCGGTGTAGGTTTCTGCCGGCATTCTCTTGATATATCCCGCGTGTGTTACGGTGATGACGCTCTGAACACGTTCAATCAGGTCTTCGAGCATTATTTCATTTTCAACCTGTTCAATCGCTGTGCGTCGTTCATCATTAAATTTATTCTTTATTTCTATAAGATCATCTTTAATTATTGTTGTTATCTTTGATTCATCAGCAAGAATACCTTGAATTTCAATAATTTGAGCATAAAGCGAAGCAAGTGTATCTTCAATCTTCTGACGCTCCATGCCGGACAGTCTGCCGAGTGTCATATCTACAATAGCCTGAGACTGGACATCTGTCAGCTCGAAACGTTCAATCAGCGCTTGCTTGGAATCGGATATTGATTTGCTAGCACGAATTATTTTTATTACTTCGTCAATATAATCGATTGCTATTTTATAACCTTCATATATGTGAGCCATTCTTTCGGCTTTCCCAAGCTCAAACTTCAGCCTTCGGACTGTTACTTCCTCCTGGTGCCGTATATAATGGTACAGCATTTGTTTCAGGTTCAACTGTTTTGGCTCACCGTTGACAAGCGCAAGCATATTTATTGCAAAGGTGTCCTCAAGCTGTGTCATTTTAAAGAGTTGATTAAGCACAATCTGAGGATTCGCATCGCGTTTCAAGTCGATAACAATACGCATGCCGTTGCGACCCGACTCATTGCGTATATCCGAGATACCCTCGATATGCTTATTCTTGACATGTTCCGCCATAGTTTCAAGCAGCACTGAACGGTTTACCTGGTAGGGTATTTCGGTAACAATAATACTCGTTCTTCCGTTCTTTTCTTCAAAATGAGTCTTTGAACGAACTTTTAAGCGGCCTCTTCCGGTCATATAAGCTTCATAAATACCGGCTGTACCATGAATTGTTCCATAAGTGGGAAAGTCCGGTCCTTTTATATACTGTATCAGCGATTGAACTTCGCAGTCGGGATTATCTATCATAAAAATAATAGCATCAACAACCTCACCCAAGTTGTGAGGAGGTATGTTTGTTGCCATACCAACAGCAATACCGACCGAACCGTTCACCAAAAGATTAGGGAAACGGGATGGCAGGCAGGTCGGTTCCTGCAATTTATTATCGAAATTCGGTACAAAATCCACTGTATTTTTTTCTATATCCTGGAGCATAAAATCTGCGATTTTTGCCATTCGCGCTTCGGTATAACGATAAGCAGCCGCCGAATCGCCGTCAATATTACCGAAGTTTCCTTTTCCCTGAATTAATGGATAACGCAGTGAGAAGGGTTGCGCCATACGAACCATTGTGTCGTAAACTGCCTGATCGCCATGCGGATGGTAATGACCAAGCACGTTACCGACAGTAGTTGCAGATTTTCTGAAGGGTTTATCGTATGTTAATTTATCTTCATACATTGCATATAATATACGTCTGTGAACCGGCTTCAATCCGTCGCGTACATCAGGAAGTGCTCTGCCTACGATAACACTCATTGCGTACTCGATATAAGCCTCTTTAACTTCTTTTTGTATATCTATGTCTAAAATAGTCTGATTTTCATGATGTTGATACTCGTTTTTGTCCATTTTGATACCTTTCCGCCCAAGTTATCCACATACTTATACACAGCATGTTGAAAACTGCCCGATTTATTAGGTTTTTTATAATTGAAGTTTTCCACAGGTATTAAAGGTTGAACCATATAAAACATTTCTTCCAATATATATTTTTTCTACCTGCGAATTTATGCCTCCATCTGTAAGACGGCATTTCCGCAAGCTGAACCCACACAACCGCAGAAGAAAACCATGAACCTTAAATGTCAAGATTGGTTACATATTTTGCATTGGCTTCAATAAATTCTTTGCGAGGCTCTACTTTGTCACCCATTAGAATCGAGAAAATCGAATCTGCTTCATATGCATCGTCTATCGTTACTCTCTTCAGGATGCGTCTTTCCGGGTCCATTGTTGTTTCCCAAAGCTGATCTCTGTCCATTTCGCCAAGACCTTTATATCGTTCTGCCTGAGCGTTACCACCCATTTTTTCGATGAGAATATCTCTTTCATGGTCATTGAAAGCATATTCTTCCTGCTTACCCTTATACACCTTATAAAGTGGGGGTTGCGCAGCATATATATGTCCCTTTTCAACAAGCGGACGCATATGTCTGAAAAAGAAAGTAAGAAGCAATGTCTTAATATGTGCACCGTCTACATCGGCATCGGCCATTATTATTATTTTACCGTATCTTAATTTGGCTATATCAAACTCGCTTCCGATACCGCAACCTAATGCAAGTATAATAGGTACAATCTGACCTGACGAATATATTCTGTCAAGCCTTGCTTTTTCAACATTAAGAATTTTACCGCGCAACGGCAATACAGCCTGGAATTTGCTGTCTCTGCCATCCTTTGCAGTACCACCCGCAGAATCTCCCTCTACCATATACAATTCGGTAAATTCAGCCCTGCGTTCATTGCAATCTGCCAGCTTACTTGGCATAGAAGAGGACTCAAGAAGCCCTTTTCGGCGTGTAAGCTCACGTGCTTTTCTTGCCGCTTCTCTTGCTCTTGCCGCTGAAAGTGATTTATCAAGTATCGCTTTTGCAATACTTGGATTTTCTTCAAGATATTCCGAGAGCTTCTCGTTGACAAGTGTCTCAACAATAGTACGCATTTCACTGTTGCCAAGTTTGGTTTTTGTTTGTCCCTCAAATTGAGGATTTTCGAGTTTAACACTGACAATAGCAGTCAGTCCCTCTCTGACATCCTCACCCGAAAGCTTGTCTTCGGCTTTTAATATGCTGTACTTTTTTCCGTAATCATTGAATACTTTTGTAAGTGCTGATTTAAATCCGGTTTCATGAGTACCACCCTCAACTGTACCTATATTGTTGGCGAATGTCAGAACTGTCTCGTTATAAGTATCGTTGTACTGAAGCGCAATTTCGGCAGAAGAGCCATTTTTGCTGCCTGACATATATATAATATCGGGATGAACCATTTCACAATGCTTTTTCGAGTTTACATACTCAACAAATGAGCTGATGCCACCCTCATAATACAATCTTTCCGTAACCGGCTCATCGCCTCTGTCGTCGGTAAAGGTAATAGCAATTCCGGCAGTAAGGAAGCATTTTTCTCTGAGTACTGTTTTTACAATACTATAATCAAAAGCTGTTTCTTCAAATATCGTGTCATCCGGATAAAATTTCACAAATAACCCGCATTTATCTGTTTCACCTACACATTTGAACGGTTCAACGGTTTTGCCATATTCAAATGCGATATGGTATTCATGACCGTCACGGCAGTTGATAATTTCGAGTCTTTTCGAGAGCGCATTTACAACAGATGCACCAACGCCATGCAGACCTCCTGAAATAGTATAACCTCCTCCGCCGAATTTACCGCCGGCATGAAGCACTGTATATACAACTTCAGTTGTCGGAATACCCATTTTTGGATGTATACCTGCAGGAATACCACGACCGTCATCTTGTACAGATACACTGCCGTCTTTGTTCAAGGTTACTTCGATGTTTTTGCAATGACCTGCAATAGCTTCATCGATTGAGTTGTCGACTACCTCATATATTAAATGGTGAAGTCCACGAATAGAGGTTGAGCCAATATACATACCCGGCCTTTTTCTTACTGCCTCCAGCCCTTCAAGAACCTGTATCTGATTATCGTTATACTGATTATTGTTTTCGCTATGGCTGTTATAAATGTCCATTTATACTTTTTATCCTTCCGTTAATCTCTTTTCAAGAGTTTTCACTGCCGAAGATGAGATATATATTTTTTTATCGGTTAAAATAATTGATTTCGGCAAATCTGCGCATAAAGATTCGACTTTATCTTCCTCCTGCGCTTTCTTCAGCAGCTCCTTAGTTGCCGGCTCCTGAGTTGCAGCTTCGATATCAAAGAAGCCTATTATTGTATCCGATCTGAGAAATTTTCCGCCGCCAATATGAACAAACACAATATTTTGTCTCCCGGTGTTTTTACTGTTGTCTTTTATTAAAACGCTTTGCGTTTTCTGTATAGTAGTAATAATTAATTATATCACAAAACCGCATTTTTGTCAACAATCAGAGAGATTCATCGCTGTCGTGTTTATTATTATCAACTGTATCGCAAGTAGAATTAGTATTAGATTTTTTATGCAAAAAATCTGATAATGAAATCTTTTTCTTTTTGGATTTACCCGCGTTCTCATCTGGTGGCGGCATTTTCCAAAGATGGATAACTCCGGCATCATTCAGGTTTTTCAATATAATAATTGTAATAGGAAACAGGAAAAGCCCGAAGATTCCCATAAGCTTCAGACCCGCATACATACAAATAAGTGTAACCAGCGGATATAACCCAATGTATGCTCCGACTATCCTCGGTTCCATCACCTGCCTTATAATTGTTATCAGAAGATACAGTATAATTAACCCGACTGCCATAAACCAGTTCCCGATTATCATATTGTAAATCGACCAAGGGATAAGTACTGTCCCCGTTCCAAGCACAGGCAAGACATCAATAATCGCTGTTATAAATGCGATCAGCAAAGCATATCTAATGCCGAATATCGTAAACCCGACAAACAGTTCGGTGAAGGTGATTAAAATAATAAGGGCATATGCTCTAAGATATTTTCCTGTTGTCGATGTAAATTCTGCCTTGACAAGCCGAGCAAATTTTCTTACTTTTTCAGGCATTTGTGCGGCGAAAAAGCCGTTGATTTTCTTGAAGTCGTTCGAAAAATAAAATGCTGATATTATAATTATGATTGTATCGATGAGCAACTTTGGAATAAAAGTTGCAACTTTTGTTATCGCAGGCATTATTGTTTCAAAATCAGCGATTTGAGAAGCAAACGAGCTCAATGCACCGGCAATAATTTCATCAATATTCGCCCATGCGTTTTTTAAATTATCTCTGACATCAATGAAGGGGATTTTTGATGCAATGTCTTCTATCAGCTTATCCATCTTTGTCGAGTCGTTATGCATTTCATCAACAAAGCCCTTTATATTGTTGGCAAGAACCTGCAGTTCATAATATATCCTGTCGCCAATCTGATAAATAATAAACCCAAAAACAAAGACGACCGCCAGTACCAATAATAAAACCGATAGATTCTTCGGAACATGAGCTTTTTTATTAAGAAAATTTATAATCGGTTGTAATATAAGTGCAACAGCATATGCAATAACAAACGGATATAATACCGGAAGAAGGTATTTGACCGCAACATAACAAGCTGCTGCAATCAATACTCCTATACAAAGCCCGGTTAACAGCTTTCTGTTCTTTTCAGATAGTGTCATGTATTTACCTTTCAAAACGATAACTTCGCTATAAAAAATCCTTGACAAAGATGCCCCTGTATGTTACAATATCCTACGCAGTTTGAAATGGCCTGTTAGTCAAGTGGCTAAGACGCCGCCCTCTCACGGCGGAGGCAGGGGTTCGACTCCCCTACGGGTCACCAGCAGGCAGTGCCTGTAACCAATATCGCAAATCACGTTTAGTGGTTCGCGATATTTTTTTATCAATTAATAATCTACAGCAAACACTCACAAAAAAAGTGTTTGTTTTTTTGTTTCAACATTTCTTCAATTATCAAGCACACGCAAATCTCTCTGTATCTCAATTCCCTTGTTTCTCAGCTTGTCAAGACAGCAGTTTTGCTCATCAAGTGAAACGTAAGGAGCGATAAATGCTTTTCCATCTTCGCCAAGCACAATCGTAACCTTTCCGAATACTCCAAATATGTTCTCATCGGTTGCTTCTTCACCCGAAACACGGACAAAATACTTACTTTTGATTTTACCGTAACCGAATAGGTTGCTCTTATCGGATTTGCCCCAGACAACAGGCTTTGGATGATGCTTTATTATGTCGATTATATCTCCAACAACCGCACTTGCTGTCGGCAATGCGCCGGCACCCTGTCCGCAGAAAAGAAGGTCATCTACAAAATCACCGGTTACGGAAATTGCATTGTAAACACCGTCGATAGGTGCGATTGAGTGTTCCTCGTGTATAAGCACAGGCGCTGTGAATACAGCTATTCTGCCTTCTGTATCCTGGCTTGCGCTTCCGACCAGCTTTATCTTGTAGCCCAGCTTGTCGGCAAGGCTGAGGTCCTCGGTCTGTATATCTGTTATACCTTCATAATGTATGTCTTCGGGTATGATATATGTACCGTATGCTATGTTTGAAAGTATGCAAATTTTACGGCAGGTATCAGCACCGCCGATGTCTGCTGTCGGATCAGCCTCGGCATATCCCTTGCTTTGCGCATCCTTGAGTGCGTCGGCAAAGGCTGTACCTTTCCTTTTCATCTCGGTTAATATATAGTTAGTTGTTCCGTTAAGTATTCCGTAGATGGACAGAATGTTGTTTGCTGCAAGGCAATTAATTAACGGCCTGATTATAGGGATGCCACCGCCCACACTTGCCTCAAACATATAGGAAACTTTGTTTTTTCTTGCGCACTCAAGCAGCTCTGAACCACACGCTGAAACAATCGCTTTATTTGATGTGACAACGCTTTTTCCGCTTTCAAGCGCTTTCTTTGTGAACTCATACGCAGGGTGGATTCCGCCCATTGTTTCGACGACAATCGAAACCTCTTTGTCGCTGAGTATTTTATCTATATCATTTGTCACCTTATGCTCGAGGGGATGCCCTTCGAACTTGCGGCGATCAAGTACGTATTTTACTTCAATTCCGTCATATCCGCTGTTTTGGATTCGTGAGGATAAAAGTCCGCTGTTTTCCTGGATAATCTGAGCGACACCGCCGCCTACGACACCCATTCCCATTATTGCTATTTTAACCATAAAAATATACATCCTTTTCGTAATCGTACCACTAATTCTATCATAATAATATAGCTTTTGCAACAGCGAGAGTTCAAATTTTTGCGAATTTTCTGTTTTGCAGGAGTTAACATTGTGGTAAAGCTGAATAAAATGAATTTTCGAACAATGTCAATTACCATTGTAAACAATTTGTAAGCAAAATAAAACTTGTCACAAAAACGGTTTGTAAAAAGTATGAAATGTATATTGCTTAAAAATCAATTATAATAAAGAGTGGCTGCTCAGTTATCGTTAAGCATTTCTCTCAATATAAAGAATTATTTTAAGTAAAGATAATATACAATATTAGTATCTTAAGATCTAAGAGCAAATGGTGTATACTAAATGGATAATTTAATTAAATTGTGTTAATTATTTATATTTAATAATGGATGCATTGACCATTGTTAATTAATGTAATATAATACGACAAACACCAAAGGAGATTACATATGAGTAAAAATTCAAGTTGTTAAGTTTTGTTCTTGTTGTTATTATGATTTTAAGCAGCATTCCAGCGAGTGCTTTGACTGTATTATCAAATGACAACATTAATAGTATTGAGAACACTTCTGAAAAAGAAGAGAGCGAAAAATTAATAGTTGAAGAAGATACTTCAAAAAGAGGAGAATTTGAAAAACATTTCTATTGTACCGACGGCTCTTTTGTTGCAGTAATGTATCCTGAAGCGATACATTATAAAGATGGAGAAGAATGGATTGATGTAGACAATACATTGACATATAATTCTACATTAAATGAGTATGTTTCATCAAATAAAAATTTTAATGTTTCCTTTTCAAACAGTTTAGGTGAAAATAAACTGATTTCATTAAAAAAGAATGGTTACGAATTATCGTGGACGCTGGAAACAGTAAGTTCTGGAACTCCTAAAGAGAACTCAATATTTTTATCAAATACAAACTCCATTGATTCTACAACAGCAAAAATAACAGTTGACAATGAGAAAGTAAGTGATAAAATAAATAGTATAAGGACCGAAGAAGAGGCTTTTAATCTTCCAAAGGTAACAAGCAAGATCAAATATAGTGATGCTTTTGGAAATAATCAAAAATTGGATCTTGATTATACTGTTTATCAGAATAAGGTAGAAGAGGATATAATATTAACAGAAAAAAGTGATATATCTTCTTTCGTACTCAGAATGAACACTAACGGCCTTATCGCAATATTAAACAGTGATAATAGTATAAGTTTTGTTGACAATAAAAATGAAATAAAATATACTATAAGTATCCCATATATGTGCGATGCAGTTGATGCAGTTTCACACAATATTAAAGTTGACATACAACAAAATGGTTCAAATTGTGTTATTTCATATATACCAGATAAAGATTGGCTGAATTCTGCAGATAGAGTATATCCAATTTTACTCGACCCTTCAATTACAACGAATGAATATAACGCAGCAATTACAGACACATATGTTCAACAGGGGGATTCTTTAAATCACAGTTCCGAACAGAAATTTTATGTTGGTATAAAATCAGGAAATATATGTAGAACTTATATAAAATTTAGTTTACCTCATATTGATAGCACAATGCCGATTAATAATGCTGCATTTGTAATTACAGTACCAGCAGGCACAACAACTGGAAGAACTTTTGGTTTATATCGTTGCAATTCAGCATGGCGAGTAGATGAGATTGCTTATGATTATTGTCATGGTATAATAAAGTTGTAACACCTTGACCTAATATAGTATAATAACTATAAAGGAAAGAGGAAAGAAAAATGCAACAATACGAAAAGG
>MGOY01000045.1 GCA_001797275.1 Clostridiales bacterium GWF2_38_85 | reverse complement strand
GGATTTCATAAAGAAAAACCAGCAGTTTTAATAAAGCACTTGGGCTGCCGAAAAAAACCACTGCGTAGCAGTTTAGTGCTATTTATATAATATGGGGTAAATGTATGAAAGCAAAATCGTCTGATTGGTATAAGCAGGGTTGGTCACTGGATATTAAAAATCAATCGTGGGTGGAAGATACTGAAAATCAAGTTGAATTCATTATTAAAACTCTTGAACTAACAGGTGATGAAAGAATATTGGATTTGGCTTGCGGTTATGGTCGTCATTCATTAGCATTTGCAAAAAGGGGTTATGATGTAACAGGCGTTGACATTACAAAGGTTTACGTTGATGATGCGAGAGAAAATGCAATTGAACAAAAAATAAATGCCAAATTTATTTGTGCTGATATCCGTGATATAAATTTTGAAAATGAGTTTGGTGTTGTATTAAACTTAGCAGATGGAGCTATTGGTTATTTGGAAACAGATGAAGAAAATTTGAAAATATTCGATGTTATTTCCCGTTCTTTAAAAGTCGGTGGGAAACATTTTATGGATATATGTAATGCGGAGCATGCAGCACATTATTTCCCGAGGACAAATTGGGAAATAGGTGAAAATGCATTAGCCTTAGCTCAATTTGAATGGAATTGTGAAACTCGTCGAATGTTATTCAGCGGTTACGATATCCCTTATGAAGAACCTGTAAAAAAGCCAGAGATACCTGCGGGGGATCCTACTCGTTTATACTCAATAGATGAGCTGCATCAAATATTACAAGAACGAAACATGCGTATAATGAAAACATTTTCAAACTATAACGGAACAGAAGCCTCTTTAAAATATTTACAATTAATGGTTTGCTCCGAAAAGATGTAATGCAACTTTACTACGCAATATGAACGTAATACGAATAAAAAGATGCAATAATTCCAGTTGTGAATTTATAATTATGAAACACAGAGAGCAGCGAAGAAACCCTCCGCAGTGGTGAGATAACTGTTAGGGTTAGGCAATAAAAAGTGAGAGGATATATGAAAAATATAATAACTATTCAGCATACACAATCAATACAACATACAAATGGAATGGTTGGTTCGTGGGCTGATTGGGACTTAACTGAACTTGGAATTGAGCAGGCTAAACGAATTGGGGAGCACCTTTCCAGAGAAATTAAAAATGAGCGATATATCATGTATTCTTCAGACTTGTTAAGAGCAAAACATACAGCGGAAATTGTAGCTAGTTTTTTAGGCATTAAACCGATATTTACCGATGTTTTAAGAGAATTTAATTTAGGTGAAGCGATTGGGAAATCGAAAGAATGGGTACAAAAGAATTTAAAATGCTCAGTCTGGCAAAAAACCATTGATTGGGCAAAAAATGTTGATGATAAACCATTCATAGGAGCAGAATCTAAAAGAGATGTATGGAATCGGCTTATAGGTTTTTATAATCAGATTTTAGAAAGCCCTGATGAAAACTTGATTATTGTTTCGCATGACGGCACTTTAAGTATATTCTATGCGTTGTGGCTCGGTTTAGATATTAATATGTTTAACAAATGTAATTTGTCCGGTTGCAAAGGAGGATTATCATTTATGCATGAAGATTCGGATAAAAACCGTATTATATCGCGTTTGAACGATCTTTCTTATATACGATAATTTAAGATTAGGTGATTAAAAATGAAGATAGGGATAATAACAGATGTACATAATAATGTACTTGCTTTAATTGAAATTCTAAAAAAATTCGATGCAGAAAACTGCGAAAAAATTATATGTTGTGGTGATATAATCGGTATTGGTCCATATCCCGAACAAACTGTCAGAAAAATCATGGAAATCCCGGAGCTGCTTGCTGTCAAGGGCAATCATGATAGGTACTTTGTTGAAAGCATGCCGACAGACATTCCTAATGATGAATATATGGAGTTAGGCGAAATGGAACATCACAAATGGGAACATAAGCTTCTATCAAAGCAATCATATGATTTTCTAAAATCGCTTCCTTTAAGAATAGATATAGTTATTGAGAATGTGAAAATCACAATTCTGCATTATTGCATGAACAAACAAAACAAATACGTGAAAATTACAAAAAACCCAACCATCCAGGATTGTTATAATATGTTTTACGATATAGATTCAGGTGTAATTATTTACGGTCATGATCATATCAGAGCAATAAACAAAGATGATAAGAGGTTATTTATAAATTGCGGTCCACTTGGTTGCCCCTCGAAAAAATACAATATTGCAAGAGGGGGTATTCTAACTGTCAGTAATGGAAATGCCACCATTGAACCAATAGAAGTAACATATGATGTCGAAAAAGTTATAAATGAGATCGATAGCTTAAACTATCCCGATACATTGTTAATAAAACGAGTTTTTTACGATAAAATATAGTCAATACCGGAGGATTACAAATGGAAAACGTATTAGACATACTTATCTGCCCTGAATGCAAATGCAAATTATCAGGTGACTTAAAATGCAATGCTTGCGGCAATCAATACAGCTTTAAATATGGTGTATATAACATTATTTCATCAAAGCTGTCGGTTAATCAAACAATATACTGGAAGATAACAGACGAAATTCTTGAGAATGAAATTGAAGCGCAAACACAGGAAACAAATGAGGACAATTGGACAAGAGATTATTATAACAGAAAAAATCAAGAAACAAAGGACGCTGAAAAATTGCATCATGAATATATGAACAATTTAATCACCAACTTGTCCGGTGATGTTTGCGATCTTGCTACCGGAATGGGTGGTATGCTTGAAAAGTTATTAAACTCATCTAATAAGGATTTCAATATTGTTTGTACAGACATAAGCGACCGAATACTGGCATGGACAAGAAAAATTAAGCCGACAGACGACAATCGTGTTTCTTATGTTGCTACTGACGGTAGATACATGTCAATTAAGGACGAAAGCTTTGACTACATAACTTCATTTGCGGGATTCGGGAATATTCCTGAAGGCGATAAGGTTGCGAAGGAATTATATAGGCTCCTCAAACCAAACGGTAAAATTATTATCCAAGGAAGCTATATTCAAAAAGGCGCAAAAAGCTTTGAGCTTGCAAAGAAACACAACCTCGAAAGAGGATTGGTTGAAGATTATTTAATCGAGGACTTAAAAAATGCAGGCTTTGAAAACATCGTTTCAACTGTTGTTGCTGAGGCTGTATGGGCAGAAAATCCCTATGATTTAATTCCTGTCGCCGGTGATACTCAACGCTATTGCATAATTCAAGCACAACGAAAAAGATGAGACGAGATGATAAATATGTCAATAACAAAAAAAGATTTCCCTATTCTTGAATATGATTCAAAACAGAAGGCTATTCTAATGCCTAACAGAAAAAATCTATATTCATTCCCTAAAAAAGCAGTATTCCCTTTTTTAAATAATGAGATTTATCAATATTCAAAAGAAAATAACTGCGAACAAATCGGAGAATTCGTTACTATAACCAAGGTGTTTCCAATATATAAAACGATACATAATGGTATCGATCTGTGTTTATGTCAAGCACCTTTAGGCTCTTCCGCAGCAGTGCAGTTTTTGGATTTCTTAATCAGTTATGGCGTAAAAGAAATTATAACGATTGGTTGTTGCGGTTCTTTGATTGATATCCCCGAAAATGAGTTCCTAATACCTACCGAAGCATTACGTGATGAAGGAACTTCATATCATTATTTACCTCCCAGCAGAACAGTATCACTTAATCAAACAGCAGTTAATTCAATAAAATCTGTACTAAATAAAAAAGGGATAAGCTATCAATTATGTAAGACATGGACAACCGATGGTTTCTATAGAGAAACTATTGATATGGTCAATTATCGTAAAGAAGAAGGTTGTACTGTAGTTGAAATGGAGTGTGCAGGCTTGGCTGCATGTGCAGAATTCAGGAACGCAATTTTTGGTCAAATATTATACACAGCTGATACCCTTGCTAATTTTGATATACATGATGATAGAGGTTGGGGTAAAGATTCGGATGCCATAGCTTTGGAGCTGGCATTGGATGCAGTTTGTGCAATTTAATTTTATGGATATATACATCATAATATGAAACGGGAGCCCACACTGGGGCTCCTCTACAAATTAACTATTTTCCACGATAACGACTTCAATGTTTTGCTCGTCAAATTCATTTAAATCATCTTCGGAAGCGTCCCAATCAGTTATAAGCATATTTAGTCTGTTTGCAGGGCAAATGCTGACAACAGATTCAAAACCGATTTTCTCAGTGGGAAACAGCCCGATAGTTTTCTTTGAGCTGTCAATCACTGCATTCCAAAAACTGATTACCTGCGTTTTTTGAATAGATAATCCGAATTTAGCGGATATACAAGCAGCTGTGATAAAGCATTTATCAAACCTTAACTTTTTAATCATATCAATAGCAAATGCATCATAACAACATCCTTTATTATCCATCTCTCCGCCCAATAATATTACCGATACATTATCTTTCTTTCGCAACTCCTCGGCAATAATTATTGAATTGGTAACAACACGAATTTTAATATTGTCCGGTAAATTCTGCGTCATGAAATAGCCTACAGTCGCTGCTGTAATAAAAACAACATCATTGTCTTTTATAATAGAAACCGCTTTTAATGCGATTGCATGATAATTTTCTTTTACTTCTATAATATCCTTGCAGGTTGTTTTTGGTGGTTTTCCGCTGGCAACTTGCTGTACAGGAATCGCTCCGCCGTGAGTTCTTTTTAGAAATCCTTTTTCTTCAAGAATTCTTAAATCTCTTTTCGCAGAGTCATATCCTACATAAAATTTTCTTTGTATTTCTGCTGTACTGATACTGCCTTTTTCTGTTAGAATGTCTAGAATTGCCTGATGCCTTTCTTCAATAAACATCGTTTAGCCCCATTTCTATTATTTATTCAAGTTGTGTATGTCGGCTTACGTTTCTTGACATTAACATTATATCACGCTTGATAACGGTTGTCAACACTAAACGGGAATTATTATTAACTTATTTTAACTCATGTTGACGTTTTGATGCAAATAATGTACTGAATGCAACAAACGGTAGCCCACACAGGGGCTCCCCTACAAATACTAATCCTTTGCTATATGATTCTTGTATTATATCTTGACATATTTATTAACCCTGTTTACGATTACAGCGGCGACAACGATTTTTATCACATCGGGGATAAGATATGGAACAATACATACCGAGAGAACTGACCATAATCCTATTGTTCCTGTATTTTTTGTATAGATGTACATAAACCACGCGGTTCCGAAAGCATAACATAAAACTAAACCTATAATCATCGCAATTATCAGCACATACAGCTTTTTACCGAAAATTTCTGTTATAATGCCAACCGCAAGCGCTGTGAAAAGAAAACCGATGATATAGCCGCCGGTGTTCCCGAGCAAGGCACCAAGTCCGCTTCTGAACTGTGAGAAAACCGGAACTCCGACCAGCCCGAGCAATATATACACGACCACTGCTGTTGTTCCGCGTTTGATTCCGAGAAGTCCTGCGGTAACAAAAACTGCAAAGGTTTGTAGTGTAAACGGGATAACTATCGGGATGGAAATCCACGAACAGACAGCAATAATTGCGACAAAAAGTGCAATATAAACGAGTGAAAGAATTGTTTTTCTTGATTTCATAAATATAATTTTCCTTTTTTTGCAGGGGCACACAGGCAACCTGATAGTTACCTCGAGTGGTCGCCCATTGATGTTCATTGATATACAGGACGAGCGACCACATAGGGTCGCCCCTACAAGGCTCTGCATTTTCTGTATACAAGATTTATTTTATTATAGCATATAAATTTCGCATTGTCAACTTAAAATTTAATATAGGTTGACAATTGATTTTTTAGTGAGTGTTTTTAAAAACTTAAACGAATAATAGATGTAAACCCGGAGGTATTGAATTATGGACAACGGTGCAAGTAGCTATCACCGTTTCCTTGAAGGTGACGAAAGCGGCTTCGACGAAATATTGGATTTATACCAGCACAACCTGATTTTTTTCATCAACCGTTATGTAAATAATCTGACGGTTGCGGAGGACCTTGCCGAGGACACCTTCCTCGAGCTTCTCATCCACAAAAATCGATACAACTTTCAAACCTCGCTGAAAACCTACCTTTTTGCTATCGGACGACACAAAGCATTGGATTACATCAGACACAATTCACGCTTCCCCACCATCAGCCTTGACGAAGCTGCAGAAAAAAGTAACGAATTTATATCGGTTGAAGCAAAGCTGTTATCAGACGAACGCAAAAGGCTTGTCAATGCTGCAATTAACCGGTTGAACAGCGACTACAGAGCAGCGATTCATCTCGTTTATTTTGAGGAGCTGTCATACGAGGATGCGGCGAAGGTTATGAAGAAAAGCAAAAAGCAGGTAGAAAATCTGATATACCGTGCGAAAGCCTCTCTCCGAAGCCTGTTAGGAAAGGAGGGTTTTGAGCTGTGAAAAGCAAAGAACAATTCAAAAGCAGCATATACAAAAAGCGCGATTTGTATTATGCGGAACAACATCGCAAATGCTTGCAATTTATGAAAATCGCAACCCCTGTTGCTGCCTGCTTTATACTTGCATTCACTATATTTATGACTCCGCTCAGAAATATGCTTATACCGGTTGATGAAGCAACACCTGAAAATCATCTTGAATCCTCGCTGCCAACAGATGAAGTTTCATCAGATGTTATTGACGACTTCTCAATTCCGGTTTTATCAATCGAAATTAATACAAACACCGAGGATGAAGGTATTTATCGTTTGTTTAGAACTACAGAGAAAATCAATTCCATTATAAGCTATATCGATGATTTGATATTTTTCGAATCGCAGGATATGGTTGATGAAAATGATGGTACAGTAATAACAATCACAGTTAATTATCCCGATTCAGAAAAAAATTATTACCTAAGAGATGATGCCCTTTTTAGAAACGAAAGCGGAGACTGGAAAACCATCAGCAAAGCTCAGGCTGACAGGCTGAAGCAGCTGATAGAAAGTCTTGAAAGCGATTAATAATCTGTTTGACGAAAGGATTTAGATGATTATGAAAAACACAACAAACAAAAGAGTTATTACCATGGCAATCTGCCTTATATTATTAAGTGCCATGCTGTTTAATCTTGCTTCCTGCGCAATTGAAGCAAAAGCGGCAAATCTGATGGAGGGCATTGATGCAAATGTCGTTGCAGGAAAACAGATCGATGAAAAATTTATCGACAATACTGCTGATTTTTCAATAGAGCTATTTAAAAGGTCACTTAAAGAAAACGAAAATGCGCTGATCTCGCCTTTATCGGTTATACTTGCTTTGTCAATGACCGCAAACGGTGCCGACAATGAAACACTCGCTCAGATGGAACAGGTATTGGGTGGTGATATAACAATAGATCAGCTTAACGAATATCTCTATACCTATTCGAATAGCTTGCCAAGCAAAGATAAATCAAAGTTCAGCATTGCAAACTCGATCTGGTTCCGTGACGACGAAGAAAGGCTCCAGGTTGTGCCGGATTTCTTACAAAAAAACGTTGATTATTACAATGCAGCCGCGTACAAATCCGCATTCGACGACCAGACACTTGCTGACATCAACAACTGGGTAAAAAACAACACTGACGGTATGATAGACAAAATCCTTGATCAAATTTCAGATGATGCGGTAATGTACCTTATCAATGCAATTGTATTTGATGCGGAATGGGAGACAATTTACAGAGAAGATCAGGTAGCGAAACGTGATTTCACCAATATGGACGGAACAACAGTCAATATTGATATGATGAATTCAGAAGAAACAAAATTTCTGAAGGACCGCTCTGCAACCGGATTCATTAAACCTTATGCAAATGATGATTACAGCTTTGTTGCACTGCTTCCCAACGAGGATATATCTGTCTATGATTACATTTCATCACTTACAGGTGAAACATTCCTTGATATTATTACAAATGCACAGTCAACCGGCGTAAATGCAACAATGCCGAAGTTCAGTTATGATTACACTTACAAGATGAATGAAGCACTTATAGATATGGGTATGCCGAATGCATTCCATTCCGAGGCTGCCGACTTCACAAAGATGGCTACATCTTCACGCGGCAACATCTTTATTTTTGAAGTGCTGCACAAGACCTTCATCTCTGTTGATGAGCGTGGAACTAAAGCTGGAGCCGTAACTAAGGTTGAGATGCAGGATGAATGTGCTTTTATGGGCGAAACAGTTATACTGAACCGCCCGTTCGTGTATGCAATCATTGACAATGCCACCAATCTTCCGATATTCATCGGTACGGTAACAAATCTCAAATAAGCTTCTATAACAAACAAAAGTCCCGACAGCTTCAGCTGCCGGGATTATTTTGGTTCTATATAAAACTAATAAATGAATTACCCCAGCAATCATGAAAAAGCCTATACTCCATGGCTTTTTCATGATTAATAAAATCACAATTCATTTGTTAGTTTAATATATAATAAATGTTGGGGTTGAGTAAGAGCTTTACGAAAAGAAAAATAAAAAAAGTAGAGCATAAAACGAAGAAATCCTGTATAATGGAAATCACTATAAGACTATTAAAGGAGATCGAGTTTATGCTCTATCACTTAATAATAACGAAAACAAAGTTTTCGCTTGAAAAACTCGTAGATTTGCAAGAGCTAATCATAAAAAATGTTGAAAATATCGATGGTAATACTATTTCTCATAAGAAACAATAGAAAATAATTCAATTCTAATTCCAATGAAATTAATTAAGAAAAAGTCCATCAGGCAAGGACTTTTTCTCGAATTTTATCACTGTTTCTAAATCGAATTAGTATAAGAAAGTAATACACGCTGAGATTGAACGAAAGGCGCAAAAATGTCCCCATTGTGGCTGTATGACAAATACTATCCATGACTACCGTACACAGAAAATCAAGGATATACCTGCATTCGGTGAATTTGTTGTCATTAAACTCCGTAAACGCCGATACAATTGTACAAGCTGCAACAAGCGTTTTGTTGAACATATTGAATGGCTACCCCACTATCATCATATGACGAATCGGCTGTCAGCCTATGTCATCGACAAGCTGCGTGAGGTACGAACCTTCAAGTCAGTCGGCCGAGAGGTTAACCTCTCGAACAGCACTGTGAGCAGAATATTTGATCTTGTAAATTACCCCTCGCAGCCTATTGCCCGAGGTAATAGGAATAGATGAATTCAAGGGTGATACAGGCGGAGAGAAGTACCAGTGTATCATAACAGACATTAAAAACGGCAGAGTTCTGGATGTGCTGCCTACAAGGTATAAGCACGAATTAGTCAGCTATTTCGAGGGTTTTGACAGAAGCCAAACAACTCATTTTGTCAGTGATATGTGGGACACATATGCAAACATATCAAACACATTCTTCAGAAATGCGTATCATGTTATTGACAAATATCACTTTATCAGGCAGGTATTCTGGGCATTTGAAGCAGTACGGAAAGAAGAGCAGAAGAAATACCGGAAAGACAGCAGGCTGTTGTTCAAACGTTCAAAAACACTGCTTACCAAGCAATACGAATATCTATCTCCAGAAGAAAAAGCGACAGTTGATAGTATACTTTACATGAGTACACCAACGGATTTACCGAAGGCTGCAACAATAAGATCAAGGTGCTAAAACGCATTGGTTATGGCTATCGCAATTTCAAAAGGTTCAGGAACCGCATCATTCACATGTTCAATCAATCCGACACACATTCGGAAACGTAAAAATCCGAAGCAGCTTGATCGCTGCTCCGGATTCCAAAAATTATTTCAGGGTTTCTTCACCCCAACTATTGGCACAGAGCCGTTTTTACTATTTTCTTATTTAAACTTTACTGCTGTTCCATATGCCATAATTTCTGCTGCACCTGCCATAACAGCTGCTGATGAATATCTGATATTAACGATCGCATCTGCACCGAGTGCAGCTGCATCTTCAACCATTCTTTTGGTTGCGATAGCGCGTGCTTCATTCATCATCTGAGTGTAAGCCTTCAACTCACCACCAACAAGTGTTTTGAATGATTGTGTAATATCACGTGCGATATTTTTGGATTGAATAGTGCTACCCTTTACAAGTCCGAGCATCTCAAATTCTTTTCCTGCAATGTAATCAGTATTTACTAAGATCATCTTCTTCGCCTCCTTTAATTTCTTTAATTCTCTCAACAAGAACAAATATTGCTACTCCTGCTAATGCAAGCGGAATAATTGAACCGAAGACTTTAACAAGCAGATTGAATTCGATCATAAAACAAACAACCGAATATGAAATAAGAATAATTATTGTAATTACCGTAATGATTATAGGTGCTATCAGTTTCTTAAACATAACAAACCCTCCGTATCAGATAGTTTATTACCTGCGTTTTCTATATATTTTCTTATTCTTTTTTTGCGTATTGACTGCATACAAAGCTATTAGGGCAAATACCGATAATATTATCAACAGTATTGCGATTGCAATTCCGGTGTAATCTTTTGGCTGAGGCACAATAGTATCCGACTCGTCACCAGTGCTTGCACCCGGTTTTTGTCTGAAGGTAACCGAAATGATATGATTCGTTGTAATATTTTCAAGATTCAAAATCCCGTTTTCTGCTGTTGCCGCAACCCCATCAATCGTTATCTGATCAATTTCATAATTATTGTCCGGAGTTATTGTGTAAGAAACACTTGAGCCTATCTCGGCTGTTGTCTTATCCGAAGGTGAAATACTTCCGTTTTCACCGATGTCAAGGGTTATATTAAAGGTCTTCAGAGCGAATTCTATCTCAATATTCAGATTTTCTTCAATATCTTTTATATTAAGTACTGCTCCGTCGCACTGAACCTCTGAACCGTTTATTTTTGCTGCTTTGAATACAAAGTTCTGGTCAGGTGTGATGATCAGGTTAACTTCATCACCCTGTTGTATCTCGCTCTGCCCTGTCTGACTAACACTACCACCCTCTCCGGCAGTAATATTAATCGTGAAAATATCGGGAAGCTTTTCCCACTTTGCTGTGAGGGTTATATTACCGTCGGCCGATGCTACAGTATATTTATCGCCCGGCATATATGTTTTATTTTTGCTGTCTGTCCAACAGATAAATTTATAACCATCATATTTATATGTATTCTCGGCAACAATAAAGTAGTCCTTTTTGTACAGCTTAAAGCCGTTCGGTGCATTGCCTGTTACACTGCTTGCGCCTGAGCTGTAGCTGACGCTGTTCTTTACGATGGCATTGGGATCTGATGACCATTCAGCGGTAAATATTGAATTATATGATGTAACAGTATATTTATCACCCGGATCATATAAATTTCCCTTGGAATCTATCCAACCGAGAAATTTATATCCGTCATATGTATAGGGACAATTTATTAGTGTTATTTCTTGTTCCAATTCCAAGAGTTTATCATCAGGTGCTTTGCCTTCTATTATTGTAGGATCGCCGTTCCCACCTCTCAAGTATGATAGCATGCTGTATACAACAATATCGGTTTCCTTGCGTTTCCAGACTGCGATCAGCCGCATGCTGTTGTTGATGTTCTCTATGACATCGCCTGCATGATAAACGACTGTCCTATCAATTACACCGTCGACTTTTTTCAGATTCCAGCCGTCGAATGTATAATCACGAAAATTAAAATCATCAAATTTTGGTTCGATGTCAAGTATAGTATATGAACCGCCGGCTTCAACAGTCGATTTTTTTGATGGTAACCCACTGACAAATTCGAAGGATGAACCAAATTGTGTAAAGTCACTTTCAAATCCTCTATATTCGATTGTATATGTTGTAATTGATGTTTCTGCAAGTGAAACCGGTGAGATTGCCGATAATAATATAATTGCTACAGCAAAAACCGCTATATTTTTTTTAATTGCCACAGAAATTCTCCTTTGCCGGAAATGCTTAGATTAATAACATTGACATTATACAGCAATTATTTTCGTTTTGCAAGAGGAAACAGAAGAGTTGTTTGATTTTATATATTATTGTATAATTGCCCAAACGACTAAACTTAATTAAATGTATTGACACATTGAGTTGTTATGTTATATAATTATATAAATATAGATATCGAGGGGATTAATTTTGAAACGTTTTATTGTTTTTGACGGAAACAGTCTGTTGAACCGTGCATATTACGGAATTCGCCCCCTAACCAACAGGGACGGGCTTTTTACTCATGCAACATATGGATTCTTCAATATAATATATAAACATCTTACCGCAAGTGACATTCCATTTGACTTTGCGGCAGTAGCCTTCGATCTGCCCGAGCCTACCTTCAGGAACAAAGCTTTTGACGGTTATAAGGCAACGCGTAAAGGAATGCCCGAAGAGCTTGCGATGCAATTGCCATATGCAAAGGACATGCTTCCGCTTCTTGGTATTAAGGTGCTTGAATACACTGGATACGAAGCGGATGATATTCTCGGCACAATAGCTTCAATTGCTGAGAAAAATAATGTTGAATGTACGGTTGTTACCGGAGACCGTGACAGCTTTCAGCTTGTTTCCGATACAACAACCGTCTTGCTTGCTTCGACAAACGAAACCAAAGTCTATGATATGCCTGCAATACACAACCAATATAAGCTTAAACCTTTACAGCTTATTGATGTAAAAGCTTTGATGGGGGACAGTTCAGACAATATTCCCGGGGTTGCAGGTGTAGGTGAAAAAACTGCAGTTAAGTTAATACAAGATTATGGTTCTCTTGAAAAGCTTTATGAAAATATAGACCAGATCAAGAGCAGCCTTGCAGATAAGCTGACAAGCGGTAAGGAAATGGCATTCATCTGCCGTATGCTTGCTGAGATAAACAAGCAGGTACCTATCTCAGAGAATGTCGACGATTATAAAATTCAACCTATTAAGAAAAAAGAACTGCTCGCGCTGTTTACAAAGCTTGAGTTCAGTAAAATCATTGAAAAGCTTAATCTGAATATAGCTGATTCAGAACAAGAAAATATAAACGAAAATAAAATTACTGTCGAAGCAGTTGACGAAAGCACCTTTCTCAGGCTGACCAAATACGGCAGCATTGCCATTTCAATAAATACAACTGAAAAAATTATAACAGCATCAGTTGGTGAAAAGTTGATTTTCTGCGATTTCAGCGAAAAGCTTTCTCTGTTGTTTACCGAAGACACAAGAAATATATGTGTCTGGTCGCACAAAGATACCGCTAATTACTTAAAAAATAATTTTAACATAGACTTTAAAAGCTGTAAAGATGATATATCTCTGATGGGGTATATACTGAATCCTATCGAAAACGGATATGACCTGCCCAGACTTGCACTCAGATATGGGATGAACACATCCCAACCAGATGCACTCATGCTCGCACTATTACGTGAAGAATTGAAAAAGCAATTAAATGAAAGCAGTCAGACGGATTTATATCTCTTCGAGCTTGAGCTTAGCGAAGTATTGTTAGGTATGGAACAGACAGGCTTCATGGTTGATAAAGAAGGACTTGATAAGTATTCACAGTTCCTTTCAGAACAACTTAAAATCTCTGAAAAAGATATATATGAGTTTGCAGGTGAAGAATTTAATATAAATTCTCCCAAACAGCTTGCAGTAATATTATTTGAAAAGCTCGGTCTTCCAACCGCAAAGAAAAACAAGAGTGGTTATTCCACAAATGCCGATGTTTTAGAAGGACTGAGACCATTTAACCCAATTATCGACATGATTTTATCATACCGTCAAATTTCGAAGTTGAAAAGCACCTACACAGATGGTCTTGCAAAGGTTATATCGCCGCTTGATGGCCGAATACACACTACCTTCCGTCAGACACTTACACTGACAGGCAGGTTATCCTCAGTTGAACCCAACCTTCAGAATATCCCCGTACGCCAAGAGATTGGCAGAGAGCTTAGAAAGTTTTTTGTTGCCGGAGATGGCAATGTTCTGATTGATGCCGATTACTCACAAATTGAGCTTCGTGTACTTGCACACATATCAAATGACGAAGCATTGATTCAAGCATTTAAAGACGGTGAAGATATCCACACCATTACAGCGTCGCAGGTATTCGGCGTTCCGCCTGAAGCTGTAACCTCACAGATGAGGAAAAGCGCAAAAGCGGTTAATTTCGGTATTGTTTACGGAATTTCAGATTACTCACTGTCGGTTGATATCGGTGTATCCAGAAAAGAAGCCGGTGACTATATCAGAGGATATTTCGCAAAATATCCGAAGGTTAAGGAATACATGGATAATATCGTCGCTCAGGCAAAACAGGATGGCTATGTTACAACCCTGATGGGCAGGCGCAGATATATACCCGAACTAAGCTCACCAAAAAAACCTCTGATGCACTTTGGCGAACGAATCGCAATGAACACACCAATACAGGGTTCTGCAGCCGATATAATTAAAAAAGCCATGCTTGATGTTTACCATGCGTTTGCTGAAGGTGGATATGAATCAAAGCTGATATTGCAGGTTCATGACGAGCTGCTTATTGAAGCACCTGAAGCTGAAGCAGACAATGTTTACAGACTCTTGATCAAAAAGATGGAGAATGCGTTCAAACTTTCGGTTCCGCTTGAAGTCGATGCACACATAGGAAAGACGTGGTACGATGCAAAAGGTTGATCAATTTAATTAAAAAAAGGTTTATTTAAAATATATGAATAATAAAATAGAAAAAGGTGCTTTGTATATTGTTGCAACACCTATCGGCAATATGCTTGATATAACCGAACGAGCAAAGAAGGTGTTGGCTGAAGTTGATTTTATTGCAGCCGAAGACACCAGAGTAACCGGCAAGCTGATGATGCTGCTTGGTATAAAAAAACCATTTATCAGCTATTATGAACACAATAAGGAAAGCCGCCATGAAGCTATATTACAACGGTTAAGACAGGGTGAATCGGCAGCGCTTGTCACGGATGCAGGAACTCCTGCGATCTCAGATCCCGGCGAAAAGCTTGTAAAACATTGCCGTGATAACGGAATTAAAGTTATACCTGTTCCGGGTGCAAATGCGGCTATAACTGCACTGTCAGCATCGGGTTTGCCGTCGGGCAGATTTGTATTTGAAGGCTTTCTGAAGGATAAAAAGTCAGATCGAGTTGAACAAATTGAAAACCTTAGTCGAGAGCTGCGAACAATAATACTTTATTGCGCACCTCATGACATAGAAGAACAGCTTAAAGAGCTTTATGTGGCATTCGGAAACCGTGACATTGTTATCGCTCGAGAGATAACAAAACTTAACGAAACAATCATAAGCACTACGCTTGAGAATGTTCAGAATGATCCGCCTGTAACAAAAGGCGAATTTGTTCTGATAATAAGCGGGTATATCGCCAGTAATGACGAATTCTGGTGTGATATATCTGTTGATGAGCATGTCGAATATTATAAGAAGCTGTCGCTTGACACAATGTCAGCATGTAAGCAAGTAGCAAAGGATCGTGGACTTTCAAAAAGTGAAATATATAAACAAATAATAGATAATAAGCAATAACTTAATAAAGAAGGTAAGTGTAATATGAAATACATTGTATTAGTCGGAGATGGCATGGGTGATTACCCGATCGAAAAATTAGGAAATAAAACACCGCTTGAAAAAGCAAAGAAACCATATATGGATTATCTCGCAAGTAAAGGTATAGTCGGGCTTGCTGAAACAGTTCCTCCCGAAATGGTACCCGAAAGTGATACGGCAAACCTCGCACTGATGGGTTACGATCCGAGAGTATACTCAAAAGGCCGCTCACCGCTTGAGGCTGTCAGCATGGGTATTGAAATGCAACCGGAAGACACTGCTTTCCGTTGTAATATTGTAACTCTTTCTGATAAATGTGAAGCATACGATAATAAAATTATACTCGACCACAGTGCAGGCGAGATAAACGATAAAGATGCACACAAAATCATCGCAACCATTGATAAAGAGCTTGGCAATGATACCCGAAAATTTTATGCCGGCGTCAGCTATAGGCACTGCCTTATCTGGAAGGACTGCCCTGCTGTATGCAGCTTTACAAGACCGCACGATATTCTCGGTAAAAGAATAGGTAACTTTTTGCCCGAAGCTGACGAATACAGACGACTTATGGTGAAAAGCTTTGATATTCTGAAAAACCACCCAACCAATCTTCGCCGTGTTTCAGAAGGCAAATCACCCGCAAACTCGATATGGCTCTGGTCTAATGGTAAAAAACCTGCCCTTCCGCCTTTCTCCGACAAGTTCAATATAAAAGCAGCAGCTATCTCAGCTGTTGACCTCATAAAAGGCATTGCAATCTGTGCCGGAATGGAATCGATTGATGTCGAGGGAGCGACCGGAACACTGAATACAAACTATCACGGTAAAGCTAAGGCTGCGATTGATGCGCTTGGTCGAAATGACCTTGTATACATCCATGTAGAAGCACCTGACGAATGCGGTCACAGAGGTGAAGCCGAAAATAAAGTTCTATCAATAGAATATATTGACGGAATGCTGGGGTTTCTTATGGACGAGATGAAAAAATCAGGTCAGGACTACAAAATTCTGCTTTGCTGTGACCATCCGACACCGATAGAGCTTCGCACTCATTCGCACGAACCAATACCTTTTGTCATATATCAGAGTAATAATGAAACCGAAACCGGATTATATTATTCTGAAGAGCAAGCAAAAAGAACCGGACTTTATATCAAAGACGGCTCAACATTAATCAATTTGTTGATAAAGTAAGGAACAAAAACGTTATGAAAAAATCAAGAAAATATGCGGCTGCTCTGTTGATAACATCAATTATCATTACCGGTTCCGCATTTTCAACACTATTAACAACAGCAAGCGAATATACATCCGAAGAAATATTACTTCCGGCAGAAAAAGAAAATGTAATTATTTCGTCTGATATCGTATCGAATAAAATGACTGAAGCACAGTTAGCTCTTGAAACCTTTATAAAAGAGAACGACCTGTCTTCGCTTGCCATACCCGAAACTCTTCCCGAAAAAACTATGGAAGCACTCGAAAAACTTTGTGATGAACGACTTTATGAAATATCCTTTTACTATTATGACATCGAAACCGGCTTTACAATGTCTTATAATGAAGACCGAGTTTTCAAGAGTGCAAGCTGCATTAAGATGCCTTATATGTGTTACATATTGCATCTGATTGATGAAGGTGATATGAGCCTTGACGACAAGATTGCACTTACCGCTGCCGATCTCAGACAAGGAACAAGCACGATCCGTGATGAAGGTTTTGCTGTCGGAACTGAGTTTACAATAAAGCAGCTCATCGAATACCTTATGATTGGCAGCGACAATACTGCTTTCGCTATGTTCTGCCGTGTACAGTCTGTCTGGAAATTTGCAAGCTGGGCAAACAGCAATTATGGTACAAAATTCAATGTTGCAATCAACCGCGAAAAAGTAGGTCAGAATTCAATGACTGCAAAAAGCACTGCAAGGATGCTTAGATTGATATATGAAAAAGCACAAGATGGTGAAGAGAACTACCTCTGGCTGATTGAGCTTCTTAAACAAGCTAATAAAAACACCTTTGTTAAATACGGTATTGCCGATACATCCTACGGCATCTGGGATTCTGATTACAGGCTTGATGTCGAGGTCGCACATAAATATGGTATGGATGTTCATGCTTCTAACGATGCTGCACTTGTTTTATATGAAGACAGACCTTATATACTTGTAATACTCACCGACTGGATAGGCTATCCGAGCGATAATCTCTGGTGGACAGAAGGTGATATGCGAACAGTGTCATATTACATATTCCAACTACACAAATATATAATTAAATCTGGGCAGTCATAATAACAATTGAAGTTTGGAGTGTTTTTTATGCAGAATATATATATTGTATTATCCAAGAGCGGTACATATATTTCATCAATGCTATACAAAGCGACAAAATTTAAATATACTCATGTTTCGCTGGTAATTGACGAACCGTTTAGAGAAATGTACTCCTTTGGCAGACGAATACTCAACTATCCCCTTGTTGGTGGTTTTGTTGTCGAAAAGCTAAAGGGTGGCTTTTATGATAGATTACCCGAAACCACCTGTGCTGTTTACAAGCTGACAGTGACAGACGAGCAATATTTACATATTAAAAACACTATTGCTGAATTTGTTGAAAACTACCGAAAGTATAAATACAGCTTTATCGGACTTGCAACTATAAAATTCGGCATTGCCTGGGAACGCAAATATCGCTTCACCTGCTCTCAATTTGTTGCGTATGTATTAAAACAAAGCGGTATAATGAATTTCAATAAAAAATCCTCACTTATAACTCCATATGATTTCTATAAACTCGGGCTTCATGAAATTTTTAACGGAGACTTGAAGCGTATTTACGGCTATTCCACAAAAATTATTGCTTCGTAATGATAAGGAAAAAACTATTATGAAAAAACTATTTATAGCATTCTTAATCTGTGCTTTAGTTCTACCATTGATAACAATTGCCTCATTCGCAGAAACAAATACCCCTTATTACACTGTTGATGATACTGTTAACGGTGTGAATATAACCAGAAGCCAAGATACTATTATTATATATAAAGATAAAAAAACATCAGGTACAAATATCTGGGGCTATGAGGTAACTGTAGATGCAGCCGGATATATTATAGCCGTAGGCGGTAACGACAGCGTAATTCCCGAAGGTGGTTTTATTGTCTCGGGGCATGGAACAGGCAAGACTTTTCTCGAGGAAAATGCAAGACTTGGTGCATATGTTACAATAGATTATGACAATAAAAAGCTCACGATAAAATATGATGCAGATTGCCATATACATGGTGTACAAACTCTGATTGACGATGCAAAATCAACACTTGCGGCTGCCACAGCAGCATATAAGCTGATCGACAATAAAACAGTAACAGCGCTGATCAGTGCGGCAGAAAGCACATTCGCAAGTGTTAAACCATATATTGAAAGTGATTTTGAACTCTTTGAAGAGAAAAAAACTGAAATCGAAGCAAAGCTGAACAAAGCTGTGCTGCTTTGCAGCGAATCATCCGCAGTTGAAACTCGCGGACTGTGGATCAGGCCGGAAGAAAAGACAAAACGCGAGGTTTTTGACACTGTTGAAAAAATCGCTATTGCAGGAATAAATCTACTTTGTATCGAAGTATTGTACAACAGCACAATGATAATACCTATGCCCGAAGGTTCGTTGCTTGAACAGAACCCATCATTAAATGGATTTGATGTTTTGGAAGCATATGTTGAAGCATGCGAAAAGTACGATGTCGAGCTTTATGCCTGGATGGTTGTGTTCAGGATCGGATATGACAGCAGTACATATGCAAGTAAAAGCCTTGCCAATAAAAAACCCGAATGGCGAATTGTTTCTAACACTGGAATCAACTACGTTGAAAATATGTATGGTAAAGGTCATTATCTTAATCCTGCACTTCCCGAAGTCAGAAAATATTTATTATCAGTGTACGAATATATACTTGATAACTATGCTATTGACGGATTTCAGCTTGACTATATTCGTTATCCCGATCTTGTTGACGGTGTCGACTACGGTTATGACGAATATACAATGAATTTGTTTGAAGATGAATATGGAATTGATCCCTCCACAATCGAAATTGGCGGTGCTAACTGGAACGAATGGTGTGCATTCAGAGCAAAATTCGTAACCGATTTTGTTCTTGATATCAAGGCTATGATAGATAAGAAACGACCTGATGTCTATTTTTCAGCCGATGTTTCACCTGACTACGAGAATTCCTCCCGTAAAATGAAGCAGGACTCAACTCTCTGGATGTCCGAAGGTTATCTTGATATGATATTCCCTATGGCATACGGTGAAAACTTAGTTCAGCAAGCAATAGCAAAAACAATCCCTTTTACCGGAGATCATATATATATCTACATGGGTGCAGGCGATTTTGGACTTAATATATTACAAAATCAGATTAAACAAACCCGTGAGAAAAACATCGAAGGGCTGGTATTCTTCGATTACTCTCTGTACAAAAATTACTTACAGAATATCGCTGAAACCCTGTACAAAAACAAAGCAATCACTCCCTCTCATAATGCTAAAGCTGCTGTTATCGCATTGCTTTCCGAAGCAAGAGCAAGGATAAACGATCTCATTTTACCCGCAGGAGGAATTACCCAGGAACAAGCAAATGAGTTAACAGACCTTATTACAGCCTTTGATGCGGCACTTGAGACAAGCACACTGTCAGCCTGCAGCACTCTTGCTGACAGCCTTTATGCAAAAGCAGACACCCTTGAGACAACCGATCAAGCTGCAAAAACCACTATACTTAGTGATACCGCTTTCATTAAAAAGATCGCTTACCTCTCAAACGATAATGCAAGAGCTGAATATATTGCAAAAAATCCAATAATCGTAACCGAACCGGTTGACGAAGAGAGCCAAATGGAATCAACTCCTGAGTCAGAAACTGAGATTTCTGATGTCAGTGAAATTGAAAGTACACCTGGAGAAAAATCCGACTTCCCATTTGCAACTATGGGTATAATAGCAACGGTTGTTATTATAGCAGCTGCGATAGTAATAGTATTGACAAAGCGAAAGAAAAAAGATGACACTGACACCAAGGCTTGAACTGGTTTATAAAAAAATACCCAAAAAAGCAAAATATATCGATGTCGGCAGCGACCACGCATACCTGCCTGTTATCTTGCTTGCTAACAACATTATAAGCTTTGCAATCGTAACCGATATAAGGACAGGTCCTCTCAAAAAATCAAGAGAAACCGCAATCCAATATGGTGTTGCGGATAAAATCAAGTTTATTCTTGCCAATGGTTTGGATTTTGACACCGGTGAATTTGATACGGTATCAATCTGCGGAATGGGCGGTATGCTCATTGCAGAAATTATTGATAAGGCAACTATTCTCGAAAATTGTCTGCTTGTACTACAACCGATGACAAAACATGATTTTTTGCGCAAATACCTCTGGGATAACAGCTACAAATTCACTGAGAACTACACCCTTGAGGGTGATAAATGCTATGTAGTTATTTCTGCAAAAAAAGCAGAAAGTAAAATTGATTACAACGAAGCCGATTTGTATATAGGAATTCCCGATGAAACAGAAAAATACGGTGAAGCATACAGTAAATATACGCAAAACCTAAAAAGGAATCTGCTCAAACAAAAACAGGGACTTAAAATTTCGGGAAAAGATACAGAATTTATTTCATATTTGATTAATGAAATACATTAAAAATAATCTGAGGTATATAAGATGAGTAATTTTCTTTTCAGAGAATCCTTGAACTCAGATAATTCAGCAATCCTCGAATTATCAAAGAAATGGGAAAGCGAAAATATAACATACGGTTATATTGCATGTTCAATTGAAACTTTAGAAAAAAGTAATGTATGGGTAACAACCGAAGAAAATAAAATCGTCGGATATTTACACGGAAAATCAGCAATATCGAAAGAGATATGCACTATTCCAAATAATTTATTGTATTTCGAGATTGATGATTTTTATATTTTACCCGAATATAGAGATAACGGACTTGGAAAATTATTTTTTAATTATGTGGAAGCTGAGCTAAAGAAAAATAATATAAAATATATATTACTCAGCACAGCAACAAAAGACCATAAAAGAATTCAAAACTTTTATAACAAAAAATTAAACTTTAATTTTTGGACAACTACTTTTTTCAAACAGATATAGAATAACATCTGAATGGCAATAAGATTGTCTCTTACCATTTATTAATTGTATTGAGAGGTTAATATATGTCATTTGACGGCAGTTTTTGCGCTGCGATTGTTTCCGAACTAAAAGAAAAAATCAGCGGTTCAAAAATAGAAAAAATACACAATCCGGAAAAAGACCGATTAAATTTATCGATCTATTCACCGAAATATATAACAAAACACAGCACATTGATTATTTCATTGAATCCGTCGCTGCCACAGCTACGGCTTGGTGAAGCGGATGCTGATAACCCATCGACTCCATCAGCTTTCTGCATGCTGTTACGCAAGCACCTTACATCAGCAATACTTACGGATATAACGCAATACAGCTACGACAGGATTTTGTTCTTTGAATTTCTCAAGCAAAACGAGCTTGGTTATCAGGAAAAGAAATACCTGTGCCTTGAAATCATGGGCAAATACTCAAATGCTTTTATTCTTGATCAGGATAAAAAGATTCTCGGAAGCTTAAAATCTGCGGATATAACCGAATCCAAACGCCTTACCTTGACAGGAGCGACTTATATTGCGCCTGAACAAGATAAGATCAACCCAATGAAAGTTACAAAAGATCAATTTGAAGCTGCAATATTACAAAACCGTGAGCAAAGGGCAGATTCGTTATTACTGAAAAGTTTTACAGGTTTTTCACCTTTGATTTCCCGTGAAATTGTTTACCGTGCCTCAAAAGCTACGGATACACAGGCAACATTCATTGATATTGAAAAGCTATGGTTTCACTTCAGCGAAATACTGCATTCTGCAACCGGTGGTCAGACTTCTCCCTGCATAGTCTTTGATAAGAATGACAAGATAGCCGAATACTCCTTCGTTGATTTATACCAATATGGTAGTCTTGTCAGAAAATCATACACCGATTTATGTGAGCTTCAGGCAGCTCTTTTTGAAAAGAAGAGCAAATCCGAGCATGTGAACAGCCGCAAACAAGATATATTAAAGCTGCTTGCAAACCGTTCTTCAAAGCTTGGAAAGATACTCGCATTAAAGCTTGATGAACTGGCGGAATGTGTAAAGATGGAGGAGTTCAAGAAAAACGGCGATCTTATCACAAACTCCATCTATATGATAAAGCAAGGACAGGCAGTTGCCGCTCTTCCCGACTACGAAACCGGTGAAACGATTAAAGTTGCACTTGATACAAAGCTTTCACCTGCTGCAAATGCACAGAAGTATTATAAACGCTACCAAAAACTCCGGCATGCAGAGAAAGTTCAGAAGGAAATGATTGCTCAGACAAAAGTCGAGATCGACTACCTTGACACTATATTCGATGCACTGTCAAGAGCTGAAACCGAACGTGAGCTTGAAGATATTCGTGATGAGCTTGCAGCAAATAATTATACAATACAGAAGCGAAAAACTGCTCTCGTCCAAAAAACTAAAAAAAGCGAGCCGCTGTCGTTCAGGACGACAAACGGCTACTCGATTCGTGTAGGTAAAAATAATATTCAAAATGATATGTTGACCTTCTCAGCCGACAAAAACGATATCTGGTTTCATGTCAGAAATATGTCCGGTTCTCATGTTATTCTATATACAGAAGGAACCGAACCAACTGAAAAGGATTATACCGAAGCATCTGAGCTTGCGGCCTTCTATTCAAAGTCAAATGGTGCGGAAAATACTGCCGTAGATTACACAAAACGCAGGTTTGTAAAAAAGCCAAGCGGTTCAAAGCCCGGGTATGTAACTTATGACAAGTATTTCACTGCTGTTGTCAGTCCATCGGCAGACAGAATTGAAGCAATGAAAATCAAGAAGAAACAGTAGTATTGCTATTAAGCTTTTTCAACACAAGCGTAAACATCCACGGAACAATCAATCCACCTGTCATTGCAACTGCAAAATATCTGATAAATTCAGCAATCGGGTTGCCAGGTATAATTGCACAAAACGGTATTTTTAACAGCTCCTTGACTGCAACAACAAGCAGTGTACCGACTAAAAGCTTAGCTATCTGGTATCCCCATTTTCCTGTTGTCGGATACTTAATGTATTTGTCGTCCAAAATACAAACCGCAGGAAGCGCTGCAGCAAGCCCCAAAACCTTATATGCATCTTCAAGTCCGCTTTGAACCAGAATATCTTCAGACAGTTGAATGTTGATTATTGAAATAATAACAACGCTGATCAGTGCCAATACCACTACTGCTGAACCGGTAATAAAACAAAGCCAAGTTCGGTTGCTAAGCTTTTTATAAATATAGTGTCCGCCCGCAACCAGAACTGCGCTGAGTGTAAGCGATACACTGATATCAAGTAGTGCATGTACGCCAAGGTACATTCTCGATATGGCAACAAGAAATGGGATTGCAATAAATACTGTTTTCAATATTTTGTTCTTTACGAGAACTGCCAAACTCCAGAATAAAACCGCTGCATTTGCAGTATGTCCGCTCGGGAAAGAATATCCGGTTGCAGCCGCTCGCGCAGATTCAACAATGGTGAAGTTTGAATCAAATGCCCATGGACGTGGAATCCTGAAAATACATTTCAAAAGTGTGTTTGTCATTATTCCCATCACACCGACAAAAAGCATATATCTTCCGAAATATTTATCCACACACCAAAGTATAATCAAAATTGCAGCGAGAGTAACCAACTCTTCACCAAAGTATGTGAATGCTTGATTTATGTCATTTAACAGCGGTGTCCGCAGCTTTTCAAAAAAATATAACAGTTCCATTACTTCCTCCGAAAATAAAATATTGGTGGTGCTTTGCTTGGAAAAACGATGTATAATAATAACCGCATATAACGGTAATAAAATTCGTGATTGTGTTGAATTGTCAGCTAATGATACGATTATTTGTGCTGATGGAGGCTATCTATTTGCGGAAGCTGAGAATGTCAATCCGGATATAATTATCGGTGATTTTGATTCAATGCCAAAGCCGGTTGTTCCGGGTTGCAAAATTATCGAACTCCCATCGATGAAGGATGATACCGACACAATGTCCTGCGTCAGATATGCTACATCAATCTGCTGTGATGAAATAATTATAGTCGGGGGCATCGGCGGTCGCCTTGATCATTCGTTAGCGAATATTCAAGCCGTTGCTTTTATTCATAATTATGGAATAAAATGTACATTGACAAATGGTAATAATATTATTTTTATGCTTGAAAATGATAAAGTTACTCTGCAACGAAAAGATGGATGGACATTATCACTGCTCGCATATTCACGTCAATGCAAGGGTGTTTGTATAAGCGGTGTAAAATACCCATTGAAAAATGCTATTCTGAACAATGCTTTTCCACTTGGCGTTAGTAATGAGATTGTTGAAGACTCTGCTAACATCAGTGTCAACGAAGGTCAGTTGTTGGTTATACAATCGAAGATATTATAACACAAAAATGTATCAACAAATCCTCGCCTTACACATTGACAATGTTTTGAGGTTGACCATTTTGGAATGCACGAAGGTTATCAGCAACCAGAGTGATAAGACGAGTCCGCGCCTCGTATGATGCCCAGGCAATATGTGGAGTTATGACGCAGTTCTTTGCTGTAAGCAGTGGATTTCTTTCAACCATCGGTTCGACAGTAAGTACATCAAGACCTACTCCGGCGATTCTGTTGTTATTCAGAGCGTCGGCAAGATCTCCTTCATTGATAACTCCGCCTCTTGAAGTATTTATCAGAAATGCGGTTTTCTTCATCAGCCCAATGGTTTTGCTGTTTACCATTTCTTTTGTTTCGGGTGTCAAAGGACTGTGTATGGTCAGGTAATCCGAACGTAAAAATAGTTCTTCCCTGCCAACAAACTCATATTTGCAGTTTTCGGGTTTTGTTCGTGTTGAAATCAAAACCTTCATTCCGAAAGCATCAGCGATGTTTGCGACAGCTTTCCCTATGTTGCCGAAACCGTAAATTCCAAGTGTCTTCCCATTAATCTCATGTATTGGAAATGGAAAGTATGAAAATTGTTTGCTTTTAACCCAATCACCATCATGTACAGAAGTATTATACTCACATATGTGTGTTGCAAGTTGTAGGATAAGCGCAAAGGTTTGCTGTGCAACAGAGTTTGTAGAATAATTCGGTGCGTTCGCAACCATTATACCGTGTTCAGAACAAGCCTGAAGATTAATATTATTGTAACCTGTAGCAAACAGTCCAATATATCTGAGCTTTGAGCAAGCTTCTACAGCCTCACGGTTTATAATTGCCTTATTGCATATTATTGCTTCTGCATCACAAGCAGCAGCTATAATTTCCGGCTTTGTAAGTAACCCATAATACTTTACATTACCGAGAGTATCAAGCTTTCCAAGTAATATATCACCGTTGGTTACAGTGTTGCGATCTAAAACTACTATATTCATCATATATAACTATCTTTTCTACCGAGTAGGAAGTTTTGAATGATTCGACGATACCGAATTCCCGTTATACTATTATGGGAAAGGGCAGAATAACATATTTATAATTTTTTCAAACTTTTCTCACTCAGAATTTTAAATTTAAATAATTATACTATATTGTAAATATTAATTCAAGTATTATTGTTTTTACTTATGTGCAATATTTAATTTTGTAAAATGACTTGACAAGAAAGGCTATCCGAGTTATAATATAGCTTGCTTTATTGTGCGATTTATGGTATCGTACAGTATATCGGATTCAATTGACAGGAGGTGCACGAGGTGCTTAGAACATATCAACCCAAGAAGCGTCACAGAAAGATGGAGCATGGTTTCAGGAAAAGAATGGAAACTGCAAACGGCAGAAAAGTGCTTAAAAGAAGACGCGCAAAGGGCAGAATCAGACTCTCATATTAATACTAATGAACAGAAGCAAAAAGCTGCTGACCGTTAAAGAAAACCACTTGTTCTTGCGCGCATATTCAAAAGGAAAATGTGCTGTATCAAAAAGCATTGCCGTATATATATTGAAAAATAAAAGGTCATCTGATGTTAAATACGGAATAACCGTATCAAAAGACAGAGGGAATGCGGTTGTTCGCAACCGTCTCAGACGAATTATTCGTGCTGCATACAGGGAGTTATATCCGCGAATACGGCGCGGTTATATCATCATTATTGTTGCAAGACAAGGGTGTATCGGTCAGAAATCCGGTAAAATAAAATCAGAGCTTGAGCAGCTGTTCAAAAAGAGCGAGCTGCTCTTTGAGCAAAACAACGAAAATACCGGTAATATTGATATTGCATATAAAATCAAAAAGGAAGATTAAGATGAAATATCTTTTTATGCTTCCAATAAAATTTTATCGAAAATTTATTTCACCATACACACCACCAAGTTGTCGATTTACACCAAGCTGTTCGCAATATGCTCTTGAAGCATTGGATAAGCATGGCGTTTTTATTGGTTTATGGCTTGCCGTCATAAGAGTACTCAGATGCAATCCTTTTTTTAAGGGCGGTTACGATCCCGTGCCAGAAAAACCATATCATTTTTTTAAGAAAAAGTAAGAAATAGGAGTATATAAATGTTCAATTTTGATTTTATTAATGTGCCTATTGGTTGGATAATGAAGTTTTGTTACAACATTACCAATAGCTACGCTTTGGCACTTTTGCTGTTTGCTGTTTTTGCACAGCTCATACTCTTCCCATTTGGTATAAAGCAACAAAAGAACTCTCAAAAGCAAATGTTATTGCGTCCGCAGGAGCTTGCTATCCGTAAAAAGTATACCGGTAAAAAAGACATGGAAACCCAGCAGAAGATGCAAGCCGAAATTAATGAGATGAATCAGAAAAATGGTTTTAATCCCATGGCCGGATGTTTACCGATGATTCTTACTTTATTATTGATATTCCCACTTTACGGTGCCATAAGAAATCCGTTGACTTATATCTCTAGCATCGAAAGTTTACAGATTAACCGTTTATACGGTATTGTTGCTAAAGCCGACGAACAAAAAATCAAAATTTTCGAAGTTGATATCGACTCGTTATTCCTGCAACTGGACGAAACTACAGGTGCAGCAAATGATGTATCAAGCGTAACTGCTGATAACAGCATTGATAATACCGAAAGCACTGACAGCATTGACAATTCTGACAGCAATAATAGCATTGACGAAACAAACTCCGATGATACTTCACTTGAAAACTCATCCGCAGTATCTGATGTGTCAACCAACGAGAGTGCTTCTGGTACAAGCACGAAATCCTTTAAGGATTTATACAAATCCGTATCAACTAAAGGGCAAATTGAACTTATCAAGGTTCTTCAGAACAAGGATAACACCTTTACTGATGAACAGCTTAAAGCAGTAGGAATTGATACCGCTACCTTCGATAAAGATCAGTTGGACTTCGATTTGATCGCCGGTATAAGTTTGCTTGAACAGCCATCAACAAAAAACTGGCAGCTTCTTTTTATACCAATACTTGTTTTCATAACCAGTGTTCTTGCGCAAATGATCATGGCCAAATGGCAAACACCTTCACAAATCGGACCTGATGGCAAAGAAACAACAATGCCCGGCGGCGCAGTTATGAAATGGGGTATGCCGCTGATGAGTGCGGTATTCTCAATGACCTTCAATGCCGCAATCGGTCTATACTGGATTTACGGTAACGTTCTGAGAGTCGGTCAGAGCTATATAATGTCAAAACTCTTCCCGCTTAAGCGTTGGACACCTGAAGAGCTTAGAGATGCGGAAAGAGAGTACAATAAAAGCAAGAAAAAGAAAAAGGTCATAATGATTGAAGTTGATGAGGATGACAATTCATATGACAAGATGGCAATAGCTCCTGAAATAGCTGAAAAGAAATCAAAACGCCAGGATCAAGTCGAAGCTGAAGCATTAGCTAAAGCAAAAGCACTTGATGATGAGCTTAATGCAAAAGCTGCAGAGCTTGCCGCTAAAGAAAAAACAAAGAAAAATGACAATTACCCTCAGATGAAAGATGATATTTCTCACGACGATAAAAAGAACAAAAAGAAATAGGGAGTAAAGAATTAATACAAAAAGTTTTGTGTTTATATTTCAATTATCCCTATAACTTTTACACAAAACTTATTGATGACTGTGAAAGGAAATCAAATAATGATTAAAGAAGTAGTAATTACCGCTAAAACTACCGATATGGCAGTTGACGAAGGTGCGGTTCAGCTTGGACTTCCGAAAGAAAAAGTTAAATTCGAAATAATAGAAGAACCGAAAAAAGGCATACTCGGTATCGGTGCAGCAAATGCTAAGGTTCGTGTATTTTATGAGCTGACACCGGCAGATCTTGCGGAAGACTTTTTAAAAACTCTTTTCAAGAACATGAATCTTAATGTTAGGCTGGAAAGAATTGATATCAGTGATGAAGAAGTAACCTTGAAGGGTTCGGGTGAAAATCTCGGTATTCTGATAGGCCGTCATGGGGATGTACTTGATTCGATACAATATCTGACTATGCTTGCTGCCAATAAAGAAGGCAAAGGATTCTACCGTATAAACGTAGATATCGAGAACTATCGTGAGAAACGCGTTGAAGCGTTAAAAGTTCTTGCGAAGCGAATGGCAGATAAGGTACTTCGCTACCGTAAAAATTTTACTCTCGAACCTATGTCACCATACGAACGCAGAATCATTCACTCCGAGATTCAGAATTTTAAAGGTGTAACAACCTATTCAATCGGTCAGGACGACGAACGTAAAATCGTAGTTGCAATCGACAGAGCCTCTAAAGTTGATAAAGCTCAATGAATACATTTAGGAATGCTTTTACAGCATTCCTTTTTCATATAATAAAACATAAAGCAGATAGGTGAAAAAAATGTTGAATCGCAGAGGAATTGTAATATATGCCGACGAATTCGATCAATATTGGAATAAGCTTATACAAAGCACTAACCTTAATGTGTTAGGAATACATCCGGTCGCAGACAATGCTGTAGTCGGCAATACACAAAACCGCGATATCCTTACCGTTTACACTGACTTTCTAAATAAATATAAGGATAGTATTATTCGACTTCAGACCTTGGGCATTTCTGTTGAAATTGAAATGCATGCCTTATCAGCACTACTTCCCCGTTCACAGTTTACAGCTCATCCCGAATGGTTTCGTATGGATAAAAACGGTAGAAGGACCCCTGATTTTAATATGTGTGCTTCAAACAAGGATGCACTTGAATTCGTATCAGATAATGCAACAGCTCTCGCAAAGCTGTATACACCCGGGAGTAACAGATATAATTTCTGGATTGATGATGTTGCCGAAACCCGATGTTTTTGCAATGAATGCCGTAAAAGGACTGCAACAGATTCTGCTTTAACTATCTATAATGCTATTCAACGAGGATTAAAGAAGCATAATTCACTTTCGACACAATGTTATCTCGCTTATCATGATACCAATGAACTGCCTAAAAATGTTGTTCCCGAAGACGGTATATTTCTCGAATTTGCTCCTATGCAACGTGATTTTCATATGTCGATAAACAGTGTCAGCAGTGATAAAAATAAAAAAGAACTGCATTCGCTCAGTGAGCTGTTGCAATTCTTCGGTAAACAAAATGCACAGGTGCTTGAGTATTGGATGGACAACTCTATGCACTCAGGTTGGAAAAGACCTCCGCGGAAATTCAAGTTGAATCAAGAGGTTATGAAAGCCGATGTTGAATTTTATAAAAACTGCGGTTTTGGCAGTATAACCTCATTCGGTTGCTTTCTTGGTGAAGATTATTATAAATTATACGGTAAGTATCCCGAAATTGATGAATACAGCCGTATTTTATCATAGTTAATTTATTCTTCCACCGAATATCGCCACTCAACTATATCCCCGTCAGACAGCTTATAGCTGTCGCAGCCTACACCCGGCATTTCACCATTCACATAATAAGTCCAGCCGCTCATAGGTCCACAGTCAAACTCATATAAATGATTAATTCCTTTAACATATGATGAACCGAGTGTAGTTGCTTCAAGCACATCCATATGTATTTGATAATACTTTGTAACCTTAATTAAAAGATCAAGAACGGTATCTCCTTTAACAAGGAGATATTCTTTTTTTTTAAGTATAATACCATTCTCGGGAACATATTCCGCTAATCCATCACTGAGCAAATCCATATTGCTTAATATCTCTTCGCAGTTGATGCTCACGTAAACGCTCTTACAGCCCTCGTATAGACTTCCGAGATCATCTCCATAATAGCCCTCGGGTGTCTGTATATTGCAGCTGTTGAGCATCACAAGCGTCAGCAGTAGTATAATTATTGTTCTCAGGCGTTTCATTTCTCAAAATTCACCTTCAAACGTTGAAGGTTGTCATTGGATATTACATTATCAAGATTATAAATGACAACAACCTTATCAAAATTATAGTTGTTGAAATATATTTGTATTCCTTTATCCAGGTAATCAAGATCAACCATTTCAATATCGAAATGAAGCGCAAGGAAGGGTGCGACTGAATGACCGAAAGAGTCTTTGAGAAGAAGGATTTTTTCACGACCTTCAGTGTTATTCATCGTGATACTTATATGAGTTGAGCTACCGGACATGAATGAACCGTATTTATCTTTTTCTTTTAATTTTTCATGGTTATAAAAGCCTGTAAAGCTATTTATTTCCGCGAAATTTGATTTTACAATACTTGTAAATTTATCATCGGATATTTCGTTATTATGAAAATAATATATTTCGTCAGAACCGACAAATCTGAAGCCTGATTTTGACCATGTTGTTCCATAAAAGCTGTCCGAAATCTTTTCCTGAGTGAAGGCTTCAAGCGGGTATGGCTCCATGCCGAAGGATTTCATTATTTCTACATAGCAATAATATGCTCCAAGTGTTGTCCAGTGGTGATCGGTACGGTAATAAACATATTCACCGGCATCGTATTTCTCTCTGAACATATCGTACATATCAAGAAAATGTGTGTCTCTTAATTCTTCTCTGACAAATGAAAGCAATTCATCGGAACGGTAATTCGGGAACCCTGCCGGCATTGCGCTTTGGGCTATATCAACACTTCTCATAGGCATAACAAAGCAATAATCAATACCTGCGGCAGTAAGTTTGCTGTCGAACTGCTTTTCTATGTCCAATAATATACTCAACCTTGTTTTATCAAACTGGTCAATATTCTGTATTTCAATCTCATCAAAATCTCTGTTCAAGGAACTGCGGACAGCGAGCTGACCATCGTCGCCAAGTACAACACCGTTGTTTTCTTTTTTGAGGAGTGCCAGCTCAATACGGCTTTTGGCATTTATAAAAAAGTTTCTGAATGGAAATTGATCTGCAAAATAATCGTTCATGTCTGTTGAATAATCACCTGAAATCAGTCTGTCAAATGAAAATTCAGGCAAGGTTTGAAGCACTCTGTTTTCATCCTCAGAAATATTATTATCTTTCTGTACCCAGAAAAGAATAGTGAATCCAAAAATCATTATTATAAAAACTGCTGTTGTTAATATCTTATCGAATTTATTCTTCAAAATATTTTCACCTTTCTAAAAGATATAGTAAAGAAACGGGCTGAAGGTCGAGTTAACCATATAAGCAGTGCATACAAACAGAACAACAGCAACTCCAACCGGCACCACATATCTTGCAACTGAATATTTTTCAGTCAACATCTTGAACTGCTTCTTCGGAAATGGGGTCGAACCAATTATAGCAATAATAACTAAGGGTAAAAATCTTATTATATCATATAAAATACCACCGGTAATAAATGTGGAGTTGCTGAATCCGAACATCATTTTCAGAAAATCCACTCCTTTATTCAAATCTCTAAAGTAGAAAATCCACCAGCCCATAACTATGAAGAATAAAGCGTAAATATGTGCAAACACCTTTGGTATTTTTTCAAGGAATTTCAAAAGAAATATCTTCTCGATAATAAGGATTATACCGAAATAAACACCCCAAAGGATATAGTTCCAGCTTGCTCCATGCCAGAAGCCTGTTATAAACCAAACAATTGCAATATTACGGAATTGAATTAAAAGTCCTTTTCTGTTGCCGCCAAGCGGGATATAGACATATTCCTTGAACCAGGTCGAAAGTGACATATGCCAGCGACGCCAAAATTCGGTTATTGATTTCGAGATATACGGATAATTAAAATTCTCCAGAAATTCAAATCCGAACATTCTGCCAAGCCCGATTGCCATGTCCGAATAACCGGAAAAATCAAAATATATCTGGAAGGTAAAGAATATTACAACCATCCATGCCCCGACAACAGTTGTCTCATACATAGCTGTATTTTTCATATATTCGCAGATTGCTGCCATAGAATCGGCAATAATTATTTTCTTGAAAAGTCCGGCTGAAAAAGTCTGCACACCGGATGCAAACTTTGTAATGTTGGTTTCACGTTTGCGAAGTTGGTCATCGACATCCTTATACCTGACGATGGGACCTGCTATCAGCTGTGGGAACAGCGATACATATGTACCGAAGGATATAATATTTGCTGCTCTTTTTGCTTGACGGCGGTATAAGTCGATTGAGTAGGACATAATCTGAAAGGTATAGAATGATATGCCGATCGGAAGCTTTATATTGGTATCAGGTAACCAGCTCATGAGAGGAATCACTCTGAGGTTGTCGAATATAAAATTTGTATATTTAAACACAAAAAGAGCGAGAAGATTTAAAACAAGCGAAATCACAAGAAACATTTTCGCTTTCTTCTCGTCAGTATCACGATATTTATCTATATAAAATCCAAAAACATAAGCGACAACGATCGAATATATCATAATTATGATATATAAGGGTTCGCCCCAACCGTAAAAGAGAAGGCTTACTATAAGAAGTACAAGGTTTCTGAACTTAAACGGTACAATATAGTAAAGTGTGATTGTTACCGCGAGGTATAAAAATAAGAAAATAAGCGATGAAAAAACCATAATATATTATTTAAAAGCAATACGCTTTCCGAATCCTTTCAATTTATCACTCTTAATTCTTTTCAAGGTCTGCAAGCTCGGCATCAAGTACTTCTTTTTTCTTGATATAACCGACAACCTTGACATCCCTGCCCATAAAGGTCTTAACTGCTCCGGAATTATCACCGACAAGTGTTGCTTTTACCTTACCCGTCAGAAAATTCCCTTCGATAACGACTGCTCTGCCGTCAGGAGTCTCAATTATCGAATCAACTTTCGGGAAGGTAGCATATTCTCTTTCATAAATATCATGTTCAAAACGCAAGCAACACATAAGTCTGCCGCATGTACCTGATATCTTTGAAGAGGACAGCGACAGGTTCTGTTCCTTCGCCATCTTGATGGAAACCTGGGCAAAATCATTAAGGAAAGTTTTGCAGCAGAATGGTCGTCCGCAAACACCTATACCGCCGATAAGCTTGGCAACATCACGTACTCCGATCTGACGCAATTCTATCCTTGTATGGAATACCGAGGCAAGATCTTTTACAAGATCACGGAAATCGACACGCCCATCTGCAGTGAAATAAAATATCAGCTTTGCATTATCAAATGTATATTCTACGTCAACTAATTGCATTTCAAGCTCGTGTGTCTTAATTTTTTCTTCCCAGATTTTTTTGGCATGCTCTTCTGCAGCAACATTCTGTTCGTGGTGCTTGGTATCCTCTTCTGTTGCTGCTCTCAGTATAGGTTTCAAAGGCGATATGATATCACTGGTCGAAACCATCCTGTTAGTTATTGCTATAAAACCAAATTCAATGCCCCTGACTGTTTCGACTATAACATTTGAGCCTTCCAATAATACAAGTCCATTCGGTGCAAAATAATATATTTTCCCTGCATTCTTAAATCGTATACCAACTATCTCAGTTTGTGCGACTTCTACAGGTTCATTATTTTCAAAAATAACAAAATTATTGTTTTCGTTTGCCATTTGTTTTTCCGTTTCTCTAACTGTTTGCGTTAGTTGAAAAATGTCTCCGTTGGCGGATCATTTCTCAATTTATATTGATTTACTCGACCATAATTCGTATGCCAGCAAAGTGAAAACCGCATTTATGTTTGCATTATTCTCAATTTTCAATATAGCTTCTCTTAATGAATCCATCATCTTGATAATAGCTTTTGCTGACACAAGCACCGAAAGTTTTTCAGTCTGGTCGTATATTGTACTATTGCCTGATTCTTTATATATAATCAAATCTCTGAGTAATTCAACAATATCATTAAATAATTCGAGTGCCTTGTCACGCTTCAGCTTCAAGCTTAGAAAAAATGCAAAAAAATCAAAACGATTATTTAGTGGTGATAACAGAGCTTTTAAAGTTAAAGCAGCATTTTCGTTTACTTCCCTCTGCTTGTCCTCAGGTGACTCAAGCTTTATGATTTGCCCACGTGATAATACTGTTGGCAAAAGAAGCTCTCGTCTTATTGTTAATATAAAAAAATATACATTTTTTGGCGGTTCCTCAAGTATTTTTAACAAAGCATTCTGAGCTTGAACAGTCATATCCTGTGCATTCTCAAGAATGTAGATTTTTTTATCGCTATCATTTGGCATAACATATGCATCACTTCGTATAAAGCGTATATCCTCAATATGGAATGAGAATCTTCCGCCTGATGATGAAAGCAAAACTACATCCGGATGACATAATTCAGAAAGCTTGAGGCAGGAAGAACAGCTACCGCAGGGTTTTGAACTGCTTTCGACTTCGCATAAAAGCAGTTTTGCGATAAAGACAGCAAATTCTCTCGCTGTCGGCATATCCGTACATTCGAATATATAAGCATGCGAAACATTGTCTGCTTCAATTATGTCAACAAAATCATTCGCTTTTGTTTTATTAAGAGATATTTCGTTTATGTTATACCCGTTCATGTCGCTCAACATTTATAACAAATATGGTTGCACCACCAACAACAATCTGCTGTACACCCACTGTCATAGGTATAAGCTCGTTGGAGAAGCCGGTTGGCACCGATTCAACACGTTTTCTTGAGTATTTGGCAATTATCTCAATAACCTCATTCACTCTATCGTCTTCGACGCCGCATAGAAATGTTGTGTTTCCAGCAGATAAAAACCCGCCTGTCGAAGCAATTTTTGTAACGTTGAATTTATTCTTGGTAAGCTTTGAGGTAACTATTGAACTGTCATCATTGTTTACAATCGCAAATATCAGTTTCATTTTTCATCACATGCTACTGTTTGTAACAGCAAAACATGCATCCTCCCTTCATTCAAGAAAAATATATAATTTTGTTTATTTTAATGGTTTCAAGACGAAATATATAATAGCTCAATTATTTGATGAAGTCAAGATAAACTTAATTTATTATAACATTATTTTTTTTGTCAGTCAATAAAAATAAGTGATTAATAATACTTTATATAAAAATATCGTTATAAGTAACAAACAAATGAATTACATCAGCCATTCGATGAAAACTCTATGATTTTTGGGTTTATCGAATGATCAAATCAATATTCATTTGTTTGTTTAATATAGAACAAACATAATTATTTTTCTTACCATAAAAATCAAATAAAATTGCATATTTTATATTGACTTAGAATAATCAGTATGATATAATGTCATTTGTTCAATATTGGTTAAGATTCTATATATTACTATAATACCTTTACTATTGTACAGGAGGTGAGATACATTGCCCAGGGAAAAAATAAATAATATGTTAGCCTATGCAAAGTCAGTATGCGGCAATGCAAGCTATTGGGATAGGAAAGTAAAAAGAAATCAGGCTTTCATTTTTATGATTAATTTTCTATTCTTGATATGGATTACCTTTTCATATTATTATACTGTAAAGCTTAAAACATATCCTCCCGTAATTAACATATACAGTATTCTTACTTCAATTTTTATATTTATATTTATTGCCCACACCGTTATTATACATATCAATTTGAAACACCCAAAATATCGTAAGTGCTTTCAGCTTATAATTGTCATTGTTTTATTAATATGGGCATCGATTTTTTCTGCTGTTGATATGAGTATAGGTCTGCCACCATACATATTTATGTTTTATACTCTGCTTTCCGCAACGTGTCTGAGACTGAATATGTGGCTACACAGCTCTTTTTGTATCTTCGGTTATTGTATTTATATTTTTACCTGTAATTATTATGCACCATCAAGTATCAATATTTTTCATACTGCTTTAATTCCTCTTTATGCAGTAATAATATCAATAATAATCATAATTATAAACAATGTTTCAAGTTACAAAAAATTTATTGTATATACAAAAGCTGAAGAACAAAAGAAGATTCTTGAATATTATGCAAATAAAGACTTTTTGACTAATATACCAAACAGAAAAAAGATAATGGAGTTTTTCGAAGAGCATTTGAAAAATAAGAATCAAAACTTATCCTGTATTTTTGTAGATATCGACAACTTCAAACAATATAATGATACAAACGGGCATGTCATGGGTGATTACTGCCTGAAACGGATCGCAAATATATTATATGATATGGTTGAGTCGGTTAATGGTATGACAGGCAGATACGGCGGAGAAGAATTTCTTGTAATATTACCTGATAAAACTACATATGAAACCACTTCCATAACCGAAGCATTGATAAATGCCGTAAATGATGCCAAAATCATATTCAACGCCCATGAAGAAAATAATTTCGTTACAATAAGTGCCGGTATTTATATCAATGAAAAAGGTACTGTTATTACAATAGACAAGGCAATATCAAACGCCGATGCTGCGCTTTATGAAGTTAAGCATAACGGTAAAATGGGACACCGGATATTCAACGAAACATCAACACCGCAATTTACAACAATATTATACTAAAAAAACCGGAGACTCTAATCTCCGGTTCTTATTTTTTATTCGGGGAATGTTATTATAACCTTAGTACCTTTCCCTTTTTCACTTTCAAGCTCAATACTACCATTATGATATTTGACTCCATGCTTGACAATTGACAGTCCGAGTCCAGTCCCAGATATATTTTTGGAATGACTTTTATCAACCCTGTAAAAGCGTTCAAATACCCGCTCTCGGTCCTCTTTACTAATACCTATCCCGGTATCTGATATTGTCAGTACCATGCCTTTTTGAGTTTTTTCTGTTTTAATTTCAACCTTACCGTTATTAATATTATATTTAATAGCATTATCACAAAGGTTATATAAAATTTCATCAAAAATTTGTTTTGAGCCGACAATTATAGCACTGTCACCGTTGACTTCAACAGAAACACCTCGTGCTTCGGCCTGGCTTTTTAATCTGTTTGCAATATCGATTGCAAGCTCATGCAAATCAACCGGTTCATGAGGTACGCCGACAATACCTTCATCGAGCTTTGACAGTTTTATAATATCCTCGATCAATGAAATAAGTCTTGTAGATTCTTTGTATATTCTATCTGCGAATTCAGGAATGTCTTCTGTTTTTACCATCCTGTTTCTGAGCAATTCAGTATAGCCCGAAATTGATGTTAGCGGTGTCTTTAGTTCATGCGAGACATTTGCAGAAAATTCTCGTCTTTGCTGTTCTGCAAGTCTTATATCTGTCTCGTCAACAATAAGTATAACGACACCGCGGATTACTGTATCATATTGAAGCGGACTTGCCATGAACCGATATTGTCTGTTTTCAATTTCAACAATATTCTCAGAATGTATCCCATTTAATGCCGAAGCTGAAACAGTGTTTAATGCCAGGCATCTGTAGACATTGAGAATATTTAATCCTATTACGCTTTCTGCATCTATTGAGAACAATCTTGCTGCACTCTCGTTGATAAAAGTAACGCTCAGCTTTGTATTCAAGACAATCAAGCCTTCACGCATACTACCTGTTATAAGTGACATCTCAATCTGCTTCTCTTTAAGAGTTGAAATATGACGTTCAATCTGAGTATTCTGTTTTTCTATCCTTCGTATAAAGGGAGACAATTCATCGTATATTTCATTTGACATCGGATTTTCAAGGTTAAAATTGTTTATCGGAACAATAATCCAATTTGTATAATGTCGGGTAAAAATCATGGCAAGTATAGTTCCGATCAATGTAACAAGCATAAAATAAGGTATCATTGATGTTATTACAATAATCGCACTGTTTGATGTATTGGCAATACGCAACACATTGCCGTCATTGAGCTTCACGGCATAATAATATGATTGTTCGCCAAGCGAATCAGATATTCTGACAGCATCGCCCTGCCCGTCTGCCAGTGCTTCAATAACTTCCTTCCGATTTTTATGGTTCTCTAAAAGCGTTATGTCAGCCTTGTTATCATATATGACAATACCGTCAGGTGCAATAACAGATATTCTGTTATCTTCCCCGTATTGTTCAAGGATATTCAGATAATCCATTTCTGATTCATTTATTGCTATACTGATGTATTCTGCCTCATTCTTGATTTCCTTTTTTACCGAATCAAAAAGTCGGTTAAGCATGACAGTAATAATCAATACCGAGGTTATAAGAACTGTTATAAATGCTAAAACACTCATCCCAATAAAAATCCGTCGTTTCATTTATAAGTTCCTTCCCTTAATATCTTTAGACAATTACAAAACTCAAGCTTTATCATGAAAAAGTTTAAATTATAAAAAATTGCGTCGCTCGGGCGGGTTTCCCGATCGAAAAGACACCTTCAAAGCGACCAAAGGGAGCACATTCGGTTCGGGAACCTCGTTAGGTTTTAGAACCGAATGAAAACTCCGCCTATTGGGCGGTTCCGATTGTGAAACTATAGTTTCACAATCGATTATTAATATCTTATTTACCTGTTGATACTTTATATCCGACACCACGGATTGTTTCAATTATATCTCCGCAGCTGCCCAGCTTCAATCTAAGCGATCTTATATGTACATCAACAGTTCTGGTTTCACCATCAAAATCATATCCCCAAATTTGGTTCAACAGTTTATCTCTGGTTAAAACAAACCCTTGATTTTCAATCAGCATTTTTAAAAGCTCAAATTCTTTTAAAGTTAATATTACTTCATCACCGTTTGCAGTTACCGTATGTTTCTCGGCATCTAAATATACACCGCTTGCGATAAGCTGTGTTATATTTGCTTTTGCTCCTGTCCTTCTAAGTACTGCTTTGACGCGTGAAACAAATTCCATCATTGCAAAAGGTTTTGATATATAATCATCCGCTCCAAGGTCAAGACCGACAACCTTATCATATTCAGCGCCCTTTGCTGTAACCATTATAACCGGTATATTTACATATGTTTGATTCTGTCTCAATCTTTTGAGTATATCGATCCCATCCGCATCGGGCAGCATGATGTCCAATAAAATCAACTCAGGGATTGACTCTTTGACTGCTTTCCAAAAAACATTGGCATTAGGATATCCGATTACGTCCAAGCCTGCCATCTTAAGAGTGTAAACAACAAGTTCTCTGATGTTTTTGTCATCTTCAAGATAATAAATCAAAGTACATCCTCTCCTTTATGCTTTCCTGTGATTGCAAACTGCACCCACTCAGCAATATTAACGGCATGATCACCGATTCTTTCAAAATATTTTGCAATCATCAACAGATCAATCGCAAACTCGCCGTGATTGTGTTCGGATTTTATATATTGGACAAGCTCGCCCTTAACCTTATTGAAAAGTCCATCAACAATATCATCGTATTCTATAACAGCCTGTGCTATTAATAAATCACGCTTTACAAATGCATCTATACTCTCAGTAACCATTTTAATTGTAGCTCTTGCCATATCCTCGATATGCACAGTGTCATCGTGGACATTGACATATCCCATTGCGATGATTTCTGCAATATCCACTGCCTGGTCACCGATTCTTTCCATGTCGGTAATCATTTTCATAGCTGCGGAAATAAATCTCAAATCTTTTGCTACAGGTTGTTGCTGCATAAGAAGCTTCATACAAAGTGATTCGATGTCGTGTTCTTTCTGATCTATGTCTGTTTCCATTAATTTAATTGCTTTAAAGTATTCGGGATTACCGGTACTTATACTCTTTGCTGCATTCGCAATAGCGCTTTCGCAGAGCATACCCATTGCAATCAATTCATTATTTAGCTTTTCAAGCTGTTCATCAAATTTATTTCTCATTATCCAAACCTCCCGGTAATATAATCTTCGGTGCGTTTATCTTTGGGGAATGAAAAAATGCGTTCGGTTTCTCCGCTTTCGATTAAGTCACCAAGCAGAAAAAATGCAGTTTTATCCGAAATACGTACAGCCTGCTGCATATTATGTGTAACTATAACTATAGTATACTCTTTTTTTAATTCAAGTGCAAGATCTTCTATTTTAGAAGTTGAAATCGGATCCAATGCGCTTGTTGGCTCATCCATAAGTAAAACATCAGGCTTAACCGCTAATGCGCGTGCAATGCAAAGCCTTTGCTGTTGACCTCCTGACAGACCGAGTGCACTCTTTTTTAATCTGTCCTTGACCTCATCCCACATTGCTGAATCTCGCAGTGATTTTTCAACTACATCATCAAGCTGCACTTTGGAATGAACCCCGTGTGTTCTTGGACCATAAGCAACGTTGTCGTAAACGCTCATCGGAAACGGATTCGGTTTTTGAAATACCATACCTACTCTTTTTCTAAGCAGGTTAACATCCATATCACCGTAAATTTGTTCGCCGTCGAGCAAAACTTCGCCGGTTATCCTGCAACCTTCAACCAGATCGTTCATTCTGTTCAAGGTCTTCAAAAAAGTGGACTTGCCGCAGCCCGAAGGTCCGATACAAGCTGTTATTTCATTTGTGCTTATTACAAAATTTATATTTTTTAGTGCCTGAAAATCGCCGTAAAACAAATTCAGGTTGTTGCTTTGAAATTTATCCATATTTCCCCTTTCAATTTCAGGCTTTCATTAATTTTTTCGCAATATAGGCTGATAACGAATTTATTGTTATAACAATAACCAGAAGCGCGACCGCTGTTGCATAAGCCTGATTCGTGTATAACCCCTCATTAGTTAACGCATACATATGAACCGACAATGTTCTGCCCGACGACATAAGATTGTCGGGCACATCTGCGACAGTGCCTGCCGTATAAATTAATGCGGCTGTTTCTCCTACAATTCGCCCGATTGACAGAATAATACCTGCAAGCATACCAGGGATTGCTGAAGGAAGTACTATTTTGAATACTGTACGCAGCTTGCCTGCACCGAGTCCGAAGCTACCCTCTCTGTACGTATCAGGAACAGCCATCAATGCTTCTTCGGTTGTTCGCATTATAAGCGGCAGAATCATTATAGCCAGAGTAAATGCACCGGCAAGAAGCGAATATCCCCACCCCAAAGCGGTTACAAACAGCAGAAGCCCGAAAAGCCCGTACACAATTGAAGGAATTCCGGCAAGCGTTTCGGAGGTTGTCCTGATTATCCGGACAAAACGGCCACCCTTCCGTGTGTACTCAACAAGAAAAATTGCTGCGAAAATACCGATAGGTGCTGCTATAAACAACGACATAAAAGTCATGATCAGCGTATTGATAAGTGCCGGCATCAGTGAAACATTGGTTGTGTTGTATTTCCACTCGAACAAAGAAAGCTTGATATTCGGTATTCCTTTTATCAATATATAGCCAACAATAAAAACGATTGCCGCAGCGGTTATAGCAGCAGCTAAATTTGTAATCGTAAGCAGGAAAAATGATAATGGATTCTTTTTGTACATTCTCAACTTCTGATTGAAATGCATTTTATTTATTGTATTTGTATTTTTCATGTCGCATTTCTCCTTTTGATTATTGAGAAGAGCAGATTTATCAGGAGAATAAAGACGAATAATACAACTGCTGTTGCAATCAATGCCTCACGGTGCAGATCTGCGGCATACCCCATCTCAATTACAATATTTGCAGTTAATGTGCGCAGTCCCTTTAGAATACCGTCAGGTAATCTCGGCTGGTTCCCCGCAACCATTATCACCGCCATAGTTTCACCGATTGCTCTGCCGATTCCGAGAATGACACCGGTCATTATGCCTGATTTTGCTGCAGGTATAACAGCAAAAAATACGCTTCTTTCATGGCTTGAGCCGAGAGCAAGGCTGCCCTCGTAATAGCTTGCGGGAACTGCTCTGATTGATGATTCGGATACATTGATTATAGTAGGTAAAATCATAATCGCAAGAATAATAGATGCAGCAAGCATACTGCTTCCGTTGCCGCCGAAGGTATTGCGTATAAAGGGAACAATAATGATCATCCCAAAAAAGCCGTACACAACAGACGGTATACCAGCTAATAATTCAACTGCTCTTTTCAAAGGCTTATAAATTCTTTTCGGGCAAAATTTAGCCATATAAACTGCTGTAAGCAACCCGATCGGAACACCAAGTATAATCGCTCCTGCTGTAACATAAAGGCTGCCGAGAATCATCGGAAGGATTCCATATATATCATTACTCGGTCTCCATGTTGTTCCGCTGAAAAAATTCCAGATTCCGATTTTGAACATTGCCGGAACACCGTTAACAAATAAAAATATACAAATGAGAGCCACCGCAAGTATATTAACGCTTGCGGCAACAAGAAATACAACTCTCATGATTTTTTCTTTATTAAGCTTCATATATCAATTAATTATCCTTTTCATTTCGAACAGACACAGAAAGCCGCTATTGCGGCTTCCCATGCGGGTTATCAAAGTACATACATTAATTTCGGAGAATTTGTTGTATGGAAAGTAGTTTTATTCAGTAATAACATCAAACCATTCTGTGGTTTCGCCTGTGAATATTTTTTCAACCTGTTCTTTTGTTAAATCGTTTACCGGATTGTCATTATTAACTATAACTGCGATGCCGTCCATTGCTATAACCTGAGGTGTAAGTCCTGCAGCTATTTCGCTGTCCTTCAGCTCTCTTGATGCCATTCCGATATCGCAAATACCGTCTTTTGCTGAGTTCATACCTGTAGTGGAGTCGCTCTGTTGGATTTCAATTGTTGCATTTGTGTTGATTTTCAAATAAGCTTCCTTAAGCTTTTCCATAACCGGAGTTACTGAGGAGGAGCCTGCTATTTTAATTGTTCCGCTGGGCTTGCTTCCTGCATAAGCAGCACTATCTGATGCACTGATATAACCGGCAGCTTCAATTACAGTCTGTCCGTTACTGCTAAGGATATAATCGATAAAATCCTGTGCTGCATCGCTGAGTCCTTCTTTGGTTGCGATATTGAACGGTCTGGAAATTTCATATGTTCCGTTCTTTATGTTTTCAACAGTTGCTGCAATTCCATTAATTTTAACTGCTTTTACAGTATTGTTGAGCGAACCGAGTGAGATGTAACCGATTGCATATTTGTTACCTGCGACAGTTGTCATCATAACATTTGTGTTGTTTGTTATATCCGCTTCGACGGTTGTGTAGTCAACTTTTTCGCCGTTGTCGTCTTTCTTCTCAATGCCGAATAATTCGATAAACGCACCGCGTGTTCCCGAACCTTCTTCGCGTGAGATAACAGCTATTTCTGTGTCATTTTTGAAATCTGAAGCTGTTGATGTCGTTGATGTAGTCGAAGCTTCTGAAACGCCGGATGCTGCGGATTCATTTTTGCCGTAATTTTCTGAACAGCCGAACAGCATTGTTGCTGCCATAATCATTGATAAAAACAATGTAATTAGTTTCTTCATGTTATTAATCTCCTGTTTGTTTATTATTTATTATTTCCAATTGACAATATCATAATACAACAGATATGTAAATTGAAAAAGCAGAGTTATGTTAAATCGAGGTAAAGTTAAAAATTGCTTATAAAAAGCCCAGAACATTTAGTTCTGGGATTAACTTTAGTTACTTATAATATTCTTTTATTTGCAATATTATAAACATTTTGCCCTGTATCTTCAGCTTCACCATTAATTATATACATTACCGCTATCATTAATGAAGGGCACCGGTTTATCATGTTCTAACTGACCATCTTCAATAATATTCCCCTCCACAGTATAACTTACTGCTTCTACATCATAACAATCTATTATTGTGTTGACCAAAGCTATAACTAATTGCCTTTCTCTCATTGAGCCTGTCATTGATTCACTAAACTCTTTAGATAAATCAATATAGGCAATATTGTCATCCTTTATTTCAAATGAAATTGTTTTTATATTTTCAGGTAGTCCCTTAAGTTTTATCAGCTTTGAAATTAATCCTTCTATTGTGCCATCATATTTATCACTTATTATATCATAACTGTCATAATCTTCTGAATTTGGAATGTAGAAGTTTGCTATAGGAGCATCTTCAGGTAGTGATTCGTCAACTGAAGTTTCCATATCACTATTCTCGTTTATAGACGAATCGTCTATTATACTCTGTTCATTGCTTTCTGTGTTACTAGAAATATCTGATTGCTCCTTACTGTTATCAGATAAATCAGTTTTTGAATTTTCATTTTGTGTTGTTTCACATCCAAACATTATAATAACCATGCTTAGTGTAATAAGAAAAATAATAATCTTTTTCATAAATTATATCCTTTCTGCTTAATTGCCTTTATTATATATTATATTTTGTCAAGGATATATATATTTCCCATTTTAATTTTATCTTCCCTTATACTAATGAGATAATATAAATCTATTTTATCGAAAGGAAAATTTGAAATGTCGTTTTTGCAACTCATTTTAATAATGGGCATTCCAACATCACTGACAGGCTTTTTTTGTTGGATACTAAAAAGAAGTATAGATAAAGTTGAAAAAGATAGTCAAGAACGTGAAAATGCTCGAATAAAAAATGAATTGTATATTATTCAAGGATTGGGAGCTGCGTTTGCTTTAAGCGAAGCTGCTGCAGAAGCTATCCAAACTGGCAAACATAATGGAAAACTTACATCAGCTCTTTCTTATTCTCAGAAAATAAAAGACATTCAAATTAATTTTCTAGCAGAGTTAGGAATTGAAAATTTGTATTCAAAGGAAAGGTAATTTATTATGCAATTTAATTTGAAAACAAAATTATCAAGCAGAAAATTTTGGATAACTGTAATTACAATTATATCAGGTCTTACTTCATATTTTATCAGTATAGGAATAGGTGATGTTAATATATGGAGCTTAGTACTTACTGTTGTAGCTGCTGTTGCTTATATTCTTACTGAAGGAGCGGTTGATTTTGCTTCTACAAGAATATCAACTTCTATACTTTCTCAGACTGAGAGTACAAATAATTATATCAATACTATAAATAAATAGATTCATTTATCATTTATGTTTTATAAAGAAAGGAATTAATATTATGCCAACTATTAACAGAATCATGCTTAATGCTGGTCACTACTCTAATTATTACAATCAAGGAGCTAATACAGCTTATTATGAAAGTGCAATGGCATGGAAATTACAAGGATTTCTTAAAACCGAGCTTGAACGTTATGGGTTTGAAGTTGACACTACAAGAACCGATATAAACACTAATCCAGCTCCTTATGATAGAGGTTATTCCGCTGGTGATTATGACCTATATATATCATTACATAGTAATGCTATTGATAACAGTCCTTCAACAAGGAGAGTTGTAGTTATACATTCATATGATAATTTTAATAATTCATCAGTTTTAGGCACAAAACTTTGTAAAAATATATCTCGAGGTATGGATATACCTGGCGAATACCAGTTGTATTCATTAAAAAGTGAGTATGGAAATTATGAAGCATATTTAGAATTGCGTGGTGCAAGAGCTGCAGGTTGTCCCTTATATTATATTTTAGAGCATGGTTTTCATACTAATTATGGTGTATCCACATGGCTTTTGAGTGATGAACACCTTCAAAAACTTGCAAGGATTGAAGCTTATACAATCGGTCAATATGCCGGTCGAAAGCATAAAAAAGGTGATATAAATGGAAATGGTATGGTTGATCAAAGTGATGTCAATGAAATCATGATTATGACAGAAAACTTGTTATATGGTGAACCAGACGATCAGCGTATGACTGCTGATATGACCTTTGATGGCTATGTGGATTATTCGGATCAAGCAATGGCGCAAAATATAGTTAATGGAACATATATCTTCCCTTATAATGTTTAAAAGAAATTTATAAACACATTTAAGGAGAGAGTCCTTTAAATAACCGACTCTCTCCTTTATTATTACACATCAAAGAAATATTTGTATTATTAACTTATTATATATTGATATAAAGTTTATATATTAATATTTACTATATATAATTGGTTACATATGTCGAATAATTCCGATTTGTAGCATGACTAGTCTTAGCATGTTGAAGTTTATTGATATGGGTGGAAATGGGAAAAATATAGTCTGGTGATTTGAATGCGTAAGTATTCTTAATTCCTACGTGTTTTTCTTCACATAGAGCCTATATTTTCCCTTTCTTTTTGTTTTTACAAAATTGAAAGGATGTTATATGCTTATATGGTTTTATTATAGTGCTGAATATCCATAATTCTTTTTATTTTAATTTAGAAAATTAAAATATTGGAGGAAAACAAATAGATAAAAATATATACATACTAAATATTTTCAATACATTAACTAATAGTTATATAAATATTGAAGTTACAGAAAATGTTTATAATACATACAGAAGAACAGAATGGAATATAGCGGATAGAGATAAAAAGTTTTTTTAACATGAAATACAGTTCAGTTCATTAATCGGAGCTGATGATGGAAATATTGAATATTTTGAAGAATTTATAACTGACGAAGGTAATCCCGAAAATGTTTATATTGCAAAGCAAATAGAAAATGATATTTATAAAGCATTAAATAAATTACCTAAATCTGAATGTCTTCCTATTATTCTTAAGTATTATTCAAATTATTCTTCGAAGGATATTTCTAAAATACTCGGGATTACAAAACGAGCAGTAGATTATCGAATAAAATCAGGATTTGAAAAGCTTCAAGATATTTTGTCTAATTACAAACTTTATGTCGAATAGTTATATGTTCAAAAAAATTCCGGAATGAACTGAATCATTCCGGAATTGATTTACTTATCTGTTGAAATAAAATCGTAAAAATCCAATGCTGTAGTATAGGAACTGTATAACATGGCTGCTATTGTTTCATCATAAGAATCGGTTATATAAGTAATTACATCAGTTTCAAGGTCAGCCATAATCAAATATGTGTACTCGCCTTCAGTACCGCTGTTATATACTATCGCAAAATTTGGTTTTTCCTGACCTGATGCATAACCCTGTGGAGTTTTATTATTAATCAATTCTATAACAAATTCTTCATTTTCAGCAGTAACATTTCTATATAACGTCGTTAATTCGCCATTTTCGTATCCGTAAATTTTTGCAACAGGTGCAGAGCTGCTGCAGGAAGCAAGCAACAGAACAATTGATATTACAATAAATATAACCGATGCTTTTCTCATATAATTATGTTCCTATGCCTTTCCTTTCGAATAAATTTCATCCTTCTCTAATTTGTTCCAATCAACAAACAAAGCGTTTTCCTGGTTTTTCATTTTCATACCGATCCGTCTTAAGGTTAAATAACCGCTTTCCGTCAGCTTATTAATTGTATTATTAAGTTCATTGTTTGATACATTTTGTTTGCTGTTTGCTATTTCGGTTATCTTTGTAAGCGTTGCTACCTGTCCCGGTGCTTTCTTTTCATATTCTATAATGCTGTCGAACACCAGCTTGTTATATCTGTCGGTTATTTCATCTGCAAACGGAAGCTCTATGCTCCAGCTTGCGGTTTCACGCAGCTGTCTTGAAAATGAATTTGTTACTCCATATATACCGACTTCTTTTGAATAAATGTTTTTTAGGAATGATACAACTGAACTGAAATGTCCGTCACCGGTCAATAATATAAATACATCAATATCGTCGGATGACAATGCTTTTTGATAAATATGGTCAAGTATAATAAAGTCTGTAAAGTCTTTTTTAACATTGCCGCTTGTGCTTCTTGTATCGACGATTTTATTAGAAAATAGTCTGATTCGTCTTATTTCATCAGCCAGGCTCTGATGTGAGAAATCTGCAAAGAATATGGCTTCGGTTAGATTTACCCGCTTTTTCATTTCATCAAACCAAAGTCCGATATTTGGCCGAATTCCATAGTTTCTGTATAACGAAATATACCAATGCTCATAATCAACAAATGCAACCGCTCTTTTCGGTTTCCCTGATAACGGATTCTTATCTTTTTTAAATAAACTGATACACTACTCCTCCTTTGCTACTATAAGATTATGATACTTCGGCGTAGCGAAAATTTGAAGTATCATGCTTGTTGTTTAAGCCAATAATAAGAGTGTAATTGGTCTG
>MGOY01000044.1 GCA_001797275.1 Clostridiales bacterium GWF2_38_85 | reverse complement strand
TTAATCGTAAAAAATAGCGCTCTATTTCATTCCTTTGTTTATAACGGATTTTATCATATTCCCAAGGCTTTTTGCGGTTTGATTTAGGTGGAGCGACCGGAATGAAGCCCTTTTTTACAGATGCAGCGCGCATTTTATCGCCCTCATATGCTTTATCCATAAGTATATATGTCTGTTCATCAAGCCGATTGAGTACAAGAGATAAAAAGAAAGAAAAAGTGACCACATAAAAGGGACGGCGTACACCGTCCCCTCCTTTACATCGGTAAAATTCTTATGAAAATCTACCGTCATACTTTGTATCGCCATAATATCGATTGGTTATCTTACTGTTTTTATTAAATTTGCGGAAGTAATAATAACACGAGCCGGTTTCGTTTTGCTTAATGATGAAGTGATTGCCAACTGCATCAAAATCTTCATCATTACACTTTCTGTAATGATAATCATACGGTATTCGTTTTTCAAAAAGTTTGAATCCACTTTTTTGAGCAGTTCTAAATGACGCAGGATTATCAACATCCATTACTATGCTAATGTAATCCAATGACAAAGTTTCAAGCAAATAATCAGATGTCGCCGCACCGGCTTCCGATGCATATCCATTCCCCGTATATTTACCACTCATCATCCATCCTATTTGCATTTCATACAGGTATTCTAAAGCATTAACTGTAATGGCGCCTATAACATCACCGGTTACTTTCAAGCAGATGGCGTAATGAATTCCTTTTTCGTAAATATCTTTGTCCTTTACATTTTGCCAAACCGCTATCTCTTTTTCTATATCGTCTATTGTAGCATCGCGCTTGATAAACGTCGGATCGTATTTCACGACTTGCTTGTCATATTTTATTTCAAGCAATGCTAATGCATCTTGGTTTTAAAAATTTCTGATAATGAGTCTTTCAGTTTCTATTAACATATTTTATCCTCTTAATATCTTTCATGTAAATTTAATTAGTGTTTCTGCCTGTAACACATTAACTATCATGCAGTCATCAAGCCAGTTGAAGAAGAAAAGGTCTTCTCCCATCCAAATTACTGTTTCTACATATAAACATTTCAAAAGCACCTCTGCCGGAATGCCAATCGCTTTACCCAATTTTCTGGTAAAGCTTTTGATTTCAGCGTGTTTGCACGGCATAAGATTATCGTCAAATTCCTCCATAATAAACCTTGAACAATCAAAAACAGGATCTCCGATAACCCCTTTCGGATCAATGATTCGATATCCATCACCGTCAGAAAGAATATTATTATGATGCAGATCCCCATGTAACAGCATGGTTTTACTGTATGTATGCACTAATTCATCATATAAAACCAGTGCCTTGCTACCATGCTCCTTGATGTCATCACGGCTATCCGCCAGCTTTATAAAGCGCTCAATCCATTCTCGATATGTCGGATAATTCGCGGTGCCGCGCGACGGTAAATGAAGTTTGTTATACAACCTGGTAAACGCTATAATCCTCTGTTCAGCGTCCGTTTCGTAATATAAATTTTTGCCGGGCGATAACTTTTCAAGCAGCAGCGCGCCGTTTTTAGTGTCTGCGGCGTACAGACGGCAAAATTTTTGCCCGTTATACTCTTTTAACATTCCAGCTTCGGTCGCTGCCTCGTCATACTTTCGTCCAATTTTTAATATTGTTTCTCCGTACTGTTCCGAATGACAGGCAAATATACAATTGACTGAAAAGTACGGTATCAGACTGTCCACGCTTAAGCACCACTTTTTTGTGCATGACTCCAAGGTTTTTTGCATTGTATTGAAAAATTCTCCACCGAACTGTTTGACTATCGCAGCTTGCTCATCTGTTGAAAACTCATAAACATTCATAAAAACACCTGCATTTCACATTTGCTTAAAGATTTTTGTAAAATTGACTTCATATTTTCATATTGAGGTTTTCCCACAAAAAAGTTCAAACAATCATACCCATACCAGACATGAAGCACATCTTCCAAAGCCTCAAACGAACTCATATCATATTCTGTTTTATAGTTTTCAAGAAATGCTTTTCTGTATGCCGATGATGAATAAACATCATAATTTAATTTCATCCACAATGTCAGCCGTGCGACATCTGCCACACAGCAAAGTGAATGTGCATCATCCCAATCGATCAGCGTTATGTCATCTTGATTGACAAGAACGTTTTTAAGTGAAAGATCGCCATGACATAATACCGCAGGGAATTGATCACAAATAGACAACTTATAATGAAGCTCATGCCTGACCTTTTCATATTCTTTTTTGCTTATCAGCTTATGCGAGAGTAAGTTAGCTGTGCAGTCCTCAAAACTATCATATACATATTCTGAAAAGGTTGTCCATTCTGCTATTCCGTCACCGATGTATCCGTAATTGGTCAATTTAATTTTATGTACCTTCGAAACAAGCTTTGCAATTTTCTTGAATAATTCCATCGTTTCAGAAGTTGATAATGCCAATCTATCAGCAGTTGTTCCCGGCAAACATTCCTCAATCAAATAACCGTTTGGGAAATAAGAATTTTCACGGTTAAAAATAAAAATTTTTGCATGGGGTATTTGCTGTTCATCAAGTTTCATGCTAACAAATGGTAGCTTACCGGTTTCAGGCCAACCGCTATTGTAAATCTTAAAAATGTAGGATTTTTCATGTGCTGTGAGTTTAAAAACTCGATTATTAGTTATGTTTTCAAATGGGCATATCGAAAGTATTTCTGTGTTTATAACATCCTCTGATACCATTTTTATTTTATCGTATAAATCAGATTGTTTAAAAGACATGGTTAATACCTCTCTCTTATGGAAGTATTACCTCCATAAATAATTTATTTATCATAAAACAGTCCTCCTTTCTTGTCTAGTTATATTCTCAGTATATCACAAATAAATATAAATGTCAATTTATGAGCTTCTCTCTTTTGCAAAAGTCGATGGATATAACATGATAGTAATTTATACCAATAGATTTTCAGCAACGCCTGAATACACTATTATCTCTTTTCCACAGTGCAGTTAATTTTTCAATTGAAGAACTAAATAAAAGTTAATAAAATATCATAATATGAGCAAATAATAAAACAAAGCAATAAAAAACAACAGCATTCATTCGATAGCATAAACTATATATAAGAATACTGTTAGAATATCATTATGAACCCTGAAAGTGAGGTTTTAATATGACACTCGATCATAAATCAGAACGATGGTTTACTATAATTCTTGTGACATTATTTGCGATAAGCATATTGATTTGTGTGTATAAGATTAATGTTCTATCTGAGATTGTTAATCAAAACGAATCACTCATTTCAGAACTGAAAAATCAAAATGAAACCATTGAGAATGAAACTGAGATATCGATAGATAAGGCAAATAAAACAACAAGTTTTTATGTGTTAAAGAATAAAGATCTAAACAACAAATTACAGCAAACATATAAAACTATTGCAGAACAAAACCAGCGTGAAGAAAGTATTTACGAAGAAATTAAGACCCTGAAAAATAAAATAACAAAACTTCAAGATAGAATATCTGAACTTGAAACAGAGTTACAAACTCAGAATGTAATGAATTCATATTCAACAATACGATATACGATGTCAGAACTTGAAATGCTGTATTGTTTAGTTCAGAACGAATGCGGGAGTTCTAATATTGCACATAAGAGAATAATTGTTGATATTGTCATTAATAGAGTTCAAAATCATAAATTTCCAAATACGATATACGATGTGCTTATGCAGGATGGTCAATTTGCTTCAGTTTATACTTGGGCAACAACAGACTTAAAAATTGATGATGATACGATCCAAGCAGTGAATGAGGTATTGAGTAATTCGGTAGTTAATGAAAGTCAAGGAGCTTTATATTATTACTCGCCACAGTATGTAAACGATAAAAGTACAATATCATGGTTTGAATCGAAAGTATTTCTTTTTGAGATGTATGGGCACAGATTTTTTAGGTAGTTATTCAATCGACAATAAAAAAAGCGGCAATTAAATAATAATTTATATGATGTCAAAAGGCCCATATGTCAAAGACATTTTGACATCATATGTTAAATATTTAATTTCTTTATTAATTAGTATAATATCACTTTTGTAAAGTCGTTTGTAGGATGTAGGCAGGCGTGGTTTTTACAGATATAGAAGGTTGTCTCTTCGTTTAATAATTTATACTCATCAGTAGGTTGAGTAAGTATAACCATATTTGACCCGAGCCTTGTTTTACCTTTAATTTTTTCAATATCGGAAATGTCTTTCAGAACACAAACAATATCTTCTTTGGGGTTCTGGTAATCTGTCAGAGCCAATAGAAAAAAGCTGTAACCGGCGGGATAACCTTTTAATTGAGTCGACATGAATTCTAATTGATCTCTCGCTTTCTCAATCAAATTATTATCGCCTGTCATTTTAGATAAACGAACTAAATTATATGCCATAACAGAGTTCCCGCTTGGTATTGCACCGTCATATGTTTCTTTAGGTTTAATTATCAACTGTTCGTTTTGATTTCCATATAGATAAAACCCACCATTATTATAATCATAGAATTCAATAATTGCTTTTTCACAAAACGCTCTTGCTTTTTCAAGATAATTATTATCAAGTGTTGCTTCATATAAATTGATCAAAGCAAAGATATAAAATGCATAGTCATCAAGAAAACCGGCACCTGTTATAACTCCGTTTCTGCAACTGACATATAAATTATTGTCAAGACATAAAGTCTTATCTATGAACATAATTGCATTCTGAGCAACCTTAAGATATTGGTTATCTTGTGTTATTCGATATAAAATTGTGAATGCTGTTATCATCAGAGAATTCCACGAGGTCAGCTGCTTGTCATCGAGATGAAGCGACGTCCGCGTTTTACGATATTCATATAGTATCTCTAAGCAGTCGTTATACTTATCATCAATACTTGAGCATCCAAGAAGATTGGGAATATTCTTTCCTTCGAAGTTACCTTCTTTTGTTATACTGTAATACTTGTTAAATTCTTCACCTTTATCACCTAACAATTTCACTATTTCATTATAATTAAATACATAATATTTACCTTCTACACCATCACTGTCTGCATCCTGAGCAGAATAGAAACCGCCATTAGGTGCTGTCATTTCGCGAAGAATATAGGTTGCGATTTTTTCAGCGACAAGCTTATACAAATTTTTATTTGTATAATAATAGGCCTTTGAATATGCAATCATAAGCAGGGCATTATCATATAACATTTTTTCAAAATGAGGAACAAGAAAGTATCTGTCGGTAGAATATCTTGAAAATCCGAAACCAATATGGTCGAAAATCCCACCCTTGTACATTTGTAAAAGGGTTTTTTCAACCATATCCAGAGCAAACTTTTCATTATCCGTTTCATAATAGTCCATAAGAAACAACAAATTATGAGGTGTAGGGAATTTCGGTGCATTACCGAATCCACCATACTCTTTATCAAAGGATTTCTTATAGTAAATATATGCATAATTTGTAATATCATCTGAAACCTCACTTGATTGTGAAGGCTTTTGTTTTAAATGTTCTATCACTTTTTCCGCTGAATAGATAAGTTCAGCTTTATTAGATTTCCATTTATCGCTTATTGATAATAATAAATCGTTAAAACTACTCATACCATATCGAGCAGTTTTCGGGAAGTAAGTGCCAGCGAAAAAAGGCTTCTGCTCCGGAGTCATAAAAATTGATGTTGGCCAACCGCCACTTTCCGTGAATGCGATGCAGACTGACATGTATATACTGTCTATGTCAGGCCGTTCTTCTTTATCAACTTTAATAGAAATGAAATTATTATTTAGTATATTCGCTGTTTCCTCATCTTCAAAGCTTTCATGCGCCATAACATGACACCAGTGACAAGTACTGTATCCGATACTTACGAATACAGGCTTGTCTTCTTTTCTTGCTTGTTCAAACGCTTCTGGTCCCCATTGAAACCAATCAACAGGATTTTCTGCGTGCTGAAGTAAATAAGGTGAGGATGAATTAGACAAATGGTTTAACTTTTTCATTACAATTCCTTTTCTTGTGCGTCTTGGTTTTTCATTCTGAATTTATTGTTCAATGAAGCTTGTGCAGGATTATCTATTATATTACCTCTAATATCAAATCTTGATCCATGACATGGGCAGTCCCAGCTCTTCTCATCGGGGTTCCATTCTAATTGACAACCGAGATGTGTACATTTCAAATCAATAAAATATGCTTTCCCTTTATCATCTTTATAAACCCCGACTTTTTGATTATTGTATTCTATAACACCGCCATGACTGTTATCTATATTTTGAAGGTGTTCTTTTGGAATATAAAATATTCTTTTTGATAATCCCTTGACAGCTTGTTTACCTTCTTCAAAAAGAATATTTAATGATGCTGCCGGATTAAATCTGCTTGGAGCGAATACATCCTCAAATTCACTTTTACCGCAAGAAATCAAATCAGAGATAATTATTGCAGATGCCATCGAGGAGGTCATTCCCCACTTTTGAAAACCAGTTGCGACAAACCAATTTGGCGTACCGGATGAATACTGACCGATATATGGAACATTGTCAATAGTCATACAGTCCTGCGCAGACCAATATGCGATTTCTTTACTGTTGGGATAATAATTTTTTACTTTTTGTCGTAAGAATTCATATTTACCACCTGCGTTGTTTTCGCCAACTCTATGATTGCCGCCGCCTAATAAAAGATAATTCCCGCTGTTGCGAAATGATAAACCATTATCATCGATACCAAGATACATACCATCAATGTTAACAGCATTCTTTAAAGCTAAAACATATGATCGCTCCTGATGCATACGAAGAAAATAATATCCGGGAATATTTATAAACGGATAATGTGTAGCAAAAACAATATAATCTGCGGTCACAATACCGTTATCTGTTTTTATATTATTTTTGTCAATTGTTTTTACTGCTGTATTTTCAAAAATATTTACCTTTTGTGATATAGCATCGAGAAACTTTAAAGGATGAAACTGAGCCTGATCTCGAAATATCATAGCTCCTGCAACTGGGAAAGGCAGTGATGTTTGAACAGTAAATCCCGCCGGAATACCAAGCTTGCTTGCAGCTTCCGCTTCTTTTTTTAGTGACTCTGTTTCTGTTGTTGAATATAAATATGCAGACTTATTTTCAAACTGACAATTGATATTAAATTCATTTATTATTTTACCGTATTCAATAATCGCTTTTTGATTTGCATCAGCATATTGTTTTGCTTTTTCGATACCGATTTTTGATATTAGTTTATCATATATTAAATTGTGTTGTGATGTTATTTTAGCGGTAGTATTTTTTGTCTGACCGCTGCCTATATGAGAAGCTTCCAATACAACGGGATTATAACCTTTTTTCTGAAGGAAATATGCGATCAACACTCCGGCAAGCCCTGCTCCAACTATTGCAACATCAACTTTGATATCACCATGTAATTGCTCCCGAGAAGATATAGTAGTATCATTGCTCCATATAGATATCATATATATACCTTTCTGCTTATTTATAATAAATATAGCTTTATTATACTAAACTAACAAATGAATTGTGATTTTTTTAATTTGAAAAAATCCAAAAAGCATAGGCATTTTTCAAATTGCTAAGGTAATTCATTTATTAGTTTTATATAGATTAATATTTACGTTAATAAAAATATTATAAGCTATATCTCGGATTTATATATGAGATATCTATTTTTATCAATCAATTTTAAATTTTGAGGTCAATTCATTAATTGATGACAGAAGGATTTCTTTTATTTCTTAACATATAACAATTTAATATAAAATAAGACTTTTATTATCGTTGACATTAAGATATTATACTGGTATAATATGTATATAAACTTAAAAGAATATTTGTTTAAAACAGATCATATTATATTATGGAAAGACAAATACAATATGACAGAGGTATGGTAATGGAAGAGAAAAGAATTATTGGAATTGCGAATCAAATACTAAAAGAAACGAATTTGTATTCGATACCAATCGAAGTTGTAGCTATTGCTAATTATTATGGATTTAAAGTATATGAAATATCGATGGATGATAAAGAATCCGGTTTATTAGTAGTAGATAAAAAGACCATACCAGGTTTTCGAAGCAATAGAATTATAATAGTTAATTCAAATCATTCAGCTGAAAGGAAAAGGTTTACTATTGCTCATGAATTAGGCCATTACTTTTTATCTGAAAATAAAGAAGTATGTATTGCCCATAAGGACTCAGGTGATTACAGCCCGGAAGAGAGAGATGCAAATTATTTTGCTTCTGTTTTACTTATGCCGGTAGAAATGATTGAAGGTGATATAAAAAAAATACATAAAGTATTCGGTAAAATGGATGATACTATTATTGTTTATAAGATAGCGAGAAATTTCTATGTATCGCGCTCCGCCGTTCAAGTGAGGTTGAAAAAGATAGGAGTAGTGTAGACCTATGGAGAATCAAGACTGCGATATTTCTAACATTATATTCTTTTTATCTCAAAAAGTCAAATCATCAGAATTATCAGAAATAGAGGATGATGACTATTTTAAGAACCAAGATTATAATGCCATTAAAACACGTAATGAAACTTATAATACTTACCTCGAAAATTATGTTTTAAATTATATAATTAAGAGTTCAAGTCAGAGAAGACTTCGGAATGCATTTTTTATTATTATAACAACTTTGTTAATTATATTGGTTATGACATGCTGTTTAGCAATTTTCATTGTTGCATCAAAGCTTGAAACAAATTTATCAGATTCAATAACAGTCATATCAGCAATTAGCGGAGTTATTTCAGCTTTCTTTATATTACCGAAAGTAATTGCAATGAATTTATTTCCTCAATATGAAGAGGATAAAACTGCTGAATTATTTAGTATGTTATTATCAAATGATATGAGCTTAAGGGGATTCTATGAAAAACAAAAGCAATATGATATTAATAGGGAAGAGATAGAAATGCAAAAAGATATTGCCAAAAGCAAAGAAGGCATTTTAATGTAACCATGTTGGAAAATATATGCTCACCTTCGGGTGGGCTTATTTTTTTATGCCTTTATTTTTGTATTATATTAATAATATAAGCCCGGTATTCGACCTTCAACTATAAATGACCGGGGTGTTTTTGTTTGATCAAACTTCATATTGAATTATATATTTAAAATTCTTAAAACTATAATTATGAGAATAATAACACAAGATATAAATTTCAATTTATTGTTGTTATGAATGCTTTTCTTATTTATGCGAAGTCCAAAGAAGTTTCCTGCACTTAAAAAAACGAGTTGTACAAACCCGACGAACAACACTTGCAGTATATTCACATGATATGAAAGTGAATACCCAACACCAACACCAATAGAATCTATTGATAGTGCAGTTCCTAACAGAATAGCTTCTTTAATGCTTATAAATTTTGAATTATCTATGTCGCATATAATAGGATCTCTGATAATTTTAAAAGTTAGCCCCATTGAGTGTATTGTGAAATCTAATATTGTCTTAGTTCCCTTTAACTGCTTATTTGTCTTATCAAACTTCTTGGGCAGGTATATTTGTATTATCATAAATATAAAAACAATCAACATAAATAATATGCTAAGTATGTTTGCTATGTTAGTAGGTATAAGCTTTGATATTTGATTGCCGAATAATACTGATAATCCAAAGTATAGAATTGAGGTTATACAAATTACAATTTTCGACACTAAAGGTATTTTGATTGAATTGATGCCTTGCGATAATGAAACCAAAAAAGCATCAATGCTTAACGAGATCGCAAGTAATACTAAAAACATAAATTTTCACCATAATCTATTATAATTAATACATTATATGTGTGAAAATCAATTATGTTTTCTCGATTTACTGATAGATTTTAATGTGCAAAATACGTAAATTTAGATAAGAAAATGAGTCGTCATGTCGTCAAGAAGGTCGTCGAAAAGGCGAAAAAGCATTGATATAACTAAATATACTGGAATATCCATAACGTCACCTAAGTGGTAGGTCGTGAGTTCAATTCTTGCCAAGTGCACAAATAAAAAAGCCTTGAAAAATCAAGGTTTTTATATTTGTATTGGGTTATATATAAGGTTGCTCAGGGACAGATGGTGTAGAAATATCTTTTAAAGCAGCTCCGGCTTTATTTGTCAGATTAGGTTCAACTGCAATGTCACCCAATGAAATCATTCCAACCAGGTTGTTATTTTCAACAACAGGAAGTCTTCTAATTTGCCTTGAACTCATAAGATTAGCTGCTTCGTGAATATTCTTTTCAGATTCAATAGTTATTGGCTCAGATGTCATAACATCCTTTACGGACACATTATTTTTACCTTCAGCAACACATCTTAAAGCGATATCTCTATCAGTTATTATTCCGACTACATTCTGACCTTCGCAAACAGGTAACGATCCGATATTATATTCTCGCATAAGCTGAGCTGCTTTGCCAATAGTTTCTTGCGGTTCTATACTGACAACATTCTTTGTCATTTTATCTTGTATTTGCATTATTTCTAACTCCGTTTTTATTTATTATTCTATCCAAAGATGCTGATAAAATACTTTATTTCAGATTTCATTATAAATTAATACTCTAAATAATGGAATTACATTGACATAAATTTATTTTAGTGTTAATATAATATTGGATATAAATTATTTGTCAACACATGGGATTTGGAAATAAGGAAGGTTATCAATGCGAAAACAATTTTTGTTTATACTTATAGAGGTTATTTTCACCATCTCAGCATGCAACTCGAATACCAGTACCAGCCAGACCGAAAGCTCTGATCTGTCCGAAGCTGTAAGCACAGAAGCTTCGACTGAAAGTGAAGCGTCTCAGGCAGAATCCATTAATGAATCAATAGAAGAATCGGTTGTTGAATCTGAACCTGATGAATCAATTATAGACACATCATCCGTATATAATTGGTCACAAATAAAATATAAATATCAAGAATATCTACCCATGCAGTATTATGCGTATGTTGATGCGGACGAATTTTATGATATATTTTTAAATAATAATATTGATAAAGCAATGTCAGACGATAATTTTGATACAGATTATGATATAAAAGAAACTATAAAAAAATATATAGCAATTTGGAGAGATGAATTGTATTTCTCAGTTGAAATTTTATGTGAAATGTTAAATGAAGAAGATGCAGATGAATTTAGACAAATTGTAACTGACTGGGAAGTCAATATGACACGATCATTGCAATTCGAAATGAAAATCTTGAATAACTACGGGATATTTCAAGGTAGTATATTTTATACATGGTCTGGATTGAATATATTAGATCAATATAAAAATAAAACATTTGATGTAAAATATTTGACGCTATTTTTAGAGACAAGCCAACCTGCTCTCCCAGATAATTACCAACCGATAGCATATAAATTTTCATATGATGAAAAACAGGAGGATTAAGATTTGATACCTTTCCTTCAAAACAGATGGAAAATCGAATATAATTATATCGAATATTATGGGCTTCGTGCGAAGCCCTATACTTTTATACGAAAAATTCGAATTAGCGCAGTCACGAAGAAAGTTATTTTAAGTTTTGATGGTAAATTAACTATTGATAACTATAAGATAAATAGTGAGTTGAAAAAACTTATAAAGCAAGGAATAATTGTTGATATTTCCGAATATAGAAAGACTCCGCAAAACATTGAACAAGCAGAATTCTGTAAGCTTTGCTCTGCAAATACTTACACTACAGCGAGGAAATCTGTCCGATATGCAGATATTGCAGATATAAAGAAAAGTTCAATAACTTGAAATGTATTTATCCGACTGCAGACAAAATAAAACCTAACACAAAGTTTGATTATGACGCAGCAATATTCTATACAGGCGGTAAAGATTCATCGTTTTTGCTGTACTATCTCAGTGAAGTATTACATCTGCGTATACTTGCTCTGACCTGGTTGATCCCGTACATGGCTGAGAATGCGTTGCAGAACATCGAAGCGGCAAAAAAACTACTTTCGAATGTAACGTTTATAACAAGAAAAGCTCCCGATTCGGAGCTTAGAAAAATATATAAAAAAGTTTATGAACTGCAGCAGAATACCTGCATCTGTCCTTCTGTTGTATATGTATTGTTTTACAAGGAGTTGGTCGATAAAAAAGTTCCTTATCTTATACTCGGTGAGGAGCCTGCACAATGTAGGGGTATAATTTTCAACAAGATGGCACCAAGAATTATGTTCTATCCGTTTATTCAGCGGATATCCTTGATGCTGATGAATATAGTCAGGCTGATAACCTTTAGATATCCGTATAAAAACGGACAGCAATGGATGTATCTTGTTGTAAAAAATCTTGCATTCGGTAAAAGCAGACTTTTAAAAGTGTTCGGTTATCGCAATGAGATCATTGAAAATACTTTTACAGCTTTGCAGGAATCACCGGAGCTTTTAAAGCCTTTTGCAGAAGCAGTCAAAAAGTCAAGGAATAATAAATTTATTCCCGCTCTGGTCCATATTGACTTCAACGATATCAGCAGAGATGGTATATATAAATGGGATGATGTCAAAGTTCTGTTACATGAAAAGCTTGGTTGGAATTCTAACAGCGAAAAAGGACTTCACACAAGCTGCAATATTGAAAACTGCAAGGAATATTCACAACACCGACGGTTTTTAAAAATGGAGTCAGCTATAATACCGATGTTGGCTATTGAGCTTGCAATCGCTACCGGTGACGGCAATATTGACAGACAGAAAGCAATTATTGAATTAAAACATAATTCGGGATTTACGGCAACTCCCCCGCAGGAGACCGAATACATAAACTCATATCTCAATAATATGCCTTGTTTTCCTTTGGGATCGGGATTTTATGTTCAAGATACCAACGCATAATCGGGAGTCTTATTTTCAGCTTTCGTGCGTTTTTATTGCAATATTTAACGCAAGCACCGCAGCGTATACACTTGTGTTTGTCAACATCAAGGTTGCCGTCAATTGCTGCAACAGGGCAGACAGATATACAGCTTTTGCAATTGTTGCAAAGCTGCCTGCCAAGTGACGGAGCAGTTACATTAACACGAGATAAAAAATCCTGATTTACAAAGCAGGCAACAGTTAACCTTTTTACCTTAGGGTTAAAGGTTTTTTGTTTTTCCTGGACAACTGATTTTTCAATAAAATTCGAGAGAAAATCATCGGTTTCGGGTGCAATGAATTCAGCATCGAGTAAATCCTGATATGAGTGTCTGACAGGCATTACAGCTGCTGAGACAACGGGTACCCGTTTCTTTCCAAGTAGCTTTATAATTTGTTGGAGCGCATATCCTTCGTTAGCATTTCCGTATGTAATTATGACGGATGCTTTTACAAATTTCAAACTGCATATTTCAATGAAGCTTTTAATTTGCGCAGGTATTTTGTGTGCATAAACAGGTGCTGCAATGAATAAATGTTTACCGCATATTACTTCATTTTCATAAAACTTTCTTTTCTGCGGTTTTGTTATGTCGATAATATCGGTTTCACCTTTTACTTTTAAAAAAGAGTAGATTTTCATCGAAATAGTTTTTGTCGCTCCGGTTGGTGAAAAATATATAATACAGTAATTCTGCATATTTATAACCATCCCTTTTATAGTTAGTGGAAATTGTGATATTCTGACGAAGTCAGCTTTGCACCATGTCGAATAGTACAAAAGCACAAAACCGTAGTTTTAAAGAAATATCTTTCAAACGTTACCACCTCTGATTAATTCTCATTGAAATTGTAACATAAAACTGTTTAACTGTAAACAATATTCAGCTATAATTAGATATACGTTATATTATCTTAAATTTTAAGCTCCATTATCAACAAATTTATGTTGAAAAAGTATAATTAATATGCTATAATATAATCTGTGTTGTTATGTAGGTGCTTAGAAACCGATGCTTTGATGCCCTTCAAAGCAGCAAGGCAGGGGTATTAAAATGTTTGGATACATCAAACCAAATATGGGTGAGCTTAAGGTCCGCGAAATGGAGTTGTATAAGTCTGTTTACTGCGGTATTTGCGTTACAGGCGGCAAAACTGTTTCAAGACTTACACGCTTCCTTTTAAGCTATGATTTCGTTTTCATGGCGTTGCTTAGGTTATCGCTCACAGGAGAGGAATATTTTCTGAGGACAGGAAGATGCACATATAATCCTCTGCGCAAGAAGAGGATTATGAACAGCAACGAAGCTCTTAGTTACACATCAGCTGCATTTGCTGTACTTACCTATTATAAAGCACTTGATGACATTAACGACAGCAAAGGTATAGCAAAGCTGATGAAATATCTTGCTTTACCATTCTTCAAACGAATGAAGAGAAAAGCTGAAAAGCTGTATATTGATCTACCCGGTATTATCAGCGAACCATTGATGAAGCTCTCCGAACTTGAAAAACAAAACGAAGAATCGATAGATGCTGTTGCCGACTGCTTTGGCAGATTGATGGCGGGTATCCTTGAAAAAGATATCAGCGGAGCAAAAAATAGAATAGCAAAAAGCTGCGGATATCATATGGGCAGATACATATACATATTGGATGCCTGTGATGACCTTGACGATGATATCGAAAGTAATAATTATAATCCTTTAAAGAAGCTATATAAAGATAAAAATAAGCTATCGGAAGATTTCATTCTAATGGACACAACACTAACAGATAGCATGAACGCTTTTATGCTTTCATATTCTCTTTGTGAAGAAGAGAATATTGATATTTATAATATAATTGAAAACATAGCATTCCAGGGTACAAAAATAGTACAATATAAAGTTTTAAACAAGAAAGAAGACTGCCAATGACAGATCCCTATAAAGTATTGGGTGTATCACCGAATGTAACAGATGAAGAACTCAAAAAAGCATACCGTGATCTTGCAAAAAAGTATCATCCGGATGCATATACAAACAATCCGCTTGCCGATCTTGCTCAGGATAAAATGAAGCAGATTAACGAAGCTTATGATACAGTTCAGAAAATGCGTGCAAACGGTAGCTCTTCATACAGCAATAATAATAGTTCAAACGGATATTCATCAAACACTACTCCTCAATACGCACGAATAAGAGAGCTTATAAACAGTAGCAGATTTACTGAGGCCGATATTTTACTTGAAAACGTACCGCTTACAGAACGCGGAGCTGAATGGTGCTTCCTCAAGGGTGCTGTACAGCTACAAAAAGGTTGGATGTTTGAGGCAAGGAAAAACTTCGAACAAGCATCAAGAATGGATCCAAACAATGGTGAATACAAAGCTGCGTTAAACAATCTTAATAACACAACTAACCCAAACTATAACTCAATAAATACACAACAGTGCAATGCATGCGATTTATGCGCAGGATTGGCTTGCGCGGATTGCTTGTGTAACTGCTGTTAAGGATGGTTTGAAATTGAAAAAAACCAAAAAAACGGTTTTAGCCGCTCTTCTTTCAGCAATCGCTTTAGTAATGCAGATAATCGGGAATGTTATAACCTCACTTGACTTGTCAGCAGCAGCATTATCCGGTATGATCGGGATGATGATCAGAGCTGAAATGGGAATAATGTATTCTATATTATCTTATATAACAGTTTCTGTATTGAGTATTTTACTATTTCCAAATAAGCTTATAGCCATTTTTTATATCTGCTTTTTTGGATTATATCCCATCTTTAAGCAAGACATTGATAGGTTGGGTAAGTATTTATCTTGGATTATAAAAATACTTGCATTCAATATAATATTCTCAGGTATAATTTTTCTCGGGACCTCGGTATTGACAATAGACGATCCGATATTTTCATTTTCGGTTATTTCGTATTTGCTCGGAAATACATCCTTTGTGCTTTACGATATCGCTATATCAATGATATATAGACTATATATGACGAGATACCGCAATATATTTTTCAAGAACAATTCAAAAAGGAAATAAGTTATGGCGATAAAACATAATAAGATAAAAAGAATCATAATTTCATTGCTTGTTGTTTCGATAATCATTTTATTAAATAGCTGCGGAGCAATAATTATACCGGTAGATAATAACGAATCCGTTGTTTCAGAAACTGTCAGTGAAGTATCTACCTGTGTTTTGGAACCGGAGATATCGATACCTGATATTTCGGAAACAAGCGAGCCTTCAGGATTTGAAGCAGAAATATCATCAGAATTCGCAATTGTATATGACGAAACCAATAATAAAATATTATTTGAAAAAGATTCGGATATTCGATGTTATCCGGCAAGTTTGACGAAGCTTATAACTGCGATTGTAGCGGTTGAGAATTTCGGACTTGATGAAGTGTTTACGGTCGGGAATGAATTATCGCTTGTTCAGACGGGCTCGAGTATTGCTTTTCTTCAGTCAGGACAAAAGCTTTCATTAAAAATGTTGCTTGAGGCACTGCTTATTCCTTCCGGTAATGATGCAGCATATGTTATAGCATCAGGCGTGATCAGAAAATTAGAAAATGAAAATGATATGTATCACAGAGATGCAGTCGCAAAGTTCTGTGAAATGATGAACAAAAAAGCAGTCGAAATCGGAGCAGTTAATACTCATTTTGTAAATCCCGACGGTTGGCATGACGACAATCATTACACGACCGCGAGAGATATATTATTGATTTCTAAATACGCCCACAGCATACCAGTAATCGTCGAAATTACATCAACTGTTCGCATCGATGAAACCTTTTTAACAGGTGAAGTTGTAACTTGGGTCAACAGTAATAAGTTGCTCAAAGAAACTGCTGATACCAGCAAAAATTATTATAATGAATATGTCAAGGGACTTAAGACAGGATTTACTGATGAGGCAGGGAATTGTCTCTCTGCATATGGCGAATATGAAGACAAGAAAATATATGTAGTTATTTTAAATGCTCCTACCGATGAAGCAAGGTATATGGATGTAAATCTGCTTTTTGAAAAAGCATTTACAATATTAAACTAATAAATGAACTATAATTTTATCATTTATAGTTTTAGAAATTCATTTATTAGTTTAATGTATATAAAATCAACGATAATAGATTCGCAATTAAAAATCGTTGGAGAATTGAGGCAGTTATGATTAAAAGCATGACAGGTTACGGCAGAGTTAAAAAATTAATTAATGGCAGAGATATAATTGTTGAGATCCGTTCCGTAAACAGCAGATTTCTTGACACAACAGTCCGTCTGAACAGGATGTATTCGCCGTTTGAGGATAAATTGAAGCAGCTTGTATCAGAGTATATATCGAGGGGCAAAATCGAAATATACACATCGGTTGACAATATAAGCGGAGATAAGGTAGAGCTGACTTTGAACAAGGAATATATCGAAGGCTATATCAAAGCATTGAAAACAATAGTAGATGATTATAATGTACCAGGTGAAATAACATTATCAATGCTTGCTTCGAAGCCTGATGCATTTAATTTAAAAAAGCTCGATGAAGATATGAATGAAATCTGGGAAGCAGTGAAGGAAGTTGCAGCTGCTTCATTTAACGAGTTTGACAGAATGCGTGAAATTGAAGGTCAAAATTTAAAAGTTGATTTAATTGAAAGAATAAAAATTGTTGAACAAATCTCACTGAAGATTTTTGAATTATCACCGAAATCAGTTGAAGCACATAATCAAAAGCTTCGCGAAAGGGTTCGCACACTGCTTGAGGGTGCTGAGGTTGATGAAGCACGGCTCCTCGCCGAATGTGCAATACTTGCCGACAAACTTGATATAACCGAAGAACTGGTCAGATTAAAAAGCCATATAGATCAATTAAAAACGATTTTAGAAGAAGATAATCCTACAGGCAGAAAGCTTGATTTTCTGTTGCAGGAAATTAATCGTGAGGTCAATACCTGCGGTTCAAAAGCAAACGATATCGAAATAGCAAAACTAGTCGTTGATGCAAAAAGTGAGCTTGAGAGAATCCGTGAGCAAATACAAAACATTGAATGATATAACTCATTAATTTGTATACCGATGATTGGAGAATTCCATATATATGAAACTGATTGATGTCGGCTTTGGGAATTCTGTTTCAGCAGACAGAATTGTTGCTATTGTTACAACTGATTCGCTTCCGATAAGAAGAATGATTCAAGATGCTAAGGACACCGGCAGAGCAATTGATGTTACCTGCGGGAAGAAGACGCTTGCCGTATTAATTACAGATAGCGATCATCTGATATTGTCTGCGGATGATGTTGAGAGCATAAAATCTAAGTTAACTGATAATTGAAAGGCAATAGGTTGAACAGAAAGAAGCATAGCTTCTAATTTTATTTTGTTCAACCTGCGAGTTTGTGCTTTCTGTCTTAAAGACAGAATTTCAGCAAGCTGAAACCATACAAACTCCGAAGGGAAGCATGTGTCTTTATGGAAGAAAATAAAAAAGGTCGACTGGTTGTATTATCCGGACCGGCAGGTGCAGGCAAAGGCAAGGTGCTTGAAGTTCTTTTTTCTAAAAGAAGGGATTATAAATATTCAGTTTCAGCAACAACCCGAAACCCAAGGTTCGGTGAAAAAGACGGTGTAAATTATTTCTTTATAACAATGGAGCAGTTTGAAAAAGATATACAAGCCGGGAATATGCTCGAATATGCCGAATACTGTAATAATTATTACGGAACACCGAAAAAATATGTTGATCAACAGATAGAGGCAGGAATAAATGTTGTTCTTGAAATTGAAGTAATCGGTGCGATGCAGATAAAAAAGAAATATCCATCGGCTGTACTGATATTTTTGACACCGCCTGATTTTAAAACACTTGAAGAGCGGTTACGCGGAAGAGCAACCGAATCTGAAGAAGTAATCAGAAACAGATTAATGCGTGCAAGAGATGAAATAATACTTGCATCAAAATACGATTATATCATAACCAATTATGATAATAAAGAGAATAAAGCTGCTGATGATATAATATCGGTTGTCAGAGCTCATCGTCTTCGTGCAATAGAACAAGAGGATCTAAGCGAGAAAATTTTAAAATCTATTTAAATTTTGGAGGGTTAATTAATGTTATATCCATCAATACAACAACTTACAGAAGGTAAAATCAATCGTTATGCTTTGGTTATGGGAACCGCAAAATGTGCTCGTCACGTTACAGATGAAATTATCAGAGAAAAAGAATTTGCAGCGACCTCAATGGTAAAGGAATCAAAATCAGATATTACTTCCGATACAATGAACGAAAAAGCTGTAACAATTGCAATCAGACGAATAAGCCAGGGCAAGTATAAAATTAAAATGTCCGAATAATCATGGAACGGATTGCATCGGTTCATATCATCGAGACTCTGTATCATATAGACCGCGAGTATGATTACCTGATACCAGAAAACCTGCTCGAACAGATTAAAGTCGGCAGCATTGTTATTGTTCCTTTCGGCAAGGGTAATAAATATCAGAGTGCCGTTGTTGTTAAGTTGAAATCTGAATCAAAATTTGAAAGCCTGAAACCCATATCAGATATTCTTGAATATCCGGTTCTTCTCAATGAAGAGCTTATGGGCTTATGTCTTTTTATTAAGGAAAGATGCTTTTGCACTGTTGGTGCAGCATTGAAAACGTTGATTCCTCCGGGTATAAATATTAAGACGGATGAAATGTATTTTGCGGCACCGACAGAAGAAATCGAAAATTTGAAACCGATCAATATGAAAGCATCGATTGTATATCGCTTTATACTTGAGCGTGACGGTGCAGCTTTACCGCTTCTTATATCCGAATTCGGTGATGAAGTAACTCAATTATTGACGGTTTTGATTAAGCTCGGATACTTAACAAAGAGATACGGTGTTACAAAAAAAATAAATGAGAAAAAAGAACGCTATATACGGCTTATAATATCTGATGATGAAGCTTTTCTGTATATCGAGGGCGATAAAAACCAATCCAGTGAAAAGCAACAGCGAATAATAAATATGCTTCTTGAATATCCGGTAATAAGCGAATCTGAGTTGCTTGACTACACCTGCTGCGGACGTTCTGTTATAAATACCCTTGTACGAAGAGGTATAGTTGAGGTTTATTATATAAATATTGACAGAAGCTTTTCGTTCGATGAAATAACAACAACTGAGTTCGAATTATCGGAAACACAACAAAAAGCATATAATGAAATATGCGAGCTTGCAGATTCGGACGAACCAAAAGCTGCTCTGCTTTATGGTATTACTGGCAGTGGGAAAACTAATGTTATAATAAAAGCTGTCAGACACGCATTGTCTCAAGAAAAACAGGCAATAATACTAGTCCCTGAAATCGGACTTACGGCTCAGGCAGTCGCATTGTTCGCTGCATACTTCGGTGAAAGGGTTGCGTTAATACATTCAGCTTTATCAGTCGGAGAACGCATTGATTCATACAGAAAAATCGCTGATGGCAAAGCAGATGTAGTAATAGGAACTCGTTCGGCAATATTCGCTCCGCTTAATAACATCGGAATTATCGTTATAGATGAAGAGCAGGAGCATACATACAAGTCCGAGAGGACACCAAAGTATCATACACTTGATATAGCAAGATACAGATGCACTAAACATAAAGCACTAATGCTTCTGTCCTCGGCAACACCGTCTGTTGAATCTTTTTATAAAGCGCAGAACGGTGTATATAAATTAATAGAAATGACAGATCGCTTCGGAGGAGCAGTTCTTCCGGAGGTATATATAGATGACTTACGTGAAGATGAAAGCAAAAGCAGTGAAAACATGCTGGGTGATCATCTCAAGAGTGAAATACAAAAAAATCTCGAGCTTGGGCAACAGACAATCCTGTTGCTGAATCGAAGAGGTTATAATTCTCATGTAACCTGCAGAAAATGCGGTGAAGTGAATACCTGCCCGAACTGTTCGATTTCGTTGACATATCATGTATATGTGATGGATAAAAATCGCGGAGGCAGACTTCTGTGTCATTATTGCGGATATACAGAACCGACGCCGACTGTATGTTCAAAATGCGGAAGTAAGCATCTTGGGTTCTTTGGTTATGGCACACAAAGACTTGAGGATGAGCTGGAAAGAGAATTCCCAAATGCTAGAACCCTGAGAATGGATGCAGACACAACAGCAGTAAAGAATTCACATACCAATATCTATGAAGCTTTCAAAAACGGCAAAGCAGACATATTATACGGTACACAGATGGTTGCAAAAGGGCTCGACTTCCCGAATGTAACACTGGTCGGTATCATTCTTGCAGATTCATCGCTATATATGAGCGATTTCAGAGCAAATGAACGTACTTTTTCATTACTGACTCAGGTTGTCGGCAGAGCCGGAAGAGCAAAGTTAAAAGGCAGAGCGGTAATACAAACTTATTCACCTGAACATGAGGTCCTGACTCTTGCATCGATCCAGAATTATAGCAGCTTTTATGACGGAGATATAGCGATAAGAAAAGCAGTTGTTTTCCCGCCATTTTGCGATATAGCTGTATTCAGCTTTGTAGGTGAGGTTGAGAATGATGTAGAACTGCTTTCAACTCGGTTTTCTGAGGAGTTTGTTAAGCTGCATACGTTGAACTATCCGAATTCACCCTTGATAAAGTTTGGACCTTTTAAAGACAGTATATATAAGATCAATAACAAATACCGCAGAAGACTAATTATCAAATTCAAAAATACTCGTGAGATACGCAGTCTGTTCTCAGCGTTGCTTATTATGTTCTCAAAAGCTTCGGGAAGAAATGCTGCAGTTGATATAGACATAAATCCGTCAATAATATAAATGGAATGCGAGGATGTAACCGGTATGGCTCTATTGAATATAGTGCTTGATGATGATCAAATAATGAGAAAAAAAAGTAAACCTGTAGATAAGATAACACCGAGAATTTTACAGCTGCTTGATGATATGAAAGAAACTCTTGATGACGCAAATGGAGCTGGACTTGCAGCAGTACAGGTTGGTGTGCTGCGACGTGTTGCTCTTGTATATGATGAAGATAAATATATTGAATTAATCAACCCTGAAATTATTGAAACAGAAGGGAAACAGGAAGATATCGAAGGATGCTTATCCTGCCCGGGCAAATGGGGATATACCAATCGTCCTATGAAGGTTAAAATCAGAGCAATGAATCGCAACGGCGAGATTGAAACTCATGAAGGCAAAGGATTGACAGCGAGAGCGTTCTGCCACGAAATTGATCATCTTGATGGGATTTTATTTTATGACAATGCAGTTCGTATGATAGATGAAAGCGAGCTTGAGGAAATCTTGAAAAAGGACAAAGAGGCTGAATAGATAAATGAAATTAAACATTGTTTTTATGGGTACACCCGATTTTGCTGTTCCGACATTAAAAAGCTTATACGAAACAGAAAATGTAACTCTGGTTATTACACAGCCCAATAAACCGAAGGGAAGAGGATACGAACTTAAACCGACAGCTGTTAAGGAGTATGCTCTCTGTGTAAATATACCCGTAATACAACCCAATACCTTAAAAAACGATGAACCGGTAAATATAATCAAAGAACAGAATCCTGATGTTATAGTAGTTGCTGCATATGGAAAAATTCTGCCCGAAAGTGTTCTCTGTATACCTAAGTTCGGATGTATAAACATACATGCTTCACTCCTGCCTGCATACAGAGGAGCAGCACCGATTAATCGTGTTATAATGAATGGTGACAAGTTCGGCGGTATAACAATTATGTATATGGAAAAAGGACTCGATACAGGTGATATTATATTACAAAAGCCGATTAATATCCCTGAAACCATGACAGCAGGCGAATATCATGATATAATGAGCGAAATCGGCGCAAATGCAATAACTGAGGTCATGACCCAGATAAAGAATGGCACTGTAAAAAGAACCAAGCAGGATGATTCAAAGGCAACCTATGCCGCAAAGATAGAAAAAAGTGAGTCTATGATTGATTTTAACAAACCTGCAGAACAGGTCGCAAATCATATTAGAGGGCTTTCCCCGTTTCCCGGTGCATTTACCTGCATTAACGGAAAGAGGTATAAGCTTTTTAATGCAACTGTCACAGAGGGCAAAGGTGAACCGGGTTGTATATTAAGTGCAAGCTGCGGATGTATTGAGATTGCTTGTGCGGAAGGCAGTATAAAAATTACCGAGATACAACCTGAATGTTGTAAACGCATGTCGGTCCAGGCATATTTAATCGGACATAAATTATGATAAACGAAGCAACTAAAAAAAAGGGAAATGCACGTTTCTGTGCTGCGCGATCAGTTTTAAGATGCACAAAGGACAAAGCATTTTCAAACCTTGAAATTGGTAATACCTTAAGCAATAACAAATTTACTGCTTCCGATGCAGCTTTGTATACATTTCTTGTTCACGGGACACTGGAACGGCTGTTGACGCTTGACTATTTTATCGATAAACTCTCTGATATGGGAATAGAATCGATCGACGAAAAGACAAAAGCCGTACTTCGTGTCGGCTTATACCAGCTGTTATTTACAGATAGGATACCTCCGAGTGCTGCTTGTAATGAAGCAGTAAACACAGCAAACAACATGAAGCTGAAGTCGAGCGGATTTATAAATGCAGTATTGAGAAATGCATCAAGACAAAGCTCAAAGCTTAAAGAACAAATAACTACACTGCACGAAAATATAAAATATTCGGTATCGGAATCGATTTATAAGCTAATAAAGAAACAGTATCCTGTAAATTATACAGAAATTTTTGAAGCTCTGCTCAGTATAGAAAAATTACCAATTCGTGTAAATACATTAAAAACAACAATTGATGATCTGCAAAAGCGTTTACCCGGAACAGAGAAAAATAATTTATCACCCTTCGGTCTTGTATCGACAAAATCGAATTCATCTGATATAATTGCTGATATAGGTAGCAGCTTTTTCATACAAAGTATCGGTTCACAATACTCAACTGTGCTTCTTGCGCCTGAAAGCGGACAAACAGTGATTGATGTCTGTGCGTGTCCGGGTGGGAAAAGCCTTTCTGCAGCTATTGAGATGAAAAATAATGGTAGAGTCGTTTCGTTGGATCTGCATATGAACAAACTCAGTCTGATTAAGAAAAGTGCGGAAAGACTGGGTATAAGTATTATTGAAACCGTATGTAATGATGCTCGGAATCCGATTCAAAAATATATCGGAACAGCAGATAAAGTAATTTGTGATGTACCCTGTTCAGGACTGGGTGAAATGTCATCTAAACCTGAAATTCGCTGTAAAAATATTGAAAGTTTCGGAAAACTTCCTGAACTGCAGTATAATATATTAAAATCGTCTGTAAATTATCTGAAAGAGAACGGAATATTAGTATATTCAACCTGTACGATAAATAAAAATGAAAATGAAGGTATAGTAAACCGTTTTATTTCTGAGAATCCTGGTTATTATATCGACGAAATGAAAGTATTTACACCCGATGTTAACGGCGAAGGCTTCTTCGTTTGTAAAATAGTCAGAAGTAACAAGGAATAGAAATGTTTGATATAAAAAGTGCAACAATAAATGAAATCAAAGAATTTATGACATCTATCGGTGAAAGCGCATACAGAGCGGAGCAAATTTTTGTCTGGCTCAGCAGAGGAGCTGACTTTGATGAGATGACAAATATTCCGGTTGCACTGAGAAATAAACTCAAAGAAAAATGTTATTTACCAAAAGTTGAGATAGAAAGAAAATTAATATCTAAGATAGATGAAACAATAAAATACCTTTTCAAATTTTCTGACGGCGAAATGGTTGAGACTGTACTTCTTAGTTATAAGCACGGCAACAGCATTTGCCTGTCAACTCAGGTCGGTTGCAGGATGGGTTGCAGCTTCTGTGCTTCAACAATGAACGGGTTGAGCAGAAACCTGACAGCAAGTGAAATTCTTGAACAGATTACCGCTACAGAAAGAGACAGCGGATGCGATGTACAAAGCATTGTACTGATGGGTATAGGCGAACCGCTTGACAATTATGACAATGTATTGAAGTTCCTTCACCTTGTCAATGATAAAAACGGTTTGAATATCGGAATGCGGCATATTTCGTTATCAACCTGCGGTCTGGTTGATAAAATTAAAATGCTCGCGAAGGAAAATCTTCAAATAACTCTTTCAATCTCACTTCATGCTCCCAACGATAAAATAAGGAGTTTGATAATGCCGATTGCAAAAAAGTATTCAATAGATGAACTTTTTACAGCATGTAGAGAATACACCGAGACCACCGGCAGGAGAATATCGTATGAATATGCTATGATTGCAGGAGTAAACGACAGTCCTGAATGTGCTCGTGAACTTGGCAGACGGCTTTTTGGGACACTAACGCATGTAAATTTGATACCTTTGAACCCCGTTGAAGAAAAAAGTTACAATAAAAGCGATAAAAATGTAATTTCGGACTTTACAAAAGTGCTTGAAGAATATAAAATAAGAGTAACAGTCAGAAGGCGTCTTGGCAGTGATATCAATGCTTCATGTGGTCAATTGAGAAACAAGCAGCTTGTAAAATAAAATTTAGATAATATATAATTTATTAGCTTAGTATTTCGGAAAGGATGAATCGTAATGTCCTATTATGGCGTAACCGAGACCGGGCTTAAAAGAAAAAGCAATCAAGATTATTTTAAAACTGCGATTATCGGAAATTCGGATGTTGCGGTATTATGCGATGGTATGGGTGGTGCGGCCGGCGGTGCTGTCGCAAGCAAGCTTGCCGCCGACAGTTTCATGGAATACATTGAAAATAACAGTAACAAAATAACTGATAATAAAGAAGACATAAAAAAGCTGATGCTTGATGCAGGAGATACAGCTCACCATAGTGTTTATAAATGTGCTTGTGAGTATTCTGAACTTGATGGCATGGGTACAACTCTTGTTGCATGCATTATCAAAAATAAAATTTTGCATATTATTAATGCGGGAGACAGCAGATTATATATAATTAATAAAAACGAGATTAAGAAGATAACAAGAGACCATTCACTGGTACAGGAGCTTCTTGAAAGAGGAAAAATTACAGCTGAAGAAGCTCGCACGCATCCTTACCGTAATTACATAATGAGAGCTTTGGGTACTGAAGAGAATCTATCGTACGATTATTATGAGTATTCGGATGATTTTAAGACCGTGGTTCTTTGCAGTGACGGACTATATAACTTTATTTCCGAAGATGATATAGTAAATATAATAAATACCGACAAGGATGTCAAAGATAAATTAAATGAACTGGTCGACGGCGCTAATAATAGCGGCGGCGGTGATAATATAACAGTTATTCTATTTGAGAATAACATACTTTAATCAGAAAGGAGATTTCACGGTATAACCGTGAGATTTTACAAGATGGATAAGTCAAAATACGATGTTTATATAGGAAAAGTTCTTGACGGAAGATATAAAATTCTTGAGCTAGTCGGTATAGGAGGAATGGCTTTTGTACTGAGGGCAACTGACCTTGTAATGAACAGAACAGTTGCCATCAAGATACTTAGTGAAGAATTTAATGGTGATGACCAAGCAGAACAACGCTTTATAAACGAATCCAAAGCAGTTGCAATGCTTTCTCATAAAAACATTGTTAATATCTATGATGTCGCAATATATGCAGATATGAAGTATATAGTCATGGAGTATCTTGACGGCATAACTTTAAAAGAATATCTCACACGTAAAGGTAAGCTCCCATGGAAGGAAGCAGCATTTTATATCTGCCAGATACTTCGCGCATTGGATCATGCGCATACAAAGGGAATAATCCATCGTGACATTAAACCTCAAAATATAATGCTACTCAGAACCGGAGAAATCAAGGTTACAGATTTCGGTATTGCCAAGATCCCGAATACTGAACCATTGACGATGACAGATAAAGCAATAGGAACTGTATATTATATTTCACCTGAGCAGGCAAGCGGCAAGACGACAGGCTGTTATTCTGACTTATATTCTGTCGGGGTTATGTTTTATGAAGCAGTAACAGGTATACTGCCATTTGTTGCGACCAGTCCTGTTACAGTTGCCATGATGCAAGTCAACGATATTCCCAAAAGCCCGTCTGATCATGTACCTGAGCTTCCTGCCGGAGTTGTTCAGATAATTCTCAAAGCAATGGAAAAAATACCTGAGAATCGTTTTAAGTCAGCACATGCTATGGCAAGAGTAATAGAAGAAATAGTTCAGAATCCGGATTATGTATTTAAACCTGAAGAAGAACCTGAAGAATATAATGGTACAAGCACTCTTCTTATAGATAAAATCAAACCAGATGTTGATGAATGGGAATCGCAGGAAGATAAAGATTACGCAAACGCTCAGCGTGCAGTTGAGCAGAAGCTTGCAAGCACACCCAGACCTGTAACCAAAAATAATAAGAAAAAAGTTAAGGCAAAAAAGAGAAGCGGTATGCTTCCAATTGTTGCCGCTGTAACTTTTGCTTTTATATTAGTTTTAGTAGGACTTGGTATTGCTGTAGGTTATCAGGTTGTCCAGATTATTTCACGCACACCGGAATCTGAGACAATTGAAATACCGGTTCTTGTTGGTAAGGAGTGGAATGAACAACTCAATCAAGAGCTGCTATCTAAAAAGATAAAGATCAAGGATACTAAAAAAGTCGCAAATGAAAATGAAACACCCAATATTATCATTACACAAAGTATAAGCGGTGGTTCAACCAGAAGCCTTACCAGCGATATGAAATATATTGAGATAACAATAGATATAACAATGGGTAAAGAAGAAATTATCGTTCCAAATATGAGTATAACCGAATGGAGAGAAGCAAAAGCATCGCTTGAAAAGCTTGGTTTAGTGGTAATAAAATACGATTATTTCAGCCCGACAGTTTTGAATGGATATATTATAAGCACCGAACCTGCTGCCGGTGCAAGTATGATGTCGGGAGATACTATAAAAATATATGTTTCGAAAGGACAGGAAGTTACGAAGGTTGCTGTCCCCAGCCTTATGAATAAAAATGAAGCAGAAGCAAAAAGACTTCTTACCGAATATAATCTGACACTCGGTAAAGTTGAATATAAAACAACAAATGATGTATCAAAAGACGGTTTAGTTGAATCTCAAAGTATTAAAGAAGGAATGCTGGTATCTGAATATTCAACAATAGTAGATATTGTTGTATATAAATATGAACCCATTGAAGCTTCACAACCGAATACAGAAGAATCTGAACCGCAGGTAATTGATGTCGGATAATATGCAAAATGGTAGAGTTTTAAAGCAGCAAAACGGTCTCTATACAATAGAAGACGAGAATGGAATATCGAGAGTCGGTAATGCCGGAAGTAAGATTCGTAAAGAAGGATATAAAATACTTGCAGGTGACTTTGTTGAATATATATTGAATACAGATAACAGCATTTTTATTAATTCACTTCTTGAACGGAAAAATTCATTTATAAGACCGCCGGTCGCAAATCTTGATACACTTTTTATCGTTGTTGCAACCGATGAACCAGCCCCGGATTTTTATAATATTGACAGTATGCTATCAATTACAGAAGCAAATAATGTGAACCCGATAATTGTTGTTAACAAAATAGATATAAAAAGCCAAAATGAAATATGTAGTATTTATGAAAAGTGCGGTTATAAAGTCTATAGTATATGCGGGAACAAAGAAGATGGAATTGATGAATTGAAGAACAGCATCGAAGGTGTTTGCGCTTTTGCCGGACAATCAGGTGTTGGAAAATCAACTATCATGAATCAGTTATTCCCCGAACTTTTACTTGAAGTAGGGGAGATATCACAAAGAATACAACGCGGAAAAAATACAACACGAATAACAGAATTATTTAAAATTAATAAAGATACCTATGTTGCCGATACACCGGGATTCGGAATGATAGATTTTATCAACTTTGATTTATTGACATTGGAACAGCTTAACGAGAAAGCTTTTCCCGAATTTACACCATATAAAAACAATTGCAAATTTCGTAACTGTACACATCTGAAAGAAGAGAGCTGTGCTGTTATATCAGCGGTCAGAGAAAATATAATACCGGCTTCAAGACATGAAAATTTTATACGATTACATGATGAATTGTCAAGTAAAAATCAATATAAGTAAATATATAATCCAATAAAGAAATATTTATAAGAAAAATAAAACTTGGAGGGATTCATATGAAGAAAACATTGTCATTTATTATGGTTTTGCTTATTCTAACGACTGTTTTTTCCGCTTGTAGTCAAAATGGAAACAATTCAAGCAGTGTTGCTGAAAACACAATATCAGAAGATGCATCTGATGATACCAGCAGCGAAACAAGCGAAAAAACCTATGTTGCCGATATCCCCGAAAAAGATTATGAAGGATTGGAAATCAAGATTCTTACCAGGCTAACGAATTTCGGTCTTAAGGGTTACACGGAATTCGGTTTCGGTGAGGAGCTCGAAGCAAATGCAATCAATACTGCTGTAGCAAACCGTAATGCTGCTGTAGAAGAACTACTTAATATCAAAATCACCGAAGTCGGCATTATTGACGACTCAGGTATGGCGACCGGTCAAATGATGAATGAGGTGCGGCAAGCAGCTGCTTCCGGTCAGGATGATTATTACATCATAGCACCTCAGCTATATCAGGTAGCAATCCTTGCTTCAGAAGGATTGTTTTATAACTTGTATGATTTTGAATATCTTCATGACCTTTCTGCAGAATGGTGGGACCAGAATTTCATTAAGGAGACCTCCATAGCCGACAAAGCATTTTTTGCAATTGGTGACATTGGTTTTTTTGCAAAAAATTCTCTTACTGTATGTTATTTCAACAAAAATATGTTTGAGGAATACGATCTTCCGGATCCATATGAACTTGTAAAACAAAACAAATGGACACTTGATCAAGTAATCAGTTGGTCAAAATTAGTTAAGAGTGATCTTGATAATGATCAGGTTATCAATTATAAAGATAAATTTGGAGTCGGTGGTCAGAATGACATGATGTGGGCAATGTTCTATGGTTGCGGAGAAACACTTGCCGAAAAAGACGTAAATGGAATGCCTATAGTTGATGTATACAATACACGCAGTGTTAAGGTAATGTCAAAAATTCTTGAGCTTATGAATGATAAAAATTATTTTGTTTGTGCCAACGATTATTGGAACGAACCAGGTTACACAGTATCACCTTCTGAGCTTATCACCAACGCATTTATGACAAATCGCTGCCTTTTATATTTTGAATCTTTAAATATAGTTGAAGACCTTAGAAATATGGAAGCTTCTATTGATTTCGGAATACTTCCTGTACCAATGTATGACGAGAACCAGGGCGGTTATTATCATCTTGTAAATCCATGGGGCGGTAATGCCTTTGCAATTCCTCAATACATCGGAGCAGAAAAAGCAGAAATAGCTTCGATTGTAATGGAAGCTTTAGGAGCAGCAGGCAAGAATATAGTTACTCCTGCATATTATGATGTTGCACTGAAGAAGCAAAAGACGAGAGATAATGACAGTCAGGAAATGCTTGACCTCATATTCTCAACAATAAGCGTCGATGTCGGTCATATATATAACTGGGGCAATATGGGCTTCTCACTTCTTCATGCAATGATTGGTTCGGATGAAGGTAAATTTACAACGTTGTGGCAGAGCATGGAAACTTCAGTACAAGCAGCTGTTGAGCAAACAGTTGATGCATTTGAACAGATTCCATAATTGTATATAACTAAATGAATAATTATTTATTTAGTTTTATAAAACTCATAGCTTTACGGCGGAAGTTATGTGATATAAAAGTCGGAGAAAAGGAGAAAATGAAAGTATGAAAAAAATCATTTCAATGTTGCTTGTAATAATGTTACTCGGAACAATACTTGTGGCCTGTAAGAATGATAATGAAACAAGTAATAATTCAACAGACCAAAGTGCAGTTTCCGGTACAGAAAGCGAAGATAGTGGATATACTGCAGAAATCCCGGATGTAGATTATGACGGTATACAGTTTAAAATCCTGACAACTGCTTTTAGCCTTTCAAAAATGGAGTATTCAGAGTTCGGTTATGGTGATGAACTCGAAGAAAATGTTATCAATGTTGCTGTTGCTGAGAGAAATGCAGCGGTAGAAGAGCTTCTTAACATCGAAATTGTTGAAGAATGTATTGAAGCAACCGAAAGATTCAGCGGTGGTGCATTGAACGACCGTGTCCTTCAATCGATGCAAATGGGTTCGGATGATTATTATCTTGTAGTTCCCTCACTGTACAACTGCGCAGTGCTTGCAAAACAAAATACATTATATGACTTAATGGACTTTGAATATTTACATGGTCTTGAAGCTGAGTGGTGGGACCAATACTTTGTTGACGATATCGAGATTGATGGAAGATTGTTCTTTGCAACAGGAGATATCGGCTTCCAGACAAGAAATTCGTTAACAGTTTGCTTCTTTAACAAGAATATGTTCCAAGAATTTGGTCTCGAAGATCCATACGAGCTTGTAAATAATAAAACCTGGACATTTGATAAGTTGATACAATGGTCAACAAAAACAAGAGTAGACCTTGACAATAATAACATTATCGATTATACTGACAAATTTGGTGTTGCCGGACAGAACGATCTTATGTGGGCAATGTTCTATGGCTCAGGTGAAAGACTTGCATCAAAAGATGCAGAAGGTATGCCTCAAATAACAATGTATAATGCACACAGTGTTAATGTTGTTGAAAAAATTCTTGAGCTTATGACTAATTCTGATTATTTTGTAAATGCAAACAATTATTTTACTGTTTCCAACACTCCGGTTGATTTAACACGTCAAGCATTTATAGATGAGCGTTGTTTGATATTCTGCGAAGGACTTGGATCTGTTGAAAAGCTTAGAAATATGGCTGCAGATACAGACTTTGGCATTCTTCCGATTCCGTTATATGATGAAAACCAGGAAAATTATCAGCATATGATAAATCCATGGAGCGGAAATGCTGTTGCTATTCCGAAATTTCTTTCAACTGATGATGCTGAAATGGCTTCTGTAGTTATGGAAGCACTCGGCGCAGCAAGTAAAAACATACTTACTCCCGCATATTATGAGCTTGCTCTCAAAAAGCAGAAGACTCGTGACGAAGAAAGCCAAGCAATGCTTGATGTTATCTTCGATACTATTGGATGCGATATGGGACATATCTACAATTGGGGCGGTATGGGTGCTATGCTTCATAAACTCGTTGACAATAAGCTTCTCGGCCAATTCACTTCCGAATATCAGTCTATAGAAGCAACGATCAAGGCAGCTATGGATTCGACAGTTGAAATATTCAACGAAATTCCGTAAAACTTAAAAAATAAAGCGGAGCGAGTGCTTTTGGCACTCACTCCGCTTTAAAATCAAAACTTTTATTATGTAATGTTATATTTCTATCTCCATACAATCATATGATGTCAGAAATCCGGACTTTGCAGCCTCTGCTTCAAGCTCTTCGTGAAGTGTACCACCATTATGTGAGAAGTGATTGATGACATGTACGGTTTTTTTGCTGACAATACCGTCAACAAAAAGCTGCTCTCTGAGTTCGATACAGTCAGGCAAACCTAAGTGACCATTTCCGTCTCTGCCGAGAACAAAAGTGCAGTCGTAGCTTATCAAATCAATAATTATTCCGCTATTCTTCAAGTATTCATGATTTTCAGGAGCTAAAAATCCGGTATCATGAAGATATAGCATTGTTTTATTGTCTTTTTGAATTACATATACATATGCAATTTCATCAGTCTTATGGTTCGCATGGAGAGCCGTTATTGTGTAATCTCCAAACTGTGTCGGTTTGAATAAGGGAAGATATACACTTTCAATTTTATCAGCGACTTCCTTATACATACTTTTTAAATATTGTTCTTTTAAAAGGCTGTTCATTGCTTCATTACCGATAAAGGTGATTTTTTCGCTGATTAAATTATGTGCAAAACAAATACCTCTGAATGCAAGATCAACAGGGATGAAATGATCCGAATGTGTATGTGTAATCAATGTATGTTTTATCTTAGATAAATTCAGGTTGTTAACAAGTGCATGATGATATGTATCAGCAGGGAAGTCGATAAGCATATCATCATTAACCATCGCCTGGGAGCGGGTTCTTATACTCTTACCACCTCTTTCTCTTGCTTTATTGCAGTAATCACAGTTGCAAAACACCGCAGGCCATCCCTCGGCAGCAGCTGTTCCAAGATATTTTAGTTTCATATTTTTTTTACCTTTCATTTTTGAATATTACAGTAATATAAAACATTATATGGAGGAATTTTATGAAATTTTCAGAAATTAAGTACCTAAGACCGAACTTAGAAGAGTTTATTGAGAAGTTAAAAGCATTGACCGGCAGATTGATTGCAGCTGAATCTTTTTATGATGCAGATGCAATATTCGACGAATCCGAAGCTCTGTCTGTAAATATTGAAACGATGTTTACAATTGCAATGATAAGACATAATATTGATACTACTGATAAGTTCTATGATGATGAAGCACAGTATATCGATGAGAAAACACCTATTATTGAAGAAGTTAACCAGTCATTTATTTATGCATTATACAATTCAAAATTCAAACCTGAATTCGAAAAAAAATACGGCAGTTTGATATTTAAAAGAATCGAAATTGCGTTAAAAACATTTTCACCGGAAATAATAGAAGAGCTTCAAGAAGAGAACAAGCTAATAACCGAATATGGTAAACTACTTGCTTCGGCACAAATTATGTTTAATGGCGAGTTGAGAACTCTGTCACAAATGACTCCGTATAAACAGAGTCCCGATGACACTGTCAGAAGAGCCGCATGGGAAGCGGAGGGTAGCTTCTATATCGAAAACGGTGAAAAATTAGATAAAATATACGATGAACTGGTACATCTCCGTGATAAAATTGCGAAGAAGTTAGGATACAAAAATTACATCGAGCTTGGTTATTATAGGCTTTCAAGAGATTGTTATAATAAAGACGATGTAGAATTATTCAGAAAGTCGGTACGTGAGCATCTGGTTCCTGTTGCTGCAAAGCTGTATCAGTCACAGGCAAAGAGACTTGGTGTTGAATATCCTATGAATTTTGCTGATGCAGCGCTGAACTTCCGTTTAGGAAATCCGAAACCGCAGGGTTCACCTGATGATATACTGAATCATTCAAAAAAGTTCTACCATGAATTATCCGGTGAGACAACCGAATTTATTAATCATATGTTCGATGATGAACTCTTTGATGTACTCAGCAAAAAAGGCAAAGCAGGCGGTGACTTCTGTACTTTTCTGCCTGCATTCAAGTCTCCTTTTATTTTTGCAAACTTCAACGGCACAGCGCATGATGTCGAGGTTATGACACACGAAGCAGGTCATGCATTTGCTTTTTACACAGCAAAGGATATATATCCGTCTGCATATCGTCAACCGACACTTGAGAGCTGCGAAGTACATTCAATGACTATGGAATTTTTTGCATGGTCGTGGGCCGAAGGTTATTTCGGTAAAGATACAAACAAATTCAAATATAATCATATCGGTGGAGCGCTTACATTTATTCCATACGGAACGATGGTTGACCACTTCCAGCATATTGTATTTGAAAACCCCGATTTAACTCCCGCACAAAGACATGAGGAATGGACTAAACTATTAGGTATATATATGCCTTGGATGAAGCTTGGTGAAATAGCTTTTTACGGTGACGGCAAGGGCTGGCAGCGTCAAATGCACATTTATCAACGTCCGTTCTATTATATCGATTATTGTCTTGCTCAAACAGTTGCACTGCAATATTGGGCAATGATGCAGACAGCAAGAAACGAAGCATGGGAAAGATATATGCGTTTTGTAACAAAAGGCGGTACGAAGACCTTTACGGAGTTGGTTGATACCGCAGGACTTGTTGTTCCATTTGGTGATGTTTTTGGTGGCAAGATGATTAAAACAGTAACTGACTGGATAGAAAACTTCGAAAATACAGTTATGCTTGAATAAGCTATTATAACATGAGTCAAAAATATAATATGTTAGTGAAAGGAAGGAAATATTATGCTGAATGAAAGAATAATTACAGATGTTTATGCACGTGAAATACTTGATTCTCGTGGAAATCCCACAGTTGAAGCTGAGGTTACGCTTGCTTGCGGAATAACTGCAAGAGCAGCTGTTCCCTCCGGAGCATCAACCGGTGCATTTGAAGCTGTTGAGTTGCGTGATAATGACAAACACAGATTTATGGGGAAAGGCGTTTTAAAAGCAATTGAAAATGTCAACACAATTATTGCTGAAGAGCTGGCAGGTATGGATGTTACCGAGCAAGTGCAAATCGACAGAGCAATGCTTGAGCTTGACGGTACAGATAACAAGTCAAAACTTGGCGCAAACGCTATACTTGCAGTATCGCTTGCCTGTGCAAAGGCTGCGGCAGATTATTACGGCATGCCATTGTATAAATACATCGGTGGTTGTGATGCAAAGGTTCTGCCTGTTCCGATGATGAATATACTGAATGGCGGAGCTCATGCTTCAAACAACGTTGATATCCAGGAATTCATGATAATGCCGACCGGTGCAGAAAGCTTTGCTGAAGGCTTCAGGCATTGTGTTGAGGTGTTCCATAGCCTGAAGAAGGTTCTTAGCGCAAAAGGCTTTTCAACAGCGATCGGTGACGAGGGTGGCTTTGCTCCCAATCTCAGCAGTGATGAGGAAGCACTGACATCTATAATTGAGGCAATAAAAACAGCCGGTTATCAATCCGGTAAAGATTTTATGATTGCTATTGATGCAGCATCAAGTGAATGGTATATGGAAGACGGATCATATCATTTGCCAAAAAATAATATTTCGTATACAAAAACTGAGTTGATTGATTATTGGGAGATGCTTGTAGATAAGTATCCGATAATATCACTTGAGGACGGTTTAGCAGAAGAGGACTGGGAAGGCTGGAAGCTGCTTACAGAGAGATTAAGCAACCGCATTCAATTGGTCGGTGATGATCTGTTTGTAACAAATACCAATAGATTAAAGAAGGGAATTGATATGGGTGTTGCTAATTCAATTCTTATTAAGCTTAATCAAATCGGTTCACTTACAGAAACTATTGAAGCGGTTTGTATGGCGCAGTTCGCAGGCTATACGGCGGTTATATCACACCGTTCCGGTGAAACTGAGGATACAACCATTGCAGACCTTGCGGTCGCATTGAATGCAGGACAGATAAAGACAGGTGCACCTTCAAGAAGCGAGAGAGTTGCAAAATACAACAGACTGCTCAGAATTGCTGATGCTCTTGACGAAACGCAAGTCTACAAAGGAATAAACGCATTTAATATTAAATAAATATGCATATAATAAATAACTACCGCAGAAATGCGGCAGTCATTTATGCAAATTTTAAAAAAGTATATTTTAAAAAAGTATTATGAAAATATAATAAATATATTGACATAATATGTTTTAATTGATATACTTATAAAAATTTATTAGAATAAGAAGGAGAATAATATGATTTGTCCAAAATGCGGAAAAGAAATCCCAGACGGAACGGTTTGTGATTGTAAGGCTACAATACAATCAAGTTTTGACCAGCAGCAAACACAACAACCAAATATGGTTTTAGGAACAGCTAAATCAACTTTTTCCTCGCAGACATTTTTTGTCGGAATAATACTCTTGGCAGTCAGTATATTTTTCAGCTTACTAACAATAGGAAACGGATACAATTTCGTATCTATAATTCTTGATGTCGTTACAATAATAGCATTTTTTATGTTTTATTCTGAGTGCAAGAAGTCGGACATCGAAAGATTTGATATTAAAAGTATTAAAATATATAATATTATTCTTAAAATCAATATCGTACTTGCTGCAATTTTTTCAGTTTTGGCTTTATTAAGTATATTTTTATTTAACCTTATAAAAGATTACATAATAGATTTTATAAATGAGAATTTAACTGATGTGTTCAATTCTGAAGCATTTGCATCAAGAATGCAACAGATGAAAGAAATGTATCCGGATTTTGATTTCATGAGTTTTATAACAAGTGACCAGTTTATTTCAATCTTTATAGCAATCCTCGCAGTTGTATTGATAATAGTTTTGGCAATAACAATTTTATATTACTCGAAAATATTAAAAACAGTAAATGCTATAAAAGGAGTTATAGAAACCGGTGTTGAGAATCCGTTTGTATCGACATTCGTAATAGTTATGTTATATATATTCGGTGTGTTATCAATTATCAGTGGTGTAACATCGTTATTATCATTCGCAGGTATTTCGTCTTTGTCTGCTGGAATCGCCATGATAATAATTGCAAATACCCTGAGAAAATATGGAGATAATATGAAAATGCTTTCATTTAGTAATTCTAACAATAATAATTACAATTATTAACGACAGAGAAAAAGAATGATTTATAAAAGCGACACAGAAATTAGCCCAGCTTTGAAAGTATTAAAAACATCTTTTTCATCTATGGCATTTCTAACAGGAATTATTCTGCTTTTAGGCAGTGTAATTATGAATTTAATTTTGTCTTTCATATTTGGACTTACATTAATAAAAGCAATTATTGATTCAATTACAGTTGTTCTGTTCTTTATTTTTTATATAGAATGTAAGAAAAATAATACAGAAAAATTTAATAAATACAGCTTAATTAATTACCAAATAATAACAATAATTAATATAGGGATTGTTTTAGTTGCTTCTATAATCATTTTTATTTACTTTATCATTTTTAGCATAAATTTATACGATTTTTTATTCGATCATGTTAACTCAGGGGATAAATAAGAACTTTGGTATATGATACATGTGAGAGAATATGATATTTTATTACCTAAATTAATCTTAGGGTTTATAATTATATGTGTAATTATTATATTAACATTAATAGTTTTATTCTATTTTAAGCTGACTAAGACAATAAACTCTTTAAAAACAATAGTAGAAACTAATCTTGAAAACACATTTATATCATCATATGTTATTAGGATGTTGTATATTTCAGGTGTTATTTCTTCTCTCGCAGGAATAATGATAATAGTTACAATAGAAGGAATCAATGCTTTAGTTTCCAGGGTTGCATTTATTCTATTCGCAATTACTCTAAAGCGTTATCTTAAAAACATAAAAAAAGTATCTTATGAAAGACACAAGACTACTAAAACATCTAATAAAAATATTCCGCTTATGAGTTATAAAATCATAAGCGGGGTTTTTATGTCATATCAACAAGCTCGTAGTTGCTTGGCAATTCGAAAACATTTTCATCATATGTACTTTGGATAGTAACATCAAACTCTTCATAACTATCCATCGATGGTACATAACAACGCATTCTCTTCAGGATTGTTCCTTTATACATAAAAGTTACTGTATTTCCATCCGTATCTCTGAATTCTTCGAGATCATATAAAATGCCGTTTACCGTGTCAACACCATCGCTTATATGTACAAGATTTTTTAGCTTTGGTATATTCGGTGCAACAAGATCAGATATGCTTGATTTTATTGTGGTTTCCAACTCGGGCATAAAGGTATAAAAAACATCACCCATAACAACGGTTCGTGTTGTATTACCGTATTCTTTACGGACTATTACGTAATTCCCGCTCTTGTAATAATAAATCGTTTCATCGTATGAGATACTGTCGCCAATCTTGAGAGGCATATTAACTTTTAACATAAATTTACTGCTGTCTATTATCTTTATGTATGGAGCAGATAATGCTCCACTGGTCTGGTCTCCCGAAGTAACATCACTGACATCGGATAATGTATCGCTTATAGTGTTTGACACATTATCGGAAATATCAGAACTGACATTTGATATATCAGATACATCAGAGATTGTATTGTCGTGTGATTCGTCAGATATATCAATTTCCGATGAAGTTACATGTGATAAATCTGTACCAGATGATGTATTATTACGATCACCATCACAAGCAGTAATAATTAATGTCAGTAATGTCAAAGATAAAATAAACAGAAGAACCCTTTTCAAATTCATAATTAATATAATTCCTTTCTTATTGGAGTTGAATATTTTAAGCGGTTCAGCTATGCTGAATATTGGTCGTTATTTGGACTGAAAAGCATAAAACATCCTGTTTGAAAAAATTGTTTTTCAAACTAATCCTTTCAATAGTTTTAAAGTTTTGTATCAGTTATTACTCAAAGCTTTAAATATCACTTTAATTATACCCCAATTTTCTATCATTAATTCAAGTCAAATATAAGAGTTTTAAAGTAAGCCATATATTCTCTGACAACATTACCAAAAAAATGAAGTTGACCTTCAGTAAATGAAGGAATAACTGTTATATTGATATTGTAGTGTGTACAATACATTTCTATTCTCGGTACATGAAATTCAGTGGAAACACCAATAAGCTTATAATCTTCAAGGTGATTTTGGTTTATTAAATCAAGTGAAAACCTAATATTTTCAATTGTTGAAGTTGCGTTATCTTCTATTATAATCCTGTTTGGAGTAATACCTTTTTCTTCAAGGTAAACTTGCATTGCTTCAGCTTCGGCGATAGTTTCGTCTGCACCTTGTGCACCTGAAACAATACAGACTGAATCAGGATATAGTTCAAGCAATTCATAAGCCTTCAGTAATCTTTTTTCTAAAGTTTGACTTGGAGTATATCCAAGTGTCCTGCATCCAAAAACAAGAATAACGATTTTTTTATCTGTGCCGTTCTGATGATAAAAAACTTCCGCTGTATTTTTCGAGTAATTCAAAACAAATGAATAAAATATTAAAAACGAAACCATGTATAAAACCATAGCAAGAATAAAAAGCATTTTTAAAGGCATATAAAACTTTCTGAACAGCTTTTTCAAGACTCGATGTAAAATTATCGGAAGAGTTGTGAAGACTATTATTGATAGAGGTAATAAAATTTTCGATATTGAATTGTTTGTTGCGATTAAATTACCAGTAAAAATTGTAAAGCTAATAAGAAAAAACAGTGTAGATATAAGTAATATGATATTAAAGAAATTATTAAATGTTAAAATTTTTCTCATTTGATATCCTTTAATTTATTTATTGTATAATTATAGTTTATACAAGTATTTATATATTATAACAGCACTATTCGTCATCGTCGTCATCACTTACAAATAATATACCGTAATCCTCATATGTTTTCGGTTTTTCTTTAGATTCAGATTGTTCTGTATTATCATTTCTATCATCTTCAAAAAGAGAAGCATCAATAACATCTGGATCTTTATTCAAAGGTAATATTATGGGAGTATCTTTATTTATATCTGAGGTTTTTACTATTTCAGGTTTAACTTTGTTTTCATATTTGATATTTAGTGCCTTTAATATATCATCAATTGATTTATTGGTTTCTTGAATCTCATCTTTATTTTTTGTATTTAATTTTACTTCAGTTTTTATTGGTTGTTGTATAAAAAGCTCATCAGCTTTGATAATTTCTTCGGGTTTCGCATATGATGAAGCATCCTCAAGTGTTGCTTTCCCTTCACGTCTGATTGTAAATTCATCGCTGTTAGCATCAGAAAGTATCGATTTTTCACCCGAATTAAACGCTTTCCTTCTCTCTGTAATCATCTCAGCAAGTTCTTCTGGGGTAATACCGATTTCATTGCATTTGATAACAAGTGCAGGCATACCCGATTCAATGTTTGTCATTATATCTTCATAAGCTTTTTTACTGATTTCTTTTAATACCTTTTTCGGCGTTTTTATATTGACACCAAGATATTTACTTTTCTTTCTTCCGTAAAGTTTTGTATCAGCGATGTTATTCCAAGGAATAAAACCGGCACCGCCACCGGTTGTTGTAAAATCAAAAAGACCTTCAGAAGTCAGAACAATAGCCATCTTCGGAGAAATTGTTTCAAAAAGCAGATAAGCCGAAAGAAATCCAAAATATAGAGTACCGACAATACCGATAGCAAAATAAATAACGGCTATGTTCTTGTCATAGGAATTCAATATAGGTAAGAATATGCAGAATATCGATGCAGCGAGAATAAGAACAGATAAAACAAGCATATAGGGAGCCAATCTTCTGCTTTTTTTGATTATCAGGTCTTCCATATAGTGAATTCCTTTCTATAATTTAGTTGTAAAATATCTTATTGATATATTGTATGAGTTTTCAAATAATTCATGTATGCGGTCTGCGCAGCATAGTTCCAATGAATACCATCGCCGCTACTACAATATGAATCAGGTAAAGCGCCCTTGCCATTCATAAGCGCTTCGGCAGCATTTACAAAATACATTCCGCTTGATTTCGCTGTTTCAAGCAGATACATATTAAAGTGATTTATTTTTGTGTTTATTTCGCTGTGTATTTCACTCCAGGGGGATATTGCAACAAGAATAATAGTTGCAGACGGACAAGCTGTTTTAATTCTGTCAAGCATTTTATTGTAGTATACCATATGCTGCTCATTTGTTAAGTCTGAAACACCGTTTGTACCCATATTTACATAAATCTTTTTGGGTTGTACATCAGTAAGTAAGTCAATAACTTTCTTTTTTTCCGAACTTGCAGTCAGTGTTGTTTCAGAATCAAGAATATTGTAGACACCTTTACCAACTATAGCAAGAACTTTATCAGAAGGTATCAATCCGTTTAATTGAAGCCCGAAAGTTAATGAATCACCTAATAATATTGTATCATCGAAATAAGAACTACCGACAGCTTCAGTTTTTTGTAAATAGGTACCTTTGAATTTCTGGAACTCAGCAATTGTATATGTAAGATTATAAGGCGGTATGAAATTGTCATCAATGCCATCAGTCGGGAATAAATAATCAAGCAGCTTGTCCTCGTTCCTAAGGGTGTCGGTCAAAAACTGCTCAGTCTGTGAGTTAACAGGCATTTTTTGATCTGAAAAAAAATAATTCGAAACCGTTGTTGAATTCCATGCTGCTATCGCTATAAAAACAGCTATTATTTTTTCAAATATAGTATAACCCAATTTCTCTGCCTCCTTTTAAAAGGGATTGTTAATTGACTTTATATTCAAGCTCTTCTATATAAGTGTAATTGTCATAAATTTCAAAGGAATCGATCAACTCATCATTATAATAAACCGAAAAAGTGTACCTTACATTGTTAGGATCATTGTCCACATCATCTTTGGATGTTGTATCATAAAATTTCGACATTTCATCGCTATTATTAAGATTATTTATAATGTTCAACGAAAGGTCAAGATTTATTCCTTTGAAGCTGACACGTTCATATCCATAATTAAATCTGTTGTCGCTTCGTCTTGAAACAAGCTCATATTGATTATCGTTGCTGTCGGCAAGCGTGTATTTGAATACAGCATCGGTATTGCCGTCTGTTATTGTATCTTTAAATTTAATTCCGATTTCGAATTCATTTATGCTCGGCGAGTAGGCGATCTTTTTTAATTGAATTGTTCCATCGGAGTTCAAATAATTTACGGTTCTTATATAATAAACCTCAAAATTATCAGGGTTTTCGGTGTATACAGCTTTTGCTTCATCAGAAAAATATACTTTTTCCAAAATGCTCGAATCGCAGCTGGTAATAAATCTGAACATAATAACACCGTATATTGCTATGGCAATAAAATATAGCAGAAACTTGAAGAATAGCTTAACAGCTTTAGCTGTCGTCATTTTATAGCTTTCTATATTATCCTCTTCTTCGGGAAAATAATCGCCTTTGTAATCCATGTATAAGCTCCATTCTGTAAAATTAATGAAACAGTATTAATAAATTTATTTAGAGAAAAATTCCACAGAGTTGAATTTTTCCCAAGATAATGAAATTTTTTAAATTTCATTATCTTTATTCCCAGTACTTACGGTCCAGACTTCTCATCTGTATTGCGATTAGTATGTGTTCTTTTTTTATGGTTTCGGATTTATCAAAATCCGCCAGTGTCCTTGAAAGTCGCAAAATCCTGTCGTATCCTCTTGCGGACAGACCAAGCTTCGAGAACGCAGTTTTCATAATCTGCTTACCGCTGTCATCCAGACTACAGAATTTGCGAATATGTACACTCTGCATCATACCGTTGCAGAGTAGCGGCGAACCATTGACTGTTTCATCTTTAAAACGCTCCAATGCAAAGCTCCGAGCCGCAACAACCCTTTTCCGTATCTCAGCAGAGCTCTCGGCAGGTCTTATTGAAGATAGTTTATCGTAATCCAGTGCGGGTACTTCAATTTGTATGTCGATTCTGTCGAGCAGAGGCCCTGAGATTTTAGCTAGGTATGTATGCCTTGCCATCGGCGAGCAGGTGCATTGCTTTTGAGTGCTGCCGTAATAACCGCATCTGCAGGGGTTCATCGCACAAACCATCATAAAAGAAGCAGGGAAGGTGAATTTACCGTTGACACGAGTTATTGTTACCTTGCGTTCCTCAAGCGGCTGCCTGAGTACCTCAATAATATTCTTATCAAATTCGGGTAACTCATCCAAAAATAATACACCGTTGTGCGCAATTGATATCTCACCCGGTATCGGTATCCTTCCGCCGCCTGAAAGTCCTGCGGCAGACAGTGTGTGATGCGGTGCTCTGAACGGCCGCGTCAAAATCAGCGAGGTGTTGTGTGGTAGTGTTCCGGCAATCGAATGTATCTGTGTTGTTTCGATTGCTTCGTCGAGCGTCAGCTCAGGTAGTATCGACGGTAATCTTGATGCCAGCATACTCTTTCCGGAACCGGGCGGACCTATCATCAGCATATTGTGTGAGCCGGCGGCCGCAACCTCAAGCGCTTTCTTTGCGTTCTCCTGCCCTTTGACGTCAGCATAATCAAGCCCCAACATAGAGGTCTCAAATTTCAACTTATCAAAGGAAAAAACCTTCGGCTGTATCAGCTTAATACCCATCAGATGTTCGTAAAGCTCGACAAGGTTGCCGGCAGGGAAAACATCGATTCCTTCTGCGGCAGACGCTTCATCTGCGTTTTCAGCAGGCAGATACAGCTCTTTGATGCCGGTATTACGTGCTGCGATTGCCATTGATAACGCACCCTTGACTGGGCGGATAGCACCGGTCAGCGAAAGCTCACCGAGAAAGCACTTATCTGATAAATCAATTTTTTCAAGTATATCGTTCTTAATTAGAGATAGGAAAATCGGAAGATCAAACGCGCTGCCTTCTTTCTTGCGATCAGCAGGGGCGAGGTTGATCGTGGAGTTGCCGCCCGGCAGACGGTAGCCGGCGCTTGCTGCCGCTGACCTGACACGGCCGATGGATTCACGTACGGCGGCATCCGGAAGACCGATGATGTATATTTCGTTGTTGTTGCCGTCGGTGTTCCTTGATATATGAGAAGCTTCAACACTGACGATAAATGCATCGATTCCGTTGAGGGCAGCTGAATATACAGTCGAAACCATCAGACCAGACATCCTATTCTTTAGTATTTAATATTTTCGTTGAAAATCAACTGTGCATCAGCTGATTCCGTATGCTTATCAGTATACATAATAATTATATCACTGTTTCTCTATTTACGCAAGTAAAAAATATAATAAAATTGCCTGAACAAGCCAAAACTCCCCGAAGTAAAGCAAACGGGGAATCATATATTACGATACCCAAGTAATATAACAGGAATAATTAATAAAATACCAACAAACTATTGACATTGTCGAAATATGGGATATAATATTCTTAGAATATATTGTTTATATTATGCAATTGTCTCATTATAATATTGAAAGTGCAATATTACTGAAAATAACAAATAAATTATTTGATAATAATGTTGAAATATAAAAGTTTGAAGAATAAAACAACTCCCCGAAGCATATGCCTCGGGGAGTTTGTGTTTTGTATTTTGTTTGTATTGTAGTCTATTAACGTTTGCTGAATTGTGATGCACGACGAGCTGCTTTGAGACCGTATTTCTTTCTTTCCTTCATTCTTGGGTCACGTGTCAGAAGTCCTGCTTTTTTGAGAGGAGCTCTGTATTCAACCGCAGCCTGAAGAAGCGCTCTTGCGATACCATGTCTGATAGCGCCTGCCTGACCGGAAACACCGCCGCCTTTTACTGTACAGATAACATCGAATTTGTTTTCTGTGCTTGTTACGCCGAATGGCTGGCGAACGATGAGCTTCAATGTGTCAAGTCCGAAGTAATCGTCCATATCACGTTTGTTGATTGTTATTGTACCGGTGCCTTGAACAAGGCGAACACGGGAGATAGACATCTTTCTTCTGCCGGTTCCGTAGAAATATGGTTTTGCTGATGTATACATTCTTCGTTTCCTCCTATTTCACTTCAACGGCTGTAGGCTGTTGAGCTTGTTGCTTATGCTCTGAACCCTTGTAAACCAAAAGACGTGTGATGCTTGCATCACCGATTGAGTTGTGGGGCAGCATACCTTTAACCGCAAGCTGAACTGCGAATTCAGGTCTTGTTTTCATAAGATCACGGTACTTAACCTGCTTAAGACCGCCGATGTAGCCTGTATGACGGGTGTACATCTTCTGGTCAAGCTTTTTACCTGTGAGAACAATCTTATCAGCGTTGATAACTATAACAAATTCACCGCAATCAACGTGAGGTGTATATTCAGGTCTGTGTTTTCCGTTAAGAATGGTAGCGGCTGTAACTGCGACCTTGCCGAGTGTTTTTCCGCTTGCATCTATAACATACCACTTGCGTTCAAGTGATTCTTTTTTTGCCATGTATGTGGACATATTCGTTCCTCCTAAGTTTTTTCCGCAAAAAATATGCAAACCTGCACAACTGCGGCACGTTGGTATTATACACAACCTGATATACTTTGTCAATAGATTTTTGAAAAATAATTTCGTTTTCCTCGCTTTATTTTACGATATCTTCGATTTTAAGCATTTTACACCGATTCAGAAACAAATTTTAATCATAACCGATGCAACATCAATGTAATTGACATTAATAAGCGTATATGTTAAAATGAATACCAACTAAACTGATAAGAATTGATATTTAATTAAAAGGATTAATAGAAATATGCGTGAATTCAAAGAGCTTCAACATATATTAAGCTACACTCGCAAAGCTGTTGATGATTACTCAATGATAGTCGATGGTGACAGCATCGCAATCGGTGTATCAGGCGGCAAGGACAGCATGACCTTGCTTTGTGCAATGAAAGGTCTACAACGGTTTTACCCGAAAAAGTTCGAAATCAAGGCAATCACCCTTGACATGAACATGCCCGGTTCTGATATAACACCAATTTCAAAGCTATGCAATGAAATCGAGATTGAACATATCATTGTACCCACTGACATATATAAAATAGTGTTCGATATCCGCAAGGAAACAAACCCCTGTTCGTTATGCGCAAAAATGAGACGCGGAGCATTGCATGATGCTGCAATTGCAGCAGGTTGTCGTAAGGTTGCGCTCGGTCATCATTTTGATGATGCGGTCGAAACACTGATGATGAATTTATTCAACGAAGGCAGAATTGGCTGCTTCTCACCTGTTTCCTATCTTGATCGCAAGAATATAACTCTGATTCGTCCGCTGTTATACCTGCCTGAGAAGCTGGCGGCTCGCTTCATCAGACGAGAAAATATCGAAATACCGTCCAAAACCTGTCCGGCTGACGGCAACACGGACCGTGAGCGCATAAAACAGCTTATTGCAACACTTGAAAAGGATGACAGGGGCTTGAAAGCCCGGATTTTCGGGGCAATGGAAAGAGCTGAGCTGTCAGGCTTCCATCCGAATCCCGGCAAACCGAGAAGAGATTTAATTTGATATTCAGCTAAATCGTTGACAACAATTTGAGATTGTGATATATTGAAATCGGAAAGAGGAAGTTTTTAGTGATAACAACATTGAAAGGAATAATATAATATGAAATTTCTCACAGCTATCAAAGATAAACTCGGTAATATTTCAAAAGCAGGTATCCGTTTTCCCATCTCAATAGCTTTTTTACTTGTTATCTCAATTCTCAATGCAATCCGAATTGAAGATTTTGATTATAGTTTCACAAGATGGATTTTTTCTGCTCTTATCGGAGTTTTCCTGTTTGCAGTCGCTCGTGTTCTGTATGAAAGAACAGGCAGTAAGCTGCAAAATGCAATTATATTCTATGCTTCCGGTGCAGTGCTGACAGTGCTGTATTTCTTCTTTATCGCAGCCCAAAGAATAGATATGGTTGCAGGTGTCAGGACATCGGTTATACTGTTTATTCTGACGATAGCATTCATATGGATCCCTTCAATTAAAAGCAGCAATGAATTCAATGTTACCTTCCTTGTTGTATTTAAAGGCATTATCACAACAGCATTCTTCTCTGCAATCATATGGGGTGGTATAACACTGATAATCACTGCTATCGACAGATTGCTTTTTAGAGTTGATACTAATATTTACTCACATATTGCCAATATAATCTGGGTAGTTTTCGCTCCGGTTCTTTTCCTGTCAACTCAACCTGTATATAACGGTCAAAGCCGTGAGGATGAGAAGGTTGAAAAAGCAGGTGTATATCCAAAGTTTTTTGAGATTCTTATTTCATTTGTCCTGATACCGCTTGCTGCAGCTTACAGCCTTGTTCTGCTCGGTTATATAGGTAAAACAATAGCATTGGCAGCGTGGGATGACAACCTGCTCGAACCGTTGATATTGTCTTACTGTATTGCAGTTATTGTGTTGTATCTGCTCGCGAGCAGATTAAATAATGTTTTTGCAAAAGTTGCAAGATTGATATTTCCCAAAGTTATGGCACCGATTGCAGCCTTCCAGATTTTCTCGTCGCTGATGAACTCCGCAACTGAAGGCATCTATAACGCAAAATATTTTGTGCTGTTGTTCTGCCTGTTCGCAGTTGTCATCGGTGTACTGCTCAGCATTGTGCCGGTACGCAAGAGCGGGCTTATCGCTATTCTTGCAATCGTTTTTGCAACTGTATCAATTACACCTTTTATCGATGTATTTTCTGTTACGCGTATCAGCCAGACCGCAGTCCTGAGATCGGTACTTGAGAAAAACGGAATGATTGAAGGGAATACGATAGTTGCGAAGTCAAATATATCAAGCACAGATCAGAAAACAATCAATAACGCACTCAATTATATAAATAATAATAAACAGCTTGACAAGGTAAATTTCCTGCCACAAAACTTTAACCTCTCAACCGATTTCATGAATGTATTCGGTTATGAGCAGTATTTTTATGACCCTAATAGATATGTTAATAAGAATTTTATCTTAAATAATGAAGACATTCTCGATATAAGTGGATATGATTATATTGTTTTTACTAACATCAGTCAGAATAAGTCGAACGACTTCAGCTATAATTATGAATCGATTGATTTTAAAATTAAAATATTCGAGGATAATGAGCATGTAATAATTAAGCTTACAGATAAGCACGATAAAAGCTTATTACAGGGCGATATAGATACATTAATTGAAGAATATTCCTATATTGATGTAAACTCGTATGAAAAGACTATGTCACAAGCCGAGATGACTCACATATTAACTGAAGGAAATTATAGTATAAGGATCATTTTCAAAAGTATTAACATCAGTATTGTTGATGATGTAACCAACTGGTCAGCTGAAGTATATATCTTAGTTGACACGAATTAATTAAACATAAAACAGCAACACAGGCGGTTGCAAGACCGCCTGTGTTTATTGTAAAAAAGCACGCAGCTTTCTTGAAAGAAAGCTTGGCAAAGAACTTTAAACTTTAAAATTAATTTAACTATATTATATTCACTACTTTTCTCTATCTATATCAAAATATGTCACAATATACACAAAAAGGTATTGACGAGTCGTGAAAAGGGAGTAGAATGTGAATAAATACATTAATAAAGAGGTAGAAAATTGAAAAATAAAAAAGTTACAAAATTACAAGTAGTTATAAAAATAGTTCTTTCGATATTAGTAATTATATTCGAATTTTCTTTATCAGGTATAGCATTCATTTATATTTCTCAATATTTTTTTTCAATTAAAGTCACCACTCTTCTTTAACGAGTCAACATATGTCTGAGCAGTAGCTCGAACTGCTTGCATGACCGATTCTGATGCCGAACAAATATTATCAGCAGTTGTTCTGTTTTCAATATGTGATGTAATCTCAATAGTTTTCTTTTTGAGATACGCAATCTCAAAAGAAACAAGTGCTACGAGCAACGGCAACACAACTGTTGTCATGAGTAGGTTTGTAGTTTCTTGATTCATTATAATTAGATCCTCAACTTTCTTTTATTTATATTTTCTTAACCAGGGTAAGATCAGATGCTTTGACAGCAGCTGTAACAATACCCAGCAAGCCTATGACAACACGATCAACGGCCGGCGGCTGCAGAACGTAAGTGTGGCTCATCACATATTTACTGTTCTGTACTCAGATGTAAGAACAATACATCTATTTTCTAATGAGATGCTATAATCAAATTTGCATGATATTCCGTGCTTGTATAATACGATAATATTCTAAACAAGTATGTCAAGTAACGTTGGAGAAAGTTTTTGACAATATGAAAAATAATGAAAACAGAGGCTGTAGTTAAAGAAATTTTAACTACAACCTCTTAATATTAGTTCAACAATCTATAACTTTTCTTAAGCACTGCCCTGTGAAGGAATTTTTAACTTGCGCAACTTCCTCAGGCGTTCCCTCTGCAACAATATAACCACCACCTTTACCGCCCTCCGGCCCCATGTCAATGATGTAATCCGCACTTTTAATAACATCCAAGTTATGTTCTACTACGATAACAGAGTGCCCTTGATTAACCAGTTTTTGTATGGAAATCAACAGTTTTTCGACGTCTGAGCAGTGCAATCCGGTCGTTGGTTCATCCAGTATATAAAGATTATGGGTGCCGTGCTTGATTTTACCCAGTTCATACGACAGCTTGACTCGTTGCGCTTCGCCACCGGATAATGTCGTCGCACTTTGTCCTAAGGTGATATATCCTGACCCAAGCTCGTTCATAATCTCCAGCTTGTGCTGGATAAGTTTCTCGGTATGGAAGAAATCAAGTGCTTCTTCAACCGTCATCTCAAGGACTTCAGAAATGTTTTTACCATTATATTTGATCTCCAGACCCTCCTGCGAGAAACGACTACCTTTACATACAGGACAAAAACTTTTTATGTCTGCCATGAATTGCAGATTAGTTACAATTACACCATCACCTAAGCAGTGCTCACAGCGCGCGCCGTTTGAGTGTGTTAAACTGAAATCCAACGCAATATATCCTTTGGTAACCGCGTCCGACGTGGCGGCGAATAGCGCGCGGATACGGTCATATATGCCGATGTAGGTAGCTGGATTAGATTTGCAGTTACGCCCGATGGGTGATTGATCAATGACAATGACATTACCTATGTTCTCAAAACCTGATATACAAGCTAGTTTACCAGGGACAATTCGTGCACCACGCTTGATTACTTCTAAATTCTTCGCCAGCGTCTCGAATATAAGCGTCGATTTCCCCGAACCCGATACGCCAGTGACACACACAAACAGCCCCAGCGGAATGTCAAGCGTGATGTTTTGAAGATTATTCTCCCGCGCGCCTTGCAGCGTAATACATTTGTCACTTGGCTTACGTCTGCTATCCGGCAAGGGTATGACCCGTTTACCGGTCATGTACGCACCTGACAGGCACCGCTCGTCTGCCATAAACTGAGCCGGTGTGCCGGATATAATAATGTTGCCGCCATGTGTACCCGCACCGGGGCCGATCTCAATGAGATAATCAGCATTACACATGGTGTCGAGGTCATGCTCAACCACAATAACTGTATTACCAATGTTGCGCAGCTTTTTCATTATTTCGATAACTCTGTCGGTATCTCGGGGATGAAGCCCTATGCTCGGTCCGTCCATGACATAAAGCATCCCCATCAACTCGCTTGAAATCTGTGTGGACATCTTGATTCGCTGCATCTCACCACCCGAGATGGAGTCACTGCGTCTCCCGAGGCACAAGTAGTGCAGCCCTATATCCACAAGAAGTTGCAAGCGGGATGTAATCTCCCGGATAATGGAATCAGCAACCTCCCTATACTTGAGCGGCATCTCCAACCCGTTTAAGAATTCAATCAACTCCGGAAACTGCATCATGCTCAACGCGTGAATATCCATTCCACCGATAGTAATGGCAAGACGCGACGCTTTCAACCGTGCACCGTGGCAGTCAGGGCAGATTGTATCAATCATGGCTTCTTTGATAAAGCTCGGCTCATAGGCATCAGCATTACCTGCATTGTGAATATACCGCGGATACCAGCTTTCCAGTTCTTGTACAAAGCCCTTGAAAGGAAAACTACGACTCACAATCCAGTTATGTTTTTCCATAAACGGTGGATGTACCATCGTTATAGATTCGCCGTTCGTTCCGTCAAACAATATATCGCGGACGTGATTCGGATACTCGTCAAATGGTGTCTCCAGAGAAAAACCGTATTTCACCGCAAGACTATAGATAACTACTGTGCGGTAACTGTTTTTCGCCGATGGATTGAACAGAGCACTGTGCAACGCACCTTTCATGATACTCTTGTGTGGATTTACCACTAAGAAACGTGGCTCGGCGATATGGGAAGAACCTACACCCATACAAGTGTTACATGCATTAGTTGGCAAGTTAAACGAGAAATGATATGGTTGCAGTTCGCATAAGAAATAATTATGCTCTGAGCAACCTAAGTTAAGATGATGGCCATCTGGAATGTTGACACGGATCATAACTTCATCTTTCAAAACGCTTACAGCTGTTTCAATAGACTTAACAATTTGCAGGTAGATTTCATCCTTAATAATCAGTTTGTCGAGTAAAACCTCTATTTGATAATACCGATTTTCTTCCGGTTCGAAAGGTTTTTCGGCAAGATCATATGGAGCTCCGTCTATAAGCAAATGTCTGTAGCTCTTTTTGCGTATCCTTTCAAACAAGAACTCATAGTCCTCACCATAAACTTTTTTTACCGCTGTGTACAATTCCACAACTGTTCCTTGTGGCAATGACGCGATATGTTCAGCTATACGTGACGCGGTGACAGGCTCTAGCACATATCCGCATTTGGGACATTTCCCTGTACCGATAGTGGAAAACAGCAGGCGCAGATAGTCGTTAATATCGGTGACAGTGCCAACAGTAGAACGAGGGTTATTGTTACCTTTCTTCTGTTCAATAGCGATAACAGGTGACAAGCCACGCACATAATCCACCTTGGGCTTCTTCACCTGGCCGATACGACTCTTGGCAAAATTGGACACCGATTTAAGAAACCGTCGTTGTGCCTCACCATAGATAACATCAAACGCAAGTGAAGATTTACCTGATCCGGATACGCCGGTAATGACCGTGAGCTTGTCGCGAGGTATCTCCACATTGATATTTTTAAGGTTGTTCTGTTTAGCCCCAATGACCTCGATTGATGTTCTGATTTTAGACATTTTCATTTTCCTCCTTAATGTAAAAGTAAGCAATCTCTTCGACTGTTAGCTTGCTGTGCTTGAATATGCGAGAAGGCTGTGTCACACGTTGTATGATACCCTTTGAAGCAAGGCAGGCAAGTGGTACTGTTAAGTTCTCTGAATCGAAATGCTTATTACATTCAGATACTTTTTTGACATCATCGTCCGACAAATACTTTATGATAGGTTTGCTCCATGTCTGGATATGCTTCATCAAAAAATCATCAAGAACTTGCAGAGTATGCCGTATATCCACCTCCGTCATGGTGGTTGTGCTCGGAATGATATAAATCGCTCTCATTAATACGGGATCAAGTTCCATTGCTCGCAATACAGATTCACGTGTCGGTTCTTCAGCGTGAAGCAGCAATACCATATCGGCGACAATTGTACAACATCGCTGCAGAAACCGCTGAGCGTATAACATATCACCAAACACTGTAATCCACTTTTCTGCTCGATTCATTTCGACAAGCAAGTTTTCGATCATACAGATAAACGACATTACAGCGTCGTCCGTCCCAACCCTGCTTGCATCTTCAAAAAATTCGTTAAGCGATTCGTCTTTGGAGAACACCATCGTTCCTTTCCCGAAATAGCTGTGCGGATATTCACCGCCACGTAGCTTTTGCATCTTATTTTTAAATTTAGACACCTCCATGAGGTATACGTGTATTTCGATTCCGATCTCATCAACGCAATATTCCATACTCTGCGAAATCGATCCATCCCTGACTATCATAGTCAGGTCGATGTCACTTTTTTCCCACACCGTGCCATAGGATAAACTGCCTGATAGCAACAATGCTATTACGTTGGAATCGTCTTTTACCTGTTCAATAAAGTTATGCAGTGCCAGTAAGTGCTTTTCTCGTTGTATCATGCTTCTTCTCCTTTAATTTTTCAATGTATATTTTTGTCTTAATTATTAACATCGCATTCGGCAGAGAACCAAATAAAGAACCCTGTTTTTATTTGGTCTAAACCAATTTAAAACAGAGTTCTTTTTATTATTTTTATTTAATTTGTTTTTTGCTTTGCAAGTGCAGCTATATGATTGTCTACATAATCGCTTGCGTTTAGGGTGCATATAGTGTCCTCCGCATAGATATATGTACATAATAATGTATTTGTCTGTGTTTGTCAATATGTCAGAAAGAAAATTTACAATTCTATTTAATCGTCCCATTTAAGGATATTGATGTGTAAGCATCACTGTTAAATGAAAAATGTTGATAGTATAACACTGTCCCCTTTCGGAAGCATTTCTCTTATGTGATCGTCATTTAACGGTTACTTCAAAACAAAGGAATCCGAAGCAGTTTGAGCGCTGCTCCGGATTAAAAAAACTATCTCAGGGGTTCTTCACCACAACTATTGATGCAGAGCCATTATTTCTTATAATTTGGCACTTACAAAAGTGGAGACAGCATCACTCCAGATCATCATATAACCATGTTCCTGTTTCTATATCATATAAATTATTCATAGAACAGCACATTTTGTATAAAGAAATTGCTCTTGATCGATATGTTAAGTAATCGAAATACTCATATATATCATAATTTATCAAATTTTGTGCCAGTATCTCACTGTTTAATTTTAATTCCGACTCAAAAGCTGACTGCCAGTTTTCTTGAGAAGTTTTTAATGCGGTTTTCCTATCATCACTTAAAGCTGTATATAGAATTTCATAATAATACTGCATTTTATCTTTCCACTTTTGAGTGTATTCATATGTTATATTTCCTTTCGCGGCAGTGGACAACCAGCCGCTATTATTTACTTCATTAATGTATTCAACATCAATACTGTAAACCTCATCAACACTACCAAAAATTTGGTCCATGTCGATTGCAAATGATATATTGTTTGATTCACTTGATGTATCATTGGATTCATTTGATGTATCGTTGGATTCGTCTGATATATCGGTTGATTCATCTTGTATGTCATTTGACTCATTTCCCTCTGATGATAAAATCGAAACATTTGACGAATCTACATCTGAATTCCTCGAATTCGAATTATCAGTTACACAGGATGTAAATAGCAGTAAAATTGAAATCGTAATAACCAATAATATTTTTTTCACTTCAATGACTCCTTTGTATTATAATATTTTGTTTTTATGAAATAATAATTTTTATATTAAACTAACATAAGAATAATTAATCTACTATCCAGTAATATATGATATATCATAATCTTGAAAATATTTCAATCTGGCTATGATGCCAGTCAAATATTCGGTGCTAGTGCCAGATAATGTATCTTTTAAATTACCGATTCCAAATCCACAAGCAGCCAATAAACCGGCCGCTGTTACTTCTACTCCATAAAATGATGTACCTATTCTTTCATCAAGTTTATTAGATTTAGATATAATGTATCCCCAATTTGTTTTATGATAAATTCGGATAAACCTTTCTTGCATTTCCGGGTCATTTAAAAACTGTTCTGCTGTAACATTTTCATACCCCTTAAAAGAATGTAAAGAGCTTGGCATAACCTGATATCTGCCTAATGTTCCAGACCGTTTATTAACTGCTTGATAATTACCTGCATTTGAAGATTCAAAACTGGAAATACCATCTAAAAATTTTTTATAATTATCTTCTGGATTAGATTTTACAAGTCTAATAATTGGATGCACACATATATGTCTTTTTTTAAAATATGCTCTTCCCAGATCATCATATAATATTTTCTGACCACTTGGGTCGCTTGCATTAACCGGATTATTGCTACAGTAAGCAAAAAGATTGTATCCTAATAAATCTTTATTAGCCCCAATAATACCATCCGAATTTATAAACCTTCCAACCTGTGGATCGTAGTATCTGCTGTTGAGGTAATAGAATCCGGTCTCGATATCATAGTAATATCCACGGTAGCGGAATGGGTTAAAATAACCTACTGTCGAAGCAAGCGAACCTGTTGTTGATATAACATTTCCCCATGCATCATAACAATATTCTACAACAATTGTTCCACTGGTGTTGTAGATATACTTGACATCGCCTTGAATGTTACGACCGTAATAATAGCTTGTGCCATCATACTTGAAGGAAACAACCTCGCCATTCTCATTGTAGTAATAGTACATTGTTGGGCAAGGACCGCCCATCCCCCAAGGATCTGTTATTTCTTCTTTTATAATCCTGTCGCCATCTAAAGTATAATTATTTTTTCTACTGTTGATTGCACCAGTATCATACCATTCCTTTGATGTTCTGATTCCATCAGCATTATATTTGTATACATATTCATAATACCCGGAATTTGTGGTACCGCTCTCGAGATGCCTCTGATCCCAGCTGAAGGTATAACCACGATAGCTTGTCGGGTTTCCAGAGAATGCCGTAAGTCATTCTTTTGCGTCAATAGCTGATTGTGCTGCCGTTGATTTTGCACTAATGACCATCCGAAGCAGCTTGAGTGCTGCTCCGGATTCTGTAAATCCTTTTGGATTCTAATTTATGTCCATTTACACAAAATCTATCAAAATAAATCGAAATGATAAATAATAAACTAACTATATCTTTTCTTACAATAAAAGAATATTATACTATATATAATCATATCAATTAAAAATAATAAAAAGAATGAGTTATTAAATTTTGCATACAACATAAAATATATTATAAATGAAACATCAATAAAGATTAATGTATAGGTAATTATATTCTGGTATTTTATTTGATTTCTAATGTCGTTTTTTGTATCATTAATACCATATAGCTTGCATATTATTCCTGGCTTTTTATGAAATATTATTATATTCATCAATAAAAATACCAACATAATATATAATAAAATAATGAAATATAACATATTTTGCCCCTTTCATATTATAAAAATTAAGTTTGTGATAAATTGTTGGACAACTAAATATCCGTTACTTGTTATCTGATATCGAGTAGATAAATCTAATGAAATTCCGTTCCATTTATTTACAGTTATATAAGTTCCATATTTACATTGAACTATAGTAACTAATATAGGGCTGTCATTAGCAGCCATATCTCTTATTTTTGTTGCTGTAGAATTTCTATATTCACTGGCAAAAAATGAAATGATTGCGACAGCAACAGATGAAAGAGGATTAGCGATTCCACACATCATCATCATAAAATTTTGAGTTGTACTATATGATACTCCTTCAGAAAATTTTACTGCTGTTTCAAAATCTTTAAAATAAAAATAATACTCAAATTGAACATATCTCATCGTCGATAAAGTTTTTGTAATTATAATCGCTTTTGATTTTAAAATTTGTGAATTATAATTAAAGACTCTTTCTTTTAATAAAGGATTTCGAATACCACCATTTGAATCAAAATAATTAATGGGATCATTTATACAATAAGCATAAAGATTTGTTCCATTAAGTTCATATTGAGCCATTACAGCCAATTCCGGAGCGTCTGCGTTGAGGAATCTGCCAACAGTTGGGTCGTAGTAGCGAGATTGCAGATAGTAGAAACCTGTCTCGATATCATAGTAATATCCACGGTAGCGGAATGGGTTGAAATAACCTACCGTCGAAGCAAGAGAACCTGTTGTAGAGATGATGTTACCCCAAGCATCGTAACAGTATTCAACTACAACCGTTCCGCTGGTGTTGTAAATGTACTTAACATCGCCTTGTATGTTCTTACCGTAATAATAGTTTGTTCCGTTGTAAGTAAATCCGGTTATGGAACCTGCATCATCATAATAATAGTAGAGTGTGGTTGATGCTCCTCTGGTCTCCTTAAGGATTTTCGAACCGTCGAGGGTGTAGCTATAAACTGTTCCGTTTCTGTTCTTTGCTGTTCTGATACCGGATTCATTATAGGTATATG
>MGOY01000043.1:51289-93579 GCA_001797275.1 Clostridiales bacterium GWF2_38_85 | reverse complement strand
GGTCGAGCAGATGCGAAAGCAGGAGTTAGTGATCCAGTGGTTCCGAATGGAAGGGCCATTGCTAAATGGATAAAAGGTACGCCGGGGATAACAGGCTGATCTCCTCTGAGAGTCCATATCGACGAGGAGGTTTGGCACCTCGATGTCGGATCATCGCATCCTGGGGCTGGAGAAGGTCCCAAGGGTCTGGCTGTTCGCCAGTTAAAGCGGTACGTGATCTGGGTTCAGAACGTCGTGAGACAGTTCGGTCCTTATCCATCGTGGGCGCAGGGTATTTGAGAGGGCTTGTTCCTAGTACGAGAGGACCGGAATGAGTTAGCCTCTGGTGTTCCAGTTGTTCAACACGAGCAGGCTGGGTAGCTATGCTAATTAGAGATAACCGCTGAAAGCATCTAAGTGGGAAGCTCGCCTCAAGATGAGATACCCCTGTCTGATTTCGATCAGACGTAAGATCCCTTGAAGACTACAAGGTTGATAGGCTGGGTGTGTAAGCAGAGCAATCTGTTCAGCTGACCAGTACTAATGTATCGAGAGTTTTGACCACTTAATAAACTTTTGTAATCAGTTTCTAGATTAATAACAGCAGCGCATGTTTTAAGAACACAGACAAATTTGTTCTTTAAAAATTTCCTGGTGGGTATAGCTATAGGGTAACACCCGTTCCCATTCCGAATACGGAAGTAAAGCCTATAGCGCCGATGGTACTTGTCTGGAAACGGACTGGAAGAGTAGGTACTGCCAGGTTTAAATGAAAAAGCCTCGATTAATTTCGAGGCTTTTTTGTGCCCTTTTTTTTACTTTTTTGTTGGAGAATGGTTATGTATCGAGAGTCTATAAGGTTGCCTGAGATCCAGTTAGTTGGGGTAGCAATTCGGACCAACAACAAGGCTGAGTCTGATCCTTTTATGTCAAAGATCGGAATTATTGTTCAGAGGTATTTTAGGGAATCATTATCAGAAAAGATTGTTAATCGTAAGAGTCCGGGTAAGACGTTTTGTGTTTATGCCGATTATGAAGGTGATCATAGGGGTGATTATACCTACTTGATTGGTGAGGAAGTTACTTCTTGTGGTGGTTTGCCTGATGGATTTATTACATTTACTATTCCGACACAGTCATACATTAAGTTTACAAACGGTCCAGGTCCTATGCCTAAGGTTTGTATTCAAGTCTGGGAAGAGGTTTGGAGTTTGTCGTCTGCTTCTTTAGGCGGGGAGCGAAATTATAGAGCGGATTTTGAAATCTATGATGAGCGGGCAGAGGATAGTTCACATACAGAGCTTGATGTTTATGTAGGAGTTAGCGGTTAGGCGGCAGGATGAGTCTTGTGAGCATTTTTTTGTCTTTAAGGTAATTTTTTATGGTAGTTATGGCGTATAATTTTGAAACAATGTACAAAGCTGCTTTTTAAGAATGCAAAGGAATGGCGTATGAACTTCCTGCTGAGATGCTTTGTAAAAACTCTCTGTTGCTTAGATAGATTTGCTTCTATTGGACTCTGTTTTAAATACGACTCAAATTTACCCTGATGGTATTCGGAAAGTTTGTTTTCGGGTGCTGGATCTGTCGGAGAATTTAGTTAAGATTTTATTGCGGGTTACTTAAAGCAGATGCCAATATCTTGAAATTTTGTGTAGGCATACAAGGATGATGGACTGCCATCTCGTGTACGCTTGTTCTTTTGTTTTTCACTCATCGCTTTTGCAAATCTGCCTAAAATTTTAAAAGTATTGATCTTGCGGAGTGACATATCTTTGTGTGCGCTGAAGTACTGTTCTGTGATGATTTTTTCAAGTGTTTTTAGAAATAGCTTTTTATCAAGCATCTGCATGGTAACCGAAAGTCCATCGTTGGGAATGTGGTTAGGGAAGAGGTTTTTTGTTTTTTGGCCGAAGGAAAGCTTTATATGAGCATGCAAAAGTTCAATTATATCTTTAGCATCTTGTAGGGTCGAGCCATAAAGCTTGTCGTTTTTGTCGAGCAAGGGTGGGACGATGTTTTGCTGGAATTTTTCTATGATGCCTTCGTGGCAATAGCCGATAAATCCTTTTATGTTATTGTTTATGTTGGATTTGAGAGGAGTAAGAGCCTCAAAAAGCTCGGTCCGTTGTTCGGGCGTCCATTCTTTGATGTTCTCTAGTGCGCTGTTGCCATACCAGCTTGGTATGGTGAGGTCTGCACCATGCTGGATAAGAAGCTTGACTATTTCAATATCGGGGGCTTTTTTTAGGCATTCAAGTTTGAGAGCTGTCTCTCCATCTTCGTTCTTGAGATTGAGATTTGCACCATTTTGGATGAGAAGTTTGATAGCTTCTTTGACAAGCGGAATCTGCGTCATATAGGACTTGCAGGCGATTAGAAGGGCCGTATTACCCTTTTTGTTTTTGATGTTAAGGTCTGCGCCATTTAGTATGAGAAATTTGAGAATTCTTATGTCGGGGCTCCATCCGGCACAGATTTTCATAAGAGCGGTGTCTCCTTCTTTGCTTTGAATGTTGAGTTTGGCGCCCCTTTGGATGAGTAACACAATGTTTTCAGTATTGGCGCGATGGTCGGCAGGGTAGGCGCAGTTATTATAACAGGACCAGTGAAGGGCAGTATTCCCAATCTCGTCTTGAAGATTTAAGTCTGCGCCATTGTTAATAAGAAGCTTAATAATCGCACTATTAGGTGTTTTTGTGTTGCACGCAGAGATGAGAGGAGTTTCTTCATAACAACCTTTTTTATTTATATTTGCACCTTTGTCAATGAGAAGCTTGATGACCTCAATGTCGGGATATTTGGCGTTACAGATGGTAGTTAGGGCGCTGTCGTTAAAGGTGGTCTCTTTGAGGTTTATGTTTGCACCCTTGTCAATGAGAAGCTTGATGATCGCAAGGTTGGGTTTTTTTGTTGTATTGGATTCACAGGCGCGAATAAGCGCAGTGCCACCCCATTTATCTTGAAGATTGAGCTTTGCGCCTTTTTGGATGAGAAGCTTGATGACCTCAATGTTGGGTTTATTGACGAAACAAGCGGAGATAAGGGGGGTGAATTTGCAATCGTCCTCTTCGTTGACATCGACGTTGGGGTTTTCCAATAGTTTGTTGATTCCGTCAATATCATTTGTGGTTATAAGGTAATGGAGCTTTCCTGCTTGCAGCGTGGCAGTGCCTGTGGCACAAAGGGCGAGCGAGAGAATTATTGTTTTTATTGTTTGCATCACGATTCTTTCTTTGCTATAGGCACGCTAATTTTGTCATGTATTCACGGCTAGTCCCTGCTAGTTTACTTCTTTTTGAGCGGAAAACAAGTTGAGTTTTTTATGTATGCAGCAGGGCTAACTTAGATAGAAATCTATTCTGTCTAAGTTAGCCCTGCTGCATATTTTTAAAAAATTTATTGCGGGTTACTCAAAGCAGATGCCAATATCCCGAAATTTTGTGTAGTCAGGAAATGTTTTTTTATCGTTTGTTATACCCTTTTTCGTGTCGTTATACTTCGTGATTAGTGCGTTTGCAAACTGATTTAGAGTTTTGAGAGTATTGACTTTGCGAGGTGACATATCCCTGTGTGCGATGTAGTACTGTTCTCTAATTATTTGCTCGAGTGTTTCTAAAAACAACTGTTTATCCAGTTGGCGCATTTCATCGGAAAGCCCATCATTTGGAATATGGTTTGGGAAGATATTCTTTTTTTGACCGAAGAAGAGTTGCATACGAGCGTGTAGAAGTTCGATGATCTCTTTGCGGTTTTTTACGTCTGGTCCATAAGAGGGATCGTTTTCAAGTGCCGGTGGGACAATGTTTTGTTGTAATTTTGTAATTAGGTCTTCGCGCACAAAGCCTACAAAGGCGCTTATAATTCTATCCATATTTGGTTTTAACTGAGAAAGCGCTTCGAATAGTTTGGTGCGTTGTTCAGGCTTACTCCACGTGTTTATATAATCAAGAGCAGTTTTTTGGACATAGTTTTTGAGGGTTGAGACAGCGCCTTTTTGAATGAGCAGTTTTACAATTTCAGTGTTTAGATTATTGTTTTTGCATGCGATGGTAAGAGGCGTTTCTTGGTCATCGTCTAGAGTATTTAATTCAGCTCCTGCCTTGATCAAGGCTTGTATCTTCTCGAGTCTGCCATCCTGTTTTGTATCAGGATTTTCTGTGTTGCATGCCCAGTGTAAGGTTGTACGATTGTTAAGATCCTGATGATTAATTTGTGGTTCATGTCTAATTAGAAAATTAACAGATTTTAGAGAACTATTTTTTTGCTGAACTAAGACACTAAGAGCCGTATCACCACAATTGTTTTGCAGATTTTGATTGGCACCGTGTAGAACTAGGAATTTTATAATATCAAACAGATCGGCTTTACATGCCCAGTGGAGAGGTGTTATGCCTTCTAGTTGTGTAGAACAGTTAAAATCGTACAACTTTTTCTCTTGGGGCGTCCTGGTAGGGCTAGAGCCAAATATGAGTGTATTAGGAAAGTGCAATACTCTAAAATTTTTTCTCCTAAAAATCTTGGTTTGAGCGTCAATAAGAGCGCCTTTATTGATGAGTGCTTTCATGATTTCAAGGTTATTGTGATAACACGCCCAGTGTAGAGGGGTTGCTTTGATGTCGTTTGGTGTGTTGACATTGGCTCCTGCTTCAATAAGTGTTTGCGCTATGTCTGAAAAATTTTTTTCACAGGCTAAAAATAGGCCCGTGCGCTCATCTTCATCGATTTCTTCAAGCAATTTTGAGTTTTCTTTGTTTAATAATAGCTCCTTGATTTCATTGCCTTTATTTTTCTCAATAAGATCATGGAGTATTCCCGCTTCAATTGTAGAGGCCGAGACTGCAATTAGGGCGAGTGAAACAAATATGATTTGTATGGTTTTCATCGTGTGACTTTCTTAATAGGTTTATCATTTTTATTTTTGTATTCAATTTTAATGAGTGCTTTATTTTCCTTTTTATATTTGATCTATATTAGTAAAATATTGTTTAAGACTGACTGTTATTAATTATAGCAATTATTTCAAATTAGACAAGTTGTTTTTAAGACCTTTAGTTTTTTGCGGATTTTTAATTTTGGTTTGACGTGGACTAAAGAATTTTAGACTCTAAGCTTGTGGTAGGAGGCGCAAGTTTGGGGTCTTTTTTTAGTTGGAAATGTGGAATTTAAAGGGGAGTTTTATGTTTAAGTTTTCGTTAAAGGTTCAGCTGCTAATGCTAGCCTTGGCTTTTATGGGGGGTTGTAGGATGGCATCCGCACTTGAATTAGGCATTTATAGGCATTACAAAGGTAAGTTGTATCAGGTTATTAGTGTTGCACGGCACTCTGAGACTTTGGAAGAGATGGTGGTGTACCAGGCGCTTTATGGTGATTTTGGTGTGTGGGTGCGTCCTTTGAAGATGTTTTTAGAAGAAATTGATCGGGAGGGGCGGCAGGTGCCGCGTTTTACCTTTGTGCGCTCACATTTAACTGAAGCTATTTACCTGAAGTCATAAGAGGGAAATGCTATGTTTGTAGATTGTCATGTTCATTCTAGTTTTTCTCCTGATGGGAAGCAGACGGTTTTTGAAGCGTGTGAAAGTGCTAAGCAACATCAGTTGCACGGACTTATTTTCACCGACCATGTCGATTTTGATATGCTTTCTCATCCAGATCTCTCATTTGATCCTATTGCACGCAAGGATGCAATTACTCTGGCGCGGGAGCAGTATGGGAGCGAATTACATATCTCTGAGGGCGTTGAGTTAGGATTCCAATCGCAGGTGATCGGTAGGATGAAGGAGTTTGTGGAATCTTATCCCTTTGATTTCGTTATTCTGTCGACACATGGAACCGATCGGTTGGATTGTTGTGACCCACGGTTTCATGAAAAACATTCTCCAATTGAAGCGTGCCAGGCTTACCTAGATGCCATTTATCGATCCGTTACAGAGTTTGATAATTTTGATGTGATTGGCCACATTGGATATGTTTTGAGATATCTTCCATCTCGTCATACGTTCCGGGAAGTTGCGGGATGCAATGAGCGCATAGACGCTATTCTTGAACAATTGGTGGCAAAGGGCAAGGGGCTTGAAATTAATACGTCGGGGTATCGGCATGTGATGCTAGGTGAAACGTTGCCGGCTGACTTTATACTGCGGCGATTTTGTGAGTTGGGTGGCGAGATTATCACGCTAGGTTCTGACGGTCATATGGTTAAGCATGTAGGCTTTGCGTTTGAACGCGCTGCTGCTGTGGCGCGTGACAGTGGCTTTAGGCAGGTGGCGTTTTTTGTTCAACGTAAGCCCGTATTTATTTCACTGGATATTTGAAGGAAGGATAAACGTATGATTCCAACCAAGCTTTTATATTTAGAAGATAATTTTTGTTTTACCGGTTTTGCTACGATTCTTGAGGTTGTGCTGCGGGATGGAATCCAGGCTGTTGTGCTTGATCAGACTATTTTTTATCCTCAGGGTGGTGGGCAACCTGCTGACCACGGTGAAATTGTTGGTCCTAATGGGCGATTTGCGGTGACGGATGTTCGCTTTGTAGATGGCATTGTCAACCATAGTGGCGAATATGCTGATGGAGTTTTAGAGGCTGGTAATCGGGTTGAACTTTTTGTTGATGTTAAACGGCGAGAGTTTTTGAGTAAGCTGCATACCGCTGGACATCTTATTGATGTGGCTATGGAACGTCTTGACTTGCATCTTCCTTCTGCAAAGGGGTACCATTTTCCTGATAACCCCTATGTTGAGTATGAGGGATCATTTACATCAGATGAATGTGCTGCTCTGCAGCCACGGTTGCAGCAGGAAGTGAATCGGTTAGTTGAGGAAAATATTCCCGTGACTTATCGTATGGCAAAGCGGGAAGAGCTTGATGCAATCTGTATTCACGTGCCCACATATCTTCCTGAAGGTAAGCCAATTCGTGTAGTGAGCATTGGAACGTTGGCGACCTGCCCTTGCGGTGGAACTCATGTGGCTTCTTCTGCTGAGGTGGGATTTATTGAGATTAGGAAGCTGAAGTCAAAAGGCCTTAATCTGCGTGTATCCTATGTGCTTAAAGGTTCTTCTTTGGGATGAAATATGAATCGGGGAATCTGGGTAGTGTGAAGATGTAGTTTTAGTGATCCTTACGATACAAAATGTGCAATTGGTGTGCTGAGAAATTCCTCAAGGGGGATGCCCTGACCTCCAACAAGTAAAACGCGATTGGGTTTAAATTGTTTAATAAAGAGATCCATTCCTGAGCGGTTAAAGCTTTCGGTGCCACTCTTAACTTCGATAGCGGTTACATTGTGGCCATGGCTTAGGATAAAATCAACTTCCTTATCACCTTCGTGCCAATAAAAAAGTTTGATCTGTGTTCCTCGGATACTGTTTAATAAGTGTGCGCCAATCATGGATTCTATAAGCCTGCCCCAAAACGCATGGTCTTCTTTTGCCTCTCTAAAGCTTTTATTGCTTTGGGCGGACATAAGTGCAGTGTTGAACACTGCAAATTTAGGACTGGTGCCCCGTTGCCTTATGGGTTGTTGTGCAAACTTTTGTAGTCCATCAAGGAGTCCGGCTCCCGACAATAATTCAAGATAATGGGCTAAGGTAGTTGTATTGCCCGTATCTTGGAGTTGCCCCAGCATTTTTGTATAAGACAGAACCTGCCCTGAATAGCTGCACCCTAAAAACGGGACGCCTTTGCATATCGTGCCTTTGAATAGGTAAAGGAATTTTACTCAATACTCTGAGTAAAATTAAATCTTCTTTCTTAAACTCGATTTTTGGTAAGGTAGTGATGATCGATATCATTGAATATTCCTGGCGTTTTTAGGGGGCGTTGCAATGCTAAAAAAGTCTGTTGTCTGGGTGTTATTTCTTTGTATTAATGGGTACCAGAGTGTTGGCGCCATGAAGGCGGTTATTGAGGAACGGATGATAAAGACAAAAGAGCAGAGGCAGCAGGAGCTTGATAAAAAGCTTTTTTTAGCCGTTGAGGATGACAATGTTTTACATGCCAAAGAGGCGGTGAATCAGGGCGCCAATATTAACACGGTTGGTTCTGATGGGCTTACGCTTTTGCATATTGCATGTCTTAAAGATTCTAATGTCTGCGCACAATGGCTTGTTGAAAAGGGTGTTTCTGTTCGGGCTAAAGACGTAGAGGGTAGAACATGCCTCCATTTTGTCTGTTGTCACAATAATATTGAGTTGTTGGAGTTTTTAGTCAAATTGTCTATAGACCTTGATGCAAAAGATCTGGATGAATGGACTCCTTTGCATTGGGCCTGTTGGTTTGGTGATACGGAGTCAGCACAACTTCTTATTGAGCAGGGAGCGAATCTGTTTATCTTGAATAAAACGAATGAATCGCCCTGGAGTTTTCTATCGTCTAATGATAAAGCGGATTTATTGGATTTTCTATTCCCTTCTGATGCAGGCGATAAAATAGGAGTTTTTTTCAAAAATGTTATGACCGCATATTCTTTAGTTTTGAATAATTCGGTTAGATCACCGGTCTTGGCGATTGAGAAAAAGAATGCACTTTTAAACGCTCAGAAAGAACCTCGACTGGAGGTTAAGGAAACTCTGCTTTCAATGGTCGGAAAGTGTCTAAGTCTTTTGTATGTAGGATCTAAAAGATTTATTGATGATCTACAGGCGCAGGAGCGGTTGGGCTTTTGTGATTTGGAACTTTCCCTTGGTGCGAAAATTGGGGGGTATGGAGGTGATGGAGGTAATAGGGGCACTCTTTTGCCGCTTTTGATGCATTATAATCGTAGCAGAGCAAAATCTCGTTACTATTTTAGAAAGAATTTGGGGACGGTTTGTTGCGGTGTGATAAAGGGGAACGCTCCTAGGTGCGCTTTACTAGATGTGAAAATATTTTTTGCATCGAATAAACTTTTTGAAAAGGGCGCCTAGACGTGCAGGGATATCTTGGTATAGACTGACCGCGATCTTTCTTAAAATCCAGATGAAATGGTAAAAAGCGATGAAGAAAAGTTTTGTGGTTTTGTTAGGGGTTTTAGTTGGTTCAAGCGCCTGGTCTATGGAATTGACTTCCAAAAAAGCTATGCAGAGAATACCTATCTGTCCTTTTTCAACAATTTGTACTTTAAAGGGTTCTTTGTCAGCAGGTAAACCTATGCTCTATTTGCCTGAAGGTGACCGCGTGTTTCAGAAAAATCAGGAAATTTATAATGAGTTAAAAGGAAAAGTTGCGTCCCATAACTGCGTACCATTGCTTACATTTTATAAACTGCGTAGTGCAGCAAAAAGGGTTAGGACTAAATATTGTGACCTCTGCCTTTATGTTAAGTGGTATGCACATACTTTTTCTGCGATGGAGTGGGCTTTGCAAATGGATGGATTTGATGAGGCATTGAAAACGGTAGATAGTGTGTACAAAATTTTTTTACGAAAGATGTTAGCAGGTACTCTTTCCCACCGTTCCGAATGCTCTGATGCATGGATGCCTTGCTCTTATATTGATCTTAAATTTAAAGCGTTACGGGCATTTATTGAACTGATTTATGGTTCTTTTTGGCCTGTGTGCTCAGAGGGACATGCTAATGGCTGGGAGTGCTGTGATTCTCCAGAGACGTGGTTTAGGTATATACAACTGAAGCTTTTTTTTATGGGCAGAGGTGACAAGTTTTAGACGTTTTTAACAGAGAGTTTGCCTGGGGTTAACATAGAGAGAGAGTTGTAATGAAGCAATTTATGTTGTTAGGGCTTATGTGTAGCCTGTTTTTAATGTCGGTTGGTGTGCAGGCAGTAGAGTTGGATCTTAATGGCGTGACGCCGGAAAATTTTAATACGAAAATTGATCTTAAAAATAAAACATATTTGGATACCGTGACAGAGCTTAGGTTGGGGGTTGGAGAGGTTGCTTCTGATCAATTGAGTTCGTTGCTGGCAGCGGTTCCATCTGTGGAAAATCTTGTGATACGGGGGATGGGGCCAGCGAGCTTTGAAAATTTGACTTTAAGCAAGGATGCCCTACCTGCACTTAAAGAACTTGGTTTGTTTGATCTGAAGATGCCGTCAAAAGCATTAGAAACGATCTTGCAAGCTGCGCCTAAATTGGAAGAACTTTCGATTTTTAAACGGTTTGAATTGACAGATTTAGAAAGTCTTGTGATTCCGGCTGGCGCTTTGCAAAACTTGAAAGGACTTGAGGCTAATCGTTTCATTCCATTTGAACTTATTGAAGCAGTAGTAGGCGCTGCGCCCAAATTGGAGTTTGATAAGGATAAAACTCTTGATGAAGTAGAGAGTGTCGATCTTGTGAATGCTATTCGAAACAACTCTTTCTCCATGATAAAGTCAGGCGGAGATGTCCCCTGGGTTGCCTGGTATTATCTTGCTGGTTTGGTAAAGAAGATGGATGGAGGCAAAAAACCATTAGGTGAAAAGGCACTAAAACAGCTGCAAGAGTATGTTGTAGAGCTTATGAAAATTAAAACACCGCCGTCCGACTTGTATGTATTTATCTCATTACTGGTAACAAAGGGTGTTTTTACAGATATAACCTATAATGATGAGCTTACCGCATGGCTGTCTCAGTATACAGGCAAAGAGACCGCGAAGATTAAAGAGATAACTGATGCCCTTGAAAAGCTTATGGATCGAAGTTCGCAGCCGCAAAAGCAAGCGGATGCTTTATGGAAGGTTGTCGAAGGGAATGCTGGAGCGGACAAAAAGAACGCGGCGGCAATTGAGTTTTTTATGGAGGCGTTGAAGAATGGGCGGGGCGGCGCCATCGTGTCTTTCATAAAGGTGATTGATACTGTAATGGATCCGCAGGTGTTGATTGATATTGCAAACGAATGTTTGGCCAAGCATCTTTATTATGCGACCCTTTCCTCGATAAATCAAATTAACTATGGGGTGGAGATGCACTGGTATGAGGTGGTACTCAGCAAGATACTTAAAAAGGGCATTGAAAAAGCAAGTTTAACAAATATTTTGAAACAAAATAGCACAAGACAACAGGCAGAGAACTATAAAAAAATTATTTATAATGACCATAAAAAGCGACGTATGCTTCTTGTTGAGGCTCTGGTAAATGCAGGTGCCAATCAATTTGTGATGGACCCTGATTTCAAGCAAGAGTATCTTGACTCGAAAAAGCTTGGGCTGGAAGATTTTTCTGATTATACATCTGACGAATTGACTAGCATTCTCGGCGATAAAGAGCGCATTCGAGAATTGAAAGACATCTATGAAATTGTTATTGAAGATAATTCGGAAGTAACGGCGGAACAACTTTCAAAACTGCTGAATGGGGCCCCGGCTATAACGCATTTAAGGCTCAAAGGAATTCCACAAAAGTCGCTTGAAAAACTTTCAATAAAATCAACGTTTCGACAACTTACTAAGCTCGAACTTATTGATATGGTTATCCCTTCCGAATTTGTGGATAAATTGCTAAAAAATAGTCCTAATTTGGTCCAATTGAATTTAGCGGGTTCGGTTACAGTTCCTGGGGATTTTGGGATGGACGTAAAATTGCCTAAATTAAAAACACTAATACTGCCAAAAGAGTTAACTTTTACAGGGGTTGAGAGGCTCTTTAAAGTAGCACCGAGCCTTGAGGTTATTGGGGATGAAAACTTCTCCCCCTACCCTATTAATGCAACTACTAATTGGGGTAATTATTTAGAATTACTTTTGCGAGATAGAATGTCGGGTGAGAATGCGCGGCCTTATGTTACGGCTCTTGAACAGGCTCTTTTGAGCTTGGTGATAGATAAGTATAAACGAGATAAAGCCTCGATGGAGGGCTGGGCTGAGTCTATAATTAGGTGGTTGGCAGATGAGAGTTTTGCCCAGAGAAATACCTCGCCGGTTGCGGAACGTGCGGCGATTCAACGTCAGGCGCCGGTCGACTTTTTGCTTAAATTCTTTAGCGGGGTAGGGGTAAATGTGCTTACGCCTCAGCAGAAGCTACCACTTTTTTTAACGGCGCTTTATTCCTATCAAAATACTGCAGATACAGCATCTTACACACAGCTATGTAAGAATGTCGAAGGACTTATTACTATCCCAGAGTTGGAGATAGCGGATTTTGTTGATCTTGTTTATTTTCCTCAATCTGCGAAGCGCGTGGCGACAATCGATCCTTATACCAATTTAAATCTTTTTAGCTTTCTGGTTGAGCTTGCGGGGAAAGAGGTGACTAACCCTGCAGTACAATCCTTGGCTCTTGTAGCGCTTGATCGTGTGCCAGAGGGTATGGACTTGGGGCCTATCATGGAGAATGCGCTTAAAGAATTTCATACAAAGAGCGAATCTGAGCAAGCGTTGTACAAACCAATTATTCAAAAACTTATGGATAAGGGAGTTCGTCCACTGGGTAAGATTAAACCTCGAGGAATAGCGCTTCTCTTTGATAACTCCGAGAGGATTGAAAAAGATAAGCTTGGGGCTATCGGGAAAAATTTGCGGGCTCTATTAAAAACGCCGACGGTGCCTGTTATGACAACAGGATCTCTGTTGCCCAAATGTTTTGATCTTATCGATGCAGACCAGTGGCTGGTCTTTAAAAGTATCCCGTACACAGGTCAGGACTTGTTTTTATTGGTTCCTAAAAGCTATGGCGGAATTAAAGAGCTTAAAAACTATACGTCTCCTGTTAATGTTCCTGAGAGCACAGAAATTACCCCTCTTGAATTAAAATTAGGGCTAAAGATAGATCACTTTATCCTTCAAGATATTGATGTATTAAAGAAAAGTGTTTTTTCTGATCTTGATTATAATTTTTCGGATGTAGTTAGTTCGGTAATTTACAAAAAAACCAACGATATGGCCGAGCCCTGGACGAGTGAACTTTTTGTTACAAAATATGATCGGAATCGGTATTGCGAATCGGTTAGTACTCCTACCAAAAAGGTGAGCCCTAAGGCACATCCACTTCCTCCATTCACCATCTATATTTCTGGCCATGGTTCGCCGGCTACCGAAAAGTTATCTGGAATTGGACTAGGGAATGTCGCCGGGCTCAAGGGTGAGGCTATGCAGGTAATGTTAGATTTTTTCAACTCTGCAATAGAGACGGCATGGGTTATTCTATCGACCTGTTTTGGTGGGGGTACTAATATCAGGCAAATGATGAGGCAAGAGGGGGCGTTTTTCCCTAAGAAATACGGGTATCTGCTTGCATTGTCCAATAGTAACGATACGGTTTCATTGACTATCGAGGAGTCGGGATTTAAGTATCTGTTTTCTATGGGTGTGCCTAAAACAGCGTACGAAGCAGAAAAGGCACTGTCTTCGATTTTTTTGGCTCCAGGACCCCGTTCTATAGTTTTTAAATCGAAGTCTTCTACTGTTTTCCTGGTCAAAAAGCCTAATCAAGAGTGGGCATGGCCGGCTTATCTTACGGGCAGAGTTGTATCGATTAGTAACACCATGGCTAAAGCTAGGACAGAGCCCTTGAAGTTTCCATCGTTTTTTATGGGAGAGCCGCAAGTAGATAAAAAGACATTGAAGACAAATCGGCCAGAGGTTTTATTGCTCTATGCGGATTATATCCCGTTTCCGCTTGTGTTTGAAGAGTTACCTCTTCCAATTATTGAATCAGTGATTCCTGGTTCTGCGGTTCATGAGTTTGATGAAATTCGTCAGGTGCACGTCACAAAATCTGATGCCCTTTGTGATATTGTGACCGCATTTTTGTTAGATGAAGATATTCAAGCGGATAAAGTGTTTGTGGTTAAAAAGGCATTTATAGATCAAGTAGAAAAACCTTTTTCTGATACCGTCTGGCAGATGCCGCATGGGTGGTATTATAAGCTCATTCTTGCGAATGAAAAAGGATATCCTACTAAACGTTATGTAACGGTTCTGTTAAAAGATCAGAACGGTAAGACTAAGGAGTCTTTTGGAGCTTACTTTAACGGAAGAGAGAAGTGGGCAGAAATGCAGTGGGAAAAGCCGGACCCTCAATTTGGAGAGGATTTTGTTAAAGAGGTAAAGTCGCACATGTGGGGGAAAGAAGTGTTGCCTCAGGGTGCCATGGCTTAAAAGGTGGGGCTTATTTTCTAAAAAGCCTTTTGCTTGCTGTGTTAAAAAACGCTTTTACCTGTGGTAACCGACCTTTTTTATAGAGTATAAAAGCGGTTAACAAACCCATGATGCTAGAGGTGATGGAGATTTTTATGTAGCGGTCACGTATGGTTTCCATTATAAAGTGAGGTAGATTAAGCGTTGCATCTTGTATAAAAGTCATAGGGCCTCGTTGTGCTGGAGTTGCTTTTAGATTGTTTGTAAGAGGCCGCGTGTCCGGTTTTTCAGGCGCTATGATGTGAGAAACTATTGTATCGTTTAACTGTGTCATAATGGATGAGGTTTCATTAGCCGATAGAGTACAGTGGTCGCAGTGTGGTTCGGGGGCAATAGTGGCATGAAGATGGGGATTTGAGGCTGTAAGAGCTACTACTTTGTGGTCTTGTAGGGTGCCGGTGTTTTCATCTTGAGTACTGAAGTAAATAGAGAGATTAAAGTTTTTAAGAAGTCCTTTGCAGGAAAGCTCTTCAAGTATCTGATACCCTTCTTGAGCAAAGGGGTTGTAGTGACAGATGAATGATGAGCCGAGCGCGAGCCCCCAGCTTAACGAACGCGCAATAAAGTGCGGCAGAGAACTTTCGCAAGGAATTCTATTTTGGAAGGCGCTTTTTGTGTCGATTAAAGGACGCATTAGTACAATAAAACCATTTTCAACAGCCTGTCTGACTGCATTTATGCGTGCAATTTCAAGTCCGTTTTTTGTATAATATCCCGTTAGCTTTTTCCATAAGTGAGCATATTTTTGTGGTTGGGTTAGGGAGTCAAGTACTCGTATCCATACAGCTCCACCACGTGAATGTCCCATTCCACAGATAGTTTTGTATCCCATGTCATAACAGAGGGTGATGAAATAGAGTAGCGCAAGGGCGTCAGCATCTTGTCCCAAATTTGAATACCAGGAGCGATGTAGCGGAATGTGTTCAAAAGAGAGCTTGTGTTGAAGCGCGAAATAGGGGTGTGGGTAGTGTAACCCGTGGTCGCGAAAGTTGAAAAAGAGGTTGTCAAAGGCGTTTAGGGTGTTGTAATTCTGCTGTATTGAGGTCGTTTTAAGTTCACCGTTAAGGAAAGATTCATAGGATGAGTCGTAGGAGCCAAAACCATGTGCATGAATAATGACACAGTCGATTTTATCTGGTGAGTCGTTGAATATTACATGAGGACTATAGCCAAGAACAGGACGTGCATTATCAAGGTTGCCCATACTTCTTGCATCTGATAGCTGGCTTAAAAGTACTAGTATGCTACCTAATAAAAAAGGGAGTAGTTTTATCTTCATGATACATGCACTCTTTCGTAGTTTTAATCTTTGCAATTGCTTTTTTTAAATATTGATTTTAAAAAAGCTGCCTTAACTAAGCCAATTTTAGCTCAAAATTTTCTACTGTAATTATGCCAGTGGTATTGGAAATTGTAAAGTGAGTGCGAAGGAATGGTTGTGGGAATGTGGTCTAAAGATTTTTTTTATCTGAGCCGGTTTTATGGCTCTGTATAAACCGCTATCACTCGTGCAAGAGCAGAATCGGTTTCTGTTTTAAGGGGTAGGGCTATTATGGTAAAGTCGGGGATGTTTAACAGTCGTTCTAGGTTGGTTAGGTTTTCAATGATTAATACGTTTGCAGCAAAGAGTGTTTTGTGTCTTTCAAAAGGGTAGTGGTCGGGCGAAGGGAAATCTAATCCAATCATTTTGACTCGTTTTTCTGCGATTTTTTCGGCTGCATTAGGCAACAGAACGGGGTGAGTGGTGAAATATTCGGGTGTACCATACTGTTTATCAAATCCGGTCATAACGAGGACAATTAGATTCTCTTCACGTGGAATGTTTTCAAATAAGGGTGCCTCAATTGCCTTGTTACGGGCATCAATTAGAACGCCTTTACCTATAAAGGAATTTATAGGTAAGTTGGAGAGTAAAAGGGGTGAGGTGGTTAAATGTCCGGGACCATCAATATGGGTGCCGACATGCATGCTGGAGGATAGGGTGAAGTTGTTGTAATGGTCTTTTTCAAGTGTGTGTGTCTTTATTAAAGACGCCGGCTCATCACCTGGATATACGGGCATGACTGGGGTGATGGTGTGGGTTAGGTCTATGAGGCGGAGTGATGACATATTATCCTTATGTAGTGGGGGGATGTGTAGCGGTAGGCAAAAGATTAAATACTCGTTTGCCTACCGGCTTCATTTTTTTAGGGATCAACGTATTTATGCTATTAGGGCGTGTTCCCGTTAACTATGGCGCGTAAATATTTCATGGCAATAATAACGCCATTGCCTCCGCAATCATGGCCCATTCCTGCGGGGTATTCAAAGAAGAGTCGTCCGCTATCATACAGGTCGCGTAAGCCCAGAAGATTATTGATGTACTGGTCGGTATCGGTGAATATGCTATCAAGCTCTATGCGTGAGTTCCATTTATAGAAGCGCATGACTTCGGAGCAATCTGGTTTTATTACTGGATCGTTAAGCGCGCAGAGCATAACAAGATAGTTAAGTTTTTGTATGTTTGCTTTATATTGTTTGGCGTCTTTATGGTCTTTTTCATTGTTGAAATAGGGTAAAAACTCGTTGAAGGCTAAGTATTCTATTTTATGGTTTGGATCTTTCCAATAATTTGCAACGCTGATAAGGTCTTGCCCGACAAAATTATAAAAGATTACACGCACTAAGGGGAAGTCTTTCTTTATCAATGCTTTGATTAGTTTCGCAATGGCGGTTTTTATGGGATCGAGTATATCGCGGGATGCGGTTGGTTCTGCTAGCATTCTTATGGCGGTCTCAACCGTTATGGAGCCATGGTTTTCTATCTCGATGGATCTGTTTTTTATTCCTAAAAGGGAGGCTATTTGCTTGAGAAGAAGATCATCTCCATGCCAAATAACCAGATCAACATATTCTTCCCAAGAGTTGGGTAATCCAAATTGCCCACCGTGCGGTCCTGCGCAGGATAGAAAACTGTCGATGGTAAATGGTAGCATGTGACCGTATTTTTCGATAAATGCACGGGCAAGCAATCCTCCTTGTGAGTGCCCTATTACGATAACCCTTTTGCCAGCTAGAATTGGATTTGATTTGGCATCCCAATACACATCACCAAGCTGGTGATATAAGCCTCGATTAGTAGTTTGGGGGCCGCCATCTCCGATCTGCGCTATGACGATTGGAATTTGAGGAAATTCTTCATGGAATGCGGTCAAGATGGGAAATTGGTCTTGTGCGTTGGAATTGATTCCTCTTACAAAAAATATTGCCCAATCTTCATCAGGTGCAGAGGAGATATAGAGATGCGTTGTGAGTAGGCAGAAAACTAGTAAGAGCAGCTTTTTCATAACTCGTTCCTTTTGAGTGAAGCACAGAATGTATTAGGTAGGATGAAATCTTAGAAGGGGGTTATTAAAATAACCCCCTTCTACACAAGTTGTTTAACAAGTTGTTTAGTTTAGCTAATGAGCCCGAGTGATCTTAGATAGTCTATCATCTGTGCTTGCCCATTGGCTTGAGCAATTGAAACAAGACTTTGTAGTGAGCTTATTTCTAAGTGTATCCCTTCAATTAGCCATTGAGCTACGGGAAGCGACCCAGATCCAAATGCATAGTATAAGAGGGTATTTAGGGTCGCTGGTGTTAACGGTCTGCCAATGACATTGTGTTGGTTGTAGAGGTATTGAGCCATCTCGACCTTGTTGCCTGCATAAAGAATTGGCAACATCCCTACAGAGTCTATGTGCTCTATGTTGACAGGGTTGCAGTTAACAATTTGGGTAACAAGAGCGAGGTTATTGTAACATACTGCTGTTTCAAGAGATGCTCTTCCCTGATTTATAAAGGTGTTGAGATAGCTTACGATGTGGTATTGGTAATTGTTCTGAGCTATAGCGGTCAGATTATCTTTGCAACCGGTTATGTCAAAGTAGAGCCCTTCGATAATCCATTGTACTACAGGAAGTGATCCTGCACCGCAAGCAAAGTATAGCAGTTGGTATACTTGTTGAAGTGTTAGAAGGCCGTAGGCGCGATGTTGAGCAAATAGGTATTGAGCAATCTCAAGTTTGTTCCCTGCAAAATAGATAGGGAGCATGGATGCTTCTAGTTGGTTGATTAGAGCAGGGTTGGCGGTTACCATCTGGGTAGCGAGAGCAAGGTTGTTTTGAGCGACTGCGCCGTGCAGGGTTTGTGGAACCACACTGTTAATGTAGGAGATCATCGTTGTTTGGTGATTTTCATCTGCTACTGAAATTAAGGTAGGCTTGATATCGGCTGGGTTGAAATGGAGGGTTTCTATAAGCCACTGTGCAATGGCTAAAGATCCTGATCCAAAGGCATTAATAAGAAGTTCTGATTGTTCTGCTATAGAAAGGGGTTGGTTTAAGAGAAGTGCTTGATTAAAGAGAAGTTGAGCTATTTCAGGTTTGTTTCCTGCATAATAAATAGGGAGTTGCCCAAAACCATTACGTTTGACGGCTCGAGTATTATCTTCACTTAATAATAGTTGGACGTAAGCAAGGTCGTTGTTTTTTACAGCGTCAAATATTTCGTTAGGAGGTCTTTGTGTGACAATGGCGCGTAGGTAATTCATGGCGATGGTTATGCCAGGCCCTTCGCATCCATGACCCATTCCATAAGGACATTCAAAGAATAGTCGTCCGTTGTCATACATATCACGTAGGCCAAGGAGGTTGCTGGTATATTGCGAAGTTTCTGTGAATGTTTTTTCTAAAGCGGTTTTAGAGCCCCATTTGAAGAAGCGCATGGCTCCAGAACAGTCTGGTTTTATAACGAAATCGGTGTTTGCCCACAGCATTAAAATGTAATTTAACTTCTGTATGTTTGTTTTGTATAGAGCTGCGTTTGCGTGGTCCTTGTCGTTGTTAAAGTAAGGGAGGAAGCTGTTTAGCGCTAAGTAGTCCGCTTGGTGTTCTGGATCTTTCCAGTAGTTTGCAACGCTAATAAGGTCTTGTCCTATTGCATTGTAGAAGACTATGCGTACTAATGGCCAATCTTGGGCTACTAATGATTTAATTAGGTCTGCAATGGATTGTCGTAGAGGATCTAGTATATCGCCTCTGGTTTTAGCCGTTTGACCTATGGTTTTGACGGCCTCTTCTACTGTCATCGCTCCAAGCCCGGCTACATCTATAGTAGCAGCTTTGATGCCGAGTAGATTTGTGATTCCTTGAAGGATAAGGTCGTCCGCATGCCATACGACTAGGTCTACCCATTCAGCCCAAGAGTCAGGAAGTCCAAATTCTCCGCCTTGAGGGCTTGCACAGGAGATGAGACTGTCGATAGTAAATGGCAAGAGATGACTATATTTTTCGATAAATGCACGAGCAAGTAGTCCGCCTTGCGAGAATCCTATTACAATGACCCGTTTTCCTGCAAGAGCGGCATTGGTGCTAGCATCTGCGTATAGGTCATCTAGTAGATGGTACATACCACGGTTGGTGGTTGCAGCCGACCCGTCTCCAATGCGTCCCATTACAAGGGGGATGGTTGGAAATTCGGCGTGAAAAGCTTGAACAATGGGGGGAAAAGCTTCATTTGAATTAAGCCCTCTTACAACAAAGACGGCATAATCTTCAGGTACATACGCCACGCTTAGTGGTGCAATTAATAGGCAGAAAAGTGCTAAAAGCAGTTTTTTCATAAGCCTTACTCCTTTATAACTCCATTACAAACTACTGTGTTTTTGGGTTGTTATAAAACTCTCCTCTGAAAAAATGAATGGTAATTTCTAGTACCATAGATCTTTCAGATTCAAGATGCAACAGATACTTTTTGAGGTTGAACATATTTGTTGTTTTTACAGAGCGAAAATGGAAAAAAATAGTTGAGACCTCATATAGGGAAAGAGTTCGGCCAGATTCACAATCAAAATGCGAATCTGGCCGAGGGTGTTGTTTTAATTGATGGGATAAGCTTTTCGCTTATTCATCGCATTCATTAAACATCTTAGGGAATATGCCCCGTTTCCCATACTGTGGTAAATTGTTGTTAGGGTAGAAAACAATGGAAGGAAACTCTTTTTTTAGTGCCTTATAGTCTTTTATTAGAAGAGGCGGTGGTGCGAAGCGCTTGAGCTTTGTGCATCCAAGGAGGAATGTATGGATAGCTGCAGGTGAAATATTGAAATTTGAGAAATTCGCGGCCTCGAGCTCGGGAGCTTCGGGGAGGTTTTTCAGATAAGGTTTGTTGATTTGGCTGATAGAGTCAATTTCCAAGAATTTCAAATTTTTAAATAGCCTGAGCGTGTGGAAAAGGCTTTCGCTTCTAATAATGCGACCTCTAAGCCATAACTGTCTCATTCTGTTATTGCTGTACTGACATTCGTTCAATACGGGGTCGAAGTTGAGGTTTGAACCGTTTAATCGACAATCTGAGAGGTTGTGGACTTCCGTTAAGACATCAAGGGCGCGGTTAAAGTTGAGGAGATCATCTTCGATAGCCAGGTGCTGTAAGTTTTGAACAAACTTCCACGTTGGATAGGATAGTTTTTTGGTTTCAAAGTCAATTCGGGAGCTTTCGAGTTGCAGTTCCTCTAGGAGGGGGTTGTTTTCGATTAGGCTTTGGATTGCATTCAGCGTTACTCGGGTGCGGATAAATTGTGCGACTTTTAGTTTTTTAAGGTCGTTGAGGAGATTTCTGTAGATGAACAGTTCCTTGCATTTTGTTATTTTGATTCGTTCAATAGTGGGATATTTTTCTATAAGTTCTGCAAATTCTGGCGCACTGATATACGGATCGTTTATGAAAAGCTCTTTTGGACCGTTAATCGCGTTTTTTAAATCTTCGAGAGAAGAAATCTCTAATTTTGAGCCAGTTGACAGTGAGGCATAGAGTTGTTTGGTGAGGGTAGAGCATGTATGCAGCTCGCAGGATGCTCCGCAGGCACTGATAATAGCGAGTGTTAGAGCAATTGTTCTCATGATATTCCTTTTTGGTACGTGGTGATTGAACGATTTTGGCTAGTCTCCATCTCTTGATGTCCTTGATTTGAACGAGCAAGAGCGATCACTGCCAGTTTCGAGGCTAGTATAGCAGCGCGGTTAAGAAAATGTAATAGTGTTTTTTTCTGTGCTATTTGCCTCTTTTGGATGGCGGTTGTGTAGTTAAAATCGTAGAAATAGCTGTACCAAAATTTGGTCGTTGTGCTAATGTTGTTCTGTTTAAGCCTTGTTCAACGTCTCGTTCAAGATGTTCTTCTTGTAGCGTTAAAATAAAATATATAGGGGGATTTTAACGCTTGCTGTGCCATGTCATAGCGTGGTGAAGGGAGTGTTTTATCAAATTTAGTGATCGCCTTTTCCGCTTTAGTATGCAATTTTGATTTATCCAGGTTTCGAGCATGCCTCGGCTCTAGCTATTTTCGATTGCTATTGCCATAGCTTTGACTCTCGGATTGGTGTTTGTTTGACAATTGTTTTTGGCGAAAAAAGGGGATGAAAATGTTAAACCGTAGCTCCATTTTGTTATCCCGTACCATAGATCTTTCAGATCTAAGATGCAACAGATAATAATTTTATTGTGGTGAGAATGGAGTATGGATGGAGTAAGAGATTCTTTGTCTTTGCTAAATGCCTCTTTTGGATTTACGAATCTGATTTTTTCCCTGGCCAAGAAACTTCTAAAGGAGGCAAATTTTCTGCATTATGCCGTACATATATAAGTGTATCGCTAGGCTCACCGGTTAAATGGTCTAGACGATTTGATTTTAGGGTTGCTTCTAATGCATATCCGAGTCGCCTAGGAACTCCCTGGCTTTTTACGTTGGTGATATCGCATCGTATTTCAATGCGTCGTGCATGAAACATCTCAATGGCATAGCGTGTTAGTGCGTTTATAGTCTCTGTCATGAAGCCTTTCCCCGTTTTTTGAGAGGAGAGCCAATAGCCTATTTCAACGCATGGGACGTCCCATTCTATATGGTGGAAATTTGCTATGCCCAAGATGGCATTAGTTTCTCTACATAAAATGAGTAGTTGGAGCCAGGGCTCGCTGCTTATTTTGAGAACCCAGTTTATAGAGGCTTGCTGGGCAAAGTTTTCGGCTGCGTCTGGCGATGCGGTGGTGTCGCTGGCCCACGGCATAAATTCTTCAAATTCATCCTGTGATTCACGTGCTGCTGTGTAGAGTGCCTTTCCATCCCCAGGTTGCAAGGGACGTATAAGTAGGCGAGGGGTTTTGATTGGTATAGGAAGGAGTATTGTTGTTTCCACAGTCTATTCGCTATCAATTTCAGGGTATTTTGTGGGATTTGACTCGTAGTAGCGAGTGGCTTCTGATCCGTCAGGAAGGTCAACTGAATTTATATACAAACGGTTTTTGTACAGTCCGCGCGTTAAGGCCTTACGAGTGCGTGCATCTTGTACATCCTTCCACGTTTTTTGATGCAGGGCTAAGAGAGCGCCTATAACTTCCATTAGGTCGGCGCATTCATCTACCAGCTCAGCTGCGGTTGTAGCATTAACAACTTCCTGTGCTTCTTCGCTGATTTTATCGCGTAGGCATAGTAAGAACTGTTTGTCGGTTAGGATTGTTTTATTAACCTGTACGGCGCCGGAATTATTAAATAAGTCCTCTATGTGGTCGCGAACTAGTTTTTCAATTTTAAAGCGGCGTATCGAGGGTGCCATCAGGTTCTCCAATTTCTTGTGGGAGGTTTTTATATTTATAAGTCAGTTTATCACGTTAAAGCTATGAGTTGTATCTTTATTTGTCATTTTCACTATGCGTTTTAACCTAAAAAAGATAATTGTCCGCTCTTCTGTTAGATTGTGAAAGAGAAAGGGTATCCGTATAGTGCCGTCTCCAACACCAATGCTCTAGGATATTTGATGACCGTTAAATTGGAATACAAAGAACAACTTATTTTGATTATTCACAAATACCTTCCCATGGCAACGATCTATCTTTTTGGATCACGTGCACGGGGTGACCATTCCTCAACATCCGACATTGACCTGGCGGTCGATGCTGGAGCGCCAATAGCCTTTTCGCTGCTTCTAAAGATTTTGTCAGAAATTGACGGCTCGACCATTCCTATGAAAGTCGACGTTGTCGATATGAACTCGGCATCAGAAGCAATAAAGGAATCCATAAAACGAGAGGGAATTATATGGACAAAGTAACATACAAATACAAGCAGTTAACCGCTGCGTTAAGAACACTGGGAAAGGCGTTAGCTGTTTTTAAGGACCTTGAAACACGGGGACGGCCATTTAATCCACAGGTTGATTATGTCGATGAATATAGAATATATCGCGATTCTATTATCCAGAGATTTGAGTATACTATAGACCTATTCTGGAAATATCTCAAAACCTATCTTGAAACAGCACAGGTCCCCCTTACTCTCAAAACACCCAGCGAAATCATTCGATCATCGTTTTCATCGGGCATTATTAGCGAGGACGAGGCTCAGCAGATTCTTGAAATGCTAAAATCACGCAACACAACCCTGCATGTGTATGTTGAAGAAGTTGCGGAGCAGCTTGCACACATCATCCCGGGTTGTTATGCGCTATTGGGGAAAATTATACAACGCTTGAAGAAGTAAAAAATTTACTTAGTGCTTAACGAAAAGCCTAATCACATCTGCCTAATTGTTGAATATGAACCCTGGTCGCTTCAAGCATGTCAGATGGTTGATTCTTGAGATATTTATTGAAAAAGCGAGCAGGTGCACACCGACTATCAGGTCTTTCTCAAGTAGTTGAAAGACCTGTACCAGAAAGTGTGATTGAATCTAAAACATTCTTTTGAAAAGAATTAATCCCTAGTCCACGTTAAGGCATTGTCTGATTGAAAGGTAATAAGACTTCCGTTTAATGCACTTTTAAATTGTTGAATTCCTTTTTTTAAGCTTCGTGTTGTTGGAGAGTCTGTCCACGAGGTGCCTATAGGCTTTACAACGCTTTTGTGTAATGCTTGAAATTTGTTTATAAGAGGTCTGGATTGTGCCTCTGATGGTCTACTGTAACGCATTTGTGCAAATTCTGCTGCGATGGTTTCAAGTTCATCTACTGCTTTTTTGAGGATGTTTACTTCCAGTAGCAGATTTCTGCGATTGTTTGATGAGACAATTGAGCTGTTCCTGGCTTCATATTCAATGAGACTTTCGACCTGCATTAGTTTAAAAAGGGCGTCTCTTTTGATTTCGCGATTTTCGCCGTGACTGCGTATAAGGGTGATCAGATTATCTTCAAACTCACGTGCTGTGCGTTCAAACCAGTTGGCCTTTTGCGCCGTGGTTGCATTGGCCCAATCCGAAACATCGGTTGGGTCTTCTGCTAAAGTTACATAGGGCATACTAGTGATGCTTGCTAGAAGTAAGAGAGCGAATATTTTTTTCATAGGGGCACCTCGTTTTTATTAGGATGGTTTTATGTTTTTTATTCTATTACTAATTTTATAATAACAAAAAGTGACTCAGTTTATCAATAGTGTGTTGCTATTTTTGTGCTTTCATGGTCGGGGTTATTGTAAACTGTTTTCTTGTGCGAAATTAACGCATTTAGATACCGGCCTTTAAGGCGGATAAATCTTAAAAAAGTTGCAATTTATTAATTTTTTGCGATACTAAAGGTATGAAAAATGGCGCGTAAATTATGGTTAATAACAGAGAAATAAGATGATGATAAAAAGTAAAATTTTGGTTTTGGTGAGTCTTTTGTTTTGGATTTTTGTAGCTGAAGGCTCTAATCAACGTACAACTACTACGGGTCTGGATAGTGATTTTGTATTTACGGGGGATGTTTTAGACAACGTCCCTGAGGCTAAGAATGGTTGGATAGGGAGTGGGTATTGTCCTATGCCTTGGCTTAATTCTTTTGAAAAAATTGTAGAGAAGAAGCAGATTTCTGGGGCCTTTGACCAGGGTAGCGAGAGTTGTGTTTTTAGTAAGGAAGATGAGCCAAAGGGGAAAGAAGACAACCCCGCTTCTTTTGTAACACATTCGTTAATCATCCTTGTGGAACAAAATCCGGAGAATTTTGTGACGCTAGAAGAAATGAAGTTTATTTTTAAATCGAAACTTTTGGTGTTGTTTTCGGCAACCATGCGGGGCTTTTTTTTGCAGAAAGAGGTTATTGAGGAACAGATTGCCAATGGGTACCATTTTTTCGGCTTGCCAGGAGCCTTAAAGAGTGCGGGTAAAGCTTTTATACTCGGCGTTCCTCAGAAGATGTTGGGAGATGATTTTGAAAAAGCTTTTGAAAAATTTGGGATTAAATCGTTAAACAGTAATGAGGGTGGTTTGTCGCAAGAGGTAACAGAGTTAGAAAAAAAATTAGGAATTTTGATTACTCATCTGCAGTATTTGGGGACCGCTACGGTGAAGGGGCTCTTAAAGGGCTTTATAAGGTTAAAAGCTCAGACCGAGAAAGATGTTTCGATGGAATTGAAACGCTTTTTGAGCAATTTTTTTGTGCCAAAAAAAATGTATGCCAATGAAAAGGATGTCCCTCGATGGATAGTGGTTATTGAGGGAGAGGGGCGTCGGGTAGAGTTTCATGAAAATTTAAGCGATATAAAAGACAATCAGGTAGTTAAGGATGTTGGGGGTTTGGCGAGTTTGGATCCAGATATTTTACCGAAGATTATTGAAAAGATGGTGGGGGACATTAGGTTGGTCTGGGTTCATTTTTTCAGTTGTTTTTTTGGTCCTGTAAAGCTAGTTGAATTAGCGAAAAAAATTTCATCAAATCATCCTATTTTTACAGCGATGTCTTTTTCGGGTAATGGCGTTGTTAATGGGGTTGTAAAAGAAGATGGGTACAAGAATTTTTTGGAACATATAAAGGCATTTGTTGTAAATGAGAATTTTTTGAACCAAGAATTATGTAAAGTGGCTTTTAAATTCTACACAGAGGCGGTGCAGCATTTAGCGGTCGAATGGCCCGGTTGTCCAACATCTGTTATGGGTTCTTCGGTGCCTTTTTTTAAGTCGCCCTATGATAAATCTTTTTGGCCTGTGCCACAGTATTTTTCTACGCAGGTTTTGCAATCTGTTAACGCGTTGAATGAGTTTTCTGAGAAGCAAGCGGATGTTAAAGTTCCTGTTAAAAGCTCTGTTATTTTGTTAGATGGGAGTCTGATTGATAATGTTAAAATCTATAGTTTTACGCCGCCTGAAAATGAAACGAATGTACCGAAAAACAGTGTGAAACCTGTTTATTTTAAAGAAAAAAAAGACAAGGTTGAAAAAGTATATCCCTATTTTTCATCAGGCGTTCCAGGCAGCCTTTTTCAAGTTATTAATACAGTGCGTGTTCCTGAGCGATTTAAAGCATGCCCTAAGGTTTTAAGAGAGCTGTTCCCAGACTTTTTTGACAAGCATTTTGAAGGAAAAATTTGTTTGCGCGTAAAAAACGTTGAGGGTATTAAAAATATACATAAGGCAAAGTTTTATGTGGCACGATGTCAGAAAAACAATGGCGCTGTCGCGCATGCTGTTTTTGTATGTCAAAAGAATAAAGAAGCGCAAAACAAGAGCTATTGGTATTTTGGGGGAGCTTTTGGATTTGAGCCTGTGGAAAGAGAATGCTCGAAAGAGGCCGCTAAAGAATGGATAAAAGTTTTTAAGCAGGAGGCGAAGTTCCGGGAAAAGCAGAGTATTTACATGAAAAAATATCTGCTACAAAATAAGGAGTTGGCAGATAACAAGTCGGTTTCTGCCGGCAAATTCGATGATACTTTTGATTCTTTTGAGTACCCCACACTATAAAATGCCTGCGCATAAATCTGATTTTTAGATTAGCATTCGTTTTACAGGGATCAATTATAGTTATACTCTTTTTATAGGTTACTAGAATTATTGGAAAACTCTGTGAACATAAGCCAGGGAGGCTTTTATGAATGTAGTATCGGGTAAGGTGGCGTTTGGCATAGCGCTGATCGTTTTATTAGTCGGCGGATTTGTGGTTTACATGAAATTTTTTAAAAAGACGACGACGGTGGAAAAAAGAGAAAAATTTCGAGATCTTTTCATATTCTTTGGTCCTCCCGCATGTGGGAAAGGTACTTTGGCCGCTCGGTTGAAGGATGAGCTGAAGTTTATTTCTGTGTCGACCGGTGATGTATTGCGGCAGAATGTTGCACAGGAGACTGAGCTTGGTAAGAAAGCGCAGCCGCTTATGGCAAAGGGTGAGTTGGTTCCCGATGAATTAATAAATGCTATGATACGTGATTGGCTTGAAAAGCAATCGGCAACGAGAAGCCCTATTATTTTGGATGGTTATCCTCGTACGGTTCAACAGGCTAAGACGCTTGTTGAGATGTTAAAGGGTTCTAAGAATAACGAGTTTCGTCTTAGAATTATGCGTTTCACTGTCTCTGAGCAAGAGGCTGTGGATCGTATCGTGTGCCGTGTTGTTTGCAGCAATAAGAGTTGCCAAAAAGTTTATTCGACCAAAGCTTTAAAGTCGAAGGTTGAAGGCATTTGCGATGTGTGTGGAAGTCCACTATCAAAGCGGTGCGATGATACTGAAGATGTTATCAAGAAACGGTTCAATGATTATATGAAGTCTGAATCTGAAATGTTGAATTTCTTTAAAGAGGCTGGGGTAGAGATTCAGACTATTTCAGCTGAACAGCCTATGCAAAAGGTTTTTGAAGCGTTTAAAGAGGTTGCAGGGGTGAATGCTATATCGGAATCATAGTCTGTATTTATTATGATATAAAATGAAAATAGGACGACTGAGTTTTTCCTCGGTTGTCCTATTTTCGTAATGTTTTTGTTCAAGATTGAGGGGGCATTGGGATGAAAAATGTTTGTGCCGCTAGAGCGGGGATATGCTTGAGTTTGGTTGTTTTTAGTAGTTGTTTTCAGGTTTTTAGCGTTTCTAGCTCTGATGAATCTGATTATTCAGATAATCTCTCTGCAAAAACGCTTATAAAGCGTTTAACAACTCAAAAGCGTCTTGAGTTGTTAAAATCGGTGGGGAAAGGAGTGGTAAAGCAAGAGGATCTTTTTTTGCAGGTTAAGCAGGGTGAGCATAGATTGATCAAGCTGCTGTTGAATAAAGGGATTTCACCTAGAATTGAAGATGCGGTGAGCTGGACTCCGCTTCATTATGCAGCAAACTCGGGAGATGAGAAGAGTATAAAGATGCTTTTAAAGGCAGGAGCATTTTTTGATAGCAAGGACAAGAAGGGGAAGACTCCTCTAGATGTTGTTAAAGCAGGTGAACAATTCTCTACTCTTGCGTACATTGCGTGTGCGTTTGATAAAACGGGTGTGCGGCTGTCTATTTTACAAGAGCTAGAAGAGCGGGGCAATCTTTTTAAGGTGGTGAATAGTGATGAGCAGACTATATTGCACCGAGCTGCCTTAGAGGGAGATGCAGAGAGTGTTGATTTTTTATTGGCACACGATGTTGACCCCAATGCAATGGATAAATGGGGCCGCAGTCCCTTGCATTATGCGGCCAAGGCTAATGCGCTATCAATTGTAAAAAAGTTGATTTTGCAAGGAGCTTTTTATGATAAGAGCGATAGCTTTTTTAAGGAGCCCGTTGATCTTACTACTTCTAATGAGGTTCGCACTTGTTTTAAGGAGCTTGGGGCGCTGTTTAAGGCTGCAAAAACTAACGATGCTTCTGAGCAGACAAGATCTCTGTTGCTTAAGTATTCATGTGGGGTGAAGAGAGACGATGGTTTTGGGTTGTTGCATGAGGCCGCGGCTAATGGATCTGAGGCTTTTATGGATCTTTTTTGCTCGGAGTATAAGGACTGTTTTTGGGATGGGCAGGATTGTAATGGGTATACCGCGTTAGCGTGGGCATTGCTTAAAGGACATCAAAAGCTTGCATTTAAGTTGTGCTCTTACGGAGCGTCTCTTTATGAAGGCAAGATACAGCCTCTGCTTTTACTAATTAAGAAAAAGCGGCTTTTATTTTTTAAAGCATGTTTGGATGATGGGCTATTAACTGCAACAGGTGTAGACAATGAAGGAACTACCTTGTTACATGCGGCGGCTGAAGAAGATTGGTGCGAGGGTATACGAGAACTTTTAAAGAGAGGTGCTCTCTATGATGCGTGTACATCCTCTGGCAAAGTTCCCTTGATGGTTGCAAAGAGAAACGCTTATGAGTTGTTAAAAACAGTTGAGCGGCTTTTTGGCGCGGTTGAAGATGGCAATATCAAGCAGCTGCAAGAGATTTTAAAGAATGATCCTGGCTTAATTTTTGCAACAAGAGGGTCGAATGAAACCCTGTTTTCGCTTGCTATGCAGAATAAAAAAAAGTATGCAGATACTCAAAAAGCATCCATGTATGCAAACATAAATACAGTCTTGCATGACAAGATTAATGTGTTAAGTGTTCCCGTAAAGGGTGCATTAAAAAGCCCAGAAAACCCCTGTTTTAACGAATCTTCGTTTGAACCGTTGAGAAATGGTGAAGAATTTGTTATCTAGGAAACGTACCATGAAAAGATTTTCAACAAGATTCTTTAATGATATACTGTAATTAAAATATTTTTTTTGTGAAAATAAAATACAGAGGTTTTATGAGTACGGATCCGCTTCTTATTGAAGCACCAATCCCCTTGCGAACAGAAAGGCTGGAGTTACGTCCCTTCGAGCCTGGCGATGGGCAGGTGCTTTATGATGCTGTTATGGAAACGTTTGATCAATTAAGTGAATGGATGTCATGGGCTCAGCGGTATGAAACGGAAGGGCTTGCCTATGCAGAAAGTACTGCGCGCCGGTTTAATGCAGCATTTGTATTGCGTGAAGAGTTCCATTTTGCTATTTATTCCAAGGGTTCTTTAGTGGGCGATATTGGTTTGGTTCGCCCTGACTGGAAAATCCCGAGTGTCGAGTTAGGGTACTGGTGCCGTAAGAGTGCGCAGGGATGTGGCCTTATGACGGAAGCGGCTAATGCGTTAACGCGGTATGCCTTTGAGTGCCTAGGCTTTAAGCGGCTGGTTATCATATGTGACAAAGAAAATTGTAAGAGTTCGGCAATTGCTGAGCGGCTTGGATTTGATCTTGAATTGGCCGCTAAGGGGTTGTGGTGCAGCAAGCCTGGATGTATGGATTTGCGGACTAATTGCCAGTATGTGCGCTTTGATACCCGGGGCTTACCACCCCTTAAGGTGGAGTGGTAAGCGTACACGGGGTATTTTTTTCTCTACGGTGCGAATAGAATAGGTCTGGCTAATCTTTTTAATTAAAAAGATTCTGAATCCGGTTAAAGATTTCGTTTAATGCACCGCTGGGCTTTTGCATTACCTTTTTTATATTTTCTTTTCTATCGTTTAGCGTAGGAGAGGTAAAGAATATAGTGTTTAGGCGCTGAAACATTTCTGTTACAGTTTGGTCGTTGTTTATAATAGGATCGCCTTCCTTGATGAGATTTATCTTGTGTTTTAATAGAGTTTGAGGCACCCCCATAAAGATTGTTGTAAATCTACTTATCTCCTCCATGGTCTCTCCCGTGGGAATTGATCCGGTCGATTCTATGGTTTTAAGCATGGTGTCGAAGGTTTCTAGCAGCTCCTTTGCAACAATAAAGAATGAATGGGATATCTTTGTTTGAAGGTTAAATGTGTACCCAGCTTTTCTAGCTAGTTCATCAAAATAGATTAGGGTATTAGCAACGGTGTCTGCATGGTCTTGGTCTGATTTAAAAATAGAACGTTTGACGTCGTCATTTTCGATCCAAGGACAGTTTATAAGTAGTTTGATTATTGCATTCTGATCGAGAGCATTGGCTTTATGGGCCTCATGTGCTGCTTCTATAAAGATGCGAGCGCTAAAGGCTTGCGCGGATAAGGATTCCATCTTTCCTTCTTTATACAGTTCGCTTGCTAGGTCGACTAAGGTCTTTTGATTGCCAACAGATGCGTTGATGGCAAGTCCTGGCCAGCGTTTGTTTACTTCGTCAAAGGCTCTTATTAGTGCGCGAGTGGTCTCACTATTTTTATTTTGAATGAGTAGCTCAAATACTGGTTTTAAAAATTCAAAGCTCTGGTTGCGTTTAAATAGTTTTGCCGCCAAAATTTCAAGTTCCACTGCTTCTATAAGAAGTTCAGGTGCGCGAGTGAGCTCGGCTGTAAGGTCTTTTAGTGGGGGATGGTGCCATATAACTCTTCCCTCTATCTCAGATTCACTAAGAATATTTAGAGTTTTATTGGCTTTTAAGATGTGCAGAAATAGTGGCTCAGTCATGCTATGAGCTGAGATTTTCTTTGCTAGGGCTAAGTTGAAGAAGGGAGCTATTATATAGGCATAGTCATGGGGTGGTGCAAGTAGGTCTTGGAGAATTATGATCAATGTAGGTCTGGGGAGTTTGTTTTGGCTCATCTGTTTAAAAAGATAGGCTAGAGGATTCATTCCTCTGGTTTCACCTGCAATTATTAGCCTTTGAATATCGGACCAGCGCTTTGCTTTAATCATTTCATCAAGCGCTTTGTTCTGCTCGTCGGAGTAGTTTACCCCAGCGTCTTTAAGAAGCTCCATAAAGGAGCTTTCATTTTCTCCTAAGCTGAACCCTTTTTGTGCGGCGATCACTAGGATAGTCCCCGCATTTTTCTTTATCCATTCAGCGTCATTTTTGTTTTTCAAGAAGTTAAAAAGGTTCGAGCTTGAGACTTTTGAAATGTTGGAAAGTACGATTTCAGGAGAAAATTGATTAACATAATTTGAAAATGGAGGTTGATTGGGATGTTTTGTGATGAACTTGTCAGCGGGGGAGTAGATAAGGGGTAGTTGAGGTTTTATGGTTTTTACATCAAAAAGAGTTTCAAAACTGGGAATGGCGTTTGCGAATTGTTTGTCTCCGTAGAGCTCGCAGACCTGGCTGAAAGCGTCTTTATCAAATTGTTTGGTTATTAAGGCGGTTAGGTCGTCTTGTGATAGTGCGCTATAACCTATGAAGAGATTAAGGGGTTTTTGGCCTATATCAAGCTCAGAGTTATCTGCTATTTCTTTTATTTCATAGAAGTCGCCTGAAGCCCCTTCTTTTTTTACGGCAGTGTGGGCATGAGGGGTGATGGAAAGGGCACCTTTTTTAAGGAGATTGCCGTTTAAGTCTTTTATAGTTATGGTGATCTCTTTTTCGGCAGCGTCAAAGGTTATTACCTGTGTGCTGCCGTTTGATGAAAGCTCATTTCCTAGTTCTTTAAAGTCTTGCGCCGCGCTTTTGAAAAAAAGTTTTAGCGCTTTGAATATATTGTCAGAAGAGGCGCTTAGTTCGCAGAAAATATCGGGCCGAACGTAGTCAAAGTCTGAGAGAGCTTTTGTGTGGTTTTTGTCGGAAAATAGGTAGTACCACCATTCACGAGCTTTGCTTTCATTTATGCCCGTGGAAAAATTCTTTAAGAAGGCGGCTACATTTTCATTAGCTCTTAAGGATTGAGGCAGTAGGTCTTTATTGAATGCCTCTTTTGTAGGATCCCATAGGATGAGATTTGCAAGCTCTAGGGCCCCCATTTCGGTGCAGTCTCCTGAGCCTTCAAAGCGCTTTTGCATTATGGCTTCTCGGCCACTTGCATAATAGAGTAGGTCTAGGACGGAGAGGTTTTTTTCTTTATGGGTGAATACATTGTTGCGATAGTTAGATTCATAAATTTCTTTCAAGAATTTAGGAGCTAGATCGCTTCTGGTTTGTATAATGTTGAGACCGATATCAGAAAGGACGGCTTCTGGTTTTTCTCCACAGAAGTCTACAAATCCTTTGATGAATTCAAGAAGGTCCTTTTTGTCTTTTGATTTTGCCGAAGCCAGCGCGCTAAGAAGATAAAAAGGAGTCTCTTTTTCGTAAAGAAGGACATTGTTTACACTATATTTTTGGGTGGTCTCGTACAATTTTGTGATTGCGGTGCGTAGGTCGGAAGCCTTAAATTTGGTTGGCCCAAATCGACGTACAAATTCGATGTTTTTGTTTTTAAAAAGCTCAGTTCGTGCTTTGGCAAGATTTTCTTGAGCAATTTTTAGATTTTGTGGTTGGGCGTTTATGACGGATTGTTGGGTCTTGGTGAGCTTTTCAGCGCGTTTAATTTGTTCGTTGAGTGCAGCTTTTTGGGAGGTAATTAAATCATCGGGAAACTGTTGTAGCCAGTTTTGTAGTACGGTATCCGATTGATTTTGATCTTTTTGTATGTTCCACAGAATTCCTCCAAGCGCGCCGGCAAGGTAAGGTGTTATGTTAGTAAAGAATGCATTTTTGGTGTGGGTTGGGGCTAATAAGTCGTTTTCTGTGGCGCGATGGAACATCTCATGAGTTAGAAAGGTTAGGGGATGGAGGGGATGGTCAGTTTTTCCGAATGCATAGAGGTTGGTAATGAAGTCTTGTTTGAAGAAGAACAGTGCTCCCCAGAAGGGGTTTATAAATTGAAAGTTTGGTTGAAGGGTGGAGTCAAATCCTCTGGTGTATTTTAGGTCGACTGCACAGGCTTGTGGTGCCCATTGCATGAGTAACGTAAGTAAAACCAAGCGAATTAGGCTGCGGGTTGTTGTACCGAAGCCCTTTGTGTAAAAGTTTTTCATAGTTTTTCTCCTTTTTGAAAAACGTTTCTATGGTATTTGCGTAATCTTAGTATGGAAATAAAGCTTTTGACAAGCATGTTTAAAATACGATAGGCCCCGGGGATTATCCAGGGCCTGTTATCTACTCGATTATAAAAGCGAATTTTAACGGTAATGGTGTAGTTTTTTGTCTGTGTTGTACAACACCGATGTTATTTGAGCAGATTTTACCTGTTTTAAGTGCGCAATTTTTAACAAGTTGCTTGTTAGTCGTTTAAAATCTACAGGGGTTGCAACACGCTTTAGTTTCTCAGTTTTCAAGAGGCAGTTTATTTTAAACTCATCCTTGATTGAATCATATTGGAAAAAGGGTTTTATTTTTGTCCACAATTGTAGCGCAAACTTTTTTTCAATGGTTTGAAGGGCTTCGTTTATTTTTGTGTAGTTGGCGCTAATGGCTTCTGTATCATGTGTACAGTTTTCTTCGTCTTTGCTTTCTAGCTGCTCAACTTTTTTAATGAGGCGGTATTTAAGTTTTCGAAGGCTGTCTTTAAGGCAGGTTAGGTCATGCTGCCGAGATTTGAAAAGGATTCTGGTTGTAGGTTTGCTTGTAGGACGATTGCCAGACCTTGGAACAGAAGAAGAGCTGCTAGATTCGGTTGGTAAATTGTCGTCAATTGGGTCGTTCCCGTTTAAATTGATCCGGTTAGTTCTTTCGGACAGATTGAGTGAGAATCTAACCTGACGATTGAGCGGTGGCGGTGATGAGAGTTGTGCGGCAGGGGGTGGAGTTGTTGAAGAATTAGCATTCTGATTCATGGCTTTGGAGGATGCGGCAAGAAGGATAGTTAGACTAAAACCTATTAACGATAATTGCTTTTTCATAAACGAACTTTCTTTTAAAATTTTACTAAAATAATGATTTCATTGCTAATGGTGCGTTATAAATTTAAAGCTCTTAATTTATAACGGAAAAAACATTCCTCGTCTAGGAATATCTGTTTCTCTAATTAATTATATAAAAAATTTATTGATTGTCAATTAAGGCAGCTATAAATGAGGCGCGTTTTTATTGCGGGCGAAGTGATTTTTATGATAATCGATAAAAATATATTGATAAACGATAATCAATGTGTTACTATGTTCTCAGTTATGAAGAGTGATGTGCATTCGAGGTGGATGAAAAACGAGGGGATAGGGATGAGAGTTAATGATACATCGTGAGAGTGATTAGGGGTAAAAATTTGATGAAAATAGTCTCTTGTGTGGTGATATGCACTTGATGGATTTGTGCGGAATAGGGTTAGGGGGGGGATAAGATGAAAAATTTGACCGATATGCGTAGAGTGAGTGTAGGGTGTCTTTTCATACTCATGAGTACTTCCACTGGGTATGGTGAAGAGGCATCTTTGGCAGCGTTGACTCAATTTGAGTCGCAGAATGATATTAACGATATTACAGTATCATTCACTGTTGAGAGAAAGGAGGGGCAAGGTGAGGCTTTCAAAGCGCTTTGTCAGGGGATGATTGCCTGGTTTGAACAAAACCGTGAGCAGTTTATGAAAATGGATGGGGATAAGCAAGCGGGTCTAGCCTTGAGTCAAGCGACTATGAATGAGTTAGGGGTTCAGGCAAAAAGACAGGGATTAGAACATTTTAACGGTAATTTGCGAATTGATTTTGGTTCGTCAATTCCCGACGGCCAATGTTAAAAATAGTGCTATAGGGTGTGCATCCAAGAGGGTGCGCCCTAGAGTGAAATAGAGACGAATTTGTTTAGACGAAGTATACCGTCCTCCTGTAGAGTGGAAAGGTGTACTTCGTCAGTTATTTTTGATATAAGAAGCGTTGGGCTTTAAATGCAAGTATGTTCTTTTTACGGATGGGGATATTGATGGCGGATCGTGTGGAAGTTGCGTATCGTTGGTGGTGTGCAATCTTAAAGGTAGGGATATTTCTTTTTTTTGCGGCAGAGGTCTATTCATGTCTTTATCGGTGGATTGATTCTCCGCATTTTTCAGTAACGCAGCGTCTGCTTGGATTGGCCATTGATGGAGTAAGCTTGGTATTGTTGTTTGCAAGCCAGCTTTCTGTGATCAAGCTTTCTCGCGTGGTGCGGTCGGAAAGGATTTTTTCGCACGATGCTATGCGACAAGCGCGGGGGGTTTTTATATATTTCTTGGCATGGACCTTATATGTTCCTGTACAGCGGACACTTGAGGGACTCGTGTTTACACTTCATAATCCTGTGGGGCACCGTATCCTTGCGGTGGTGATTGGAACGCCTGATTTTATACGGGTGGTTATTTTGGCAATTTTGGCATTTTTTATGTTTGTTCTACAGCGAGGTATTGACCTGTCTGAAGAGCAGTCTCTCACTATTTAGGGCGGCCTTCTTATGTCTATTATCGTTCGACTGGATGAAATTATGGCTAACCGAAAGATTCGACTTAATGAGTTGTCCGATCGTGTGGCGATTTCCGAGGTAAATCTTTCTATTTTAAAGACGGGTAAGGCTCGAGCGATTCGTTTTTCAACTCTGGATGCATTGTGTAGGGAGCTTAAGTGCCAGCCGGGAGATCTGTTGGTTTTTGAACCGGATGGAGAAAACGAGTAAAGGCCCAGTTGGTTGTTTGAATGCAGGGACTCTGCTAGAATAACAGGGTGTATTGCATAGTTCTATCAATTTTTTAAGAGGCAGAGGTTTTTGTGACAAAATTATTCAGGCACATTGCATGTCTATCTGTTTTTATGGGCGCGGGTTTTTCAGGTGTTGTTTATGGATCGAATAATAATCCGGATGAGGTAAAGCACCAACGTGAAGAAAAAGTGCTACGCGATCGCAAGATTCTTTTAGGTGTGGCAACGGGCTTTCTGGTTCCCTTTGCTTATACGATGATAAATGGAAAATCATTAGAAAATATGGCGTTGCGTCCATTGGGAACAAAATCAGAGAATCTGACTCTGTTGGCGCGTATTGGCCTTGTGTTGGGTGCGTGCCCCATTGTTGTTAACGCATTAGTGTCGTGTGCGACCTATGAGGACAATGAACAGGAATCGTTGTGGGAGAATTTTATACATCGTCAAGGACGGGCTTCTAACATGGTGGCGCGTAGCTTGGCGGGGCCAGCTCTCTGTTTTGCTCTGAATGATCATTATTGGTTACCTCTTATTACATCTATTCTATTTAGTGGAATAGAATCGTATGTTAGCATGGGCCATACAGCTACGTGGGCCCATCAGGGCGGGATTATAGCGGGTACATTAGCAGGACGTGTGGGTAATCAACTTATTGCTCGGGTAGCGCGCAGCATGCAGGGTGGTGCCTTGGTGCCGCAACCGTTAAACGTACCGGCAAACGTGCCGACGACTCTGTAATTTATTGGATTAAAAAGTAACCCTTTGGTTTAAAAAGGCCAAGGGGTTATAGGTAGAATAATCAAAAACAATTTTTATTGCGGTTTTTTCTCATGGAAGCATGAGTGGTAAACCTTCTTGTTTTCATCAAAAATACATACTCCGGCGCCTGTATGTTTGCCTGTGTCTTTAATGCGTTGGAGTATTTGTGTAATAAGGATTTTATTCTCATTGTTTTCAATTATTTTAGCAAGTCCTTTAAATCGTGTACGGGCATCACTTCCAAGAAATAGGATGCCTGGGAAGATAACTGCCTTGTGCCCCTTTGTAAGAGTGATGTGATACTCGTTGCACGGGGTATATTCGGATGATTCGATAAGAGAGCCTTTTTCAAAGAAGTTCGATTTTTTGAGCAGCCTTTTTATGGTTTTATGAAAGAGATCGCTTTTGTTTAGAGAGTTTGTAGAGGGCACGGTAAGTGACAATAGGGCCGGCGCCGGCTTTTTCTGCGTATCTTTTTCTATGATAATGGTTGCTTGTGAATGGATTCCTGATCCCCAGCGGCTGTAAAGGAGAAAGAAATCTTTCGATTCCGCTTCTGTTTGCTCTTTGTTTTCTAAAAGTCGTTTTATGACAAGGGGATTAAAGCGTTCTAGTTCGGCATCAAGCTCTGTGTTAAGGGGTGTGTTTGTAGTAGTTGTAGATTTTTGGTTAGTTTTTTCTTCAGAAATTTTACGTTTTTTTTCACTTTTGTAGCGATGAATCTTTTTTTCTTTGTGATTCTTCTTTGAGCAATGAGAAAAAATTTCTTTTTCTTGTATTAGTTTCGTATCAAGAAGAATGGGAAGGTTATCTTTTTCTAGAACGGTTATGCGTTTCATTATTCCTTTGTAGAGATGGATAAAGAAGGGGGCTAGGGTGAAGGTATGGCTGAAGAATTGACCATGTTGATTTGTATCGTCTTCTAGCTCCAGGAGGCCAATGTTTTCACTTTTCCAGACGAGATGGTGGTGTATAAGAAGGTGTAGGGCGGGGCAGATCTTTTGCAGTTTTTCCATTAGGAGAAGGATTTCTGTTGGTTCGCAAGAGATTCTTTTTAATAAGGATTTTTCTTTTTTAGTGGTTGACGAGAATTTGCTAGCAAGAAAAGAGGCTTTAATAAGACTGGATTGACTTGTGGATTCTGAGTCCATCTCTTCTAGACAGGATAAGATTTCAAAGATATCTGTTTCTCCAGCCAGGCCCTCTAGGACATTTTTTTTGATTGCAGATATGAGGGCTTCGTCGAGGTTGTATTGCGAGGAACTGTTCTTTTGAGGGGCTTGGTTTTCAAGTGTGGTGGTTATCCCCTCAAAAAATTTACGCAGAATGAGTGCGATTTCTTTAAGGGTTTCGAGAGAATAATTCGAAAAAAGGTCCGGCAGTTTTACTACTTCACAATAGTGAGAGAGCGTTTGATCTTCGCTATAACCATTTTTTAGTTCGTTTAGAATGGTTGCATACTCTTTTAAGAGAGGGGGTGTGCTCATGCTAAAATCAAGTAACGTTCTATTTACGTAGGAAAAATGTTTTAACGAGGCGCATTCTTTTTCAAGCTTCGTTAAGTCGTCCTTGATTTCTTTGCGTTCTAGTATCGCTTCTTGGATTATATTTTTAAATTCTTTGGAAGCGGTAAAAAGGGCCTGGATGCTAGAATATGAGTGCTCTGTGGGAATGTAGAATTTGTCTTTAAGGTTGGGGTCTTGTTTTATAGAATACTCTGCTATTTTTCGTACAAGAGAGGTGGCTTCTTGCCTGATTTTGAGCATTTCATTGAGTAATTTGTGGTTGATTTTTGGGGATTTGACGGCACATTGAGCATCAAATAGATTTAGGAGTAATAGGGCGTCTTGAGATGGAGCCAGGGATATGGTGCTTGTGGTAATGTTCTTTCTTAGCACGTTGATAAGACCATCATATTTTGTAACGGCTAATCCAGACTCAGTTCCTATGCTTTCGGCTGCAAGGGTAAATAGTAGATCTAGTTGATTTATTAGAATTTCAAAAACGAGCTTCTTTTCTGAGAGCGAAAGTTTGCTTAGAGCTACTGTGTAGGAAGAGACAGGGGTGGTGTCTTGCAAGACGGCTGATGGAACGATTTTCTCCCCGTTGTTTAATCCCATAAGTGATGGTGCGGTGAGCAGCGCTAGTGCAAAGAGTAGGCGTGGTAGATTCATGATTTTGAGCTTTCTTGGATTTGAGGTATTTTATTAGGCGGTTATATAACGTAATAAATTGTTGCATATTGTAATAAATGATTAAAATCTAAGTTTATCAAATTTTATCAAAATTAAAAAGAATTTTACAAAAAAATCTATTATTAGAAATATGCGGGGGCTCTGTGTTTATGAATTTGGGGCCTGGCTCGGATGTTTTTTTAGCTAATCGGGATCGATTTAAATTGTTGTGGTAAGGTAAACTTGCGGTTGCACAATTTGTATGGATATAAGGACCTCTGTTTTTTGCATTGAAAGCTTTGAGGTTAAGTAGCCAACCACATCCTCATTGCCCTGTTGTGCTGCGTATTGAAGCGCGGTTTTACCCTCTATATCTTTTGAGGTAATGGAAGCCCCATTTTTAATAAGTAGGTGAACGGCGGCAAAATCGTTTCTTAGTGCTGCAAAATGGAGGGGTGTGACATGGTGGACAGAGTCTTTTGTATTGACGTTGGCGCCCTTTTTAATTAGATATTTTACCATATCGAAATTGCCTTTTTGTGCCGCCATAAGTAGGGGTGTCCAGCCATTTTTGTCTTGACTGTTTACTAAAGAGCCTTTGTGGATAAAATACTTCACTACTTTTAGATCGTTGCTTGAGGCTGCCATAAGCAGGGCGTCCATGCCTAGCTCACGCTCTTTTATGTATATATCGGCTCCTTGCTCTACTAGGTATTTTATAATTTCAAAGTTGCCGGTTTTGATTGCCAGGAGTAGAGCAGTCCAACCATCATTAGCTTGAGCATTAATTTTTGCCCCCTTTTTTAGGAGTAATTCTACAGCGTTTTTATTTTTTGCAAAAACAGCCGCAAAAAGCAGGGTGCCTCCGACTCTATCTCGGATATTAATGTCTAGTCCGCTTTCTAGCATAGAATTAATGGCAGGTAGGTCGTTTGCCTTTGCAGCAATGATAAAAGCGTCAATTTTTTGTTTTGCGCTGTCATTAGTTGCGTGCAATCCAGCTATTGCGAATATAACGTTTGCAATAACGAGGATCTTGCAGAGGGTTTGTGCCCGTGGGGTATTTATGGAGGTTATGGAGGTCATAGAAGTTTTCCTTTTTTACAAAGTATTATTTTTCTCTATTCTTAGTATAGAAAAAAGAATGCCAAATTTGCAATAAAATATTTGCAACTGTTTTCGCTTGTTGGGAGGTGCGTGTTTTGGATATAGTGAAAAAAGGTCAAGTGGTTCGGTTTAAAAAAGGAGTGTGTATGAAGCGAAGTTTTTTGATCTGTTGGGCTATGGTGTTATGTGCTTTTGTAGACGCTGAGCCGCCGTTTTTGCAATGGCAGAGCTCAAATTGTTGGCTGATTTCACTTGTACACGTGCTTTACAATATGCCCGAGTTCGTTGATCAATTTGTGGGCGTAGGGGGCGATGGATACGTAAAAAACCCTTCGCAGGAAAAGTATGCGCAGGTAGCCAAAAGCTTTACGGAGCTTATACGGGACATAGATTCTCACCAGAAGAAAAACAGCCCGTCAAATGATCATTACAGTGGGCTCTTGAAGGTTTTGCAGACAGCGGTTCTTTTAAATACTCAAGAGGGGCTAGAATGGAATCCTGAAGTGGGTTTTAATGAGATTGCTGAGGCATGTGGTAACCAAGCTTCTTTGTGGAAGCTTAAGTATGGAGATATTTTTTACAATTCATTTTACTTTTATTCACAGAGGAATCGTAATAAGGAAGATGTTTATACCGTTTCTGAGTTTTTTGATGCGAGTTTAAACATGTTTTACGGGGGGGGAGAGAAGGTTTTGCTTGGTCTATCTAATTACATTGTGTTGCAGGGCAGTTATTCTTCAATGTTAAACGGAAAGCTTCCGTTAATTCTTGACATGGAGTCTGTGGTTTCATCGAACTTAAAAAAAGGTGGGGAATCTTTAAGGTATGAACTCACCGGCATTGTGAATGTTGAACATGAGTATGGAGGGCACTTTACTGCCTATGTGAAGGATCAATATGACCCTGCACATCCGTGGTACTTCTGTGATGAGATCGGTAAAACACTCGTTGTGGTTTCTGAGGCCGAAGCTCTGGGCCCTTGGGCTGGGGATCGTCGACCTGAACTCCTGGTCTACAGGCGAATAGATAATTCCGTCGACCAGTTGGCGCGATCACTAAAAGCGATAGCAGAAGGAAAATGAACCTATTTTCTGATAAAATTAGAGGGAGGATCGTTTTTAGGTAATTTTGGGCAGGCGGAGGTCTGTATGAATAAAGAAATTACGGTGGGCCATTATTTGTCTCCCCTTGGATTGATTGAAGTAGTGGGTGGCGAAGATGCCGTTTATTCAATCTGTTTTGTTGATGATGAAGATAAGAAGGACAGTAAACTTTCGGACCCTGTTAAGGACGGACTTCAGCAGCTTAACGAGTATTTTTTTGAGGGACGAAAAACATTTGATTTTTCGTTTTCATTGAACTCTGCATCTACTACATTTTCAAAATCTGCATGGAGCGTAGCGGCGGCAATACCCTATGGTGAAACGGTTTCGTACGCTCATTTGGCAAGAGAAGTTGGCAATCCTCGGGCATGTCGTGCTGTTGCCAGTGCCATGGCATACAATAGACTGTTGATTGTTATCCCCTGTCATCGAGTAATTGCAAGTGATGGAAGTTTGAGCGGATATCGCGGGGGAGTATGGCGGAAAAAGTGGTTATTAGAGTATGAAAGAAGAATGTTTTTTTTATAGTTCTTCGTGCACGATCCTTTTTAACTCCTTAATCCAAGACCGATTAATCCAGAGTTTGCGGATATTTCGAGGAAGATTGGTGCATTTGTTTAGGTCAAGATTGGTTAGCTGTGGACAATTATCTAAAATATTGAGGAGTTCTGGTTTGAATATGTTGGTTTTCGCTAAGTAGAGGAATTTGAGCTGCTGTTGATTTTTCCAATTGATATTATTGAACGTTAACTTTTTGCAGTTCCGTAGATTGAGTTCAGTTAAAAGGGGGCAGTTATCCAGAATAGGTTGAAGCTCTTGGTCGGTGATTTTAGAGTCGCATAAGACTAGGTCTTTGAGCTGTTGTTGATTTCCCCAGTTGATGTTATTGAATGTTAATTGCTTACAGAAGAATAGATTAAGGTGAGTTAGGGGGCAGTTATCTAAAATGGGTTGAAGGCCTTGGTCCGTGATTTTAGAGTAGTTTTGGTCTAGGCTAGAGTTG
>MGOY01000043.1:0-51281 GCA_001797275.1 Clostridiales bacterium GWF2_38_85 | reverse complement strand
TATTATTGAACGTTAACTTTTTGCAGTTCCGTAGATTGAGTTCAGTTAAAAGGGGGCAGTTATCCAGAATAGGTTGAAGCTCTTGGTCGGTGATTTCAGCGAACTCTAAGTTCAGGTTTTTGAGTTGTTCTTGATTTTCCCAGTTGATGTTGTTGAACGTTAATCCTCTGCAATGGTTCAAATTAAGGTGAGTTAAGTTAGGACAACTATTTAAGATTTGTTGGAGTTGCTCATCAGTAATTGTTTTGTCACTTACTTCAAGCTTTTTGATTTGAGCTCCTCTTAATTTAATAAGCGGGAGTTGGGATGCAAGATGCGTTACGTTAACCGATTCTGTGCGCGTTTTTCTTAAAAACGATAAAATCAAGGCTTGAAGTTTGCTGGCGGTTTTAATGTCTAGAATGGGTGGGAGCATTACGGCGCTATCTAGGCGAATTGCAGGTATTTCTTTTGAAGTTCCATAGAATAGTGCATTAAAATCTTTGCAGACCTGCCGAAGCTGTAATTTATCAGCATTGCTTAGGAATGAGGCCATTTCAGCCCAGCAGTCTCTGGGTAGCGCTAAAGCGGTTGACTGTTTTTTGCTAAAGGAGTTGAATGTTGAATTAACGAAGAGTTTGAGCTGTTTTTTGGGCTCGGATTTTTCCTCAGACTTTTCAGTGATATCTTCGAAAATGATGTCGCCTTCTCGTGGGTCCTTAAGCTTTTCTTTAAGTTGTTCTGCTTGATTATTTAACTCCGCCATCTGTTCATACAATGTTTGTATGTCATTGGCTAAATTTAAATTTTTGGAATTAAGCGTATTTATGTCATTTTGAAGTTGTGTGGTCTCTAGTTGCTTTTGTTGAAGGCTTTGTTGCGCAGCAGTGTAATTGTTATGTTCAGTTGTTATTCGATTGTTTAATTGGCTATTTGCGAGCGTTAAAAAGTTTATGCGGGTTGCCTGGGAGCTCGTCTGATTAGTTAGTGCGTTTATTTGATGGTTTAAAGCAGCTATTTCGGCCTTTTTTTGCAGTGCCCAAATTACAGTTCCCGTGCCAACAATAAGGGCACTTAATCCTGCGCCATATGCTAATTTATGGTTGTTAAGATGGCTAAAGGTGTTTGAAAAGACCCCACTTAGACTGCCAGCAAGTGATCGTGTGCGTGGAGTGTGGAGTGGGAGATTTATAGAGGATGTAAAGCTTGATGAACTTGTATTAAATATTGCAGATTGGTGGGTTGTTAGAGCTGCAGAGCACGTATTCGCCACGCTTGCGGCCATAAATACTTTTGCTATTCGGCGCAATAGATTATTTTTCATGGTCCTTCCTCCATAAGAATTGCCAAGAAATTTTTTGTTTAAGTATAAAATTAGAGCTTTAATAATGCTCTTTATTCTAACATTTTTTTAATTTTTAATATATGAAAAAGGGAGAAATTAGTGGTTTTTGGCGCTGTGCACGGCGGTGTGTTAGACTAGAAAAAAGAGGGTGAGTGGTGTAAACTCCAGCGGGTCCACGGTTTAAGGGCAAAGAGAGTATGGTGCTTGAGGGTGAATAAAAGGAGTAATAGTAGTGATGAAAGTAATTAATAGAATGGATAGGTGCTTTGTTTTGGCCCTAGGGCTTCTAATCCTGGTTGCTAATCCAGGTATATATGGTGAGGCGGAGAGCAAATTGGTTCCTGCTGTTTCTCCCTCCATTTCTCCCTCTATTTTCACTTCAGTTCTCTCCTCCGGTTGGTATGAACAGACTAAACCAGCTCTTGAGCAGCAGCTTAAGGAGAATTTTGATATAGCGGCTCGGTTTTTTGATGTGGCTGTTGCATCGTCCACCATTCGAGCAATCATTGCTCCCCATGCAGGCTACGGATTTTCTGGTATTGCGGCCGCAGCGGCGTACTATCCTCTCTTTGATGATAAAATAAAGCGCACTAAAAATACGTACATTAAGCGGGTGATTGTCTTGGCCCCGAGCCACCACGTGGCATTTGCGGGAGTTGCCATCCCCGATTTTACGGTTTACAGAACTGTATTGGGCGATATTACTGTAGATGGGGAAGCGATTTTGACTTTAAAGCGAGCCTTGGCTCTTTTTAAGGTGATACCAGGCCTTTATGCAGCGGAGCATTCTCTTGAAGTTCAATTGCCGTTTCTGCAGAGTACGGTGGCTGATTTTAAACTAATTCCTCTCATAATAGGTGAAATGACAGGAGCTTCTATTAAGGAGGTTGCGAATGTGTTGTTTGCACAAAAAGGACTTCTAGGCGCTTCTACTCTTGTGGTGGTCAGTTCTGATTTTGTTCATCAAGGTCCTTCATATGGATATCAGCCGGTTAAAAAGCACATTCTGGATGGGATACGCCAGATTGATTCTCAGGTAGTGCGTGCTGTTGCAGCGCAGGATCTTAATCAATTTAATGAGGTTATACAACGCACAGGAGCGACTGTTTGTGGGCAAGGGCCGCTGCGCCTTCTTCTTGCGCTCCTTAATCAGGGTGCATTAGGCCGTCAGCTTGAATCTCGATTGGAACCTCATCTTGAATCATGGCTGGCGTGTTACTATACCTCTGCTCAACGCGAAAGAACTCGTGGTGGGATGAATCAGGATATTAATGTGAATGTTCTTATGGGAGATTGCCCCGATGCTGAGGCTCAAAATAGCGTGAGCTATGTGAGCATGATTTTTACTACTCCGCAGCGAGTGTCGCTTCCGCTTATAGACCGTTTAACAGCCTACGAAAAGCGTGCACTTTTAAAGCTAGCTCGTACGTCTATTACAAATGAGTTTGTGGTGACGGATGCAAAGAAAACGAGTGAGCTGCTGTTGCCTCTTGCAAGCGAGGGGCTTATGATGCCTGCCGGTGCTTTTGTTACCTTAACTACTAAAACGTTAAATACTGCGGGTGATCTGCGTGGGTGTATTGGTCGCATTACGACACACGAGCCTCTTTTTTTAACGGTTCAGAAAGTGGCGCGTGAGGCTGCATTTTCCGATAGTCGGTTTTCTCCCGTGCGAGCAAAAGAGCTTTCTGCTATTGCTATTGATATTTCTGTTTTGGAACAACCCGTTAAGGTCGCTAGCTGGAAAGATATTGTGATTGGAAAGCATGGCATACTCTTATCAAAGGGTTTTTCACAGGCGGTCTTTTTGCCGCAGGTTGCAACGGAGCAGGGATGGGATTTAAAGACTACGCTGCAACACCTATCGGTTAAAGCAGGGCTTGAGCGGGATGCCTGGCAAAAAGATGCAACCTTTCAGGTCTTTGAGGGATGTGAATTTAAAGAGTAGAGTTTTGCGATTTTGTTTTAACTTTTTCGCTTGGTTTAACTGAAATCAAAGTTCTGGTATACTGTACGTGTAGAGAGTTTTTTTAAAGCTTTCTAGGGGTCTCTGGAGGATTTTTAGCAAAAGTTACTAGCTTATTAGTGGTGAATCTGAATAGTTGCTTTGCAGCATAATATCGGACAGAGAGCCGTATTGTTTTTTTATTGTAATGTCTGTTATATCGAAAGGATATATGAACGAAAATAGTTATATGAAAGATGTGTTGAAAGCCGTAGGATACGGCAATGGGGAGTTGGTAGTCTTTGATCTGGACAAAACGGTCTTCGAGGTGTTAGCCGAGGAGACAACAGAAGCGTGGTTTTTTTCTAATATTAGCGCTCTAATGCGTGAAGGCTACAATGAGCAGACGGCTAAAGAAAAGCTGTTGCCTATCATTGAAGAGGCCCAGCGTGACGCGAGAGTGCGATTAGTGGACCCCTTTATTCTGGACGTTATGTCAGAGCTTCGTAAAAGGCAGGTGCGTGTTATAGCGGTAACTGCTCGTACGGGATCGGTGCTTGAAAGTGCGACGTTCCGGCAGTTGCGGGACACAGGAGTCTCTTTTGTTCAAGTCGAGTATGAAGATGCGGAAGCTCCAGATTTGTGGCTCGGTTATTGTGAATTTCCTGAACTGTACAAGGGTGTCTTTTACAAGGATGGGGTGATGTTTGTTGATGGAAAAGATAAGGGCATTGCTCTCGAGCTTTTTTTTCAAAAGGTCTCTTATCGTCCAGCACACTTAGTCTTTGTGGACGATTCGCTCCACAATGTTAAGGCGGTTCAAAAGATGGCGGAACGGCTTAATATTCCTTGTGATGGGTTCCATTTTACTTGTGTGGATGACAAAGCTGCGGCATTGGTTATGGCAGATAGGCGTGGCGAGCTTGCACAACCTAGTGTACCCGTATAAGGGGTTGAGATACTTTTGATGTTCCAAAATAATGAAAATAAGTGGCCGTTGATTGGGGGGGTGCTCTTCCTGTTAATGGTTTCTTTTTTTGTCCTATGGGGAGTGCTAATGCACTTTCTCCTTGGCTTTAGTTGGGCCAGCGTGGCCGTTCTCTTTTCTATATTCTTGCTTCTCGTGGGAATCGAGTGTTTGCGAAATGCGTTACTCGGGGACGAGGATTAGCTTTAATTCTAGCGGTTTAGTTTTTTTGGGTTGTCTATATTGGGCCACGTTGCTAAAGTGTTTTGTGATTTTAGTATGCTGGTTGAAAAGGATGAGGCAATGAAAAGAGTAGTGCTTACAATTGTAGGTTGTTTATTCGGTGTTAATTTTGCATTTTCGTTATTCAGTCCTAACCTTGAAACCGTTATCTATCCCGAATTTACTAAGATAGCGAACAAGAATTATATTGATGGCTATGTCGTTCTTCCGGTTCTTGGAAAGGAACTTACTTTTGCGCGGCTTTCTTTGTTGTTGGGAGAGGATGGTTTTTTGTACGACTTTAACGGAGTTACGGTACCGAAAAAGGTAGTTAGTTCAAAGAATCTTTCCGAAGCCCCTGAAAACCCAGGAGGCTCGTTAAAGAAGTTTCAAAAAAAGGATTTTTTAGACAACTTATTACGCGCAATGACGTGGGATGGTGAAGATAGACTTGCAAAGCGGCTTTGTAGACTTGATTGTTTCCACGAGGTGATGGGCGTGTATGAAGTTGAATTTCGTAGATGGAGTAGTAATAAAGAGCCTAAGTGGGGCACGTTTCCTCCTTTAGAAGCGATAAGAAAAACCAAAGATGGATTTGTTGCAGAACCTGTAGATAAGCCACTTTTTGGGCGTGCAGCATTGTATGGATCTCGGTTTAGGGCCTTGACTATTCGCTCTCTAAAGGACACGGTCGACAATGCCAAAAAGGTGTTTAAGCCTGTGGGTGAAGGGTTTTTCGAACTTATAGATGGCTACAAAATAAAAGATGCAAAGGGCTTAAAGAAGGCGCTTAAGCTTACAGATGTTGCCTATTTACAAGAGCATAATCCAGGAGCATTGTTTCAGATTGCCTCAACGTTCAATGCATTAGAAGGTGGTATGGGTAATGATGGGTGTGGATATGGGCGCCGCTTGGAAGAGATGCAATTTACACCAACTCAAGGGGAGAGTGCCGCGCTAGCCTCCATGGGTGCTGCTATTATTCGAAAATATTGTTTGCAACCTATTAATTTTCTCAACGGACTCGTGAAGGGGAAAAAGGTTGTCATGAATAAAAAGAGCGGGCGTGACGGCCTTGTCTGGGAGGTTAAAAAGTCTCTTGATTCTAGTGATATAGAGGCTATAGAAGTGGGGATTCATTCTGATGTAGCTGTGACCAGCGGCTACTATGGGTGTTTTTCTAAATATTTGAACGGGGCGTTTTCAATAGGTAATCCGGATATTAAGGACCGTATAGCATTTTTAAAAGATCGAAATATAGTAAAAAAGGATCGTGAGCCGTTTTTTGTCTTTAATACGCGTATTGATTTAAGCAATCCAAATACACTGATTCGTGTTGACCAGCTTTTTACGGCTGCGCTTAAGGTGGAAAAGAATGGATCGCGAGGGCTTGATGAGAAAAATGCAAGGATAGTGTTAGAGGCGGCTTACCAGGGAACTATGTATGCTGCGGCACTCCGCGCAATTGAAAGAAGTTCGGCAGGGGTGCTTGTGGGGCGTCAAAAGGTCTTTTTGACGTTGGTAGGTGCTGGGGCTTTTGGTAATGAAGTGTCGTGGATTGTTGATATTTTCAAAAAGCCTTGGTTTGAGGGCCTTATAAAAGAGTTTGGGCTTGAGGTCTATTTAGTGATCTATCCAAGTCCTCGTCCTGATAGAAAAATGAATCTTAATGATCTGTTGTTGTTGCGACAATTGGAATCTAAGTTGCCTCAGGATAAGTCGATGGAGAAACTGTCTCAGGCGCTTAAGGCTATAGCATTTTCCTAGTGTATTAATGCGGTGTTATATTCGTTTTTAAGCTTTTTCAGGGTTCTGATTGTACTGGAGAAGCCTAGGGCCATCGCATTTAAAGGCATGAATGGCCCTTATGGTATTCTATACTTTGAGTTTTCCTGTTGCTACAATTCGTACCCGTGCGGTTGGTTTAGAAACATAGGCGTACGGAAGGACGGTTTCATCTTGTATAACCACTGTTTTCGCCTCTGCTCCCTTTTCTATCGCCAATTTTACAGCTTTTTGTTGCAGCATTTTCATGGTAGCCTCTCTCTGTTCTAATAAGACTGTTTCATCAACGGTTCCAGATACAACGGCACAGGCCGCTCCACATGCATTTGCAACTTCAAGGTCAAGGGGTTTAATTACGGTACGGTTGGGGAAATAGGTCTTTATAAGTTCGAGCGGGAATAGGGCAGCCCCACCCCCTACAAATACAACAGGAATCTCTTTTTCAAGGCACGCAAATCGTTCTATGGCACGTGCTATAGTTTGGATAGCCAGTTCCATAACAGCATGAGCATCCTTTTTGTTGATGGGTGCGGCTGCTTTAGGTGTTAACATCGAGCTATTACCGCAATTGTCGTAACAATCGCATTGCAGAGCACAGTCGGTTAGGGTTAGAGTGTTTCCGCCTCCGCAGTAAGCCTTTTGTAGGAGTGCGGACCCTACACTGCAGGGGCCGATGGTGGGGGTGTTGTTGTGCGAAATAGATACTATGCTACCACCACCTAGAGCTAATGAAAGAACGTCAGGCATAGAAAAATTTAGACTAACGCCAGCAATGGCACTGGTGCCAAAGGTTCGACGCGCATTACTATTTTTAATGAGCCCTATATCTGTTGACGTTCCGCCGATATCAACAACTACGCACGTAGTGAGTTTGCTAAGATGTGCGGCTCCCATGCAGGAGTTAGTAGGGCCGGCCGCCAAAAGGGAGATGGGATTTGCATGGGCTTCTTGCAGCGATATAGTAGAACCATTGTTTTGAACTGCAAATACGGGGCAGGTAAATCCTTTTAACATGCAAAGAGCTTCGATTTGATCAAAACCGTTTTTGACACATTTTTTGAGTGAGGCGTTTAGGATGGCTGCGTTTTCACGTTCTATAAAGCCTGATCCTCCTACGTCCCGTGAGCAGGTAACGGGGATAGCAGGATAGCGTGAAGTAATAGAGTCTGCCGCATAGCGTTCATGCTCGGGATATAGAGGAGAAAAGACCCCTATTATTACGATGCTTTCAGCACCGCCTTTGATGAGCATTTCTGTAGCGTCTAGAACGGTTTTACGGTCAAGTTTGTCCATGGCCTGCCCATCTACCTCGTGTCCGCCAGGAATGGTTATGGTCTGTAGATTGAGTGCGGCTTTTATAGGCTCTGGCCATCCTAGACATGAGGGAATGCATGAAGGGTTGTTGCTCGCAATACGTAAAACACCTACTTTTAAAAGATTTCGAGCCTCTAGAAGCGCATTGGTTGCATGCGTTGAGCTTATAAAAATGGCTTTTACATTGTGTTGCTGGAGCGTGGCAGAGGCACGGGCTGCAGTAAGAACGGTATCAATTCCGCCAACAATGTCTGAGGAGGTTGCGGTCTTTGTTCTAAATACTATCTGCTGTTGTTTGTTAAGGACTACGCAGTCCGTATTGGTACCACCGATGTCTATGCCTATGGTTAAAGGGGAGGTCATGCTATTCCTTTTAAATTTAATGCTTCTGGGCCTACTAATTTAAGTCCTGCAGCGGTTTTCCAGATTGCTGGAGCTGGTAGGGTTATAACAGCGACTCGTAGTCCATATTGGATAGAGTCGGTCTGGAGCGGGGCGCCGGTTTCTTCGTCTATAATTGTGATGATATCGGGCGTTGATGCATAGGTTGTGGTCTTAGTGCGTGCAAGGAGAAATTCATTTTTATACCAGACGGTTAGAGGTCCTTTATTGCTTTCTATGCATACAGTGCCTACGGTAAATCCATCAATAGTTTGAGGCGAATTTTCTTTAACCGTTCCTACGCACATTACCTGTGCGTCGGCCTGTGAGGTGAGGTAATCAGGTATTTTGAGCCCCTTTGTTCTGGCTTCACCTATGAGTTGCCCGAGTTGGATTGCGCGCGTCAAGGAGGCTGGAACAACGGCAGTTTTGGCCTCTTTGCCGGTCATAAGATAAATACCGACAGCTGCATTTGACCCGCATGCCATGGTCACGTATCGGGCTAGTTGTTCAATCTCTTGAGCTGATCGAGCTTCTAGAACCGCGCTTTTTCCCAGAGAGTCTCCTATGAAAGCAGGGGAGGGTGATATGCCTGCAAGGTGTGCAGAGGACATTTCAAGCTGCGGGAAAGCGCGTCCTATAAGGTCGGCATCTAGTACGGGTAAGTTGTAGCGGTGCGCAAGCAGAGGTGCTGTAAAGGCGTTAGAGCCCCCGATTTCGGCGCTGAGCAAGACGGTTGGTCGCTTGCCATAGAGGCGCTCTACCTGGCGCATAATGGTATCGCATTCTGACCCATTTGCAAGCTTTTCAATGCTGACAAGGGGTGCGCCCATGTAAGCAAGGGGGAGGACTAGATCATCATCTTTAAGTTCTGTTGTATCGAGAAGGCGTATGGGGCCTTGGTGTTTAATAATTTCGGTGAGCAGAAGCGGTTCGAAGGTGGGTGTTCCGCCTCCGCCTGATCCTAAAAGGGATGCTCCGAGTGAGAGAGCTTTTACATCGTTTTCAGTAATCATTTTCATAGTAATTTCTCCACAAAGCAAGGTGAAACAAATAACAACGGGCTTGCAATTAGTGCGGTGGCCAAAAAGGCATCGCAGATTGGTTCGCCGGTTAGGGTTATAAGAGATAGTAGTGAGCAGATTCCTACGCCTACCCCAACAAACCAGGCGACTATAGGTAAGGGGCTCTGAGGTGCCGGGCTTCTGTACGTAATTAAAAAAAGTGCTCCAAGACTACTGGTTGCTACGGCAAGGGCTGATAAAGCAGTTTCAAGGTTTTCAAGCAAGGGAAGGCATGAGAGCGCTAGCCCTACAGTGCCCGTTATAAGGGTTGAGCGGGTAGGTGAGATAGCAGGCACTAATGCATGGAGTGAAACTGCGGCCGAGTAGAGGTTGGTGCTGTTGGTAGTGAAGCCTTTAAACCCAAGTGCAAGGGTTACGAGAGTTGCTACATATCCTGCTCCACTGGTTGTAAAGACATCTAGTAGTGTTTTACCGGGCAAGAAAGCTCCCATTAAAACCCCAATAAGCTCAATAAGAGGCAGCCCTATTAAAAAGACCAGCGCAAGGCTTAGGTGTGCAGTTTTAGCTGACGGTGCAAAGCGGTAGTAAGTTGGAATGTCGACAACCGCCGCAATGGCAACGGCAATAATAGTGATGGTGGCCGGAAAGAGTGCGGGGGGTTTGGCGGGCAGTTGCAAGAGTCCTTCGGTGCAGATTTTATAGAGTGCAAAAGTAGTGGCAACCCCAAGTAGTGGTAGGCTGATGGACGATAGCAGTCCTACGCCTTTAATTCCTGAGCGTATGGATAGCATGAGCCCGATACCTGCAAGCAGTGACCCTATAGCAATGGGGAGTGAAGGGATGAGCTCGTTTATGCAATGACCGATGAAATCTAGTTGAATTGCAAACCAGCCAACCATAGGTATAAGTAGGGCGATGCTGCCTATCAAGGCGCCTTTTTGCCCAAGTAGTATGCGTGCAAGATCCAGGGTGCTACAGCGGTATTTCATGGTTAGGGAGCCTATGATGTAGGAACTGAGGTATAAAAACGTATTACCGAGCATTAGTGCAATAAGTGCGGTTGCAAGGCCGTAGCTCTGCGCGGTTAGCTGGCCTACCATTATCACGGGGAGGCAAAAAGCCCCTCCGAGCTGAATGGCAGTCAGCGAAAATAGGGATTGAGTTTGAGGTGTGTTCATAAGTTTTCCTTTGGGGTTGTGGTTTGGTTTGTAAGCGTGGTTGCAAGTGGAACGGGCAAAAAGCGGTTCTTTCTCCCAAACGTTGAGGCACAGATGTGTAGAATTTTGAATGTTTTTAGGGCTTCGGAAGATTTTTCCAATGCCTTCTTGTGCATGCTTAGTAATTTCTCTGGTATGGTGCAGATTTTTTCATCCACTAATTTCTGAAGATCGCTGCCCATTGTCTTTAGATCTTTTTTGGTAGGCTTCTGATTTTTCTGTTTACATAATGGTTTGCAGCTTATGCACCCTCCGACTTGATAATGTTGAGCTGCATTGGGGATCAGTATATTAGTGCATAGTTCTTGAAAGTTAGACTGCTCAAGTGCTTTTTTATTGCCGATAATTCCATCAATGATGCAGATAGGGTCGGTTTCTTTGCATACTACATCCTTAGGGTAGAGTAAGAGGGGTTGGTCGTCGAGCGAGGTATCTATAGTAGTATTATCTTTGGTTGTGACGAACGGGGCCTCCTCTTTTTCCCCACAGCCGCGAATGATGAGCGGAATTTTTTGGTCGTGTAGGTAGGTCAGTAGGGCGTGGATCCCCAGTACGCATGGAGTCGTTTCAACTACGCTTCTCAGCGCTATCTCGATGGTGGGAAGGGCCACTTCTGAGGAGGAGAGTCTGTTTACAAGTGTCTTTTGTAAAAACCTTAGCGCATTTTTTGCTACAAGAACCTTTGATGTTTCGATTATTTTTGTAAGCTCCTGAGTCTTGTTTAAGAGCAAGCCTGCCGCACATTCATCCATCGTTTCTGAAAGGACAACTTCGTTTGCTTTTGGAGATTTGCATGCGAGCCTTTTGGCTAGGGTAAGAAGGTATAGTCGTGTAACTGCTAGCTGGTCTTCCATAGGGATCTTTTTTTTCTCAAGATCTTTGTATTTTAGGTAGAGCTCAATGACTAAGGGCACGCGCAGTTGGCATGAGGTATCACCACACAATGCATCAAAGCATTCTAGCCTTCCCTCTTTTAGAGCAGTAAGGGCAGGATCTATTGCGGTGTTAAGCATCCCCAGCTCTATTTGTACGAGGTTTTCTTTGTCCTTTCCCATGGCTTTCTCTTGCTTTATGGCGTAAGGAGCCAGGGGTATGTCAGATGTTGTTGCGCTCTCTACGTTTTTAATTATTCCCAATGCAGGAAGGGTGAGGGAAAGAAGTGCCGCGGTGAATAGTAACGGTTTAAGAGGGCACGTATGATTTAGGTTTTTTGGTTTCATGGTAATATCCCCTTGTTTTATTTCAGGTATATCTTTATTTTCAATTCGAATTAAATAGACAGCGGTTTACCTAGCGCATTTATATACGCGGGGGCTTTTAGAAAACAGAAGATGTTGTTGAGGATAACTTAGATATGCCTCAGCGCTTTCTTTATTTTCGTAGGAGCTTGTTGGTAGCGTAGTTGTCTATGGAGGCTTTTCCTCTAGCTGTTAAGCTGGGCAAGGTTTAGGTATAATGCTCATGTTGTTCATGAACCGTGCCAATGCTACATAGTTTAGGGGGAACACCGTTTTAAAGTGTTGGCCTCACATAACGTATAAGTTTAATCGGGTAATTTTTAGGATTGCCGATACCAACGATGAAATTGGTAATGACGGAAAAATCGATAGCCAGAGAAGGCTGAAATAGAAGGGGTAAAGGAAGAAGAGGGTTGATTGGAAGAGGAAATCACTAGTAGATCTGTAGGCGCAGAGGTAGTCGTGCACGTAAGCACGCATACGGCTGCCTTACTACAGCATTGCGATTTTAAAAGAGGTGTCATGATAGACTCCTTAAATAGTAAATATAACCATGCAACACTATTGCTGCATAGTACAAATTATAGATTATCGTGTTTGTTTGTCAAGAAAAAGTTTAGCTTCAGATTTATTTTTTAAAGTTAGTTTGAAATAAGATTTCAAAGGTTTTCCTTTGGGTTGAGGGACTTTTTGGGTATAAGTGGAATAGGTAGAAAGCGGTTTCTTCTGCCATACGTTGAGGCAGAGATGTGACTGATTTTGAAGATCTTCAGTGCTTCTGGAGCTGCCTTTAAAAAACTGTTATCCGCATTTAAAATAGGCTCCGGGATAGAGCAGACTTTTTGGGAGCTAAGGCCTTTTAGATCTAAGCTTTTGTACTTCCCGCCTACTTGGTAGTGTTGAGCTGCGTTGGGAAGAAAGATTGTTTGTTTAAAGTCGTCTGGACTTAATGGTTCTAGTGCCTTCATATTTCCAATAATCCCATCAATTATGCATACAGGATCGCTTTCTTTGTATAATCCGTTTTTTGCCAGCATGAAGATAGGCTGGTTTTCTTTGGAGATGTCTATGCAGGCGCTCTCTGGTGTACTGAGCTCTTTTGGATCGATTCCAAAAGGCGTATCCTCTTTATCGCTGCAGCCGCGCAACACTAGTGCTATATTCCGTTCTTTTAGATAGTCAAGAAGAGCATAAACACTGAGCGTGCAGGGTGTGGTTACTAGTTTTAGATTTTGTAGGGTTATGACTAATTCAGGTAGAGAGGTGTTGTTTTTAAGTCGCTTTTGCAGAAACTGTAGAGCATTTTTAGCTGCAAGTGCCTTAGAATCCTGGATTAGGGTTGCGATTTTGCCTTTCTTTTTTAAGAGGGATTCTGCAGCCTCGGTGTCGATTGTTTCGGTGAGAGCGTTATCCTCTTCCAGTTTTTGGGTCGATGTGCTGTTGTTTTGTTTGCCTAGCGTATTTTTGTTTTCAATGTCGTTCTTGTATACAATTCGCTTTGCCTTAGTAAGAAGATAAAGTCGTGCGATGATTAATTGGTCTTCAAGCGGGATTTCGCTTTTCTCCACATCTTTATACTTTAGGTAAAGTTCAATAACCAAGGGCACGCGCAGTTGGCATGCCGCATCACCACAGAGGGCATCGAATAATTCGAGCTTTCCTTGTTGTAATGCTTCTATGGCAATCTCTACAATGGCTTTGAATCGGTCTAGCTCCTGTCTAATTTTTTGATCTAAGGCGGCGCGCTTTGTGGGAAGATTTTTTGACTCTTGGGTTGAAAAGACGGGTGCTAGGACTTCTCGTAGCTCCTTTTGAGGTATTGTTGTAGTGGTAGTTGTTGCTTGCATTCCCAGTAGAGTGGCGGGTAGTGCAAGAAGCGTGATAGATAGGGCCAGTGTATTAATATAGCGGGTTGTTTTTTGACTTATACATTTCATGACAAATCTCTTTCTAAATAATTACAAATAAATACTTTATTTCAAATGGCACTAAAAGCGCCTAGTGCGTTTGAGGCGCATGAACTAACTAATGAACTTTTCTATAGCGTTTGAGGTATGAGTTAAGACGTGTAGTAGCCGTTTAGGTTAACGCTAAAGGTCTCATGGGTAATTGCACGATTACAAAGCGTGCAAAACGTACAAAACGCAGAAAGTAAACGAATATTTTAACGGGATAATTTAAAAATTTACCACGACCAATGATGGCAATGGAAAGAATGGGAATGAACGCCAGAGAAAGCGTTAAAGAGAGAAAGTGAAGAGAGGTTGTTGATTGAGAATGAGTTTTTGGCGGCGCTTTTTGTAGAAGCGTACAATGTTGCTGGAGAGATGGTCTCTCTACAAGATTGCGGGCTCATGAACTGTGTCATGATAAGACTCCTTATTTAGTTGATATAACTAGGCAACACTAATGCTGCATAGGACTAATCATAGGAGGTTGTTTTTTGTTTGTCAAAAAAAATTGAGTTTGTGCGAAATTTTTAAGTTTCAGCCAGAAAGGTTTGTTAATCTGATGCCAAGATTAACCTTTTTGGATTTTATGATTAGGCGAAGGCGATTACATTTTAAGGGAGAAGCTCTGGCTTTGTCGGTCAGAGCTCTTTATCGTTACTTAATTTACTTGCGGTTAGTCAGGTTTATTTTGCTGCTTGAAAAATACGTACTTGCGTCGCTTTTCCCCAACTCTATAACGATCTTCTTTAAGGAGAAATTTCTTTTCTTTTTCGTCAGGTTCCCATCCATCGGCGGCCCAGTAAACCAACGTTGCTTCTCGGTAAGGGCTTGAGGTTTTAAACATATGCATTAAGTCTTCGGGTTGTAAGGATGCTCGGGCGCATATAAGGTCGAGAGGATAGTTGGTTTTGCGGACAAAGGTTCTCCAATCAAGAGAAACAATCTCAACCTCTTTCATTCCAAAGGTTTTAGTAACTAAGCGCAAGAATTCACATTTTTTTTCGGTTACTTCAACTAGTACTAGAGCAAGGTGGGGATATTTTATTTTAAGAGGCAGGGCAGGAAATCCGGCTCCTGTTCCAATATCTGCAAGCATTTTCACCGTAGACATGTCGTGATGTTTGCCTAGCATAAGCGAATCGAGAAAGTGGTAGTTTATGACTTCTTCAAGATCGGTAATTGCTGTAAGGTTATGTTTTTTATTCCATTTAACCAACAGAAAGTAGTAGGTCTGAAATGTACGAAGTTGAGTTTCAGTAAGTTCGGCTTCTTTGGCAAAGGCATGCCATAGCGCAGCTGCAATATCCACAGGAAATATCCTCTTTCTTTAAAGTTTCTTGAAGTGGCCATCATGATATGAGTTTACCAGGTTTTGAGCAGACCAGAAATCAAACTTTATACTTAGCTTTTCTTAAAATTAAGCCGCAAAGCTTCTCTAATACAAAGAATCTTAAACCCTAGTTTTTGCAAGAATGACTATGGTAAAGTACTGAGTAGGGGATATGAATTGCTTATATATTGAACGTTAAAGGGGACGTGCCATGAAAAGATTTTTAGTCATAATTTTAGCTACTTCTTATCTGGGAGCCTCTAGTGGCCCCGGAGGAGTTGAGCCTCGAATTGCATCTCCCGTTATAACTTTTTTCGTATCATCGATAATAGTGGCACCGACGGATGATCCAAGTAAAAAACTTAAAGATTTTTCCGACGTTGAAACGCTTTCTAAAACACTTATGAAATCAGAGCTTGAACCTGATATTCACGATCGTCCTGTTGGCTTATACGTTTCTTATAAAGGTTTTTTAGATTTCACGGATGAGAATGGTCAAATTTTTTTGCCACGTAAACATGCAGAAGACAAAATAACTCTCATAGTTACCAAGCAGCTTTATCCTATTATTCTCGAAGGGCAGACGGTTGAGTTTTTTGTGCGTAAAAAAGATGCTGAAGCTGCGTATTATAAACTAAAGCGATCAAAGGATGAAAAAACGGGCGTCTTTCTCTGGACGGTCAAAAAAATTCCAACCCCAACAAGTACAAAAATTCCACCTGAAGCGTTAGTGATTTATGCAAAGCCGCATGATCTTTTTATACCGGAAGGTACGGTTACCACAACAGGAGGCCCTAATCTTGTTTTGCCAACCATCTATCCCACCAAATATCTGAATAAAGATCTTAATGCGCTTTCGTTTCTAAAATATAATCGGCAATTTTTTACTCCAGTTTCGCAAGAAACTGCCTATCGCTATGCTGCGGACCGGTATACGAAGAATTTACGCCCTCTATAACCAAAAAATCAAAGGAATTGAATGAAACTGTTTATCTCTTTTAATCATGTAGATCTTAGCGATGCATTAAGGTGTGCTAAAGTGGTAGCTCCTTTTTGCCAAGCCTTCCGTATAGGGCCCGTACTCCTGACTCACTATGGCTTGCATGCACTTGTGGCATTTCGTGAAAAATTTCCTGATATGCCGCTGATTAGTGACACTAAGATATTGGACCATGAGCAGGAAATGGTGTGGCTTATCGGCCCTACTCGTTGCACATGGGTAACGGTACTTGCGGCTACTCATCCGCACATAATACGGGCAGCCTGTATTCATGCAAAAGAAGCGGGATTATTAGTAATGTTAGATCTTTTGGGGCCGCAAAATATAGGGCAACAGGCGCTTGATGCTGAACGTCAGGGCGTATCTGCTTTGGTTTTTCATTGCATTGGTCAGGAAGAAGAGACCGACTCCTTTCTTGACCGTTGGGATCTTGCACGCAGCAATACATCGCTGCCGATATATGCGTCTACGGGAATAAACCGCAGTAATATTGTTCAGGTTTTGCAACTTAACCCTGATGGAATAATTTTAGGTGGGGCGATCACAGAGAGTGATGATCCTGCAGCTGAAGCAGCCTATTTTGCGGGTTTAATTGCAGCGTAGAGGCTAATTTTTTTAGAAGCCTATGTTTTCTCCCACCAATCGCTTGAGGCGTTAATAAATCTATAATAATAGGAGCCTGAGGTGTAGAGTTTACGCTTTTCTTCATTTGATCCATCAAAGTACACCCTACATTCCACTGTATGGTGTACATCCACCCTCTCCCACTTATCAAGCACATAATCCATTGTTGGAGTATTTTTATGGATTCCATCACCCCAAGCCGCGAGAGCCTGCAATCTAAAATTTCGCATGGATTCAAGCGTTTTAGCTGCGTGCAGCGCCTTCTCCACAATTGGATTGTCAGTCCAAAGATTTGCGATTTCTTCCACTGCGTCTGAAATTTGCTTAAAGGCCTCTTCACTGTCAACTTCTTTTGTGGTGCCTTTTTCTACTATCTTGTATTTTTCATCAAATGCTGCGTCAAAGCAAATGGGACAGACGATGTCTGTTTGATCAAGGACGTTTTCTACAAGTTCATTTAACTTTTTAATAATAAAGACAGCGGGATCACGTTTTTTTTCGGTTCCAACCTCCATGTTAAACTTAGCGACAGCATCTAAAATCTCTTGAATATCGTACTTTATGGGTTTGAAGTAGGAATTCTTTTTATCCGCCGATGGTGCACCTTTTTGTTCAAAAAGTACGTTTGCTTTTAGTGTTGGATCGAATTTTCGTGTAATTCTGCAATCCCGTCGCTCACTAGCAAATGAAGTTTCTTCACATTTCTTGTTAAACTTATAACCGCCCCAAACTCCCTTGCCATCAGGATCCTGCTCATGGCACCACCGACGACGTGGATCAATCTCTGTCTCGTCAACCACCAGTTCAACCAGAAAACCTTCCTTGCCCAATTCATTAACAAGGACGGTCTCATTATCTTTCCATAATTTTCCCCACCGGGCGACTAGAGCATCCCAATTAGCTAAAAATCCTGCGACTGTTGGGTTTGTTGAAGAAAGTTTTCTAAGCTTCAGTACTATAGGTTTAAGACTATTTCTTATGGGTTGAATTGCTTCAATGTCATGCCTTAATCCCTCAAGCTTGGTCTTCTTTTTAATTTGAAGTTCATAATCCTCCACTCGTTCAATAGCACATTCAAAAATATGTTTGACTACTCGCAAGAAGAGTTCTAAATCACCACATTTTACCTTAAGCGGTTCCTTTTCGTCCCCTGTAAATCCAAACTTGTTATTAATTTCTATTAAAAGGGTTGGATCAAAGCGGCCTATAAACTTTAGTACATTTTCAACGAAATCTTTGTGGTTTGCGGTATTAATTTTGCTTACTTCATCTAGTAGTTCAACGAGTTTTTTACGTTCGTTTTTATTCGTAACGTCCCAAACGGTTTTTACTGGGGCAGGTAAAACGGATTTTATTTTGTTGATTGCTGCTCTATCAAAAGTAGGTGCATATATTTCTATTTTCTTTTTAAACACTTCGGTTTCAAAAGGCTCTTGAGATTTTTTGATAAAGGATGCTTCATTGCACTCCTTGTCATCCTTTCCTATCCGTACCCGCCGTACTAATGGTGTGCCCGTCTCAATATCTGTTGTAGTTGTAAGGGCCGGAGTCTCTGGCTGTTTGGTCTCTTCTACTTTTGTTTCAGCAATGTTTTTTAATGCCCCCGCCAAGTTATCAATCTCACCACCCAGAGCAAGGGTATACGGTGCTAATGCTGCAAGCACAAGGGCCCAACTTCTGGTTACCTTTTTCATTCCACTCTCCCAAGTGTTAAAATGATTAACCGTTACTCTTCACCTACTACTTTTTGCTGATCAAATAGTGAAACCACCTCATCCACACTAGTTGCTTCGGTTGGAGATTTGTCAAACCTATACTCCAAAAAGCGTGGGAATCTTAGCGCAAATCCTAGTCGATCTGCTGTTTTGCCCGCTGTGTGCGCTGGGGACCTGGTAATCTCATCTGCTCGCACTACCACCATAATCTCTGGGGCAACCCATATGTCTGGCTCAAGCCCACGCGTTACCATAACATTGTGGGGGCAATCGTTTACTTTTTGCGTATCACATTTTACACGCAATTCTTTCCATTCGTCATCTGAAAATCCTGTGCCAATTTTGGCGATCGTTTCAAATCGATCCTCTTCTTTGTTGTATACTCCAATTAGGCAAGCGCCTATTCCAAATGATGCTCTTTTGCCTTTGCCGTAATAGTAACCCAATACCACGGCGTCGATGGTATCGTCAAGCTTTCCGCGTTCCGAGCGTTTTAATTTAATCCAGTTAAAATTCCTTTTACCTGGTTGGTATGAAGAATCTGGTCGCTTTACTACTACACCCTCAAGACCTGCCGTAATATTTTGTAAAAAATAGTGTTGTAATGCGTCGGCTGTTTCGACTCTAATTTCTTCTGCAACAGAAAGCAGGGCGTTGTTGGTAGTATTGACAATGGTTGCAAGTGCATTGTGTCGTTCGCTTTGACTCTTTTCTAAAAACGATTCTCCATTGAGATAGAGGATATCAAAGAGAACGAGCTTGAGAGGTAGTTCTTCCATAGTACTTTGTATATCATATTTGCGACGTCGCTTTACCGTTTCTTGAAAGGGCAAAAAGGAGCCGGTTTGCTCATCAAATGCTAGTGCTTCGCCTTCTACAACAGCACTTTGAACTGGAAGATCAAGTAGTGCCGCCTTTAGATCTGGAAACATAGCCGACATATCGAGTAGGTTGCGTGAAAAGAAACGTAGCTCGGTTTTCTCATCATGCTTTTTTACGTGTACTTGTAAACGAAACCCATCAAATTTAGGCTCTGCAATTGCGCTGCCAATTTTTTCGATAATTGCAGCGGCAGAGGGTAAACGTTCTGCTGCTGCAGGGCGAATAGGTATACCTACTGTAATACCAATGGAATCAACGGCTGCGATACCTCCTGCGCAGGATAATTCTGCTATAAATCCAATGTCAGCAGAGACGTTGAACGCATATTCAATGCGGTCATGTAAGGACTTATTTCCCACTAAGGCCCAGGATAATGCGTCGATTAAGGTCATTTCTGAAAAACCCAAGCGTAGTTTTTGAAGTACAATACGTACTAAATAACGTGCTGATAATGCATCAACCGATTGTAGTAGGGTGGTAAAATATCTTACTTTATCCTCGACAGAGCCAGAGCCTGATAGCTGCTCAAACTCCACTAATGCCCTATGAATTTCAATAAGCGTAGCTTGACTATCGGTATGAGTCCAGGGGTGAAGGGTGATAACGGCTCCCAAGTCACCGGTTTGAGTTGCGCTTGTAGACACTGCCGCTTCAGATATGTCCAAAACACGGGCGACAGCCACTACCATGCCTTTAGAGGCAAAATTAAATTGAGTTCCTTCATAGGTTGCACGCAAGGTGCCCAACGATAGATACGCAATTATGCGTGCTTCGTGTGGTGATGCCTTTTTAAATAATTCGGCTAGTAGCTGAGTCATTTTTACGCGGGAACTTTCGCGCTCTATGAGATCAAAATAGTGGGCAACTTCAGAAAAATGCATAGTAAACCTTTTAGGGGAAGGGGGTATGTGCATGGTTATTTACGCAGCACATAAACATTCGATTATCTTACTTAAAAAAATTATACATAGTTACTGCCTTTACCCATTGGGTATTTCTAACGTTGCGCACAGCCAGACTGACGCAAAAAGCTGCGCACATATAAAACAGCAGATCCTAGAGAAAGGCCTAAAGCTAACCACACAAGTAGCGGTTCAAATAGTATAAGTTTCGAATTTGCATGGCTATAAAAGGCAGGATTTACAATTTCATAAGCAATAAGAACCATCTGAGCAAATGTTTTGTATTTCCCCCATGTGGCAACGGGAACGGAAAAGCCTCGCATTAACGCAAGCTCTCGTACGCCCATAACTACAAACTCACGTGCTATGAATGCTAAAACCACGAGCAAATCTAGACGCCCTGCGGTTAATAGTATCAAGAACATGGAGCTTGTTAAAACTTTATCAGCTACCGGATCCATCACCCGACCTGCGTCTGATTCACAACCCAATAGCCGGGCCATGCGTCCATCCAAAAAGTCGGTAGCTCCCACTAGTAGAAAAAGTCCTAAAAGTATCCATGCCCAGATCCATTCGCTTTGCCATGGGGCAAAAAGGAAAAGAGGAGGTAGCACAAGGATAGCAAAAATGAGTCGAGTAAAGGTAATAAGAAGAGGAAATTTGTGCACGAAATGTGCCTAAATGTTGGTGGCGACGCAGGGACTCGAACCCCGGACCTACGGATTATGATTCCGCCGCTCTAACCAGCTGAGCTACGTCGCCACAGTAATTTCTACTGTTCTAGAATTTCAATCTTGTTTAGAGTTCCTAAATGCGCATCTTGGTAACGCCAAGGATATCAGTCAAGTAGGTAAACATTGAACGTAACATCCAGAGACCTGTTATCAATGTAGCTATAATACCAACAATTTGAGTTGCTGCAAAGCCTTTTATTGGGCCTGAGCCAAATTGGAAGAGTACAATGGCTACAATCAATGAGGTAACGTTTGAGTCAATGATAACTGATAATGCCCCACTAAAGCCAGCATCAATTGCTTTTCGTAGTGGAATGCCATTAGCAAGTTCTTCACGTATACGTTCAAAAATTAGAATTGAAGCATCGATAGCTGCACCAATTGTTAAAATCATACCGGCGATGCCAGGTAAGGTTAAGGTTGCTTTTAGTCCTGCGAGTAAGACCAAGGAGAATAATAGGTTGTAAAGCAAGACGATAAACGCTAACAAGCCTGCGGTTTTGTAGGTGATAATACTAAAGAGGAAGAGTAATAAGAGTCCAAGTGCGCAGGCAAAGAAGCCATTTCTGATAGCAGCTGACCCTAATGAAGGTCCTACTTGACGCTCTTCTTCAACCGAAACAGGGGCTACAAATGCACCAGACTTGAGGAGTGTTGCTAACCGTTGTGCTTGCTCAGGAGTGAATGATCCTGTAATGCTACCACCTCTGCTTAATGGTTCATTAACTACGGGAGCGCACTCAGCTCTACCATCAATAATAACGGCTAGCCGGTTGCCTACATTTTCGCTAGTTAATTTAGCAAACTTTGTTGCACCTGCAGGTTTAAATTCAAAAATAACCGCAGATTCAGCGCCTGATTTACCACCTAGCCCTGCAGAGGCTGTCTTTAGAAGTTTACCGGTAAGATCGGTGTACGATGGTACCAAATAATATTCTGTAAACTCGCCACGCTCACCAGGAATAATCATCATTCCTTCAGGGATTGATCCGCCGAATTTTTCAATTAAATCTTTTTCAGAGTGAGCCGATTCTTCAACCTTTTTAATCTCTAAGGTTGCCGAACGACCAATAATTTCTTTTACTTCGCGAGGATCGTGAACATTAGGTAATTCAATAATAATTCTGTCGGTTCCGTGACTCGCAATTAAAGTTTCGCCTACACCAAACTTATTAATACGCACGTTAAGCGAATTAATGTTGCTTTCAAGCGCATCATGATCGATGTGACGAAGCGTTTCTGGGGTTAGATGTATGGTGACACTAGTGTCTGTGCGATCAACTTTTGCACCTTTTGCGTCGCGTGAGAGAAAATCCATGGCGGCATTAGCATCGCTAATATTTTCAAAGACCATTACGCCGTAAGGAACTGGCAACTCTACGTCGCCTTCGCCACGCTCACGAACAAATGTATTTTTTGGACCCACCATTTTAGCTTCTTTTAAGCTAGCAACAGCATCCTGAACCCGTTCTCCAACTTCCGTCTTATAAGCCTCTCTAAATTTAATCTGAAGGGTAATGTAAGTTCCACCCTTTAGATCGATTCCGAATTTAATATAGTCTTTTAGATTATAGAGGAAAAAACCTCCAGCTACCGTCAAAATCAGCCAAAAAGAAAGCCGTGACAAGAAAATTTGGCGAAGTGAAACCGTCATGCTCCGACCCTTGCAAACAAAAAACATTACTACTTGTGAGATACTCTCCGCCGCTTCTTAAAGTCGTGCGGCATAATTCTGGTGCGGAAGAAGGGACTCGAACCCCCACGGGATTACTCCCACAGCCCCCTCAAAGCTGCGTGTCTACCAGTTTCACCACTTCCGCACATTTCCCAGAACATGTAACTACTCTAGCAAAAGAAAAAAACCTTAGCAAACTTTTGTTAATTCATTTTTTAGTGACAAAAAGACCTCGTACTGCTTGGTACGATGAAATTGTCCATCCACGCAGCGATCCCCATATACTTTGAAAAAATGAATTAACTTTATAAGTCCACGTTTTTTGAGCGGCTTCTTTTGCTTTTTGAGCAGCCAATTGTTGTTCCTTAAGTTTCTTAAGTCGCTCCTGCTCTCGAGCGGCAGCTGCTTTCTCTTCAAGAACTTTTTTATTCAGTTCAACTCCTTTTGCACGTAGAGCTTCAATTTTTGACTTTACGACTTCTATTTGTTTGTCCACATCACTCGAGAGAGTGCTAAAAAATTGAGTCATGTCGTTCTTGATATATCGCTCAAGTGCTTGCACATTACGCAGGGATGCTTCAATGCGCCGATAGAGATCCTCTGCCACTTCATCGTTGAGAGTATCTGCTATCTTTTGGTATTGCTCCCACGCAGAGGTCTCATAGGTTTGGGCCTTGTCAATCTCTGAATTTAGCGTCTTTATAGCCTCATTAGCTGCTGCATCCAACTTTTGCACATGCATATACTCTTCTTTAAGCTTACCTAGCTCTGTTCGTTTTTCCTCAAGCTGTTTTAGAAGTTCTCGTTGATCCGTAACGGAAATTCCTGCTTCTGCCTGCGCCTGTTTAATCTCATCAGCAATTGCACTTAGTTGCCCATCTATTTCGCCTTGCTGGAAGCCGCAATCTTGATAAAACGAGTCAAATTTTTTATCAAGATCTTCAGTTCTAATTTTCTCAAACCGTTCGCGCTCAGGGGAAAGAGCTACAATTTGCTTGGTAAGAGTTTCATAGAGCTTCCGTGCTTCTTGAAGGATATGACGTTTGCGGTACCAATTACCCGGCTCATCACCGGATAGGGTTATCGCTTTTGATGATCCTGTTGACTCTTTCCATTGCGCTGGAACTTCTGTTGCCGCAGCAGTTCCAGTAGTTGTTGGAGTTGGCATGCTTCCATCGTCCTGAGAACTTGAGAGGGAATAAGAACCACTTGAAAGCATCAATATAACAAGACTCAAGCGCCGCTCTTGCTTCATAACTCAACCTCCTACAATATCTTTGACATCTCTTTTAGTTCGTCCATCAGAGCGTTATACAACTCTTCAGCTTCTGAGGAGGAGTGGCTCCATTTTATTCCGGAATCGACCCGACATAAAACTGAGCGGTCGCATTTGATGTCAATGATGTCAACTCGAACTACATTCATAAGGGGATGTACCAATGAAGGAGCCCGGACAACTCCAGCTCGTCCAAGAACACTGTAGGCTACGTTTTGCTCGTCCAGAAAACAGAGCATGACTTTCTTCTGCCACACCATGTTGTGATAACCTGTATGATCCTTATGAATAGATAACAATATGCTTTCGCGTCCCTTTGGGTACAACGTATTAATGGGTGTTGTATGTGGAACCGATTTCTCTGAAAACGTCGCTAAAATAGACGTTGTGCCGGTTTGGAGAACCGTAAAGAGATCATCCGGCAATTTTACCCCAACATGCTTTGCCATAGGCATCCTCTTTGGTTTTGAAAAATAACTACTTCATGCCTCCACAACACACATCCTCAGTTTTTTGTTTATGCCGGTTGCGTATACTTTTGATATGCCTCTTGAAGCCTCCCTGTTTACTTAGACATTTATTGCTTAAGCATTTATCTTGAGAAAAAAGAAACACTGTCTGAGGGCTATTTCGGTCTTTCTTATTATACCAGGCGTGTCAAGATACTCTACCATGCTTTTTCTTAATTATCCCGTTTATATCGCATAGCTGCTTGTTGAAAATTTTTTTTTAATGTTGTGAATTCTGTTACATTGTTTGCGAGATCTTGTCGAGTTCGTGCAAATTTGATTTCTTTTCCGCTTTCAAGACATCGCTTTAGATTAGAGCGGATTTGTTCGTCAATTGCAGTTCTATCGAGGCCGTGAATAAGTTCTGTATCAGTCATACCTTTGGCATGATTACCTAAAAAGTGGCATAAGAGCTGCTGGGTAACTTCGGTAATTCCGCTGTAAAAAATTCTTTCTGATGGTTCTTCGGTTTTGGATAGGGCTATTTGTCGTTGAATAAGTGTTAATTTTTTAAGTGCCTGAATATAGGGGTTTTTTGCATAGGAACGTTTTTTAAACCACCAGATTAGTCCTGTCGTTATTCCTAGTATGCTCAGAATAGCTACAACTACTAAAAGCCATCGATGTGAGTAGACCCAATTGTCCAAACTCCAGGCCTCGAAAACATCATCAAAATCTAAACCCGATAACTCCATGATACAACCAACCTTTAACAGATAGAATGCGCACGACAACTGGAACGCATGGTCTCAAAAATTCTTTGGTTACGACGGACTCCTGTTAGTACTTGAACTACAGTATCTTGTCCTGTAAAACAATCAAACCAGCCTATATGAAGCCGGTTGAAAAACTCTTCTTGTTCGTGCCTAAACCGTTCAAGGCTCTGTCGTGCCTTTTCTACATTTTGTAGGGCGGGAATCCTGCAAGAAGAACCATCTTCACTATCTTCAAATCGGAAAAAACGCGCGGGTTCAAGAATTGATAGCTCGCGACTGTCTCGTATTCTAATAATGGCAACAACATGCTTGTGTGCTAGAGCTTTAAAATGCGATTCATTAAGTTCTGAATCTGCAAAATCCGAGATTAGAAATACTAACGATCGCCTAGAACACTGGTTTGCAAACCGTGGCAAAAGAGTTGCAAAATTAGCTTTTTGTTTATCGGGTGAACGTAGGCCTAAGGCATGAACAAAGCGTTCAGTTGCATATCGTCCTACGCGTGGCATGACCGCAGCTCCTAATGTTTCTCCCATCCAGTAGAGGCCCATAGCATCTCCTGAAACCTCACCCATTACAGAAAGTACCGTGGCGACCTCAGCGCCTGTGTCGTAGAGGCGCGATGCGCCCGTTCCAAAGCCCATAGACCGAGAAATATCCATTAGGACGTGCACGGTGCGGCTTCGTTCGTCTCGGTATTGACGAACAACAATTCGTTGAACGCGTGCAGAACTTTTCCAATCAATAAGCCGCACATCATCACCTGGAGTGTAATCTCGAAGCTGATCAAAATCTGAGCCACGCCCCAAGGCTGCGACTCGAAATTGCCCCGAATTAGCTCCTGAAAGTGTTTTTCGCGTCTGCAAAAGTGCAGACGCGAGACGTTTACGAAGATCAGATAGTATCTGCATAGGGATTTAACTTACTCCAACAGAGACTGACTTTAAAATTTCAGGGAAAACTATAGATCCATCTGCACGCTGCCCTGTTTCTAGTAATGCAACTACCAAGCGGGGAAGCGCTAACGAAGAACCATTTAGTGTGTGTATTAATCGTGTTTTCTCGCCGGCTGCTGCGCGACACCGAATAGCACAACGTCGTGCCTGGAAATCGGTGCAATTGCTTATAGAAGAGACTTCTTTATATTCCTTTTGGCCGGGCATCCACACTTCTATATCATAAGTTTTTGATGATGCAAACGAACAGTCCTGCGCGGCAAGTAAGGTCACGCGATAGTGCAATCCTAATTTTTGTAGAATGGACTCGGCGCATGCAAGCATACGTTCTTGTTCTTGAGGGGATTCTTCAGGCTTTGTAAGCGTGAACAATTCAACTTTGTCAAACTGGTGAATACGAATAAGTCCACGCTCTGCAGCGCCATAGCCACCCGCTTCGCGTCTAAAGCAGCTGGTAAGTGCAGTTAAGCGGATAGGTAGCTCTTGTTCGGACAAAATAGTATCGCGATAAAGGTTTGCAAGATTTACCTCAGCGGTCGGTGTCAGATAAAGGCCATCCTTTTCAACGGCATATACCTCTTCTTTGAATCGTGGGAAGTTACTTGCACCTTCAAGCGCGCGTTCATTAATTAAGAAGGGTGGAAGAACCGGTGCAAATCCAAAAGACTGCGCAGTGTTTAACATAAACATGCAGAGGGCATAGTGAAGACGGACAGCTTCGTTGCGATAAAGAGCAAAATTAGAGGCGGTCATAGCCGTCGCCGCTTCAAAATCAACCCATCCGAGCGCTTTTGTCAGCTCAACATGAGTTTTTACGGGAAAGTCAAAGGTTGGCTGGACTCCTATCTGTCTAACCACAAGATTTGATTCTTTTCCGCCGGATTGTACATCATCGGCAAGCAGGTTGGGACAGCGCAAATAAAGATCTTTAAATAGACGCTCGGATTGCTCCAACATCTCCTCGTGCTCTTTTATTCGATCACCTAGCTTATTCGATTTTTCCCTAATTTCAGAGGACACCCCTTGTTGCCCCTGTTTTGCTAGTGTGTTTTTTTCAGATCGTAGATCTTCAATAACATGTCTTAATGATCGAACATGCTTATCAAGTTCTGCCAATCGAACAACATCAAATGAGGGATCCTTTTTCTGGATTAAGGCCTTAATACCCTCAGGGTCATCTCGTAATAGTGCTAAGTCAATCATAAAAAGCTCCGGACTTTAAAAGCATTCATGCCATTGTACCTAATACTTTACCATATTGCATGGTTCTTTTAAAGCAAAAAAAAAGCCGCCGAAGCGGCTTTTCGGATGAAAGCATTTATAACTACTTTCACACAGTTTTATTAACAAGCTCCTTTAAATTTTTTCCTGGCTTGAAACGTGGTACAAAAACTTCAGGAAGACGAATCTTCTGCTTTGTCTGTGGATTTATTCCATCTCGTGGACCACGACGCGAAAGCGTGAATGTACCGAAACCTGACCATTGGATTTTATCACCATTGCGAAGAGCGCCGACAATGTTGCGACGAAATGCCTCGAGAACTAGCAAGACATCGCGTTTGTTAAAACCTGTCTCTACGCTTAGTGATTCTACCAACTTAGACTTATTCATGCTATAGACTCCCTAGCATCTGATAGAATTATGTTTGAAACCGCACTGCTTGAGAATGGCATCGAAAGCACTCATTGCTTTTCGTATCATTCTCAATAAACTATATTAGACTAATTGTGACTTTTGTCAAATCGAAAACCCAAAACAACTCGTGGTTTTAAGGATTTTTCATGTTTACAGAGACTCATTGTCACCTCGAAATGATAGTCGAGAGAGAAGGTAAAGCTGTTCTAGAAAATTCGTTGTTGTCTTGGGTGGGTGACATTGTAAAATCAGCTCAAAAATCTGGTGTAGAAAAAATTATAACGGTTGGTACAACGGTTAGCTCAAGTCAGCAGTCTGTACAGTTTGCACGTGCTTTTCCACCTGTTTTTGCTTCAGTGGGGATTCATCCTTGTGATGGTACTGCTTCATGGAAAGAGGATTTTGTATCTATAAAATCACTTATAGCGGAAACTCCAGCTTCTTGTGTTGTAGCCCTAGGTGAAACCGGTCTTGATTTTTATCATCCTGGATTTAATAAGGAGCGGCAAAAAGATCTTTTTAGGGCCCACATAGACTGTGCTCTTGAAGAAGATCTTCCTCTAATTATTCATACGCGAAGCTCGGTTGATGAAACGTTAGCTATTTTAAAAGAGTATGCTGCTACTCTGCCGCGAGGGGTTTTTCATTGTTTTTTGGAAGATCTTGCGGTTGCACAGGAAGTTGTAGCATTAGGTTTTTTTTTGGGAATAGCTGGTCCTGTGACGTATCCTAAAAATGAGATGCTTCGGACAGTCGTTTTAACTTTGGGGCTTGATCACTTGCTTCTTGAAACAGACTCGCCTTTTTTACCGCCTCAAGCTATACGGGGAAAAATAAACTACCCGGCGCAGGTAGCAACGATAGGACAATATCTGGCTACGTTGCTTGGGGTAAGTTCAGAAGCTGTAGCCTCAAGAACTACAGAAAATGCTACGCGCCTTTTTAAGTTCCAAAAACAGACATTATAAATTTCTTTCTTGTTTCTCTTGAAATCAAAAATCCCCCTGTATTAGCTTGTGCTAAATGGAGGAGGTATGGTTTTTTATTCAAGGGATTTTTATGGCTAACGCACAGAAGAGGATTTTTCTTCCTGGAAAGTTTTATAGGATAGTGGTTTCTTCTCTGTTTATAGTGGGTAGTTGTCCATTGTTAATGCTAGCAGAACAAGAAAAATCAGTTGGGGGGATGGCGTCAGAAATAAATGAACTTCTCCCAGAATTAAACCTCTCTGTAAAAAAGGGGGCAGGGGAGTTGCCTCTTAATCCTTCTCTTGCTGATGCTTCTCTGAGTATTGGAATTTTGGACCCTTTGTTATATGTACCAATCACTCCTTCAAAAGATGTAACAGAAGTTTTTGTGAACCTATTTGGAGACACGGTAAAACTATTAGAAGAGCAGGTTCGTGCACTTTATAATGATCTGATAACTCATAATCCCTACAAGAACTATACAGCTTCTGTTCGCGTATTTAAGGATTTTACGCCCTGTCCCGATGAACAGAAGTTTATGGGAAAACGTGATGTGCATACTTTGGCTGCTCTAAAAAATATAACGCAGATGCCCCTGGACAAGTTAACGATGCCACGAATTGGAATTGTGTGCAGTGGTGGAGGGATGAGGGCCGCAATAGGATTTGCTGGCGCGCTTAAGGAGCTTGATCAGAAAGAAAAGGATTCTGATTCAAGTCTGTTAGATACGATTAGTATAATAAATACTCTTTCTGGATCGACGTGGGCAATTGTTCCGTGGCTTATTACGGATAAATCCTTTAGAGTATTTGCTGAAGAATTTTTCGATCGTGCTTCAAGGGCTATAATTGGAAAACCTTTAGATCAACAAATGGCCGCGCTTAAGTCTTTTTCCGCTATAATTATTGATGATTTTACGCGCAAAATTGTTTTTGGTGATATCCCTTCTTTAATTGATGTTTATGGCATGCTGCTTGGGCTTTCGCTCTTTTCTCCTGAGCAGCGGAAAAATTATCTAAATATTACTTTAGCTTCTATGGCTCCCAATCTTGCAAAAGGGCAACAACCCCTGCCGATTTTTACGGCGGTAACGCCAAAAAATAATGCCGTAGGCTATAAGTGGAAGGAGTTTACTCCTTATGAAGTGGCAACGTACGATGATCATGTTGGAGTTCCTTCCTGGAGCTTTGGTCGATATTTTGAAAAGGGGGTTTCAAAAACTCGACAACCTTCTATTGCCGCTGCCCAGTTTATGTCTATGTTTGGATCCGCTATTTCGCTTGATTTGATGGATATTTTCAATTTTGTTCTTTCAGAAATTTTAAAGGGGCTCCTTTTTGCATTTATAAAACGGGTTGTCGAAGTTCCCTTTATAGGGAACATTCGTGTATTTCCAACCTTTGTAAATAATGTAACCTACAAAATGACTTCTTTTCCTGACTCGACGTTGAAAAAAGAGATGGTTGTGGACGGGGGTATGAGTTTTGGGATTCCTATTACTCCATTGCTTTATCGTCCGATTGATCTCATTATTCTGTTTGATCTTTCGGCAAATGTTTTAGATCCTGCTCCGAAGAATGAGCTCTGGAAAGCGGAGCGCTATGCGCGCGAGCGTAATTTGCCGTTTCCTAAAATTGATCTTGCAAAAGCTACGTCAAACGTATTCTCTGTATTTGATGATGGTCCTGGATCGGAAGCCCCTATCGTGCTCTATATTCCTATGATAAAAAATGCTCATTTTTCATCGACATTTGATCCGCAGGATCATCTAGGAAAACTTGGCTTTTTAAACACCTTTAATTTTCTCTATACAAAAGAACAAATTGGGTTGCTTGCAGGTCTTATGGGGCAAGCCGTAAAAGATGTACGACCTACCATTCTTCAGCTTACAAAAACGGCCGCAGAGCGCCGAGCTTTAAAGAATAAAGTTCCACTTGCAGCGTAATTTTTGGCCTTATTTTACTAAAGGAGACTTCTGTGCGGAACATGGCTTTTTACTGTGCGTTTGGATTGGCACTGCTGTTGTCTAAGATGGCATTTGCTGAAAACCCCCTTGATACGGAATTAACTTTTGCGCGCTATGCCCCTTCAGAACGATCGTTTTTAACTACTCTTTATGAGCAGCTGGTTCAGGCTGATCCTAATAAAAAGACGGTAGTTAAAGTAAGGGCTTTTAAAGATAATTTTGTACTAAATAGCGCAGAGGCTTCGATTCTTAGAAAGCGTGATGTGAATTGTCATAAAGCGCTTGAAAAACAGGTGGGTTTTTCGTTTGATGCTAATTGTCTGCCGCGTATCGCTATTTGTGGCTGCGGTGGAGGTTATCGAGCCATGTATTCCCTGGCAGGTCTTTTAAGTGGATTTACAAAGACAGGTGTTATGGATATATGCCAGTATATCGATGCACTTTCTGGATCTACGTGGGCGCTTGCTCCGTGGTATCTTTCAAAGCTCCCTTTTGATAAATTCGCTCCTGAGCTTATTGCTAGAACGGTAAAAAACCCCTTGGGACTTTTTGCTACGAATGTCTTTGATTGGCCGACTTCAGTGTTGGATGTAATAGCGGCTAGCCTTTTGCGCAGACTTGCGTTTAATGAAACACCCACGGTTATTGATCTTTATGGCTATTTGATTGCAAGAAGTACGTTTGATAAGACTTCTAAAGGACATTATCTTCAGATAGGGGCTCAGCATATGATCGATCGTATGGCTGAGGGCGATAGGCCTATTCCTCTTTTTACAGCAGTAACTATTGGTAAACATTCTAGCTATCATTGGGTTGAATTTTCACCTCTAGAGGTTGCGTTTTATGATCAACATGTTGCGATTCCTGCGTGGAGCCTTGGTCGTAAGTTTTCAAAGGGCGTGTCTGAAGGGCCATCTCCTTTCTTCCCATTGGGATTTTTTATGGGCGTGTGGGGTTCCGCTATCTCTGCATCTTTCAAAGAGGCTTATAATACGGCTTTGGATGGCCTGCAGCCACAGGCTCTCTTTGCGCCTCTAAAAGACTTGGCAGAGGAGACGCCTGTAGGGGATATACGTTTATTCCCTGCCTGTATTAATAATCCGGCCTATCATATGGAAGGCATGCCAGATGCTGATATGCGTTCCTTTAAATTTGTGGATGCGGGGGTTGACCATAACATACCGATTGCTCCACTTCTTCAGCCTGCACGAGGTATAGATCTTATAATTATTTGCGATACATCGGGTAATTTACCATCTGCTCAGGAACTGTATAAAGCAGAACGCTTTGCTAAAGAACATAACTTGCCGTTCCCTGCTATTACCTATGACGGTATTGGTGAAAAGGTTTGCACGGTTTTTGATGATGGACCTGAGTCTATGGCCCCTATTGTTGTTTACTTGCCTATGACAACCAACCCTAATTTCTCGCCAGAATTTGATCCTCAGGCGCTGTTGAATTCGTATTTGCATACGGCCAATTTAATTTATACGACGCAGCAAGCAAAAAATATCTCGGGACTCTTTGAGCAGACGGCGCTAGATGTTACGTCCACGATTCTTTTACTTGCAGAGGAATTGATTCAGCGGAAAGCGAATTGTAGTAAATGTCTACCTTGAAAGATAAACAATGATACCTCCTTATTTTCGCATCCTGTTAACCTATGTTCTTCTTTTTCCATTTTTATGTTTTTCTAAAGCAGATGAGCGCGTTTGCGACCAGACTCTTGCGCCGACATTATTAGAGCAGGAGCCACAGCTTGAATTTTCTGTTAGCCCTGGGAATAAAACGTCTTCTTTAGAGGCCACGGTTACGATTAATGGGAAAAAAATCTCGGTGCCGCACGCTATGGTTGTGCGTTTGTGTGCCTCGTTAGCCAAGGCATCTTCTTATGCGAGTAAAACTGCTCATGTGCGGACTATTTCGACGCGACCTAGTTTATGTAATGATGAGATTGTTTTTCTTGAAAAACGAAATCTTGTAGCGGCTCAAGCGGCATCTGGTTTAATTGGACGTACTATAGATCCTGCTCATATGCCTCGCATAGCTGTTATAGGAAGTGGTGGATCTATGCATGCCGCATTGGCTTTGGGCGGACTCTTAAAGAGTTTTGATGCATCGGGATTGTTGCAAACGACCCATTATGTGGCAGGTGTTTCGGGCTCTACCTGGCTTATTTCAGCATGGCTTGCTTCAGGTAAGAGTTATTCCGAATTTTTTAAAGACTATACCGAGCGAGTTGCAGAAGGACTTATTCCAAACACGTTGAAGGGAATTGGTGGCTATGTTGGTGATTTTGTAGATGCCCTGGCGCAAACATTTTTAAGACGTCTTTTCTATGGAGAAATTCCAACTATTATTGATTTCTGGGGTCTTGTTATTGGCCTTGAGTGCCTTGATAAGAAGAGTCGGGATGATTACAGTAACACGTCGCTCTGTTCGCAACTTCAAAATTTTTCTTCGGGGAATGCTCCGTGTCCTATCTATACGGCCATTAATCCTATAAACAAAAACACAGCGTTTCAATGGGTAGAATTTTCTCCGTTCGAAGTCATGAATTATGGATTAAATGCAGCAGTTCCAACCTTTGGTTTTGGGAGACAATTTAATACGGGTACTTCTATTAATAATCATCCACCGCTTGAGCTTGGATATTTGATGGGGATATGGGGTTCTGCTATTTCTATAACACTGCGCGAGATTTACACGATGTTCTTATCTAACCTTGAACCTAAAGAGCTCTTTGCACCGCTGAAGGATCTTATTATGGAGACTCCTATTGGTCAATTGAGAGTGTTCCCAGCTCATATAAGAAATCCAACGCATGATATGCATGGTATGCCAGATTCTAAATCTAGTTTTCATATCTATCTTGATGCAGGGATGGATATAAATCTGCCATTTGTACCCTTGCTAAAACCGGAGCGCAAAGTTGACCTTATTATTGCTTGTGATGATGGGGGAGATACTTATTTTGCAGGAGCGTTAAAGAATGCTGCAGCCTGGGCTAAGGTGAATAATATTCCATTTCCAACTATTGATTATCATGTTGCTGAGAGCAACATATTCTCTGTGTTTGATGATGGACCAGACTCGCAAGCGCCTGTGCTTATCTACTTGCCTGCTATTACTAATCCTCGCTTTGATCCCAACTATGACCCATTTGTAAAGGGTTATCATGGAGTTACCAGTTTAGAGTGGACGCAACACCAGATAGATCAGATTACGGGTCTTATGGAGATGGCGGGAGATGAAGCTAAGCAGACAATTGTTGAGGTAATTGATAGGTTGGCACAACGAAAGGCAGCAAAAGTCTATTAAGCTATATTAGATTGCCGCCGTTTTTTTAAGAAGACTCTTTCGAGAACTGATAAAAGCAGCGCCTTCGCGATTCAGCCACTTGGCCATACAGGCAAAAAAGAATTCGCGATCCGCTGCTTTTACTACTGCTTGTTCATGTGCTTCAGCTAAACAGACAGGATAACCTCGTCCTTTGTCGCACTGGTCAATTAAAATTGATGTGATTTTGTTGATGTAGATCTCGTTCTCTGCGATCCATTGAGGTATTTCAACTCGAGCGATTTCAGAGCCTACATTTAGATAAAAAAAGAAGGGGTGCACAGAAGGGGGGTAGTGTGATGTGATATGTGCGCGACTTTTAAATAGAAGGGTGCGATGGTCTGGTTTGAGAAAAGAGGCGACTAGGTCTGCGTCTGTAAAATACCGCAACAGGGCCGGATCCACAGGGCACAATGCGCGCATTATATTAACAAGCTCTCGGCTCTTGGGCATGCTTATATACCCCGCATGCAAAACTTCTTGTTGCTCTAAGGTGACAAAACAGTCTACATATCGTTTAAAAAAATAGTCTTCTGCTCCTTTTTTACTTTCATCCATATGCCACAGAATTAGAGAGCCATCAAAAAAGAAGGGGGCTCCCTTGTAAAGGGCGCTTGTCTCTAGTCCGCCTTTTAATTCGTATTCCGTGCGAAGAGAGCGGATAAAAGCTTCATCAATAAAGGCATCTTCTCCGTCCGAAAGATTGTTTGGAGTAATAAGATAGGGTTTTGAAAAAAGCTCTGCTTTGCTGGTGGTCTGCCCATAGGAAAAGGCTGCTGTGCCTATGTTTACAAGCGCACAGGGAATCCCCTGGTGTCGTTCAGGATATAGCTGAGATCCATCTACCGAAAAAAGTGAATAGTCACCAGTTATATTTTCGATTGAGAATTGTAAGCCTAATAGCCCGTCCCATTGAGGTACCAGAAAAGGCCACTCGCGTTCGTGGGCCTTTTGAGCGGCCAAAGGATCGGTGCATAGCGCTCCCCACTGGTCTATGATTCCATCAAAAACCTCTCGATGTCCTGCGGAATACCGTGAGACATAGGCGTGAAGATCTTGAGACACTCTGTCTCTATCAAGCATGATTTGAAATTCCCTTCTGCAGTACGGTAAGAACCCAATATACTGTCTTTAACCGCGTAGGCCCAAGCTCAATCTCTAGAATATTCTTTGCCTCAACTTCGCCAAGCGCCATAATTTCTGGAACTGATTTTCCTATGACGTGGTTGCAGAGACGTTCTGCAAAGGCCTGGCTCAACATAGACCCATCGCCAGAAAATTTAAGAGTCATTAAGACTCCATTTTGAACTATACCAGCAAAAATAACATGGTCACCGCAAGAAGGATTTTTTACATCAGAAACAAATGTGGCGTTTTCTAATTCACCCCGATGTTGCGCCTCCCGATAAGACTTCATAAGCTTTGGATCATATAATGCCATCTGTTTTGCGTCTATCTGTTTTGAGTCCATCTGTTTTGAGTCCATCGCCGCCCTCCTTTTAGCCAACTTGACAAAAAATCTATAAACTGTACACTTGTACTATACCTTAAAAATAGCTCAAAATGGAATGATAATGATGAAAAAAAATATAGTCTCAAGCTTTCGTTCCTTTTTATGTTCAGTACTTCTTTCTACCGTCTGTCTGACATCTTTACTTAGTGCCACAACTATTGTGTTTGATGCAGGGGGTGTCTTGGTTCAGTCAAAACGAGGCGAGTTAGTTAAAAAGATGCTAGGCAAATTCGTACGATATATGCTTTTTAGTTGGAAGAACCCGGCCCATGTTAAAGATCTCACCTTTAAGGTTTTAGAGAACCTTTATGGGAAACAGGTTCCCGAAGTAGGCTGTGCCTGTGCATGTGGAGATGGACTTGTGTTGCCGGCCGCGATGTGTGACTGGATGTCAGGGGTTTCGACGGGCAAAGAAATTATTGAAAAAACCTGCGCGCTCATTGATGATGGCGCTTGTGATAAGATGCTTGGCGACAAGCGGGAAAAAGAGCTTGTTAAAAATATTCTTGAGCTTATTTTCGATCCTGAGGTTCATGCTAATTGTACCCATCCTATACCAGAGGGAGTGCGGCTTTTAGAAGAGTGTGCGCAGAATGAGAATAACACTCTTATGCTCCTTTCAAATTATGCTGCTGATGCGTTTGAGAAAATATACAATAAGCAGGAGATGCAGGATTCTATCTTCAAATTCATTAAACCTGAATATGCCGTTGTGTCTGGCTTTATCGGTTTGATAAAACCGTATGCTTCGATATTTCAGCACCTGTTGTCTCGCTATAATCTTAATCCTGCCGATGTTATCTTCATTGATGATCAAGCAGAAAACATTGAAGCGGCGCAAAAATTAGGCTTTAAGGCTCTGCACTTACAACATGGAAATTACGATGCTGTGCGCACAGAGCTTCGCACCTTCGGTGTTATTTAATCTAGTATTTTATAATAAAGCTAAGAGTTTACACAATCCTCTGTTTGCGCTAGGTTTAACATTATATTCACGATGCATCTCAAGGGATGTATTTTCCCCTTAAAGCTATAAACGTCCATGATTTTAGTTATTATTCTTTATGCCCTTTTTGGGTTCTCATTTTCGCTGGGCAAACTTATGGTTGTCCACGCTTACCCGCTTTTTGCGGTTGGATTGCGTATGCTCATTGGAGGTTCTATTTTGCTTCTTTGGGCGCTTACGCGTACAAAGCCACGTTGTTATCCGTGTAAAGATGATTTTCCTCTTTATGCTCAGTTAATTATTTTTGCCATTTTCATTCCTTACGTTTTCAGGCTTTGGGCATTGCAGGAGGTCGCATCTAGTAAGGCGGCGCTTCTCTTTAATACCTCACCGTTTTTTTCAGCCCTTTTTGCGCGATTTTTCTTAAAAGAGCGGATCAATTTAATTCAAGGCATAGGTCTTTTTATTGGATTTGGGGGAACTATTCCTATTCTTTTAACAAGTTCTCCGGCTGAAGATGCATTTTCGTGGGGGTTTCTCTCTATCTATGAGCTTGCCATTATCTTAGCAGCGGCTTCTATGAGTTATGGGTTTATTGTAACTCAGCGACTTGTAAAGGATCGTAAGTGTCCTGCTTACCTTGTCAATGGAGTTGCTACGTTAGGGGGCGGTTTTCTGGCGTTTAATGCGTCATGGTTTTTTGAACCGGTGCCTATTAAAACTTCATTTACTGCATTGCTTGGGGTAATGGTTTTACAGATTATTGTGAGCAATCTTATATGTTCAAATTTGCAGGCTAATCTGCTTAAGACGTATAGTTCAACCTTCTTGGCTTTTGCCGGATTTTTAAGTCCCATTTTTGCAAGCATCTATGGAGTAATGCTATTTTCTGAGACTATCTCATGGCACTTTTTGGCTTCGTTTGTTTTGGTAATTGTGGGTATTGGACTCTTCACTTATGGTGAACAGAAAAAGAAACTTTCTGTGCCGCCAGTAAAGTTTCCTCCTTCTTATTCAAAAGAGGGGGCGGTAGTTCAAAAACAGCCTTCAAAAACAAGCTAATAGGCAGAATAAAACAAGGAGTTTAGAGAGGTTGTTTCGAAAACCTTTCTAAACTCCTTAATCTTTACATTCCACTTATCGTGGGTGCGATTCTATTAAAATTTTGTGTTGATTTCTTTTTTGCTAGAATCTGAATCCTTGAAGAGATCAGGGGTTACATCTTCTTTAGGTGTGATAGGACGTATCGTAAATTCAAGGTCTTGATAAAGCTGGCCAAAGGTAACGATACCCCGTGCTTCAACTTCAAACATTGGACCTGCAGGGAAGATGACCTTAGATGTCCAGAGAGCATTAGCCACAGACCAGTTCTTAGTATCTAGTACGGTCCCTCCGGGAACTTGGTCGCCACCTTTGCCAAGAAGTTTATGGCCTATTCCCTTTGGGCTTATAACCCCTGCGGCTGCGTCAATACGAGCTCCCATTAAGTTGTCGCGAGCTGCTTGAGGTATAAACTCGCCAAAGATCTGAATTGGTTGGTAATTAGGGTCGTTTGAATCAACTCCATCAAAGTTTAAGACGCCTCCACGTATTTGTGATTTGTCGCTTAAAATGGTAAGGAGACTCCAGGCTCCTGGGCGTAAAAATCCAGCTCCGATAACCCACTCAACCATTTTTGAAACTCCTGGTTCAATTACTATAGGCTTTGCAGCTTCGTCCTTTACCCAGCCTGCATATTCCGGAGCGTTATTCCCTGGCCACTTCCATACATACCGTTGAAAACTTAATGTTTTGTCTGTTGAGTTTTTTACGCTTATTTCGAATGTAGTTACCTTTGCATTCGTATTGTGAACTACGGCACCTAGCACAAGCGCCAGGCTTAGCGCCGACCATTTTAAATTTGTCATGTTCCATCTCCTGCTATTTTTTGTTAATTAGAACTATCTGTTTTCTACCTACTATCATCGTATCATGTTTAGTTTTCAAATTGCAATAATTTAATAAAAAGTTTGGTTGCGTAAGGTAGGTTTGTGAAAAAGGGAGGGTGTGAAACCCTCCCTTTTTCACGCTATCGGTACTGAATAGTACTTATTTATCTTTGATTATAAACTCGCCGTTTGGGTAAGGATTTCCTATAAGGCCCTTAGCAATAACCTCGGTTTTTCCTGCATTAACAAAGGTGCGACTAGTGCTCCAGAGACCGTTGGCAAGTGACCAATGCTCAGGGTCTTTTAATGTACACCCTGGGCAGGTACCAAGCCCAATTTGGGTTAATCCGGTAGCAAGGCATCCCTTGCCTATTTCACCTGGCTCTAGAAGGGCTGCACATCCATCCAACCGGACGAAAATATTACCACGTCCATTTGTTGGAATAGCTTCTACCCAGAGCTGAACAGGTGGGCGACCATCGGCAAACTCAATAGAGCCGCCACGGATTACCGTGGATTTGTTGTAATAGAGAAGTGTCCGTAATAAGCTTCCTGGAGTATCTGCCAACCCTGCACCAATCCACTCTACTAACTTAGTTTCACCGGGTTGAATAACCTTTGGTTCAGCGGCTTTATCCAGTATCCATCCAGAATAAGGGGCATAGGGAGCTGCGCCGCCTGGCCATGCAGCCTCTTTATCCCAGAGATAGCGGCGAAAAGTTAGGGTCGTATTGGTATTATTTGTAACATTCATGTCAACTGCAGTGATATTTGCTTCTACTACCTGGACTATAGAAATCAGCATAAGTGCTAGACTTAACGCGGACCATCTTAAATTTGTCATGTTGCATCTCCTATTGTTTTGTTAATTAGAACTAAACCATTTCTACTCACTGTCACAGTAGCATTTTTAAATTACAAATTGCAATGGTTTTTAAAAAAATAAAAAACATGTATGAAGTGATGTGTGAAAAAATAGTCTAATGCAGGGTTTAGATAAGAGTGGTTAATTAGTTAAGTTTTTTCTAATTCTTTATAGGGCCCTTATTGTTCCATGAGCTTTCAAATTGGATGACTTAGTGTATGATATCTCCGTCATGGCTGTATGTGTGTTGATTAGGAGCTTTAAATGAATAAGTCTATTTTGTGTATTATGCTTTGCGTGGCGTTTGGTGCGCGATTAAATGCTATGGATTATAAAATAGGCAAGAGAGGTGTGCCTGTTAATACTCAAACGGTTAATAAGTGGTTGTGGCTAGCTGTTTGTGAGGGTAGCTCTGATTGGGTTTCAGCGCTTTTAGAGGCGGGAGCTAAAGTGAATGGCTTGAATAAATCGGGAGGAACGCTTCTTCATTCTGCGTCACGGCGTGGGAATATGAACATTATTATGAAACTTTGTACTCATGCAAAGTATATGCTCTTGAAGGTAGATAATAAAGGGCGCACTCCATTGCATAAAGCAGTGTTATCAGGGGGGTTGGGGGCCGTTCAGTGTTTGATTGCGTGTGGATCTCCTTATAATGCTCGTGATGCCCAAGGATGTACGCCTGAAGAGCTATCGTCACAAGAAGTAGTTAAGGACTATTTAAATAATATTGATACGCTTTTTGACTCTGTTTGTAGTGATCTTTTTCTTGATTGCATGAAGAATTTTTTTTTGTATAGCATCATTCCTATAGATGTTAGGGCGAATGATGGTCAGACTCTGTTGCATCGGGCGTGCCATCATGGAGCAGAAAAAAGTGTGCAGGTGTTATTGGAGAATGGGGCGCCTGTGCATGTTAAGGATTTTAATGGGCATACACCTCTATTCTTAGCAGTTGAGGCGGGCTGTCTTGGTTGTGTAAAGCAATTAGTTAATCATGGCGCTTTGGATTTATTAAGTGAATTGGATCAGGGAAAGTTAATAAAGGCTGCGGTTTATAAGGGTTTTTGCGAGATTGTTGACTTTCTTTTATCGCACAATGTTGGGTGGGGTTCGTTAGTAAAAAATCAGGAGCTGTTTTTCACTAACGATGAAAAGGCACTCACCCCTACTGGTAAAGGTATTTATGGTACGGAGTGCAAGCCTTTTGGTTCTCAGTTACGACTGTTTGCGTTGCTTTATGGCAAAATTAAATCAAAAGATCTTGCAAAAGAGATAATTTTTCATGCGCTAGCAAAGTCAGAAGAGTGGATTAAGGAGTATGTGTTGGAAGTGACGAAGCTTTTGTATTACGCAGAGACTGGAAATTTTGCAGGGGTTATGACACTGTTGAAACAAGATTCTATCTTATCAGAGGTATGGGATGATAAATTAAAGCAGTGGGTTGAGTGGGAATTGGTTGTTGGTGTGGATACTATCTAACACTTTTCATAGACAAATCAATTTGAAGAGGAGTAGAATACGCGTGAGTTGAATGGTATCACCCGAGCTGGTCGCAACATGAGGTTAATAGCCTAGCGATTTGCTCTATTGGGGAGAGAAAACTATGAACGTGATTCGATATGCTTATTGTGTGGGATTGCTGGTGAGTGTGTGGCCGGCGGTTACCGTTATGGCTATGAGTTCTGAGGAAGTTCAAGAATGTCTAAAGAGGCAAGAAACCGATTTTAGGCAAAAAAACGGACTTAATTCTCCTATGTTGTTTGAGGTTGCGGCAAAAAGTACTTTAGGTCGTTTGCATGAAGGGGGAAAAGGAGAGGCCGTTGGGGTTGCTCAATTTTTTAAAGATGTGTCGGATGGTGCGGATGTTTATTTTGGTCTAGCGTCTGGTGCAGTTAAGGCTTCAGATAAGACAGAAGCTCTGTATGAACAGTGTCGTAAGGTAATTTCATTTGTATATGCAACGTCCTTTTTCCAGCGACCTGATCATGAGGGGCCGACGGAGGCAGTTTTTGAATGTGAAGGGGCGGGGCCTTTGCCAACTCTTTTGGGCTGTTATTTTTTGAAGGCTCTTGGGGCGGATAAGCGGCTTGCCGAGTTGATTAAAGGTGGGATTAATCAGGAAGTTGCATCGCAGCAGCTTATTGGGGAGCTTAATAAGAAACAGCCAAAGAACTCTCTGGTCGAATGGATTGGCGCAGGGAAAAACAAGGAAATTTTATATGAGGTGAACCTGAATTTTAGGGCTACCTTGAATCAATCTCATCGTACGCATGAGATTGGTCGTTATAAAATGATTACGTGTCGGGTGTGGAAGTCAGGGGCCGTGACTATAAGTTTTTGTCGTTCAAATGGGACGATGAATACGTTAAAATCAGTTTTTTCGGGTCTGCCTAGTGATGACAAAACCTATAATCTTGGAGTAGTGCCGACTGAGTGCAAAAAAGAGTTGCAACGGTTGGTGAAGAATATAGGGTTGTTGGATCTTGAAAGTTTTCAAAAAATACAGAAGTCTGCTGGGGTTAACTCTGAAGCTATTTCTTTTGTGAAGCGGTATGCATTAAAAAATGGGTTGAATCATCTAAAAAATCGGTATGGCACCGAGGTTCGTATGACGGGCGAGGAACTTTATGTGTACTCGTATTTTATGAGGGCACCTGAGGTTGTTGCTCAGAAAAAAGGGGTGCAAAGCTTGTCAATTGATGACAAGGTTCTGGGCGACTTTTGTATAGCTCGTGGGCTATGGATTGAGGCTCAAAATCTTCAGGATTCCATAAGGAAGGCGCATCAGAGCGGTGTTTTTGAAAAGCTCCAAAAGGGTTCATCTATCCCGCAAGATCTTTCCTCTTCTGTCTGGGATGCCTCTACAATGGCTTTGATAGAGTTGCGTGGGAAGATGGAAAAATTCTGTGAAAGCTGTTCAAGTGCCCTTCCTCTTCCTAAGGGGGATCGTTTGGTATGTGAATACTTTGAACGGGCGCAGCTGATGATTAAGATGATGCTTGAAAAGTACAGTAATGATCCTCTCTATGTCTTTGAACAACAGTTTTTTGATTTTGATGACCAGAAAGAATTTTTCAGTAAAGAAGCCGAAAAGATGATTTCATCTATGGTGGTATGCTTCAATACGGAAAAAACGAATGAGATTAAGCAGCTCTATGGTGTTGGGAAGACTGATAAAATTATTGCAACATGGGATGAATGGATGAAGGCGCAGGTAGAGGCTGGGCAAAGTAAGACAGATTCTTTCTGGACTCAACTTAAAGAAGTTGGCTCAAATCTTAAAGAATTTAAGAGTTGGACAGAGTTTAAGAAAAAGCTAGCTAATAAAACAAGCGATAAAGATGATCGTATTGAGCTTGTGGACACTGCAATGCAGACTCTTTTTGGGGAAGGGGGCACACGCTCTTTTGTCAAAGAGACCAATGCTTTTATCAAGAGTGTGCCTGGGGTTTCTCCAAAACTTTTTGATTCCCAGCGCAAGTTAAGAACGGCTCTACTTGAGGTGGTTTCAAAGGCGATACTTAAAGAAGACGGTTGTATGGCGGTGCGCAATAAAATGGAGAACATTGCAAAGACTTGGAAAGACAAGGTAGCTGACCTTTCAAAATCACTTGAATCTATTGGTTATGCAGTTTCGTTTGGCGCGGTAGGGTTGAATTTACGCAAGATAGCGACAGATGAGTATGAGCAGCTTGTTAAAATGAACTTTAAGACTGAATCAAATGCGCGTCTGTTTGCGGTTCAAACTAAGAATAAGAGGTATGACACTAAGTTGATGATAACGCTTGGGAAGATGGCGTTTATCAATCGTGTTCATAGTGGCTTTAACAAAGCAGTTTATAAGAAGCAGAATTTGCAAGAACTGTCGCCCAAAGAAGAAAAGATAAAATCAGTTATCCTATCCACTATTGAAGAGAAAAAGAGTGTGCTGATAGAAGAAAAGAAGAAGTAGCATCCCTACTAAAAAACTAGGTGATCTGCTAAAACCCGGTATATTCAAAACGAGGGGCGGGAAAAAAACCGCCCCTCGTTTTGAAATAAAACTTAAAAAGTTTTATTTCTTTTTGCTGGAGCAGCAGCATGAGCACGAATCATCTTCGTCTTCATCGCACTCGTCGCATTCATCTTCTTCGTCGTCTTCAGCTGCCATTTCTTCCATCAAGTCTACGAAGGCTTCGCCATGTTCTTTGCTGATTTTGTCGATTTTCTTTGCGATGGTTTCCATGCGTTCTACGCCTTTTAGTCCAAGTTCTTCATCTTCGACAAAGGATAGCATTTCACCAATTTCTACAAAGGAGAGAAATAGAACGTCAAAAAGTGCGGCTTCAACTATTTCAGGATCTCTTTGCACAAAGCGCAATGATTCTTCGATAGCAAACAGTCTTAGTTCTATTAGCTCAGCGAGAAAGTTGTCTGACTGAGGGAAGTGTGTAATTACCTTTTCTACAACGGCTACGTTATAGGGTGACCACTCTTCAGGGTCTTGTGGACATAGAAGGCTGCTTATGTGTTCTTTTGCTTCTGCTAATGCAGACAATTCTTGTGCTTGTTGTGTTGATTTCATGGGATACCTTGGAAATTGGATGGTTGATTATACGTTTACTGGAATTTGTTTTTAGCGTAATAAATGTCCATTTACTTTAACATTTTTGCCCATTAATGTATATGATGGGGTAGTGATTTTGTTGCAGCAAAATGATAAAATTTAGTCTTCTCTTTGACGAGAGATGCATTTGCATTAAGTCTGCGCAATGGCTTTTAAAGCCTGAGCAAGATGATCGAGGGTCTCGTCTTTGCATAGTTGGTAAACAAACAGAGAGCCAGATCCTTGTGTAAGAATCTGCTGAGGGAGGGGTTGTTGTGTTGCATTAGTTTTGGCATAGAACCACCATGAAGAGTTGTTTTCCCACGGGTCCTTGATGTAAGAGGTCCATGTATGCAGAGAGCGGTTCATGAAACTAATTCCAATGAGTTCGTATTCGTATGTTTTACCAGAGGAGCGAACTAGTAGTTTAAAGGGATCAGTTGGCTTTATGACTACGTTGCGTATATTATCATGGGAATACTGGATGATGAGATAGGTGCCGGGAAGAAAATCTTTTTTTAGGTCAATTGAGGGAATCGCGCTAGGATCTTTTGTCATTGTAAGCATTGTGTATTGCTGGGTTGCTTCACTGTGGTCTAAGAGTTCATTACAAGGTCCGGGCGCCCAGGTTAGCATGGAAAGAAAGAACTCTAATTGTTCTGGGGCAGAAGGTATCCCGAATACATTATAAAATTCATTAAAATATTGTTGGGCTGGGGTTCCTTTGGGCAATGCAAGTGTTAAGTCACTAAGCTCATTATAATTGCCGTTTTTCTTTTTGATCTCTTCTGCTAGAAAAACATAGGCATTAATAAGTGGCTCAAATTCTGAAGCATCTTTTTTATGAGGCTTTGAAAGATCTGTATCCTTTTGCCAAATCTTCAGATTTTCTTCAAAATTTGACGCTTGGTTTGTCGCTTTGATTTGGAGTGCTTTTAGTATTTCGTTTTTGTGAGCTATAAGACATTCTGTAAATTGTCGCATGTTGAAAAGTAGGCTAGTTATTGCTCCGCATCTATTGTGTGTGTTTGTTGGTATTGATTTGAAAATTGGTGGCGCTGCAAATAGGGTGCTTTGTGTTGCGATTAAGGTGTACCCTAGCAGAATATGAAAAAGCTTGTGCGCGTGGAACATGAAAAACTCCCCTAAAACATGAATTTATGGTGACTACCAAGATGCCTCATAGATACAGTTAAAGTATAGGGAATTTTGTAAAATCAAAACAAGTTTTTAAAAAAAATTGTTTTGGCAAAGGAATACATTTCTCATAGTATGATTTTTGAGGTTTATGGTCTGTTATTTCAATGGAAGATTTTTATTTATATCCGCCAGCAGGTCTTTGCATTGAGCTGCATCACTACATTTGATTTTAATTGCAGAGAATAAGCTTTTGAAACTGGATTTACTTGGGGCGGCGTTTTCTATACCCCAGAATCCGAAATGAGTTTGGTGGAAACAGGTTCTCCATCCACTTTTTATATAGGGTAGCCCATGACTATGGATCGTAATTTCTTTGATGTTGGCGCTAAGTTCAGGGGTTGAGTCTATTATCTGCAATAGGGAATCGAGGTTGCGTAGCGTCGATTCTATAGTTTCGTTTTGATTTTTCCCACAATACACCATTTCCCAGCGTTGGGGTATAGGTTTAGAGAAGCTAGTATTAGCAAAGCAGACTTTGGGTTGTCCATATTTACTCTGTTTTGTGGAATGCTTAAAGGATGTGGGGATTGTTATTAATTCTATCTTTTGTGTAAATTGTTCTGGATTGGACGTTCCATCTGCAGTGTAGGTAGGTTCTCTTTTTTCACTATTTTTTTCAGATATAGGGTAGTGCCAGGCCAGAATGTCAAAAACAGTTATAGCGGCTATGGCTGCTACTATTCCTGATGCTATCCAAAATTTCCGACGTTTAACGAGCGATAAGGAGGTTGTTTTAACCCGTGCCATTAAAGGGGCTATTCTCGTGTTAAGGGTATGCATTAGGGTGCTGTAGCTGCTCGTGCGAGTTTGTAAGTGTGCCGATTTCGGCAGCGCCGGGGCAGTAATAAAGATGGTTAGCATCAGGGTTGACCAGAGTAATGATTTTTTGAACGCATTTAAATTTTTCATAAAAAGCTCCTAATAAGTACTGCCACTGGTAGATCTGTTTATCTGCCAGTGTAATACATCTGCTAAAAGCGCGATACGTCTTGTTGTAAAAGGTATAACTCGATTCGGTGCTTTTATTTACCGCTTATCCGTTCGACAAGTTTCCAGCCGTCCCCAACGCTATGGCGGGCTGTCGCAGGACGAGCGGATAGGGCGCATTAGACTTCTGGATCAATGTTGTTATGCAAGCTTAATGGCGATAAAGCAGTCACCTAGGTGTAGATTTTTTGTCGCAATTTAGTTTGTTTGGGCTATAGGTGAATTTGCTCAGCTCCAAGTTTCCAACTATTGTATTCCAGATTCTTGCCATGTTATGATATGAGTTAAAGATAACACTACATGTAACCTTTAACTCATAAGTGAAATATGGAAAAGGCAGATATTCTAACTATTTTGCGATCAAAATCATCAGTCTTCTCGTTCAAAGAGATCTTGATTGGTTCTGGCGAAAAAAAATCACAACTGTTGAGACGACGGCTGAATTACTACGTTAAGCAGGGTGAATTATATCCTATTCGACGCGGGCTATATGCGCGGGATAAAAATTATGATCGGTTCGAGTTGGCAACGAAAATATTTACTCCTTCTTACATAAGCTTTGAGACGATTCTGGTGGAAGCTGGGGTTATATTTCAATACTATGGCAGTATTTTTGTTGCAACCTATCAGACAAAAGAAATTGAGTGTGACGATCAGGTCTATTCATTCCGAAAACTTAAAGATACCATCCTTCTTAACAACGCAGGCGTTGAAAATAGGGGGCACTATTATGCCGCCACAAAAGAGCGTGCCTTTTTAGACATACTATACCTCAACAATGACTATTATTTTGACAATCTTGGGTCCCTTGACTTGAGCAAGATACGCGCGTTATTGCCCCTTTATAACAATAAGAGGATGGTTAAAGCAGTTGATATGTATTTTAAAGAAACTAGGGCGTAACATGACGTTAGACATAGCCATGCACAGAAGTCTGCTAATCCACATTTTAAGGGATATTTATGCCGACAGTTCCATCAGTTCCCTGCTAGGATTTAAAGGTGGAACAGCGGCATATCTGTTCTATAATTTGGCGCGTTTTTCAGTGGACTTGGACTTTGATCTACTCGATTTAAGCAGCGAAGACCTTGTGTTCGAGAAGCTAAAAAACATTTTGGCAGAATATGGCTTAGTAGTTGAAGCTCGTAAAAAAAGGTACTGTTTTTTCTATTTACTTGCGTATAACAATAAAGTTCAAAATGCTTACAATATTAAGGTCGAAATCAATCGAAGGAATTTTGGCTCGCACTACGAAGTAAAGTCGTATCTTGGCATTCCCATGAAAGTAATGGTAAAGGAGGATATGGCGGCACACAAGTTCGTTGCCATGTTTGAGCGAATTGGAAAAACTAATCGTGACATCTTTGATGTCTGGTTCTTTTTAAAAAACAATTGGCCTATCAACGAAAAAATCATTGAAAGCAGAACCGGCATGTCGCTGCAACAGTTTTTTCAAAAATGTATTGATGAACTTGAGGCACGAGGTGACCGTGGAATCTTATCGGGGATTGGTGAGCTGCTCGATGCAAAACAAAAGGCGTGGGCTCGGGAAAAACTGCGCAGTGAAACCATTTTTTTGCTCAAATTGAGACTCGAATCTCTGCAAATATCAGAGTGACATTGTTATATTTTATGGCTGTAATGCACCCTCTTTTTGAATTTCGCTTTCCCACTGGGCTAATGCATTTGCAAGGGCCGACTCAATTTCCTTTAGTTTTTCAGAGGCGCGGTTATATTCTAGGCTGCCGTAGTCAAGGTCTGTAAAATGCTCAAGTTGTCCATTCTTCTCTTTTTCAAGCTTTTCGATTTTTGACTCTAGATTGCGAATTTTTTTGCGAACCATGTAAAGATCGGCACTGCTGAGAGCTTCCGGTTTCTCTTGCACGGTGTTGTTACTGTTTTCTGGCGCTGCAGGGGTTGCGGAGCCCCTTTTTTTAAAGGCAATATATTCATCATAGCGGCCTGGATAGGTGATGGCGCCGTTGGGGGTTAGTTCTATGACATTAGTAGCGAGTCGGTTTAAAAAGTCTCGGTCGTGCGAAACAAAGAGTATTGTTCCCTCAAATTGTAAGAGCGCCTTGAGTAATATTTCTTTGGAGTATAGGTCTAAGTGATTGGTAGGTTCGTCTAGTACGAGAAAATTTCGGTTTTGCAGCAGCACTTTGACCATGGCTACGCGGTTTTTTTCTCCACCGCTTAATACTTTTACTTTTTTTTGAACGTCATCTTTTGAAAAGAGAAAAGCGCCTAGGTACGTTCTAATATTTTGACGAGCTTGACTGGTTTCGCAGGCGTTTTCTGCGGTTTCAAGTACGGTTTTTTCTGGGTCTAGAGAACGATTTTGGTCTTGCTCAAAAAAGGAGGGCATGACGTTATGTCCAAAGGTTATGGATCCTTTTTGAGGGATTAGCTTTCCGGCTAAGATAGAAAGAAGAGTTGTTTTACCGGTCCCGTTAGGTGCAATAAGTGCGGCTTTCTGTCCTCGCATGATATTAAAAGACACATTAGAAAAGATGGACTGATTTTCAAAGGAGAAAGCCAGATGATCTGCTTTAACCACTTCTTTGCCTGAGGGTTTAGCGGGGGGGAAGTGAAACCTGACTACCTTGGGGGTCGGTTCAAATTGTACCGGTTCTAATTTATCAAGTGCTTTTATCATGCTCTGAACGGTGGATGCTTTACTGGCGGATGCACGGAAACGTTCAATAATAGCCGTCTGCTTTTGAATAAATTTTTGTTGTTCAAGATATTTCTTCTCAAGGACCTCTTGTGCAAGCTCTTTTTGCTGTTCAAAAAAGGTGTAATTCCCTTTGTAGATTTTTAACAGCCCCAGTGAAATTTCGTAGGTTGTGGTGCACACATGGTCGAGGAAGTAGCGGTTGTGGGAGACGAGCATGTAGCCAAATTTTGCACGATTTAAAAAATCGTAGAACCAATCTTTTGCAGGAAGATCGAGGTGGTTGGTGGGTTCGTCAAATAGGTAAAAATCGGCTTTTTGCAGTAAAAGTTTGGCCAGTACTAGCCGCATTTTCCAGCCTACGCTTAGGGTGTCAACGGTTTTTGTAAAGTCGGAATCACGAAAACCTAAACCGCGTAGAACGCCTTTGGTCTCTTGTACTTGCTCAATGCCATCTTCTTCTATGAAGCGCTGCTGTAGGGCGACGAGCGTGGCACCTAGTTCTGATTCCTGGGATGTGTGCGCATTTTTAAGTTCTTCTTCAAGTTTTTTAGCTTTTTCAAGACGGTCGCCGAGGCAGTCAAAAATGTTTAGCGCTTCGGTTAGTAAGGTCTTTGAAGAGAGTAAGACAACCTCTTGGGGCAGATATGCAACGGTAAAATCTTTGCTGATGGCTAGAGTGCCTGAATCAAGAGGTTGTTGTCCTGCAATGGCTTTTAAAAGGGTGGTCTTTCCTGCGCCATTTTGGCCGACAAGTCCAATTCGTTCATTGCCATTAATAATGAACGAAACATCATTAAATATAGTGCGTTGGCCAAAGGTCAGGCACATTTTAGTAGCTTGGATCATGTGCGCTTTCTCAAAATCTTTTGGTGTTATAGAGCTGTAGATGAGATTATGGAGGTCTGGTTACTGGAAAAATAAGAACATCATTTAGTTTAGCATAGGTTAAGCGCCAAGACGACGCAAAACTTGTGGTTTTGGGGTATACTCTACTCTGTGTTTAGTTTTTATTATTTGTTCCGCTCCAGAAAGCCCTGGTACGGGAGGAAGGAAAAAGCATGAAAAAGGAACAATCAGCAGGTATCGTTGTCTACCGACGCGACAAACAGACGGGGAAGCTTTATTACCTACTGCTTCACTATATTGGTGGGCACTGGGACCTTCCCAAGGGTAAAGTAGAGGAGAATGAATCGCTGGAACAGGCAGCATCGCGTGAAGTTAAAGAAGAGACGGGCTTGGATGTTAGTCCTATGAAGGGATTTTCCGAGACTATTTCTTATTATTATCGCGGTCCTGAGCGGGAATTGGTTGATAAAAATGTGACCTTTTTTATTGGCGAGACCAAAGAGGACGCGGTTATTTTATCAAAAGAGCATATAGCCTCTGAGTGGTTAGAGGTAAATCAGGCATTAAAGCGATTGACTTACAATAATGCACGCCATTTACTGTCGATGGTTAATCAATTTATTCACGCATTATACGATTCTATGGAGCAAAAGAAATAGATTTGAGTTTGTGGGTTCATGTGGAATGTTAAATGGGCTCTGTGTGCATGAAGTAGTTCATGTGCATAGGAGGCTTGATTAGTTATTTTACAGAAAGAGGAAGTAGTATGAAGAGAGTGATTTTGCTAGCAGGGTTGGTAGTATGTTCTGCTATGAAGTCTGAGGGTAATACGCCTGAGAGTGGTGTTAAGAGGCCTCAAATTCAACAGGGCGATAAGCGTGGAGATAAACTTGACACCAAATACACGTTGCTATTTACCTATTGTCCTCCGGAGTTTCGCAAGCGTTTGCAGGGTGCAATTAGGTATCTTGAGAGTGTGAAAAAGGAGCCTACGGCGCCGGGGAAGATTGGAGAGTCGCTTAACCATGTTCTGGATAAATTAAACGTCTATGTATCATCAAAAGAAGAAGATAAACAGAAGTTGATTGCATTGATCCCTGAAGATGCAGATGTTGCTAAATTTTTAGAGGCGACAAAAAGCCCGGATTTTAAGGCGCTTATGCCGCTTTATGAGGCGATTAATGCATTGATTGTTTTCGCTTGCGCTCGTCTGTATTGTTCTGAATTTGATATAGCAAATTCCTGGTTTTGGTCGGTGAATTGGGGGCGCCGTCCACGGCTTGAGATTGATACTCTAGATGATTATTTTAGTAAGCTAGTTTTCCCCGATACTTTTGGAGAGGGCAGTGTATCAGAGCGGGAATTTTTGGCTCATTGTTACCGGCTTTTTCTGATGCCCGCATCTCGAGAAGAGACATTGTTGATGACGGAAAAACTATTTGATTTGATAGTTAATGATAGGGAATTTAGAAATACGATTGCGTGTTTTAAAGTACGTCCTTCTCTGATGCCAACTTCTGATGATATTAAGGAATCGTTTGAAGGATGGAATGGGGAGCCTATCAAGTTAGATTCTAAGGCGTATCTGCCAGTGATAAATCTTTATTTGAAGAAGGGTAAGGGCGCGGCAGAAAAGGCCGTTGAGATCTTACGTAAAGAGTTTAAAGATATGAAGGGGTGCGGTATTGCGCCACGCTTTAGTCTAAAGATTAACAATTGGCTCTATTATGCCCAGGGTTTTGGGACTCCCAAAAAGAATCCGCGCAGCTATGCCTTTTTAGACAAAAATGCTAATTATGCTCTTTTTAATTCGTCGTTCATGCCGTCAAAAACAGTAGAAGATTACTATTTAGAGGTATGCGAATAAGAGTACTTGAGACTCTTCTTTTATTGAACGCGTGTGTTCTAGACTGTAATGAGAGTTGGGCAACACGCGTTCTTTGTTTGGTCATCGGTTGTTTTTTTGACAATTTTTTAAATAACTTTAAAATAATTAATATAGTAAATTATTTATTTTAAAAGAAAGTTGCAATATGAAAATTATAAAAATTGCTCTATTTACCATCTGTGCATTATCTGCCTATGCGCCTGAAGCACTGGGGGGTGTTCTTCTTGATTTAGTTAAGACAA
>MGOY01000042.1 GCA_001797275.1 Clostridiales bacterium GWF2_38_85 | reverse complement strand
TGTTATACATATTTTTCTGCAGATCACTCCCATTATTTACATGATAATTTTTCTGATTTAGGACTTGACTTTTATTAGCAGGTTTCATTTTATGCTAATTTTGATTATATATTAAATTTAATTGATTTTCTTTTCTTTATGGTCAGGACCACAAACCTAATCAAATGAAGCAATATGAATTGTGCTATTGGATAAATTGATGGTAGCAACAACTGTATTGCGTTCAGGCTTTTATACCCAAAGGTCATAGCTGTACTTGGTGAATAAAACAATAATCCAACCAGCCCTGCTGTAAGAAATAATGTGAAGGTGAGGTAATAATTTTTTATGCCGCCGCTCGTAAATATGCTTTCACCGCAAATGTCCGAATATGCGTATAAAAACAACGACAGGATTATACCAATCAGAACCGAGGAATATTCACCGCCAAAGCTTTTCCCGATATAAAAATTACTTATTACACAGCCACCTATACCGATCCCATATAATATCGGTGTAAGAAAATCTATTATTTTCGGTTTAGGCTCATATTTAGGAAGCTTTTGCTTCAATACCGAGCTGTTTTCAGGTGCTCCCGCAAGACAAAGCAGGATTAAGAAATTTATCACAACTCCACCGAAAAAGAGTTCATTTATTCTAAAAGCTGATTCTAATCCAGCCAATATTGAAAATAACATAGCCGCACAGAATGCTGTAAATGCCACGATACCGTATTGTATGGTGGTATTAATTCTTTTATATACCATTCTCGCTCTGATAAGCAGGTCGGAAATAACATCGAATCCCTCTTTTAAGGTTATAACATCCGCACACTGCTTTAATGTTTCGCTTCCCTCCCCATCAGCAACAATCGATATATCCGCCATTGACATAATCGGTAGCTCCTCGATTGCATGCACCTGTAGGGCGACATTCTTTTTATCTAATTTTCTGTAGTATAAAACATCCCGCCACTGTTCATCTTCAACCCGCACAAACAATTTATATTCAGGCAAATCAGCGATGTATATTCCCCTGTCAGTCATATTTATACTTTCACCCTGGACTGCCTGCTTTTCATCTCTGATTATACCTGCATTCTTTGCAAGTGATACTGCTGAGTAAAAAACATCACCACTTCTGACAACGGCTTCTATTCCGGCGTTTGCACATTTATATACGGCCGATGCAGCATTTAGTTCGAGGTTGACATACATTCCGATAAAACCCACAAAAACAAAATCCCTTGCTGCTGACGGGTGAGTAAGTGAATCTACTTCGGTCAGCTTTTCAGCATATGCAATTATCTGTTGACTTTTTTCGCTCAACTCATATGCTGCATCAAGTAGCCTGTTTTTTGATTTCTGATCAAGCGGATAAAGTTCGCCGAACTGCTCATAATATTTGCAATGATGGAGTATAAATTCGGGCGTGCCTTTTACGATGACTATATGCTTGGTTTCATTTAAAATAAGTACACGTTCAAGTTCAGAGCGTGAATTATATGCTGATGCAATTCTGAAATAAGAATTGTTGATTTTATCGATGGATATATCAAAAACAATTCCGGCTTTTGCAATTGCTATATCGGCTTTATTACCGACAAAGCTTTCCTTCATGCGCTTGTTGTTAGTACTGTGTGCATATTTTACATCTGAACAGACCATAGCATATGAAATCAACTTCTGAAGTCTTGATTTAGATTCCGGTTCAATATTGTATTCACGCATCCCTGTGAATGCACTCATAGCAACCATTTCCCGGGACGGAAATGCTGCGGAATGTTCACACATAATTGAATTGATATTGCAAAGTTCGGGAATACAGTTTAAATTACGAAGTGCTACACCGTTATCAAGTATTTCTTTTATGCCTATTGTTAAAGATGCACTCGCAAGAGTGTTTACCGTATCACTGAGTGAAATAAAGCTGATGCCAACAGATAGTATAAACAGATCTACTATATCAAATCCCCTGACAGTACCGAAAAATATAGTTATAAAGCATAAAATCACCGAAATCAATGAAAGTCTATTGCTTACATAGTGTGCATACTCAAGCAGAGTCGGTCTGTGGTTCTTTTTCTTTTCAACATTACTGCGTATTTTACGAATCTGCAGATTAACTCCTGTTTCACAAACTACAGCGGTTGCTTTTCCATTGGTTATAATCGAACCGGCATAAACCATGTTTGACATTGAACCGACATCATTGCGTCCGGCAATATACAGTGAGTTTTTTTCAACCGTCCCGTATTGCCCATAAATCGGTGTTTCGCTGATATAAAGCTTATTAGACTCGATCAGTCTTGAGTCAGCCGGTACAATGTTACCTCTTTCAAGTATGATTATATCCCCCGGCACCAGGGAACGGCTGTCGATTACACGCATCTTTTTTTCACGCATCACAACAGCTTTGAGCGAAGAATACTTTTTTGTTATTTCAAGTGCTGAAGCTGCATTCGATTCGATTATTGCATTAATGATCATAAGTACAACCGACACCATGCCACACAAAAGGAAAATTATGTTTTTTTCGAACAGGTACATAAGGATGCAAGCTGCAATAAATAATAGACTCATTAATGTATGAAGCTGTGTCTTTATGCTACCGGCAAAGGAAAGTGAAAGATATGGATAAACAATATTCAGCCCGAAGTGTCTTCTTTTTCTTTTTACATCCTTTTCGTCAAGTCCAATCTCGCTGTTTACATCCCAATACTCTAAAACCTCCCATATTCGCATATGAGGAGGCGAAAACGGTGCATCAGGATCTTCATCACGCGGCGTAGAACCGGTGATGGTACGAATTCTTAAATTTTCATCGTATGATTTATTTTCTTCATCAGATGCTCTTGTTTTAATATACCGTTTTTTAGCCATCTGTACTACCTTAATTCAAATTCTATATTTACCAATATTAAATTCCTGTAATAACAAGTTTATTATCAACTGCCGTTACACCGATACGAGATATACCCTTTTCATAATTGTCGATAATTTCAGCAGCAGCAACATCCTCAATATCAGTCTGTATAAGGCGGCGAAGATTTCTTGCACCATATTTCTCTGAAAAACCCTTTTCAACAAGATATTGAACTGTGTTATCGTCAAAAATAAATTTAATATTTTTTTCGGTAAGTATCTTTTTAAGGTCATTAAGCATAATCCTGCAGATATCACCGAAGTTTTCTTTAGTAAGACGATTAAACACAACGATTTCGTCGACACGGTTGAGAAATTCCGGTCTGAGAAAATCCTCAAGCGCTTTCATAACCTTTTCTTCATCACCGGTATGCATTGACTTTGTGAAGCCTGCAGCATTGGATGCTGTATTGCTGCCGGCATTTGTGGTCATGATAATAACTGTATTCTCAAAGTTCACCTGCTTACCGTGTGAATCTGTAATAAGTCCATCGTCAAGTATCTGTAATAATATATTTAATACATCAGGATGTGCTTTCTCAATTTCATCAAAGAGTACAACCGAGTAAGGCTTGCGTCTAATCTTTTCGGTCAGCTGCCCAGCATCGTCATATCCGACATATCCGGGAGGTGAACCGATAATTCTCGAAACCGAATGCTTTTCCATGAATTCGGACATATCAAGACGTATCATCGCTTCGGGGTTATCGAACAGATAACCTGACAGAACCTTGACAAGCTCTGTCTTACCTACACCTGTAGGACCTGCGAAGATAAACGAAGCAGGTTTCTTCTTGTATGCGATTCCTGCACGCGAACGTTTTAAAGCTCTTGCAACCTTTTTGACTGCTTCATCCTGACCGATAATACGGTCTTTGATTGCATCTTCGAGTTTATCAATCTTTGAAAATTCGTTTTCTGTTATGTTGCTTGCAGGAATACCGGTCCAAACCTCAATTACCTTTGCGAGGTCATTTTCGGTCAGAACAAGATTATCACGCTGTGCCGACAGCTCATCAAACTTATGCTTGAGGTTCATTTCAGTTGTGATATTCTCTGCAATCTTTTTATAAATATCTTCTGTTTTCTCTGCTATCGCTTCATAAGAAATGCGTTCTTCCGCAATAGTTTTCAACCGTTCGGAAATTTTCTCAATCTCGTTGATTACAGGTGAATTCATCGACATTTTTGCCGCTGCTTCATCCATAAGGTCAATTGCCTTATCAGGAAGGTAACGATCGGTTATATATCTTTCAGAAAGAGTAACTATCTTGCGAACTACCTCATTGGGAATCTTTATTCCATGATACTTCTCATAATAACTTTTAATTCCTCTGATTATTTCGATGGAAGTTTCAATCGAAGGTTCATTGATCATTACCGGTTGAAACCGGCGTTCAAGAGCTGCATCGTTTTCGATATGTTTCCGGTATTCAACAAGTGTTGTTGCACCGATCAACTGGATTTCACCTCTCGACAACGCAGGCTTAAGTATATTTGCAGCATTCATGCCACCTTCGGCATCTCCCGCTCCAACTATAGTGTGCACCTCATCGATTACAAGAATAATATTTCCACTGCGTTTGGTTTCTTCGATAAGTCCTTTCATACGGCTCTCAAACTGCCCTCTGAACTGTGTGCCGGCAACCATTGCTGTCATATCGACAAGCATAATTTCCTTGTCCTTAAGCTTATAAGGAACTGTGCCTTCTACGATTTTTTGTGCCAGAGCTTCGGCGACAGCTGTTTTACCAACACCGGGTTCACCAATAAGACAGGGATTGTTTTTTTGTCTGCGGCAGAGTATCTGCATTACTCTTTCAAGCTCGTCGTTTCTGCCAACAATCTTATCAAGCTTTCCTTCGGCTGCGCGAGTTGTCAGGTTAATGCAGTAGGTATCAAGAAGTTTTCTCTTCTCTTTTTGTGATTGTTGACGGCGTTCCTCAGTATTAGAACGTTGATTCTGTTCGCTCTCACCGTTTGTGGCAAGACTTTGGTTGGGAAACAGACTTTGAATATCAATCGCCGGAGCGCGTGTCTCATCCTCATTAGCCGGAGTTAATGCATTTGTTGCGAAATTGGTTACTTCATCCGACATAGCTTCAAGCTCCTCTTCTGATAATCCCATTTTATCGAGGAAGTCGGATATAGGTTTTATTCCAAGTTCTTTTGCACATTTTATGCAAAGTCCTTCATTAATTGATTTATCTCCTTCGAGCTTTGTCATAAAAATAATTGCCGGGCGTTTTTTGCATCGGCTGCACATTTTAAGCATAAAATGATTTCCGTTTCTCCGATAGCTTTTCTAATAATAAATCCCTAAAGCAGGAAACCGAAAATCATTGCCATCGGTATATGATTTTCGGATTTCTATATTATATATGAATTAAATTAATAATTCTACTGAATGTTTTTAAATATTAAATAATTTAATTATTCTGCTGCTTGTTTTGACATCTCCATACCGAATTTTCCCTTGAATGTTTTAAGATAATACATTATTATTGCAAAAACTATAACTCCGGCAAGTATTGCTCCAAGTATAGTATGAATCCACGAAGGCATAACCGGACATAATGCAGAGCAAATTATGAGAATCATCACAACTGCATAAAATACAGCTGTTGCAAATTTCCCGTACCAGTTGGATACCACCATTGTGCGGCGTTTTTTGAATATTATCAATCCACCGATCAGCATAAATATTTCTTTAAGGAAAAACACAGCGCAAACCCATATTGGAAGCAGCTTATCGATAACAAGACAAACCGCTGCCGCTGCCTGCATAAGCTTGTCCGCAAGCGGATCGAGAATCTTACCGAGAGTTGTTATCCAATTATATTTTCTTGCAAGATAACCGTCAACTATATCTGTAAATCCTGCCAATGAATATATAACCGCAGCCAGCACCAATGATTTTGCCCTGTCCTGACCGGAAAAGTATACGAACACAAAAAGAGGAACCATTAATAATCTGATAATCGACAGTATATTCGGAATCTGTTTTTTGTGCATAAGATATAATCCATCCTTGTAATCATTTGAAGAAGTTAAGTAATATATTCGCATCTCCGTAGAAAAATCTGAAAATAAAGGAATCAGCAACAGATAATCCGGGATTGTTCGATTGAACCAACGGCAATATCAATGTAACTGCAGCTCCGAAAACATATGCTCTGAATACTCCCAATATAATTCCAACAACAAATCCCAATGCTTTGTTTGCTTGTTTGAGTATCGGCAGTCTGAAGATTTTATCCAAAATGAAAATCAGGATTTTTAATACTATTATTGTTACAATGAATAATATAATAAATGATATTATACTGACTATACTCGTTATTAATGGATTCGCAACATATTCAACCAGCATATCTGCCGCATTAACTTCAGCATCGCTTTTCCAGCTGTTATATTTTTCATTTAAATCGTCTTGTTCAATTCCAATTATATTTAAGAGTTTGACAAAAGCTTCAGGTTTATCCTCAAAAAGCAATTCAGGATTGTATTGATCTTCGCCGGATAACGGACTCATTTCAATAAACTGATCTCTTATTGATTCACGTATATTATCGACGAACGGCATTTTGATTACGTATTCGCTTAATTTTGGTTGAAGTGAAAATGCAACAATAAGTGCGATAAAGAAACTGAGTGCAGAAAGTACTGTTTTAATAAATCCATGTTTATATCCAAGAACAACCGTTACGATTATTATAGCAACAATAGCAATATCAAAAGCATATCCCATAAATTCAACCTAACCTTTCGGATTTATAATTTAATATTATTCACTTAGAGATTCAGACACTTCATCAGACTTGATTACCTTTATTACCATTACAACAGCGCTCTCGTTAGAGATAAGTACGAGATTATTATCATTGATAAGCAGCTTATTTGCTTCATTAGTTACATCAAATGAGGAATCTCCACTTTTTCCGTTCACTATATCAATAATATGCAGTTTTGTATATGTCAATACATATACCTTATCTTCACTGACAACAATATCCTGAACATCCTCCTGGAAGCTCTCTGTTCTTACAAGATTACCGCTTAAATCATAGATATTAATTTCTGATGTACTGCGGATGCTGCCAATAATATAGGACATTATAGCATACTTTCCAGAAAAATGGTAGGTTGATGGCGATTTTTCCGAAAAAAACATTTCACTTCTCAAATTAAGGGAAGCATCGTAAAATCTTAATGCTTTACTTGTCAACACCATAACCGAATTATCGTCACCATAAGCAACCTTCAAAGGCATTTCACCGACAAATCTTAGCTTATTGACCGGTTCTTCCTGAGTGATATCAAACTCATATACTTCGCCGTAATATTCACCGCTGTTTACGCCGCTCATGAACGACAAAACTCTGTTACCGTATTTATTGAGCGCAATGCTGACCGTATAGCTGTCTCCGAAATATCTGCTGAAAACCTGACGAAAATCTTTATCGTAAACGATAATTGCTGATTTATAATTATCACCTGAACTTATTACCCCAAAAGCACCATTAGCATTGTTTGTTAACCCAAGGAATGGATACTCATATGTTATGGAATATATTTCGGAATATGTATTATAAATTTTCAAAAGACTGCCTCCGAGATCATATGCATAAACATATTTTGAGCTTGATGTCAGATAAGGATATTCCATAACGAAAGAGCTTTTTAAAAGCTTTTTTCCGTTGTAATCGTAAATGGTCAAGCCTGTTGAGTCAGCTACCGCAATGTTGCTTCTCAGAACAGTTGCGCTGTAATCCTTATTTAGGTCAAGTCCGATTTGTCCACTGTCAACAGTTGCAGTTGATGCACTGAAGTCAAAGAATTTCAACATGTAACGGAAGTTCTCAATTGTAATTTCGTTCTTATAATTTGAAAAACAATATATAATAAATACGATTATGAAAATCGCAAGCAAGTATTTATATAAAGAAATACGAATAGCGAGTTTTTTATAATATTCGCTTGTTTCGTTTGTCTTTTCTTTAACAAGGACAATCGAATTGCGCATCTTCTTCCCCCTCAATATATCATTAATAATCGATTGTGAAACCATAGTTTCGCAATCGGAACCACCCACTGGACGGGGTTTTCATTCGGTTCTAAAACCTAACGAGGTTTCCGAACCGAATGGGCTCCCATTTGGTCGCTTTAAAGGTGTCCTTTCGGTCGGGAAACCCGTCAGAGCTACGCAATTTATTACTATTTTTTTCTTTTTCTATTTGAACTTAAGTTTTGCAATTATTTATATATCATTAACTGTAGAAAACCTTGTTTAAATAAAGTCCGTGGGCTGGAGCTGTCATACCCGCATTTTTTCTGTCTTTGCTGTCAATTATAGCGGGTATTTCATATTTCAATCGTCCTGCGAGGTCCCAGAGCAAGGTTCCGACGATGATCCGTACCATGTTATATAGAAATCCGTCAGCGGCGATGTTTATCCGTATAATATCACCATCTCGCACCGCTTTGCAATACCATATATTTCTTATTGTGTCCTCAATATTAACTTTTTTACCTGCAAAAGCGGTAAAATCATGCTCACCAACCAATGCTAACGCCTTCTCATTTAACTCGTCAACATCGAGTAACGGAAAATACCTAAATGCAAATCCATTTAAAAAAGGATTTCTGATACAGCTGTTATGGATTATGTATTGATATTCCTTCCCTTTTGCAGAATATCGTGAATGAAAATCATCGTTTGCATAAAATGCATCAAGGACAGCTATATCTTTGGGCAATTTTGTATTCAATGCAAGCGGCAGCCTTTGTATTTCACCAAAAACAGCTTCGCTGTCAAGGTGGCATATGAATTCATTCGCATGAACACCGCTGTCTGTCCTGCTGCAACCGGTGATTCCGTATCTGGTTCCGAAAATATATTCAATCGCATCCTGAACGGTTGATTGTACTGAAACAGCGTTTGATTGTACCTGCCATCCTTTGTAATGTGTTCCTCTATAACATAGCTTTAAAACTATCCTCGACATAATATAATATGTGTATCCCTTCTGAGACTATGGGGTTTATGTTTCTGTATAAACTTACTGGTTTAATAAACTAAAATCAGAAGTAAAGCTTCTTGAGCAGTCTGGTTATAAAATAAAACTATAATTATTAAGAAAGAAAACTGCTGTAAATGCTATAAGCATTACCATCATAACAACAAAATCCTTTGCATCTGCCTTCATAATTTTCATTCTTGTCTTGCCTTCACCACCGCGATAACAACGGCATTCCATTGCTTGTGCTAGCTCGTCGGCACGTCTGAATGCTGAAACGAAAAGTGGGATTAATATTGGAATCAATGAACGGATTCTTCTAATAATACTCCCCGACTCAAAATCCGCACCTCTTGCCTTCTGTGCTGACATAATTTTGTCGGTTTCTTCAACAAGAGTAGGTATAAATCTGAGAGCTATTGTCATCATCATAGAAAAATCATGTACGGGTATTTTCAACTTTTTCAATGGTGAAAACAATCTTTCCATCGCATCTGTAAGCTCAACCGGTGAGGTTGTATACGATATTAGAATCGATGTCCCTGTTATTAAACAGATTAAGCGAAGCACCATGAAGACTGCCATGGTTACACCTTCACGGTATATTTTTATTCCATATAACTCAACAAGTAGGTCATTACCGCTTGTCCAGAATATATTGATAAATGCTGTAAAAACTATAATGAAAATCAATGGCTTCAGCCCTTTGAGTATGATTCTCAGCGATATTTTCGACAGTAAAACCATCATTACCGAAAAAGCAAGAACAAACAGAAATGCTACATCGGTTTTTGCATTAAAAACAAAAGAAAGATATAATATTGTAAGTACAAATTTAAATCTTGCATCGATTCTGTGAATTAACGAATTACCGGGGAAAAACTGGCCTAATGTTATATCATTCAGCATGGTGGGTTCCTCCCAGACATTCCTTCATCAGTTCAGTTGCTTTTGTTACCGTATATATATCGACTCTTGATGAAAGTCCGCGTTTTTCAAGCTCAATGAACAGTTTTGTTATTTGAGGAACATCAAGACCGGCTCCGAAAAGCTGTACAGCGTTTGTAAATATTTCTTTAACTGTCCCCTGCATATTTATCATGTTATCTTTTAAAACAATTATAGAATCAGCATATTTTGCAATGTCCTCCATGCTGTGGGATACAATAACCATTGTTGATTTAGACGATTTTTTATATTCAACAAGACCGCTTAGTATCTCCTCGCGCCCTCGTGGATCAAGTCCTGCAGCCGGTTCATCAAGTACAAGTATTTCTGGCTGCATAGCAATAACACCAGCAATAGCGACACGTCTTTTTTGCCCACCTGAAATTTCGAACGGTGAACGATCAAGCATTTCATCATCAATACCGCAGAATTTTGCTGCACTTCTGACACTTGCATTAAGTGTTTCACCAGTCATGCCCATGTTTTTTGGGCCGAATGCAATATCTTTGTAAACTGTTTCTTCAAACAGTTGATATTCGGGATATTGAAATACAAGTCCGACTTTCTTGCAAAATTTACGTACCTGCTTTGGGTTCAGCCATATGTCTTCACCGTTGATCAAAACCCTGCCTTCTGTTGGTTTAAGAAGACCGTTGAGCAGTCTGACAAGCGTCGACTTGCCGCTACCGGTATGACCTATAAGTCCAACAATGCTTCCCAATTCAATTTTAAGGTCTATATTTTTAAGTGCAACCTTCTCGAACGGTGTACCTTTTCCGTATACCACTGATATGTTGTCAAGTTCAATTGCGTACATTTTTAATTATGCCCATTCCTTCTTAAGTGAGTGGGAATTGTGCTGAATTTAACAAAGTTAAATTTATTTAACTTGTTAAATTTTTTGCGGAAGCAAAACTTTCGCCACTCTGAATAGCGAAAAGGCACAAAACCGTAGTTTGAAAGATTTATCTTTCAAATTTTTTCTTTAACGTATTTTTCGATAATATCAGCGGCTTTCATGGTGTGAAGCACACCTCTCGGAAGGTTAAACCCTTCCTTGTTAAGCCTAAAAAACATCTCAGTAACTTGCGGAAGAGCAAGACCATAGCTCTTAATTTCTTCTGCCTGTGAGAATATTCCGACCGGATCATCATCCATCACTATTTCGCCACGGTTCATAACTATTACACGGTCAGCTTCGACAGCTTCACTCATATAATGGGTTATGGTTATTACTGTTATCTCAAGCTCTGTATTCAATTTGTGGACTGCTTCCATTATTTCTTTTCTGCCGATAGGATCAAGCATTGCAGTCGCTTCATCAAAAATAATACAATCAGGCTGCATAGCAAGCATTCCAGCAATAGCGACTCTTTGCTTCTGACCACCGGACAATTTATATGTCGAATGCAGTTTATATTCGGTCATGTTAACTGTTGCAAGTGATTCATCAACGATCTTTCTTATTTGATCAGGCAAAACACCGAGATTTTCAGGTGCAAAAGCAACATCCTCTTCAACAACGCTGGCAACAATCTGATTGTCAGGATTCTGGAACACCATACCACAGCTTCTTCTGATGTCATAAAAATGTTCTTCATCTTTTGTGTTGTAACCTTTAACAACAACATCACCCTCTGTCGGTATTAAAATACCGCAAAGAAGTTTTGCAAGTGTAGACTTACCGCTTCCGTTATGACCGAGGATTGCGGTATGCTTACCTTTTTCTATATTCAGGTTTATATTTTTTACGACAACCTTTTCATTGTCATATGAAAAGCTGAGGTTTTTTGTTTCAATGAAATTCATTTATATGACAATTCCTTTACATAATGTGCGATGTTTCGTGCGGTTCCGGCTTGCTGGAATTGCCGCCAAGTGGCGGCAAAGTCACAAAACTCGCCGTCTGAAAGAAACTTTGTTTTCTTTCAGACTTAATCCTTTTAATCAAAAGTAATTCTGGTTGATGCACCGCATGGCAGATATAATCCGGTTTTTGATGCCTTCAAACCTAATTCGTCCGCTTCAACCTTGCCGCCAATTTTTTTTGCAATCCTAAGACCTGCAATATATGCGCAGCTTGATGCTGAAAGACCGGTTGTATATGAATTCAAAAGATAGAATAACGGTTTGTCCGATAACAACAATGCTGTCTTTGCAACAAGTTGATCCGCCATATCTTCCATTTTCCAAACTTCGCCCGATGTACCTCTGCCATACGAAGGTGGGTCCATGATTATCGCATCATATTTATTCCCGCGTCTGATTTCACGCTCTACAAACTTAAAACAGTCGTCAACAATATATCTGATTTTAGCCTCAGCGATATCGGACAGCTCAGCATTGTGCTTTGCTTTTGCAACGATACCTTTTGAGGCATCCACATGGCAAACACTCGCTCCGCTCTTTGCCGCAGCAACGCTTGCACAGCCTGTGTATGCGAACAGATTCAATAACTTTATCGGTCTGTTTGCATTCTTTATCAGCGGCATATACCAGTCCCAGTTTGCCTTCTGTTCGGGGAAAATTCCTGTATGCTTGAAGCCCATCGGAGCAACAGCAAACCGCATATCTTCGCAGCCTATTACCCATTCGTCAGGCATCTTTGATACAATCCAGCTGCCCCCGCCTTTGGATGAGCGTCTGTAAACACCATGTGCATTATCCCAACTACCATCCTTCTCGGTGTTCCATATTATCTGCGGATCAGGCCGTATCAATATATATTTACCCCAGCGTTCAAGTCTTTCACCGTCTGAGGTATCAATCAGTTCATAATCCTTCCAATTTTCTGCTATATACATTTCAATTTCCTATGCTATATTATTCATTCAAATCATATATTAAGACCTGATTTACAATTCCGCTGTTGCATTGCTGCGGGTAAGGTATATCCAAATGCAGATATGCACTTTGAGTTGCCATTCTGCCTCTCGGTGTACGGTTCAGAAATCCGAGTTGCAGCAGATATGGCTCATAAACATCCTCAAGTGTAACCGATTCTTCACCGATTACAGCCGCAAGCGTTTCAAGACCTACCGGACCGCCGGCAAAATGGGTTATTATCGAACCCAACATCCTGCGATCGACAGCATCAAGTCCAAGCTCGTCGATATCCAGCTTTTCAAGAGCAATCTTTGCAATTTCCTCACCGATAATACCATCGCTGAGTACCTGTGCAAAATCACGCACACGCTTTAGTAGTCGATTTGCGATTCGAGGTGTTCCTCTTGATCGGCAGGCAATTTCAGCTGCACCGTCATCGGTGATTTTTGTATTAAAAATACCAGCTGAACGGGTGATAATTAATTTCAATTCTTCAGGAGTGTACATTTCAAGTCTGAACATCATTCCGAATCTGTCTCGCAACGGCGAAGACAATTGACCGGCACGTGTTGTCGCACCAATCAATGTGAAGTTCGGCAACGGTATTCTGATACTTCTTGCAGATGGGCCCTTCCCCATCATAAGGTCAAGACAATAATCCTCCATCGCAGGGTATAGAATCTCTTCAACCGTTCTCGGAAGGCGATGAATTTCGTCAATAAACAGAATATCACCACGTTCAAGCGTTGTCAGAAGAGCCGCAAGATCACCGGCTTTTTCAATGGCAGGACCACTTGTTACCTTTATATGAACACCCAGCTCTGCTGCGATAATGGTTGCAAGTGTTGTTTTACCGAGTCCGGGAGGTCCGTGTAGCAGAACATGGTCGAGGATATCATCTCTTGCGTTTGATGCTTTTATGAACACAGACAGGTTTTCCTTTATTTTTTCCTGCCCGACATATTCAATGAGAGTTTTGGGGCGAAGTGATGCTTCGTTATCAAAGTCTTCGGAATTTGCTTCCATGCTTGTTATTCTGCCTTCGAAATCAAGCTCAAAATCATCGCTGTTATGTGTGTTTATCGGCATAATATTGCAAACCCCTTTCTGTTTTTATCTTGACTTTACGAGTTGCTTTAATGAATCTCTGATTATATTTTCAAGCGGTTGTTCAGTATTTACTTTTCTGATGGCACCAAGTGCATCGCTTCTGGAGTAGCCAAGCACAACAAGTGCACTGATTGCATCCGATATAACACCCTTACCGGGAACATCGTTGATCATATCTGCACTGTTATCGGAAGCAGTGAAATCCTTAGCTATTTTATCCTTAAGTTCAATAATTATTTTTTGTGCTGTTTTCAATCCCACACCCTGAGCTTTTGTTATTGCTTTTGGATCATTCGAAAAAACCGCAAGAGCAAACGACTGGGCATTCATTGCCGACAATATACTGATAGCTGCCTTTGGTCCAACTCCGGAAACCGAAATCAAATGAACAAATGCTGTTTTCTCCTCATTATCATAAAAGCCATACAGCTCAAGTACATCCTCTTTGACATTCAGGTAGGTGTAAAGCAACGCTTTCTTACCGACAAGTGGGCTGAGCTTTGAAAAGGTCGACATACTAATATTCAACTTATAACAGACTCCTCCGCAATCAATAGCTGCATAGGTCTGATTCAATTCCACAAGGTTGCCATTTATATAATAATACATTTGTTTCTCTCACACTTTCTATCTTTGAAGAATCGACTGATTTGTGTTAGCGTGGCATATCGCCAATGCAAGCGCATCTGCTGTATCATCCGGTTTTACAGACTCGGCAAGATTCAAAAGCAGTTTTGTCATATATATAATTTGCTGCTTCTCAGCTCTGCCATATCCGACAACAGCTTGTTTTACCTGAAGCGGTGTATATTCATATATCGGTATTCCGTGTTTTGTTGCTGCAAGCAGAATAACTCCTCTTGCCTGGCAAACATCGATTGCCGTTGTTACATTGGTATTGAAAAAGACCTCTTCTATCGAAACTGCGTCTATTTTATGGCGAACAATAATTTTTTCTATATCATCATAAATCTTTTCAAGCCGATGTTCGAGCAAAGTTCTTGGCTTTGTTCTAACAGTCCCATATTCTATCGGGTGATGCTTACCTTTTACCGACGATATAATACCGTATCCGATTGTCGCAAGTCCCGGGTCTATACCTAATATAATCATTGCTTTTCATATCTCCGATAAGGCCATTCTATCAACACCTTAATACATTATTTTATCATACTAATTATTAATAGTCAATATTAAAGAACATAATTTCGATAATGTACATAAAATCTATTTTTAGAGAAACAATAGAAATTAAAGATAATTTTATCTCTTATCATAAATTAATTTTTAGTTTAATTCATGAATCGCTAACATTTTTAAACTCTCTATTGACTTTTTAATATTAGTTAGTTATAATAACACCTGTTTGTACAAGATGAATGTTCAAATTATAGCGGTTACATTAAAAACCCTGATATTAAACCAATAACATAACTGATTTAGTATCGTAACCAAGCAATGAAAGGAAAAAACTATGAAAAAATTTTTAGCAATATTCCTCGGAATATTAATGATTTCCTTAATGGGAATCAGCACATTGGCAGCAACAACAACACTTTTACCTGAAGGTGAAACATGGACATCAGTTGAAGTTAACGGCGAAAACGCTGAAATACTTTTCAACGAAGACAATACTGTAACAGTAAAAGGCAGTACAGCAGCTTGGCCTTGCATAATATCTAACCTTGCAAATCCCATCACAGTAGCTGCTGACGCAACAATAACTTTCGACTTCTCTTTCACAGCCGGAACTACCTCAATTGTTCTGTTCTTTGGTGAAGCAGGCGCCGCTTCAGTAACAGAAGGTGAATTTGTAGTTATTAATCCCGGCATTTCTTCCGAACTTCAAGCAAACAGCAATGACATTCTTCCTGGTGATTACAGCGGTTCATTCGTTCTCAATTCACTTGAGGCTCTTCCTGCTACAATAGCAAATGAAGACGGAACATATACCATAACAGGTGTTAAAGTGTTCACAGTCGGCGGCGCTGAAGTTATCTTCGACAAGCTCGAGATCGCAGCAACAGCAGCTGATACTTCAGAAGCAACATCAGAAGATACTTCCGAAGCAACACCCGGCACAGGCGACACAGGATATCTTGCTCTTGCTATACTCGCAGTTGTTGCATTAGCCGGTGCAGTTGTTGTAGTAAAGAAAGCCAGATAATCTGATTTAAACTAATAGTTCAGAAAGCTCGGATTTAATATCCGGGCTTTTTCTTGCTCTTTTTCTCAATTTTTCGACTAAATTTTCTTCTTTCCCCTCACAATTGATTATTGCAGGCATATTATGTACTAAGTCAATTACAAGGAGGATTATACATGGTTGACAGAAATATTGCCGGCTGCGGAAACAAACCATCCGGCGAAACGCTCAGTGCAATAAATGTAAATAAAATATTCGACAGTGCGAAAGACAAGGATTGTCTTGAGGATCTCAGAGTATACCTTTGCCCGAGTGCACAGGATATAGTTGATCACAGCTCGAATATTCGCGTCAAGGACGTTGAAGTTATCACAACCAACATAAGTATGGAGGAAGTGCCGTTCAACAGAGGTTATTATCAGGTATTGATCAGATTCTTCTTCTGTATTACCTGCGAGGCTTGTGTTGCCAATGCGAACATCAAAGTAATCCAAGGACTTTGTGTCTATGACAAAAAGGTATTACTTTTCGGAAGTGAAAAGAATGTCAGTATCTTTACATCAAATCCCAATGAAGACAATTTCTGCCCCAATCACTTGGATTTAGGCTGCAATTCTCAAAGCACGCTGCCTACTGTTGTCGTAGAAGTTGCAGAACCAATTGCTCTAGATATCAAATTAGTCGAACGCTGTCGGCCGTTCGGCAATTGCTGCTGTAATGCTGATGCTATCCCCGATGGAATCAGAGACCGTTTCGGAGACACCAACTTTGTTGACGGCGCTGGAATAAACCAGCTTTATGTTACGATCGGTATGTTTACAGTAATCAGAATGGAACGCCCTGTATCGCTTTTAGTTCCATCCTGTCTGCTTACTCTGCCCGACAGAGACTGCACACCCGCAATATCTCCCTCAGATCCCTGCAAGATATTCAGCAAGATGTGTTTCCCGGTCGGCGAATTCTTCCCGTTCTCCGAAGAACCCCAACCTCCGGCTCCCAGCGGAGGCTGCAAGGACCGCACATAGCTGTAATTAGCAAAGCGACACATAGAAGCACGCCAAGTTCAGCGTGCTTCTATTATTTCTCTTTATATTCATTCTAAAATGAATTTATCTTACTTCTTTTCAGTCAGTATACGCGGTTTTTTTGATATTGTTATATATATTATTGCAGCTAAAAAACAGGTAATACATACTATTATTGCAGTTACAATTGTCGGATACTGATATGCCAGCTCAGTTGAAGATACATGCTTTATGAATATACCGGTATATGCCCATACAAACACAAGCGTATAACTGTTGCATCTAAATTTGATTGCGGTTGCAACACCTATTATCATACCCACAAAAAGAATTATTATCGTCCATAATTCATCGCCAATACCAAAACCATTCCATCCGAGATAAACAAGCAGTGTCGTTGCATTTGCAATTGTTGCGACTGTTATCCAGCCGAAATAAACGCTGAACGGCAGCTTTATAAATAATATTTCATTTTGTGAAAGCTTATACTTTTTTATTTCTAAGGCAATAAGAATTAGACAACTTAATATTACAAGCATAAGAACCATTGTCAAGGGTATTAGATCATAATGCCAAGAAAAGATCCAAGCAATATTTGCGATTGATGAGATTGAGAACAACACACCGATTTTGTTAAGAAGGCAATCTAATCCCTCTGTCTTATTTTTCTGAAAGAAACCAAGCTGATATACCGAATATAATGCAAGCAAGAAATAAATAACACCCCATATTGCAAAGGTTATTCCCGTTGGTGCAAATAAATTCGGATATAAATTTGAAACTTCTCCTGTTGTTATCCCGTTAATGGGGAGAATATTTGCAAGAGCATTGACTGCTACCATACCTATGTATGTTATTATAGCTAAAATCCTGATAAGCATATTTTTTGTACAACTCATAGAAACCTCCTTGTATCGATTATCACATTCTATATATCATAATATCATATATAATACATATATGCAACACATTTTATCATTATAAATGTCATATTAGAATAAAACATCCAAGGCAATGCAGCCTTGGATGTTTATATAAAAACTCTGATTAATATTTGCTTTATTCAACTTCTGTTGCGAAAACTTCGATTTCAGCTGCGCTGATAAAGCTTGCTGAACCACCGCCGATTCCGATTATTCTGATACCACTGCATACATAATCATCTATATCAAAAGTATAACTTTCAAAAGCTGAACCGAATATACCAGTTGTATCACCATTTGGATAATCAGGCGAAGAGGTCCCTTGAATTTCAATCCATTCACCGTCTACCAGCGTTTCAAGTCTAATATCTCCATTTTGGAACCATCCGCCGTTGTTGAAGTGCATTCCTTCTGTAAAAATAACCGAGCTAACCTTAAATTCAACCGGAAAGAGGTAAGCAAAGTACTGTTCATATGGTTTGGTTGCATAATCAAAAGTGTCATATTGAACCGCCGAGCCACCTGTTTTAATTCCGTCAGATAAAACACTTAAATTTTTTGCACCAACGCCCTTGGGATCTTTTACATTACATAGTGGTATGGAAATTGAAGCAATGTTTCTCACTGTACCTGCATCGGTTTTATCATAATCGGATATTATCTTGTCAACATTTATAGTTTTTTCCGCTATAACAACATTGTCGTCAGCATCGGTTACTTTACAGGTAATTTTATATTCGCCGACAGCTTTATATACATGAAACACATCCTCGGTTGTATATATTGTCTCATCACCCATATTCCATTCGAATGATTTTATTTCACCTGTTGCTATTATTTTAACACTCAGTACAACAGCACCGTTTTGATTGTCTGCAATTATATCAATCGCTGGAGTATCATTGCGTTGTTCAAACTCAACCGGCTTTATAACTGTGTTTATATTAATAGTCCACATACCATTTGATTCAGTGAACCCTTTAGCAGACAACACCTGGTTTAAGAGTGTAATATTGCCTTGCACACAGTTATCAAGAGTGTATTCTGTGTACTGAAATTTACCGTCTTCCATATCGATGTTTTTCCATTTGGAATCAAGTGCTTTATATCCGTAGAAATTTCCCAATATTGCTCCGACGCTTGATGGATTGCAATCGCTATCCTGCCCGCAACGCATTGATATCTTGATGCTTTCCTCAAAATCGCCTTCGCCATAAAGCAATCCGATAAGTATATATGCCGAATTCATTTTTGCATCAATATTCAGGTCAGAACTTGCAAGATTGATACATGTATCGGTTTTACCCCATTTTGTTTCGATAACTTGCCAGCATTCCTCCCATGTCTTGCCCTCGTCATAACATTTCATAACATCATCCATGATCTGACGAAAGGTTGTGCCTTCCGGGATTGAATTTATGCCTGCATCTATTATTTCATCAATATCCTCAGCAAAGAATGCCGCTGCATGCATTGCAGTAACAAATACACCCCCGTATACGCCATCACCATAATTCATAATATGACCTATTTCAAAAGCTTTTTGTGCTGCTTCATTGATAAGACCCGGATACATATGACCTACAAAGTCAGCTTCAATTTGCCAGTCGATGTCGTCGCTATGATCATTATACAGTGGGTTGCCTGATAAAGGAGCTTCAATACCGGCCTTTAAGTTGTCTCTTGAAGCAAGGTTGGCGTGCCAAAGAGGAAAGGTTGTTTCTTTGAATGCATCGGCAAGATATTTTATGTCACAGTCAACACCATTTTCGAGCATTGCCTGTATAAACGGTATCTCAACATATAAGTCATCCTGGGTAAACATGCCGTTCATATCAAGATTATCGCTCGATGGGACTTCGTTTTCTGGTATTATCCTCCCACCGTAAACGAATTCTGTTGGCGCACCCCAAACAACACCGGCAGCCTGACCAACCCAGGAGCCAAGTATTTTATCATACAGCTCATCATTTGAAATTTGCTTTTCGATTGTAACAATTGATTCATCAGTTGAATTTTCAGAATTCAAATCCGAAGGAGTTGAATTACCCTGTTTACCACCTTCACAAGCGGTTACTGAAAAAGTAAATAAAAATGCAAGCAAAAACAACAATAGCTTTTTCATACAAAAATGCCTTCCTATATATGTTATAATTGCATGATAGCATATACCTATTTATATGTCAATCATTGATGAGAATATATCCGATTATATATTAAACTAACAAATGAATTATGATATTATTAATTTTAAAAAAGCCATGCAGTGTAGGCTTTTTTTAAATTGCTAAGGTAATTCATTTTATAGTTTCATGTAGATTGATTATATCCTGTTCGTTATATTTTAAATAGAAAAATAACCGGAAATATACGAAAACATATTTCCGGCAAAGTATTTATAACTTTTAGTAGTTTTTAGCTTCGATCTGGAAGTATACCTGTGGATGAGTGCATACAGGACAAATCTGAGGTGCCTGTTTCCCAATCACGATATGACCACAGTTTGCGCATTGCCAAATCGTATCACCATCTCTTGAGAACACAAGTCCGTTTTCTATATTTGATAATAATTTAAGATATCTTTCTTCATGTATCTTTTCAATTTTTGCTACCTCTTCGAAAAGGTATGCTATCTTTGTAAAACCTTCTTCTTTAGCTTCCTTTGCGAAGTTTGCATACATATCTGTCCATTCATAGTTCTCGCCTGCTGCAGCATCCTTAAGATTTGTCACTGTGTCTGCAACTTCACCGTTCTCCTGGAGCAGTTTAAACCATATTTTCGCATGCTCTTTTTCATTATTCGCTGTTTCTATGAAGAGAGCAGATATCTGTTCATATCCTTCCTTTTTCGCTTTTGAAGCGTAATATGTGTACTTATTGCGAGCTTTAGATTCACCTGCAAATGCATCCAATAAATTTTTCTCTGTTTTGGTTCCCTTTAAATCTTTCATAATAATCTCCATTCTGCCGCGTAGCAGCCGCACACAATATAGCGTGAAACAAGTTATCTTCATATCTATGTTAACTTAATTTTCACGCTAATTCCTCCATGTCCATATATTACTTATAATTACTTACATCAATATTATTCTTGTTACACTCCTCGCATATACAAAGAATATTTAATTCATACCCAACGATTTTCTGCTTTGGATTATTAAATATTTTACTGATATCGGAAGCTTTGATATCATCGGCATCACAAACTTTGCTGCACGAAATGCAATAATAATGATAATGCTCATCGGTGTTGCCGTCAAACCTATCCGGTCCGCTCGGGGTTGCAAGTTTAATTATTTTATTCTCAGTTGACAAAAGCTTAAGATTGCGGTATACTGTACCAAGACTAAGTGCCGGATTGCCAGGCTTTAATTCGTTGTAGATTTCAAAAGCGGTAGGATGGCATTTTGATTTTTTTATCTCATACAAAATAAGTTCTCTTTGTTTCGAATAATTCATATCTAACTGCATAATATATATTGTATTATTAATTAATAGTATATAAAATTATGAATCCTCCCATTTATTTATTTATATAAAGTTTTAATCAGTAATAATTACTGTTTTAGTATAAATCTAAATACTGATATTGTCAATAGTTATTATAAAATAGTTCGATATTCGTGATTTCATACAAATTGATGGTCGTTAGCGCAAAATGTATTGTACAATGCGCACATATACAAATATATACAGGTATGGTATAATATAATACATCGATATGTTTCTTTGTTATATGGGTTATCAAAGTACTTATCGTAATTTTATCGAAGGAGTTACTTAAAATGAAAAAGATTTTAGCATTTATGCTGGTATTACTTATGAGTGTTGCTCTTGTTGCTTGTGAAAAAGACGACAAGAATACTTCAAGCGCAGCTGGTGAAAGCATCACAAGCGAAGCTACAAGCACAGCTGATGACAGCTCAGCCGCTGAGAGTGTTGTTGATGAGAGCGTAGAATCCACTGCAGAAGTCAGCGAATAATCGTTTACTTCAACTAAACAGTAATTAAAATAAAAGGGGCAAATGCCAACCGGCATATGCCTCTTTTATTCGTATTTAGTTGTTTAATTTGTCTTCTGTACCATCGATTTTATCTTCATCAGATTGATTCTCGTGCTTCTGTCAGCTTCATCAAGCTTCATCTTGATTACCCGTATGGTTTCTTGGAAATTCGGTATCATAACATATTCGAGTGCGTTGACACGCCTGCGAGTTTTTACGATTTCTTCAGCCATAAGCTGACAACTCTTCTCGACCTCAGCGAGTTTAACCATTTTTTCAATCACTTGTCTTATTTTTCGAACCGCAAAATCAAGCTGTGCCGAGGTCTGGGCAAGCCCATAAGGAAGATTGTTATCGATAGAGTTTATCGTTAATTTAAATACTGGAGTGTTTACACTCATAATATTCTTTTTGCTTATTTTTACATCGGCAGTCTGCACAGGAAAAGACAAAGCATTTTCGACAGCAGGTTCACTCATTAATGCGCGTGCGACAACAAAGTCTGAAAATGCTGAATTTAACTCATTTTCGACTTCAATTCTCAAGCTTTGATTAATTTTTATCAGCTCAATAAATTTCTTTACCAGCTCATCCTGTTTGTCCTTAAGCAGCTTATGCCCTCTCGAAGCGGTTTTCAATCGCTTTTTCTGGTTTGAAAGCTCCATTCTTGTCGGACTGACATTGTTAATCGGCATCTTCGTGTTCATGCTTTCTAGTTGAACAAACTAAGTTTAGAAGTGATCTTTCTTTTAGTTCAACTTATTTGTTCTTATTCTGCTGTAAATATTGCTGTGTCCTTACTGTTCTCCGGCAAATATTTTGCTATATATTCATCTCTGATTCGTTTAAGCTCATTCTTCGGGAATATTGTCAGTAGATCCCAACCGATTTGAAGGGTTGTTTCGATATCCCTGTCCTCATTTTCACCTTGACCGATATATTGTTTTTCAAATTTTTCTGCGAATTTTGCATAGAGTTTATCTATATCGGATAATGCTCCCTCACCCAGAATGACAGCAAGTTCTTTTGCTTCCTTACCTCTTGCATAAGCTGCGAACAGCTGGTTCATTGTATCGGCATGGTCTTCTCTCGTCTTTCCACAACCAATACCTTTATCCTTAAGTCTTGAAAGTGACGGCAAAACATCTATAGGCGGGAATATGCCTTTTCTGTTTAATTCTCTTGATAGTATAATCTGCCCTTCGGTAATGTATCCGGTAAGGTCTGGGATGGGATGTGTTTTATCATCCTCGGGCATTGATAGAATCGGGATCTGGGTTATCGAACCTTTTTTGCCTTTAATTCTTCCGGCTCTCTCATAAAGTGATGCAAGATCAGTGTACATATAACCCGGATAACCACGGCGGCCGGGGACTTCCTTACGCGCTGCTGAAACCTCACGAAGTGCTTCACAGTAGTTTGTGATATCAGTTATAATTACAAGGACATGCATATCAAGCTCGAAAGCCAGATACTCTGCCGCAGTGAGTGCCATTCTGGGTGTTGCAACACGCTCGACAACAGGATCGTTCGCAAGGTTCATGAAAAGTACTGTTCTGTCAATCGCACCGGTTTTCTTGAAGTCGGAGATAAAGTAATCGGCTTCCTCGTATGTTATACCGATTGCGGCAAAAACAACCGCAAACTGCGAATTTGTATTAAGAACCTTTGCCTGACGGGCAATTTGTGCCGCAAGACGGGCATGCGGAAGCCCTGAAGCAGAGAAAACAGGCAGCTTCTGACCTCTTACCAATGTATTCAACCCATCAATCGAAGAAATACCTGTCTGAATGAACTCAGATGGATAATCTCTTGCTGTGGGATTTATCGGGTTTCCGTTTATGTCAAGCCTTTTCTGAGCTATTATGGGTGCGCCGCCATCTTTGGGCAGCCCCATTCCGTTGAATACTCTGCCCAGAATATCAGGTGATAATGCAAGCTGCAGGCTTTTGCCCAAGAATCTTACTCGTGTCTGCTTTATGTTTATCCCCTGCGAGCCTTCAAATAGCTGGATAAGTGCCTTATCGCGGTTGATCTCAAGAACTCTGCCGCGTCGAATGTCGCCATTCTGAAGTGTTATCTCAACAAGCTCATCGTACGATACACCTTCAACCTGTTCAACCAGCATCAGAGGGCCGACTATTTCTTTTATTGTCTGATATTCTTTTATCATTACAATATCATTTCCTTTCTGCAACTAATACCAGGTTAAGCGGTTTTCTCGCTCATTAATGTTTTTGAAATCTGATCTCTGATCTTATCTGATATCTTATCCAATTCCGCAAGATTATCCTGAGAGATATTCTTGGACTTTGCTATATCAACAAGCACATCAAGCTCAATTATATCATTGAATAATGCTCCGCTCTGTAAAGCTTTGATTCCTTCGGAATAATAAAGTAATATATTTCGAAGCATTTTATACATTTTTTCGGGACTTGTATAACTATCAACCTCAGAAAACGCATTCTGTTGTAAATAGTCTTCACGAATAGATCTCGTGCATTCGAGCTTGAATTGATCTTCGACACCGAGCGAATCAACTCCGACCAGTCTAACAATTTCCTGCAGCTCTGCTTCTTCCTGCAATAGCTTCATTGCATCGGTACAAACTCTTGTCCAGTCCGGAGTTACATTTTTTGAAAACCAATCCTCAAGTCTGTCTGTGTAAAGTGAATAGCTGTTAAGCCAGTTTATCGCAGGAAAATGACGGCGGTATGACAACGAATAATCCAATCCCCAGAATACCTTGACGATACGCAGTGTCGCCTGGGTAACAGGCTCTGCAAGGTCGCCGCCCTGCGGTGAAACAGCTCCGACAGCAGTCAACGCACCTTTGCGACCGTCGCTGCCAAGGCATTTTACATTGCCGCTTCTTTCATAAAAGTCAGCTGCACGGCTACCAAGGTATGCGGGATAACCTTCCTCGCCAGGCATTTCTTCAAGACGTCCTGACATCTCACGAAGTGCCTCAGCCCAACGTGAGGTCGAATCTGCCATCAATGCAACCGAGTATCCCATATCACGATAGTATTCTGCTATCGTGATTCCTGTATATATAGATGCTTCACGCGCCGCAACCGGCATATCCGATGTGTTTGCGACAAGCACCGTTCTTTTCATGAGTGAATGACCTGTTTTTGGATCTTTGAGTTCCGGAAACTCATTCAGAACATCAGTCATTTCATTGCCGCGCTCACCGCAGCCAATATATACGACAACTTCTGCATCCGCCCATTTTGCAAGTTGATGCTGCACAACAGTTTTACCGCTGCCAAACGGACCGGGTATGCAGGCTGTACCGCCCTTTGCAACCGGGAAGAAGGTATCGATAATTCTCTGACCAGTAATAAGAGGTATTACCGGGGAAAGCTTCTCTGCTATAGGCCTTGGTATTCTTACAGGCCATTTCTGGAGCATTTTCAGCTCTTTTTCGCCGTCCTTGGTTTCAATTACAGCAATCGTTCCGGTGACAGTTTTCTCACCAGAAAATATCTTTTTAATTGTGCCTTCATAGCCTTTGGGAACCATGATTTTGTGAGTTATAATATCTGTTTCCTGTACAGTTCCGATGATGTCGCCCAGAACGACTTCGTCTCCTGCCTTCAATACAGGTTCAAAGTTCCATTTCTTTTCTCTGTCTATCTTATCAACAGTAATTCCACGGCTGATAAAGTCACCGACTTTTGTACGCAGTACATCAAGCGGTCTCTGAATACCGTCGTATATTCCCCCCATGATACCCGGAGCAAGCTCAACCGACAGCGGTTCTCCCGTTGTTTCAACAATTTCACCCGGTGCAAGTCCCGAGGTTTCCTCATAAACCTGTATCGCAGCTTCATCACCGCGTATTTCAATGACTTCGCCGATAAGATGAAGATGACTTACCCTGACGACATCATACATTTTCACGTTTTCAATACCCTCGGCAATAACCAGGGGCCCTGATATTTTTACTATTCTACCTGCCATCTATATTCCAACCTTTCGCCGAAATGCCTGTCAATTATTTATAAAATATTCGTTCCGATTGCTTTCTCAACACTGAGTATTATATTTTCAAGCCCGATTCCCAGCGAACCGCTGTTACCGGGTATCAGAATTATTGCCGGAGTGGTTTTGCTTTTATATACATCGATTGTTTCATTCATATTTTCAGCAAGCTGCTCAGTTAAAAAAATAATGCTGTACTCTTCTTTTGCCCATTCTGCAATGGTTCTTGAAGCATCTCTAACATCAGAGGTTGCGTGAATTGTTACACCGACTGCATTAAAGGACAAAATTGTATATTTGTCGCCGATTATTCCGATTTTACTCACAATTATGTCCTCCTTTCAGCACCTGCGAAATTATTATATATCGCGAAGCCTTTGTCTTATTATTTTTACAGCGATGTAGTTGACTTTGCCGATAAATATCATTCTGAGTGTTGATATTTCATTATTTTTAGCTGTTATATAGCCTATCAGCTTTTCCGGTCCGAATGTTGCCGTGTTTTTTGATTTGACGTAGTAATTTATATATTCGTCGCAAAGCTTTTCAAGAAGCATCAGGTTTCCGCTTTCCTCAAACTCTTCAACGCCCTTGACAACCGGTGTATAATCGGTAGACAACAGCTTTTCTTTCAAACCAGGCTGTCCGTCAATAAAAGTGTCATAGTAAAAGTCAGCACTGAGATTTCCACCTTTAATAAATACAGAAGCGAAAGCAGCTTTCTGTCCGTTTTTGGTTCGGAGGTAATCACGTATATTTATAAGATCAATATTTGTCTTTATCATGTTTTCGATAAACCGTGAACCACTCTTTTTTGCCAGGCGAAGTTGTGCGGAAAACTGAGAATTATCAAGGATATTATCGATAATTTGAGGGGATTTTCCATCAGATTCTCTGATTTTTTTTACCGCAGCGGCAATCTCCGGCATAAGCTTTGTATAGTCATCTTCAATCAATATGCTTCTCAATTCTTCGAGTGAAACCGTTCCGAGTGTTGAATATAGCTCAGGCTGTTCCCTGTTCAATAATTTTTCACGAAAAAGAACCTTAAGATTAAATACATCATATTGCAGAAGATAGAGTTCAGATATTTCTTTTTGAGGGCAAACCTCGTCGATATATTGATAAAGCCACTTTGTCTGTTCGTTCAGGATCTTGTCGAACTCAGCCGGATTGTTAATGCGGTCAGTAAATTCTCCGTAGGCGGTTCCGGAAAGCATTTTTAATGCTGTCAAGGCGTCCGGCGCTGAAATGAGCTGTTCAATTTTAGACTTATCCAGAAGACGGGTTTCGATTTCTGCCGTTCTTGCAACAGCATAATAATAATTTTCGCTCATTACACCTCACCCTTCCGCATAAAGCAATTATTAATTCTCACCAAACAGAATATCAGCTACTTTCGATTCGAGTTCTTCACGCTTTGATTCAATTAAACCCTCATATGAACATATCTGTCTGCTTACTTTCGACTCCAGTATAAAACCTCCCACAAATTCATCAGTTGGCTCACCGATTCTGACGGTTGGTTTCCCCATAGCCTTCAAAGCAGCATTCAACTCATCGCCGACATTGTTACCAAGTTTGATGCATGTATTATTGCTGATTCTCAATATGTCATTTTCATTTGTATTGCATTTTTCGATCAAAGCAAACAGCACCTTTTTATATTCTGCTGCGTCAAGATTACAAAGCTTATCAATTGCAGCCTTAAAAACAGAGCTAATAACCTGTCTTTTCGCAATAAGAACATCTCTTTTAACAGAGAGATGCGCCGCTGTTTCAGCAACATGCAGATTCTGCTCAGCTTTCTTCGTCGCTTTAACGATAATAGCTTCAACCTGAGCAGCACTGTCAGCTTTTTGCTTTTCTATAATCGAATCCGCTTCTTTTTTGGCCTTTTCCAAAATCCCGGTACATTCTGCTTCGCTTTTCTCGTTTATTCTTTTTTTAATGCTTTCAATACCGTTCATAAATATATTCCTTTTCTGTTTTAATCAGTAGTTATAACTTGATACCGTTCCAGATAAAGAATGAAGCGATAAGTGCAAGAAGTGCATATGTTTCGACAATAACTGCCATAGTAACGCCCTTGCTGCTCTGTTCGGGTTTCTTTGCTGTAAGCAAACATCCTGCTGCTGCAACTTTACCCTGGTAAATAGCTGATACAAGACCGACGATTCCGATTGGTAACCCTGCCAATAAGAACATCATTCCCTGTTCAATAGTCAAAGCAGTAAGGTCACCCAAGATGCCGATTTTAACCCATATAAGAATTGCTATAATCAATCCATAAAGGCCCTGAGAACCGGGCAGAAGCTCAAGAACCAGAACTTTTGAAAACTTTTTCGGATCTTCGGTTATAACACCTGCTGCTGCCTGTGCTGCTATTGTAACTCCGATTGCCGAACCTACACCTGCTAAAGCTGCTGCAAAGACTGAACCGATAAGCGCTAAAATCAAGCCTGTGAATGCTGTAGTCCCCATATTTATTCCTCCATATTTTATATTATTTTACTATATTAATATACATAGTTTTATTTGATAACGGTTTGAAGCTCTCGCCGTCTCCGGTGTAAAACTTCCCGAAAAATTCAACATACTGCAATCTGTTTGTATGAATATAAGTTGAAAGCAACGACAACCCGAGATTTATTGAGTGCCCAATAATCAGAATTACAATAACCAATAAATACCCAACAACTGGTATGTCCACAAAGAGCATTGCCATTATGTTAAACACCAAAGCAATTGCTCCGGATGCTAAGCATAATGCAAAAATTCTTGTATACGATAACACATCACCGAGAAATCCGGTTATACCATATAGGCTTCCAAGTCCACCGCCAAGTTTCCCTAAAATTCTTTTATTTTTGCGTCCTTGCGTAAGAAGAAGCCCTATTGCTGTTATTATGGTTAAATACTTTCCTATGTTACCGAGTATTATTCCAATCTCGCCGGTCATCGCCATTGATACACCTGACATTATCAATCCGACAATAAACAACATCCAGAAGCCCTGATCAAAGATTGCTGCAATTATATCGCCCGATTTGATATTTTTCCTTGCCAATGCGATATAACCCGCAAACATTTGTATTACGCCAAGTGCCATACTTATAATCATCATTAACAATGATTGTTCAAGCGGCGAAAACAACAAAGGTTTAAACCACTCTGCTCCGAAATAACTTCCGAAAAGTATACCCATTACGATTGATGAAAGACCACCCATAAAAAACAAGGAAAGAAATTTTCTTGTAGATTCTTTGGGATGCAGGACAAATAGAATAAATCCACAAACTCCAGCAATTAGCAGTCCATAACCGGCATCACCAATCATAATTCCAAAGAATAAGGTATAAAAGAATGCAACCATTCTATTGGGATCAATATCACGATATGAAGACGGTGAATACGAGTTGGTTATAATTTCAAACGGTGCGACAACCCTGCTGTTTTCAACCAATGATGGCGGTTCGTCCTCAGGTCTGACTTTTTCGAATCCGATGGCTATAGTCTCTGTGATCGCCCTGAGCTTCTCGTCAAGCAGCTCACATTCGCATTCGGGTATCCAACCGGTCATTACAAAGCAGAAATTGCTGTCGTAAGAAATATTTGCGGCATCAAGTTTATCAGCTTCGATTCCGTACAGGTCATACATATTTTCCATGTACAGAAGCATATTGCTTTTTTCTATTTCGGATGCGACCGCATCTTCTTCCTCTTCGAGTGCATCTTTTTCGGACATAAGCATTTCAAGATTCTTTGCTGCTGTGCCCTTATAGCCTTGAAAATCAACCTTAATGAATCCGTATTGCTTTGTGATTGTTTCGAGTTCATTCAAGACATCTTTATGAGATATAAGAATAAAATAACTCTGACCATTGATTTTATCATCCGGTATATATGCAATCCCATCCGTATCGCCAAGTTTCTTGATGAATACAGCTTCATCTGTTGTCTGTATAAATCCTGCCGTTGCTTCGGTTGATTTTGTACTGTCGACATCACTTAAATCAAGCTCAAGATTCAGAAACGGTTCAAGTTCTAAACTTTTCTGTTTTATCTGTTCTTTTCTTGCTGATATTTCAGAAATTCTTTTTTTATATCCTTCAACTATTTTCATTGCATCCTGTAACTTATTTTTATCAAGAAGCAATTCATCAGCAACTATCTTTGGGACTTCTCTCGAAATAACATCTAATGACGCGAACAAATTTCTTGTTTTGATCTGATATTGTTCTAAAAATTCAATATTTGAACGAATTTTTTCACGCAATGAATTTGTATCCAGGAGTTCAACCAGTTTTTTTGATGCTGCGTTTTTTTCCTGCGCGGTAAAATCGATTTTTTCGGTTTCATAGAATTGAACGCTACCCATATCCTGCAATATTGAAAGGACGACCTTTTGCTCAGCAAGCAGCCCTGCTATTGTTACTTTTTTCATTGTTGCTATCATAGTATTACTGCTTTGCTCCTTTCAAATATTTTATGAGTTATATACTTTTTAGATAATTATATCTTTCAATATAAAATCAATTGCATTGTTTGCATTTTGCTTTGATTTTTCACAGAGCTTGTCTGTTTCTATCTTGCCGGAACTGACTATCTTCTGCGTCAATTCGGCAGCTTGCTTTTCAGCTTCGGTAAGTATTTCACCGACCTTTTTTATAGCATTATCATATGCGGTTTTTGATGTTTTTTGCATGGCAATTCGAGCTTCGTTGACAATTTCGGCTGCTTTCTGCACAGCATCTTTGGCATTAAGCTCTGCCTGCTCTTCTATTTGTTTTATTTCAGCAATTATATTGTCCTGCATATGACATCCATTCCTTTATTATTCTGTAATTTATATATCGACAAGAAAAAAGATAAATAAATATATAGTGCTATCACAATAAAAATCAAACAAACACTCATTATATTTTACACGACATTATTGTTCTTGTCAATATAAAAGCAACAAAATAAATGCGGAGGTTAACCGCATTTATGAATTATATTAATATACTCCACTGCCGAAATTTTATTTATAATAATCAGTTGCTGTTTTTATAAATGCGTCGATATTATCCCAGGGAGTTTTCGGTGGTATATCGCAGCCCGATGAAATTACGAAATTTTTATAACTACCGCATTCGCAAAGAAGTGTTTTTGTTTCTATTGTTACAGTTTCAGGTGTGCCGTTTTTCAATACACCGACCGGATCGATGTTTCCCATGATAATTTTATCAGATGGCATTCTTTTCAACATTTTCAACATATTAATTGCGTTGCCCAAATGGTACACCAATGCACCTGTCGAAAGGATTGAACCAGTCATCTCAACAGTGTTGTTGCCGCAATTGTGATATATTATTATAAAGTTATCGTTCTGGGTAGCCTCGATAATTTTCTTTACATAAGGAGCTGAGAATTCACCTGCCATATCAGGCGAAAGCATTCCCGCAAGTGGTTCAGCAAGAATAACACCATTTGCTCCCGCTTTCCTGAACTCAAGGCAATACCTTATGATAAAGTCCGAGGCTATATCGAGCAGATGCTCGACCTGTTCAGGGTAATCGAAGCAATTGATTATAATTTCTGTTATGTCCATAAGTCTGCCGGCAAGCGAAAACGGACCGATAACATTTCCGAATACCGGAATATTATCAATCATTTTTATCGCTTTCCCAATTGTTTCTACATAAGTTTTCGCTCTGTCATTAAGTTCGGGCAGCTTCAATTTATAAACATCGTCGATATTTCCAATAATCCTTCCGATTACAGTCGGAACTTCATCTTCTGTTACCCTGATTTCTGCTCCGAAGCATTCGGCTTCTACTGATAAATCCATAAAACCGAAAACGGCTTCGGCATCTGTGCGTTCTGCAATCGCTTTTATGACTCTTGCTTGTTTATCGCTGTCGGTTAGCATCTCTCTGACAGTATAACCGAATAAATCCGCGCCCGGAAAAGTCAAAACAGGTATTACTTTTTTATTCTTCTTGTTTATAATGGAATTAACCCATTCTTTCATGTTTTTTGTTTTATTCATAATTATGACCATTCCTTCTTTTATGAGTGGGAATTGTGACGTGTTTAACTTTGCTAAAATATCGCCACTCTGTATAGCGAAAAAGCACAAAACCGTAGTTTGAAATATATATCTTTCAAACTTTAAAACTCCATTTATATAAATAACCTTATTTCAAGGGCATTCTACCATATCCATAAATCATTTTATATAAGCATATTAGTATTTTTTTAATTAAAATGAAAACTTACTAAAAAAGAAAATATTCTTATATACAAATACCACGAAAATTGATATGATACATAAGGTATTTTAGATATGAAAGGATTTAATCATATGTTGACATCAAACGAACGAATTATGCGGTTGTTTATGAATAAAGAGGTTGACCGTCCGGCATTAAAATTATGGGGAGCAAATAAATACAACAATGGTGATTGGCTGCTAAATCCGATGTATAAGCCTGTTGCACAACAAGCTTCGGATATATCCGATCTGTTCGGAAACAGCTATAGTCCCTTTGATGCATACTGCGGAAAAAATATTGGTAATATTATAGAAACTGTTGAAAAGAAAACTGCTGAACCAACATGGGTTGAACATCATACTACCTACCACACTCCATTAGGCGACTTACATTCTGTTTACCGTTTTTCGACTGTCGGTGAACCGGGTATGACAACTGAATATGCCGTCAAAGACGAGGCTGACCTGAAAAAGCTACTGTCAATACCATATGAGCCAATTCCGTTCCAGAGCAATCATGATGAAACTGTCAGAGTTATGGGAGATCGCGGAGTTGTTATGGTCGGACTTGAGCACCCAGCATATTCACTTCAGAGAATGACAGGGTCTGAGACTCTCGCAATAATGAGTTTTGATTCGAGAGAATTAATTGATGAAATTATCTCTGTTTATGCTAAAAGAATTTACAATCATACGAAAGCTGTAATAGATGCAGGTATAAAAGCGCCTTTCAGTTGGGTCGGTCCTGAGCTCTTTATCCCACCATTGATGTCGCCTGCCGATTTCGATGATTTCGTTTTGAAATATGATAAACCGCTCTGCGATCTGATACACAACAACGGCGGCTATGTTTGGGTGCATTGCCACGGCAAGGTTGGTAATTTCATCGAAAAATATATTGACATGGGCGTTGACATCCTCAATCCGCTTGAGCCGGCTCCGAATGGTGATGTTGTTATGGATGATATCGTAAATAAATTCGGTAGTAGAATCGGACTTGAGGGCAATATCGAAATACAGGAAATACTTCAAGCCGAACCAGATCACTTAAAATTTTTAATTGATGTCTGCGTTGAGGCCGGAAGTAAGGGCGGCAGGTTCATATTATGTCCGTCAGCCGGTTTCATGGAATATCCCTTCCCCGATCAAAAATATATCGATAATCTGCTTTTATATCTCAAATATGGTTATGAATGTGTTAATAAATACTGTAAATAAACAGCAAAAAATCCGGTCACTTGATCGGATTTTTTGTGTGCAATTAAATTGACAAGAAATTTCAGGGAGGGATTTATAAATGTTCGATTGTATTCATCAATTTTGTAAGGTTCTCTTTTGCGTTCTGTATATTATATAGCTGAACCTTACGCAGGCTTTCATATTGGGTTTTCAGTCTTTCAATTTCGGTTTTCAGTTGACGCTCGGACTCGGAATTTTTCTTGTAAAGCTCAAGAATAATGCCTTCTTTTTCAACAATGGTGTCATTCAAACCCTGTCTTTCGCTTTCTATAAATTCACAACGTGTTTTCAGCTCGACTATTTCACTGTTCAACAAATCATTCTTGTTTTTGTATTCAAGAAGCTCATCTATCTGTTGCTTGAGTGCATGGTTTTCAGCGATTATCTTCGATTTTTCTTCATCAACACCACCGCTGAGTATTTGCAGTTGCTTCTCAAGTTCTTCTGCCTTTACAGCAAGTGTATCTTTTTCGCGTATCGCCATAGTCAGAGCATTTGTTTGTTCGGAAATTTTCTTTTCATAATTAAATATAGCCGTTTTATGACTCTGCTCAAGAACTTCGATATATTCAAGCACATCCTTTTTATCAAAACCGAAGGTGCTTTTTTTAAATTTCTTCTCTTCGTTATCGACTATCATTCCTCTGATTTCTTCCATATTAAACTCTCTCTTTCTCCCTCTCGATTGTTAATGCAGTACCTGAATTTAGCCCTTTTCTTTTTGCTGTCCCAGCTGCAATTTCAAGTACACTTTTTGCTTCTCTGTAATATTTTGTCATTTTATTTGGATTCATATTTTCTTCGATATGTACAATAACATTTATCTCAGATAGGAATACCACATCGATCGGATATTTCATATTGAAGGTATGAACCTGTCTGCAAGGTACGATCAGAAGTCCGCTGTCATAGTCAAGCTGTTTTGTCGGCAGCAACCCAAAAAGCCTGCTAAAAAAGTTATCTGCAAGAAAGACCTCGATTATATTCTGTTCGCCTTTTTTTATTACTGCTGTCTTTTTCATATTTATAGCCATTCATTTCACCGTTGCATAGAGTTCTGAAAGTTTACTTAGAACTCCACTTATTATTTAAATTGCTGTATCAGCTGTATTATTGTAGGCCCGAGCAGAATTATAAATATAACCGGGAATATAAAGATTACCATCGGAAGCATCATTTTGATAGGTGATTTCATACCCTTTTCCTGCGCTGCCTGGCGCCTTGCAGTTCTTAGCTGTTCAGATTGTATTTTCAATATATTTTTTATCGGAATTCCAAGCTTATCCGCCTGGATTATTGCCGATGTAAAGCTTTTCAGCTCATTGACCGAGCTACAGTCCGAGAAATCCTTGAGTGCCTCTCTGCGTGACTTCCCCATCTGTATTTCACGGTATAGAGTCATTAACTCATCTATCAGAGGTCCATCCATCTTTTCGGATATCTTGAGTAATGCTGCATCAAAGCCAAGTCCCGCTTCGATACTGACACATAATAAATCGAGCACATCAGGGAGTTGATATTTTATTGAATTCTGTCTTGTATTTACCTTAATAATCAGAAAATACCGGGGAACAAGCACCCAGAGTATAACTCCGATCAACATTATAAGGAACTTACCGATGCTGTCCGCATCAATCGCAAGCGCTGTGAAAACTGCAAGCAGAAGAATAGGTGTAATAATAGCATTCTTTATAAAAACATATTCATCGGGATCCATTCTGATTCCTGCATAACGTAATTCTTTTGCAAGAATAGAGTTGTCCGATTTCTTGGTTTTTGACTTTTTTCTTTTTGAAAGGTATTCGGTTATCCTGTTTATCTGCGGAGCGATAAAACGCTTGTATATCGAAAGATCAAGCTCATCAAATATTTCTTTTTTCTTATTAGCAACCTGACCGAGCCTTTTGTTCTTTATATCAATATTCTGCCCTATCGGTGATAAGGCTATTGTTATTATTACGAACATCAGAACCGAAACCGATATAACCAGAAGCTCCATCTTTACAGCCTTTCTATATTAAACTAACAAATGAATAGGGATTATATCATTTGAAAAAACCAAAAAGCATTAACTTTTCTCGAATGGTTTTGGAAATTCATTTGTTACTTTTATATACTTAGTATTTTATACTGATTATCTTCTTTACCACAAGAAACCCTATTGTTTCCATTACAACGCAAAGTCCAAGCAGCATTCGCCCTATCCCTGACTCAATAAAACCTAACATATACGAAGGATTGAGTAAAAAAATCATAAATCCCAATCCGACCGGCAGCAGTCCTATTACAAGCCCTGATATTCTGCCTGTTGCGGTAAGTACTTTTATCTCGCTTTTCAATTTTAACCTGCCTTTGATTGTATCCGAAATACTTTGTAATATCTCCGACAGGTTACCGCCGACCTGTCTTTGTATGTTTATTGCCGAAATGGTCAGCATCAAGTCATCGCTGCCGATGCGGTCAACCATTGCATTAAGAGCTTTTTCGATCGGTGTGCCATACTTCGTTTCGGTACAAACTCTCATAAATTCCTTCGACAAAGGTTCACTCATCTCGGTTGCTATAGTTTCAAACGCTTGGTTCAATGTCAACCCCGAACGCAGGCAGTTGCACATAACAACAAGCGCATCACCAAGCTGATTCTCAAATGCGGTTATTCTCTTTTTTTTCTGCTTTTTCAAATACCAGGGCGGAAGGATTATTCCCACCAATCCGAACAACAGCGAAAACACGGCATTCCCGGTGATTAACGCAATCAGTCCGGCTGGTACAAAGCAAAGTATAATCCATATTGTTATAAATTCCTCAGGTCTTATAAGAAGTCCGGCTGTTTGAAGCTCGTTTGCGATACTTTTACCATATTTCAACTTCCGGTTTTTTTTCTTCTTTTTTATTTCGGCTTTAATTTCAGCTTTTTGCTGTTCATCACTAAAAAGATCTGTCATACGCTTTTCGACAATCAATTTATCGCAATAAATATACCGAAGCAGAATTACAATAAGCAGAAAAATCAATATGACGCTTAATATGCTTACTATTATTAAATAAGCAACGCTAACGAAACCATTCATTGGTTACTGCAACTCCGTTTCCTATTATTTTTTCAAGACATCTCGGTTTAATTCCGGTTGCTCTGAAGTCACCTTTAAACTTACCAAAATTATCTCTGTCTCCGTTTGTCTCATATACAAATATGTCCTGCATGCTGACAACATCGCCTTCCATGCCGGTTATCTCGGTTATCTTGACAACCTTTCTGCTTCCATCAGGCAGCCTTGACTGTTGCACAATAATATTTACAGCCGAACAAATCTGCTCTCTTATTGCTTTTTGAGGAAGCTCCATGCCTGCCATCATAACCATTGTTTCAAGCCTTGATACCGTATCACGTGGACTGTTAGCATGGGTTGTTGTAAGTGAACCGTCATGACCTGTGTTCATAGCCTGCAGCATATCCAGCGCCTCACCCGAACGAACCTCACCAACAATGATTCTATCAGGACGCATACGGAGTGCATTTTTTACCAATGCACGGATGTTGATCTGCCCGCTGCCTTCAAGGTTTGCAGGCCTGCTCTCAAGCGTTATCAGATGCACCTGATGCAGCTGCAGCTCTGCAGCATCCTCTATTGTAACAATACGTTCGTCAACAGGTATGAAAGCCGACAGTACATTCAATAGTGTTGTTTTACCGCTGCCGGTACCTCCGGAGACTATTATATTAAGCTTTCCTCTGACACAAGCATCAAGGAAAGATATCATCTTCGGTGTTATTGAGCCCCATTCAATGAGTTGGGCAGCCGTAATGGGCTTCTTTGAGAATTTTCTTATGGTAAGCACAGGTCCAACCAGCGAAATAGGTGGTATGATTGCATTAACACGCGAACCGTCTTTCAACCTTGCGTCAACCATAGGGCTTGCTTCATCTATATGCCTGCCGATCATTGAAACGATACGGTCAATAACATTCATAACATGCTCTTCGTTCCTGAAACGAAGCGGAGTAAGCTGAATTTTTCCCTTCTTTTCAACAAAAACTCTGTTTGGACCGTTGACCATTATTTCTGTAACTTCGGGATCCTGCAATAGTTCCTCGAGTGGCCCATACCCCATTATATCATTATAAACATCGCTCTGTATTTTTTGGCGTTCGGACTTGCCGACTCCGCTGCCATTTTCTTCAACAGCTTGAGTAATAATTTTTCTTATGACCTCATCGGGGATATCCTTTTGCTCCTGCTTGTTGATCTCGCTTATGACATAGCTGTGTATCCGATTTTTCAATTCAAAAAATTCATCAATAATCTGAACTTTTTCCTTTGTTTCCTCTGTATCAACCACTTTGTTTTTTTCTATTCTATCAAGCAGTCCCATTGTATTATATCCTCATTATAATGTTTTTACATACCCGGAAATTAACTTTGAAATCTGAGTTTTCGGCATCCCTGCCACAAACGGGACACCCTTGTTAAGGCTTGTCAGCACTGTCTTTGTATCGTCGGGCAGACATAGTTTAGTTGTCAGGCTGAGTATAGACTCAAAATCCTTTTTTGAAATAATACTCTCAGTACAGCGATTAAGAATAAGTTCAACCTTATCCTTTTGTCTTAATGCTTCCATTATACCCAAGCATAACTTTGCGTTTCTGAGTGATACAATGTCAACGCTTGCAACCAGATAGACTACATCACTGCTTTCGATTGCAGCTATTGTAGTATCGTTGAATCCGGGCGGCAGGTCAATTATTATGTATTCATAATAAGGTCTTAGCGTGTTTAATACAATCTCCATAGTTTTATCACTTATATACTCGCTCAACTCAGGACTTTTTGGAGCTGCCAGTACTTCAAGGCCGCTGCTGTGAAGCGCTAATGTACTTCTGACAACATCGATGCTTAAATCGCCTTTTTCCTTTGTCAACTCATATATTGTATCCTTCGGATCAAGGTCAAGCAGAACTGTTACGTCCCCAAATTGGAAGTCAGCATCAATAATGACCGTTTTCTTTCCGTTTAATGCGAGCTGTACTGCAATATTGACCGCAACTGTTGTTTTACCTGTGCCGCCTTTACCGCCAAAAAATGATATTACTTTTGAACGTGTACTTTTTATGAAAGCATTGTCTGATGTTCTCTTCTTTTCGAGCGAATATGCCTTATATAATGCTTCTTTTACTGTCTTTGCATCCGAATCAAGTGGTAAAACCTGTTTTATACCATATTGCATTGCTTTTGCAAGCAGACTGACATCTATATTGGCTGATAACATTATAACGCTTGCACCTTGAATTTGTGCATAAACCTGTCCCGCTATCTCAAAAAGCTGACCCGCGTTTGAATCATGAATGAGAATAACAACATCAGGACTATAACCCAAAATTTTAAGGTTTGTCATATTGTCATATTCGAGGAAGCCTGATATTGCAATGCTTTCATCATTTATCAGGTTCTTGATTTTTATTTTAATGTCAATATTATCGGATACAATGACAACCTTAAGCTTATCCATATCTACTCCATTTTTTATTTATGTTTAATTTGAAATCGGTGCAACTGATATTTCTTCCTCATCACCGACACTTCTCAGAACAATCTTAATAAGTCCGTTTATAATATTATGATTCAGTATAGTACAGTCCTCAGCAAGAATTTCAAGTGTTATATTAGAATATTCGGTCAGCTTTTCTTTCCCGGTCGGATATTGAGATGAGCTTCCGATTGCAATTATTTTTATATCTTGAAGCAAATAATTTGTTGTCGGTATTCCATCAACATTTTTAGTTATAATAATATCGATTTTGTCACCAATTCTTAAATAACCGGCAATACCTGTAATCGCATCAACCGATATTGTAAACGCACGGTAACCGTTCTGTACACGCTTGGCAAGCTCGTTATTTTCCTGATCACCAATAATAAGTATCTTCGTTTCAAGGAATTGTTCGCCTTTACTGATTGGATATTTTGCGGTTTTACCAATAAGATATGTAATATCTTTGACTGCATTAACCGGCACCGTAGCTGAAGGGAACTGTGCTGTGGTCAGCATTTCAGTAGTTATTCTTGTATTCTCGGTAATATCAATCGCAGCAACCACAACTTCAATTGTTTCCTCGCTTTTATTTTTCTCAAGGCTGTTTTTCTGAAGTTCCGATGCGAACAAAAACACCGCCATACCGGTAATAATCGCAACAATTGTTGCAATGAGATATATTTTCTTCATATATTTTTATCCCTTTATTATTTAGTCAACCTGTATGTATAAATCCCGAAATCTTTTTCAGATATTCTATCTGTGTACGATATGTTTGTATATATAAACGAACCCTGTATTTCATCATCACTCGGTGAACCTTCAAGTAAAAACGGAGCAAAGCCGACAATTTGTACAGTTCTGCTGTCTGTGAAGCTGTATATCAGGATGTACATAACTCTCGGACAGTCCTCTACATAATGATCTATTATGCAGCCGCCATACCCCACATAATGATTGCAAAGTGAGAGTCTGTACTCAACAGCATCCCTCGCTGCGCTTGTTTTGTTACCTGTTGCAACCGGTAATGACTGACCGACATAGTTTTCACCTTCATAACCGTATTTTAGCCATTTCTCAAGCAGTGCAGCATTGCCGTTCGAATCATCAAGTACAACAAAGCCATAAAATCCCGTATCACCGTCACCACCGCCGACTTTTATAATTACATGATCTTCTCCAGTTGAAATAACATTGTTATATGCTTCTTCAGTAATTCCAAGCGGAACTGCTCCAGTAATAGAACCTACAGGACGTGCTGAAACTGTTGCGGACTTTAGTATTTCTATATTATCAACTCCAATAATTTTTGCAAGCCGTGTTTCGCTTGTTTTCGATACACTAATAGTTACTGAAGTAAATTTTCCATCTTTAACATCACCGAAAATAACATTTTCGGGATAAAAATTTTCAACCTCATTTTTTTGAGCATATTCAGAGGCAGCATTTAATACTATATTTATTTTCAAGCTATCATTTTCGTCAACCGGCAGATATCTTCCCACTGATAATGCAATTGCATCAGCAGCATTTTGAGTATTTGAAGCTTCGACATAAGCTGCGCCGATATCCAGTGCCAATGCTGAAGCTGTAAGAATAAGAGTCATAACAAGTGCAACTATAATCGCACTTGCTCCTGATTCATTTTTTAAAAGCCTTTTCATACTATCAACCAACCTTCATGGTAACGCTTGATGACAGCTTTGCCGTATTACCGCCGAAAATTGTATTAGCTACAATAGTCAGTGTTTTAATCTCGCTTGTTATTGTTACCGTAACATCACCGGAACTTGGATTTGTTGTATTTGAAAGAACTACTGCCGTTTCAATATTTTCTTTAATATTATCGGTAGCTACACTCAAAACCTTTTGCGAAGTGTCATATTCGAGAGTTGAATACGATGATGATACCGACGCATATCTCGCACCTTCCCGAGCGCAGTTATTCGTTGCAAGCTGTGCTGAAAAAATCCAGCTGAAATCGATGATACCGCAGAGTATCAATAAAATAATAGGTGCGATTATTGCAAATTCTACAACCGCCTGCCCGTCTTCATCCAATATAAATTTTTTCATAATTATCATCCCTTCTCAAAATTTATTTACCTTGTTCAGGGGTGCGACTGCACCCCCGATTCCAATTCTTATTACTTCTCTTATTTTAGGAAACTGTTCCCGAAGCATCAAGCTTGTCACCAATACCTGTGAACATATCTCTGATCTTTGGGCCAAGTATAACAAGACCTGCAATTACAACGATTGCTATAAGTCCTATGATAAGTCCGTATTCTACCATGCCCTGCCCGTTTTCATCCTTAAAGAAGTTTACTAATGTTTTCATGATACTGTCCTTTCTGTTTTCAATTAAATTTTAATTAAGATACTGTGCCTGAAGCATCAAGGTTATTGCCGATATTTACGAACATTTCCTTGATTTTTGGACCTAATATTACAAGACCTGCAATTACAACGATTGCTATAAGTCCTATGATAAGTCCGTATTCTACCATGCCCTGTCCGTTTTCATCCTTGAAGAAGTTAACCAATTTTTTCATTTCCTTTTCCTCCTATTGTTTATTGTTTTTATTTATATAATTGTTCTTATAAGAACATATCGTTCTTTCAGAACAAAGGGATCAAAAGTGTGCAGATAAAACCAAATGCAAGATAAGGTCCCATTGCTGTTTTTGTCTTAAAATTACCAAGTTTTTTAATTTTAATAATAATTCCGAAAACAGATATTGCTATTGCCATTATAGTCATTGTTTGCAGAAATCCGTTCAGTCCAAGATAAAAGCCTGTTATTACTGCCAACTTAATATCACCGGCACCGACTTTTAATTTCAACAACGAAGGTAATGCAAATATAATACATGCTGCGCCGAAGCCCCAAAGACTCTGAATAAGTTCAGCAGTCGAATAGTTGATTACAAGAAATATAAACTTTAAAATCAATAACACAAGAAGCAATATATTCGGAATTTTTTTTGTTATCAAATCTACTGCACTTATCATAAGACAAATAACAAACACTAACATATACTCAATCTGATGAACTATATTTGAATCAATAAAATATATTATCGAGAACAGTGCGGCTGTAAATAACGACCAGAAGATAAAAGCATATTTTTCTATGAGTAAAATACTTTTTACCGATTCAGTGGTTCTTGCCATAATAAGTTTTTTGCTTATTTGCATACAACCATATCCGATTACCAGCCCAAGCAATACATATACAAAAATCATAGATTTTCCTTTCAAAGCAAAACAAAAAGCCGTATTCCCATAATAATGAGAATACGGCTTAATAAATGTACGATTGACTATGCGATCATAAAACCAGATAATTCGACAATTAAATATCATTAAAAATGACATATAATCCTAAATAAAAGGTGCAAAATCGCCATTGATATATCGTCAATGGTAAATCAATTAAAACCCGTCTTCGTTCGGTGGCTAGGCTGTCATAGATAAAAAGCTTTGCTTTAATCCTTAGACCCTATAGCTTTGTGCCCTTATTTTTCAATAAGTTTACCATTATCGGGAAGTTGATTAATTATTCAATTTTATTTTAATCAGTTTGGAATGATTCCAACCATTCAAGCAGCTTAATTGAGTTATTATATAATTCTGCTGCAACCTTCTCTTCGATGAAACGCTCTGAAAACTTTTTATATGAAAAAGGATAATCGCTCATGTAATAAAACATCAGATCGACCATAAACTCTTCTTTATCATCCTTTTCATCTCTAAAACGTTTTCCTGACTCTTTTTCAAGAAATTCATTGTTTTGCGTAAGTTTATTTGCAAGAAAAGGAATGTTATGTGTTTTTGATGCTTCCTTGCCTGTATGACATACAAACATGCCCTTGAGCATACGCTCTATCGATTGCTGGCATAAAGCCGGAACATAGGAATATCTTTTTGCATCAAGCAGAATTTTTGCTGTCTCTACATCGTATTTTGCGAGAGTTAACCAATGCTCGTATTTTTCATAACCTGTCATGCTTTGACCTCGTTAATCATCTGAAGCAGTTCACCGTTGTCAACCAGCTCCTTCAATGCTCTTGTCACCTTAATGTCATATTTAGCTTTTAGTGAGTAAAGCTCATCTGCTGCTTCGGAAAAGGACAACACCTTGTTGTATGGCCTTTTTGATGTCATTGCATCAAAACTGTCAGCTACCGAAATTATTCTTGCTTCGAGTGAAAGCTGATCACCACGCAGTCCACAAGGATAACCCGATCCATCCAGCCTTTCATGATGCTCATATGCAATTCGGGTGACTTCATCAGAAAATTTGCCTAAAAGTACTTTTTTTGAATAGGTTGGATGCTTATATATTTCTTTGAATTCTTCGTTGGTTAAGTTATGACTTTTCTTGAGTATTTCATCCGGTATGTAGCACTTGCCGACATCATGGAAAAGACTTGCTACAACTATATTATCAATTACCGCTTCTGCGCATTTAAGCTTTTTAGATATGAACAGACAATAATCTGCAACTCTTTTACAATGATTCTTTGTGTATTCGTCCTTCTCGGTGATTTTATCAAGAAGAAAATTAAGCTCGTCATAAAAGTTATCAAGATACTCATAAACCGAACCACTCGAAATATAAAGGATCTTCATATCTGTATTGCTCTGAAGCAGCACCTTATTTTTTAAATCCTGAGTGTAAAAGCAATCGTTTTTCTCAAGCGTTATCTTTTCTTCGCTATTTTCAAGAGAAAGGCTTCCCTCAACAATATAGAAAAACTCTACCATATTTTTATCAGAACCCGGAGTAAGCCAAATCAATGAATTTTTATCTATCTTCTGAACCATTACCTCAAGATTCTTTTGTTCGAGAAGCAAAGCAAGGTCGCTTTTACTATCCTGTGTTAAAAAATCGACCTTTTCTTTTTTGACAAAAATTCCATCCATTTTTTACTCCATACTTTGTCTGAAAAATATCTCTCCACCGTTTTCCAGAATTTCTCCGACAATGCCGCTGCTGTCAATCAATTCGCATTCATAGAATATCTGCGGTTGTATGTCAATGGGATACCTACTGGTGATTTTAATTATACTTCTGTGTGCTTCAAGGAGGCTTTCATTATCATCGATAAAGAATGCGATATCAACATCGCTTTCATTAGTATTCGTACCATTGAAATATGAGCCGAACAGATAAATTTTTGACACCTTGACTGTCTCTGCTACATTTTTTATCACAGAAGCCAATGCTTCCCTGATATCAACAGGCAAAGAAAGAAGATCCATTTATCTCTTTATTACTATAAGCGGATCTATAACAACCGCAACACCGTTGATTTCATAAACTACATATTCACATACAACTTCAACACCCAGAGCAGCTGCTATTTTAATTGTTGTCTGAGCAAGGAAGTTTGTTCTTGCAACAAGCAAATCAAGATCGGGATCTTCTTCAGCCATTGCTGCTACAACAAGATCTTCAATTTTTGCGTTTGTTCTCTCGACCAATTTCTCGACAATCGCAATCTTAAAATCAGATACTTTCGATATCGATATAGACTGTTCGTGAGAAACTCCTTTTGCCGATACAGCAACAGTTGATAAAGTGGTTATCATAAGTACTACTAAAATAATGGATATAAATTTTTTCATGTGTGTCTTCCTTTCGATATAAAAAATAAAACAAATATAAAAGCGACCGAATATAATTCAGCCGCCTAACGATAACAAATAGCACAAGATGTGTATAAATTTGTATACATTTCGGCAGCTGGCAACCATAGAGAATCAATTCTCGTTAGGCCCTTTAGCTTCGCGTCGCTGCCTTTCGGCAGGTTTGCCTGTGCGTGGGAGCTTATAGCTCATCGTCATAATAACACTCTATATATTGTTTGTCAAGGGGTTTTTAAATTTTTTTCATAAAATTCGTGAAAAAATATTTTTTTGGTCAATGCGTATATATCTCTTCAATTTTAATAAAAATTTTCTTATGCAATTTAAAATATGACTTTGTTTGTTTTTCTTGCATAAAATATTTATATTATACTGAATAAAAATAATTTCTATTTAAAACTTGTTTTAATCGATATAGTATGCTAAAGTATATATGTAATTTATACCTCGGGAAGGATTAAATATATGGCTATTAATAAAGCAACATTATTAGCACTTAAAGCTCTATCCTATCCTGATATCGAAATAAAAGAAACATATAAAGCCCAAAGAATGCTCTTGAATATAAAATCAGCGAGTGTATTTACACCCTTTTATAAGCTGTGGGACAGGCAGGTGCTGTCGAACGGCAGAGAGGTCAGTGTACGGATTTACCATACGACAAATGATAAACGAAAGAATCTGTTGATCTTCTTCCACGGCGGCGGCTGGGTAACCGAAAACGTTGACACCTATAACAATGTATGTCGTAACCTTGCGAAGCATATAGGTTGCCGGGTCGTTTCGGTAGAGTACAGTCTTGCTCCCGAGCATCCATTTCCGGCAGGTCTTGAGGACTGCTATGCTGTTGTAAAGGATATAATGCTATATCCTGAGTTATTTGATATAAAACGGGAAAAGATAGTTCTTATAGGCGACAGCGCAGGCGGAAATCTTGCGGCGGCAGTATCGCTTATGGCAAGAGACCGACAAGAATTTTCTGTTGCCAAACAGATTCTCATTTATCCCTCTACCAATAATAACCACACTGTTTCTTCGCCATTCAAATCAATATATGACAACGGCACCGATTATCTTCTCACTTCAAAACGAATCTGCGAATATATCGACTTATATAAATCCAAAGATGAAGATTTAAAGAATCCTTATTTTTCGCCTCTGATTGCAGATGATTTATCCAACCAACCCAAGACATTGATTATCACAGCCGAATACGACCCTCTTCGTGACGAAGGTGAAGCATACGGAATTGCTTTGGAGAAAGCAGGCAACAATGTCCGTGTTTACAGAATGAAAAATGCATTGCACGGCTTTTTCTCGCTTGACTATCGTTTTATCCAAGTAAAAAGAACCTATGAATTGATAAATTTATTTCTAAACAATTGAAGCCGTTATATTATGAAAGGAAATTAATATGCCCGGAAAACGCAGCTTAGAGTGGAGCCGTCTTGACAATGCGGCTAAAATATTTCCCTCTACAAGCAGTAAAACCGACACGAATGTTTTTCGTTTTTATTGTGAGCTGAAAAGCCCGATAGATTCTGCTGTTCTTCAGAATGCTGTCAATACAGCGATAAAGGATTTTCCCAACTTCCTTTGTGTTATGAAAAAGGGAGCCTTCTGGTATTACCTTGAGCAATGCGATATAGAGCCGGTTGTTATTGAGGAAAGCAAGACTATCTGTTCACCGATATACGAAGATAAAAAAAAGCTATTGTTAGAGATCAGCTATTACAAAAACCGAATAAATCTCGAAATATATCATGCACTCTCCGACGGCACCGGAGCAATGCAGCTTCTTAAAACAATAGTCTATCATTATATCAAAATCCTGCATAAAGCTGAATTTGGTGATGATTTACCACTGCTTGACAATGACGCATCATTTGCTCAGAAAAGCTCTGACAGCTTTCGCAAATATTATCAGAAGATAAAGAATACCCCGAAAACAAAGAGCAGCAAATCATATAAGCTGAAAATGAAAAAACGTGATGCAGATCACCTTCAGGTTATTGAAGGAATTGCTTCCGTAAAAAATGTACTTGAGGTCGCACATAAATATAATACCACTCTTACAATATATCTTACCGCAGTTTATATGGATGCAATACACAAAGAAATGTCGCTACAGAATGAACGCAGGCCGGTTGTGTTGAATATCCCAGTCAATCTGCGTAAAATTTTCCCTTCCGAAACAACAAAAAACTTTTTCGGGATGATTGGTGTTGAATATAATTACAGCAAAAAAACCGGAGATTTTGCTGATATGATAGCAACAATCGACCGCAGCTTTAAAGAAGAGTTGCAAAAAGACCGTTTAAGCGCACGTATGAATAAGCTTTCCGCTCTTGAACACAACCCCTTTATAAGGATTGCGCCGCTTCCGCTAAAAAATATAGCCTTGCGTTGGGGAAGACGTATAGCTGACTCAAAAGTTACCGCTGTAATCTCAAATGTCGGCAAAGTTGATATGCCGCAGGAAATGGCTTCTTATATAGATATGTTTGGTGTGCTTGCAAGTACTCTCAGACTTCAGCTTTGTATATCTTCTTTTGGCGACAGGCTTCAGATGGGATTCACATCCTCCTTCGTAAGTACTGACATCCAGAAGAATTTCTTCAGGATGCTGACCGAAAACGGTATTGATGTTGAGATACGGAGCAATGACTTTGATATTTCTGCCGGGGAGATGAAAAAAGATGCTTCAATGTCGTAAATGCAAGGTGTTTGTCAATGGGAACAAGCACGTCTGCCCTCTCTGTCAGGGAGAGCTGACCGGAACTCTCGTTGAAAATGCCTTTCCGCATATAAATACACCGAAATACAGCAAAAACCTTCTGATGCGGCTTATCACATTTATTGCTATAACTATCAGTATATCAAGTGTTGCATTGAATATGATGATCCCTTCTGATATATGGTGGTCGCTTTTTGTCATCGGCGGTGCTATATCAGCATGGATTACTGCTTCGGTGGGTATTAAATATAGACGCAAGCTGTTTAAAAATATAACCTGGCAGCTTTTCATAGTAACAACCTTCGCTGTGCTTTGGGACTTGTCGACAGGCTGGTTGCGCTGGTCGATCGATTATGTCATACCAATCAGCTGCATGGCATCTATGCTCTCAATGTATATACTGTCGAAGATTCTTAAAATTCCGACATACGAATATGTTTTATATTTAATATTGGATGCTTTATACGGAATCATTCCGGTTATATTCATATTTACCGGAGTTCTGAACATAATTTATCCGTCGGTGATATGTGTAGCCTGCAGCCTTATTTCAACAGCAGCAATCCTGCTGTTTGAAGGCAAAAATATGAAGGAAGAAATTATAAGAAGAATGCACTTATAACATACTCAGCTTACCGTAACCTGGATTCCCTTAATCTTAATACCGTTGAGTTTTTGGACAACCATCGTTTTTAACTCCTTCGGAACATCAATTGTTGAGTATGTGCTTTGAATAGATATAACCCCGAAAAGTTTTCCGGGTAATCCGGTTTCACCGGTAACTGCTCCCAAGATATGATTCGGGGTAATTTTATTTTTTCTGCCGACCGATATTTTGACAGAAACCATGTTATGGTCGTCATATACACGTTTCTTTATATCCGAATTAACCGATGAATTGACTTTTATGGCTCTGCTCGAAAGTCGCTTTGCTCTTACTGATGAGTCCTCAATTAAATCGAATTCATTGAAGTCAGCGGGTATATTATCTTCCGGGAAGTTGTCTTTGACAACCATAGCGACGAAAGCGGCAGCGATATCGACAGCTGAGCGGTCCTCGGATAGAAACTTTTCGACAGCATCTTTGTACATACTGCAATCATTTTCATTCATAAAAGTTATTAATTTTTCAAAAACATCCTCTATCCGTCGATCTCTGATTTCGCCCATTGTAGGTAATGCTTTCTGAACAATTTCACACTTTGTATATTTCATGATATTTTTCAGCTGAGACAGTTGCTTTCCACCCTGAATAAAGGTAAATGCCTGTCCTTGTTTACCTGCACGCCCTGTTCTACCGATACGGTGGACATAGTATTCATCTTCCTGGGGCAAATCAAAGTTGAATACGATTTTGATATCATTAACATCAATTCCTCTTGCTGCAACATCGGTTGCGACAAGAATTTTAAATTGTTTATTTTTAAATTGATTCATAACCTGCGACCTGATTGCTTGTTTCATGTCGCCGTGCAAACCTTGTGCAGGGTAATCATGGCTTCTCAATTCAAGTATCAACTCATCAACCATCTTTTTTGTATTACAAAAAATAATCGAGGAGTTGGGTTTGTAATATTCAAGCAGCCTGCACAGTGCTGCTGTTTTCTGTCCTTTAGGTATGTTGAAAAAGTACTGCTCGACTGTATCCACAGTCATCTTGGCTTGTTCAATCTCTACCATAACAGGATCTTTTTGAAACTTCTTTGTTATTTCAAGAACCGCGCTTGGCATAGTTGCAGAAAACAATATTGTCTGGCGGTCTTCGGGAGTTGTTGCAAGAATGGTTTCGATATCCTCAACAAAGCCCATATTCAGCATCTCATCGGCTTCATCCAAAACAACCATTTTTACCTCGGATATTCTTATTGTTTTTCGACGCATATGATCCATTATTCTACCGGGTGTTCCAACAACAATTTTACTGCCCTGCCTTAGCTTTGCAATCTGGCGGATTATCGGATCACCGCCTACAACAGCACACACAGTTGTATCCTCTTTATATCTCGAAAACTTTTTTATTTCGCTTACCGCTTGCAATGCAAGCTCGCGGGTTGGGCATAATATCAATACCTGAACTTCCTTCGGATTCATTGTGTTGTCAAGCATATCTATTGCAGGCAATGCGAATGCAGCAGTCTTTCCGCTTCCGGTCTGGCTGCGGCCGATTATATCCCTGCCTTCCAATATATAAGGTATACTCTGCGATTGAATAGAGGTTGCATCATCGTAACCCATATCAGCTATGCCCTGTTTTAACTCTTCTGAAATTGAAATGTTTGAAAATTTGACACGGTCCATATTATCTCGTTTCTGTTTTTGCTTATTTGCTTAATTATATTATACAGCACATGCTTCCTCCGGAGTTTGTGTGGTTTTAGTTTACCGAAATTCCGTCGTACCGACGGAAAACACAAACTAGTTGGTTGAATAATTTGAGATTGAAAGCGCCGCTTCTTGGGGTTCAAGCTGTTATCCGTGCAAAAACTTTTTCGGACAACAATGCCAAGTTTGGTTAAGCTTATGTTGGCTTTATTATACCATAATTTAATTTTACAATAATGAATTATCAGAAAATCTTTTTTATTTTTGTTATCTTCAGCTGTTATCACTAAATTTATATTTTTTATAACTGATATTCTGTATAATCCATGAGTATATCATTGTCCTCCCATTCAAATGAAAATATTTACTACATTTTTTGATAACAACTATTGACTAAGTGGGTTTGTTTTAGTATACTTAAAATTAATAATAAAACAATCTGTTTATATAAATAATTAATTTAATCCACTTTTATGGAGGTAAAAATGAAAAATATCATTATTATCGGTGCTGGGTATTCCGGAGTATTGATAGCAAAAGGACTTGCAAAAAGATTCAAAAAAGATCCTAATGTAAGCATCACCATCATAGATAAAAACCCCTTCCACACAATGCTTACCGAACTTCATGAAGTTGCGGCAGGCAGAGTTGAGGAAGAAAGTATAAGAATGAGCCTGAGGCAAATTTTTGATGGCAGGCGCGTAAATGTTGTAACCGATACGGTTGAGTCGGTGCATTTTACAAATAAAACGGTTATTTGTAATAAAAATAGTTATTCGTATGATTATATTGTCATTGCAGCCGGATCAAAGCCAACCTATTTCGGTGTACCGGGTGCTGACAAGTATGCCTACACCCTGTGGTCATATGATGATGCAATCAAACTCAGGGACAAAATCACCAACTGTTTTAGGCTTGCATCGTCCGAAAGCGATCTCGATAAAAAGAAGAAGCTGTTGACCTTTTATGTTGTCGGCGCAGGCTTCACCGGTGTTGAGATGGTTGGCGAACTTGCCGAATTTGTACCGATTTCATGCGATAAATATGAAATCCCACGTGAGCTTGTTACAATCTGCAATGTAGATTTCCTTGATCGCGTTGTGCCGACCCTTCCCGAAAAGCTGTCAGCAAAAGTTCTTCGTAGGTTAATAAAAATGGGTGTCACTGTCAAGCTGAAAACCAAGGTTGTCGAAATCGGGGAGGACTTCATTGAAGTTGAGCACGAGGGCGAACAAATCCGCCGCGAAAGCAGCACAATTATTTGGGTTGCCGGAATCGAAAGCTCCGAGATAACAAACAAGGTTTCGAAGGAGATACCGACCTCTAACAGAGGCAGACTACTTTCTGACAAATACCTGCGTTCAACTCAAGATGAGAGTGTTTACATTGTCGGGGATAACCTTTGCTTTACCCCTGAAGGCGAAAAAATGCCCGTGCCTCAGATGGTAGAGAACTGCGAACAAAGTGCGCACACAGCTGCACATAATATATACAGCACCATATCCGGTAAGGGTGAGCTTGAAGAATACAAGCCGAAATTCCATGGGGTAATGGTTAGTGTTGGCGGACGCTATGGTTCCGCACGTGTCGGAACAAGCAAACACATGTTCAATCTTCCCTCGTTTCTTGCTATGTTTACCAAGCATTTTATCAACATTGTTTATTTTATCCAGGTACTTGGCTGGAACAAAATTGCCAGCTATATCAAACATGAGTTCTTTACAATACGCAACAAGCGCAGCTTTGTCGGCGGCCATTTTTCAAACAGAACACCAAGTTTTCTGCTTGTACTGCTGCGTATGTGGCTCGGAGCTGTATGGATATTCGAAGGTGTAATGAAAATCGTTGAAGGATGGTTAAAAACTCCAATGCTTGAAGGCTTCTTCGGCGGTGCAAATTCCTGGTTTAACTCGATTATTAACGGAACAACATCGGATGCGGTTACCTCTGCAACAGGATCGACCGGCGGTGAGGTTGTCGAAAAAGTCGAAACTCTTATATTTAACTTAGATTTTCTCGGTTTATTCAAAGCAATTTTCGTTTCGGGTGCCGAGCTCGCAAAATCAACAGTCGCTGACTTTGCATTCAAGCTCGATATCCCACTGATGAACTGGTTTATAGATAAAATTATCCTTCCCAACGACTGGGTACAGCTTGCGATGCAGATATTTATTGTAGTTTCAGAAATATTAATAGGGCTTTCGCTCTTAGGCGGCTTGTTCACAACCCCGTCAAGCACGTTCTCAATTGTACTGCTCTTTATGTTCACCTGCACAACAGGCCTTTATCTTTCGAGTTTCTGGATGATTTTTGCCGCAATCGCACTGCTGTTCAGCGGTAGAGTATTCGGATTTGACTATTATACAACCCCCTGGCTTAAAAAGGGCTGGAAAAAAATAAGATGGGTAAGGCGGTCATATCTGTACCATGACTGAAAAGATAACCATGTCAGAACAAACGAAAATCAACCTTAATCAAGCATTCGAGCTTGTAAAACATGAAATACAGCAGAAGCTCAAAGCAGCTCCTGCCGTAATAAAAGCCCAGACACTTCATCTCGCAAAAACAAGTGGCAAGAATATCCGCGCAAAAGCGCTTATTGCCTGTTCGGCAAATACTGATGGAATGACAACGCAGGATGCTGTTCATGCAGCAGCTGCTGTCGAACTGCTGCATCTTGCAACATTGGTTCACGATGACATCATCGACAACGCAAATAAAAGGCGTGGTATTGAAGCATTGCATAAAAAATACGGCAAAAAAACTGCTGTGCTTTGCGGTGACTATCTGATGTGCCTTGCCCTGCAGCTTGCATCATCCGTTCAGGTTCGGGTTGTAGAAGATAGAATTGATAATCTGCTACCCGGTTATCTGACAGAAATTTGTCTGGGTGAATTAAGACAAAACAAAAACAACAAAAACTACAGACTATCCGAAAATGAATACTTTAAAACAATTTCAGGTAAAACCGCTGCACTGTTCCAGGCTTCATTCTACATTGGATTCGTGCTGTCGGGTGAGCCAGAGCAGAACAAGAAAAGTTATACCGACATCGGTAGATACATCGGATTGATCTTCCAGTTGGCGGATGACTGCATGGATTACGAGGCAACGCAAAAAGTATCCAAAAAGCCTGTTTTGTCTGATTACCGCCAGGGTGTTATAACCCTGCCATTAATTTACGCGTTGAAAAAGGATATTTCGCTCAATGGGAAAGTTGAAGGCGGAATTGAACCGAAAGCACTCAAAGCTGCGGTTAAAATCGCAGGCGGGTTGAACTATACACATTCAATCATAGATAAATATTATAATAAGGCAAAAACTCTTATTGAAAATCTTGATACAAACGCAGACAAAAAAGAAAATATGCTTCTATTGCTGAATAAATCAACAGGCAAATAAACTTTTACAAAGGAAAAGCTATGGATAAGATTAAGCGTTTACTTAGTTATATCGAAATAAAAACCAAGATAACAAGCGTGCTTAC
>MGOY01000041.1 GCA_001797275.1 Clostridiales bacterium GWF2_38_85 | reverse complement strand
CACATCCTGTGCATAACTACCGACTATTTTATGGAAGCTTCCCGCATAAAAGAAGCCGCAGCTCACGTTCTTTCATAAATCGTTTTGCTACAGCGCCTTTTTTACTTTAATTTGTATATATTAGCTTTCGAATCTCTTCTCTGTTCTTTTCAATATTAATTTTCATAACCAACATCTTCTTATACCAATATGCTTCGTATGTACCGTTTGCAGGCATTTGCATAGTATCAATTGTAACCTTTGGTCCTGTAAATACATCGGTTGCGAGTCCTATTAAACTGTTTGCATTAATATTTGTTTTTATCATATCAATTGATGAGTTAATTAATGATATTGTTCCGGGTAAATCGTTTTTATTCAACATCTTATTTATAATTTGTGTAAGCATATCCCTTTGTCGGTTTGTCCGCGCAAAATCTGAGTTGCCTATCTTACGGTTCCTTGCATGCTTCAGCGCCTGATCACCGCTTAGCAATACCTTACCGGCAGTAACACCCCAATTATAATTATCGTTATAATAATCTACTTCTGCTTGTGTCAAGGTGACTTCGATCCCGCCAATTTTATCGATCAGCTTCGGTAGCGAATCGAAATCGACCATAATATAATTCTGAACATCAAGCTCAAAAACATCATTGATTGTGTTTATGCAAAGACCGACACTACCAAAGAAATAAGCTGTATTCAATCTATTCCAGTCATATCCTTCAATAGGAACAAATGAATCTCTCATGAGAGATATAAGATTGACTTCACCGGTTTTCTTATTATATGAAGCAACAATCATTGTATCAGAGCGACCGCCGCTTTTTGTTGCATCAGTTGAATCAACACCTAAAACCAATATGTTAATAATATTATTGTCTATCTGATCCTTTTTTATTATCGGAACATTTTTCGGGTGCCACACCCATACATAATCTCCGCCTCCGGAGATGGTGCCGGAATTTGAATTTGTATTCGACGTAGTCCCACCATTAGATTCGGTTTCAGATGTATTCGGATCTATTATCGAAGTGTCCCAATCATCTTCATTATAGCTTGTTACTGCCGACATCTCATCATCGGGTGTTGAGGTAGGCGCGGAATACTCGTCTTCCCTCTCAGAGAATGTAACAGTAGGATCATATGCCTGGTTCCATCTGAAATAAAAAATTAAACTTATTGTAATTGTAGATACTATAATCAGTATCGAAAGAGTAAGCAAAACAATCTTTGCCCACTTCCAAACTTTATTTTTTTTTGTCATTTTAGTCGGTATTATAGCTTTTCAACAAATACCTATGGTCTCCCTTCGCAATAAGTAAACGATTTTTGCATATGGCTATTATTCATCAGCCGTTATGTCAATTTTAGTATTTATGCTTTTATGATCTCCGCATTTTGTATTATTAAATACTAATTCTAAAGCACAGATAAACTCATCTGCCAATTTTGGATCAAATTGGGTTCCTTTATAATATCGTAGCTCTTCAAGAGCTTCTTCATACGACTTACTACGCTTGTAATTATAAGGTCTTTTACTTGTCATAGCATCAAAACTATCAATAATAGTCAATATACGCGCAAAATAGCATATTTCTTCACCCTTCAGACCATTTGGATATCCATTTCCGTCATATCTCTCGTGATGCTGTAAAACAATATCCGCTATATCCTCAAGTCCTTTAAATTCGCGAGCAATATCAGCGCTGTAACCCGGATGACTCCGCAGCATTTCAACTTCTTCCTGGGTTAACGGTGATTCCTTAATTAATACCTCCTTTGGAATATAAATTTTACCCAGGTCATGAACATATGCACTATATATTAATTTCTTTGTATTTGCTTTATCGAGTTTCAGGTAATTGGCAAACAACTCGCAGAAATGAACAACTCTTTCAATATGATAATATGTATAGCTGTCACGTGTATTGATAGCCGTAATGAGCTGTTTAACACTGCGTGTATCGGATGCTTGTTCAGGTTCTAAATCCTTAAAACGTTCAAAAATTGATGAATATATCTCAACACGATTCTTGCCAAGATATTTTGCTTTATATAATGCTTTATCTGCTCTTTCAATTAATGAAAGGTAGTCATCATTTTCTGCGAAAAGCTGAGAAATACCAATAGAAATCGATATCCGTTCTCTAAGCATTTTCTTCTCATTGTATTCAATATTCAAAACCTCACGACGAAGACTCTCAGCAACTTCAAAACCATTTTCGATGCTTTGATCATTAAGGACAACGCAAAACTCATCTCCTCCATATCGGAAAAGCATATCATTATTACTAAAATGATTCTTGAAAAGGTCGGAAATTAAAACCAACAACATATCGCCCTTCTGATGACCGAATACGTCGTTATAGCTTTTAAAATAATCTATATCAATTATGAGAAGAGTCAGATTTTTTATTCCGTTTGTTGAATAGTTGTTGCATATTTCTTTTAGGTATTCATGGAAATATCTATGATTATAAAGACCGGTAAGACCGTCGATATTTGCATATTTTTCAAGATTTTCAATATGTAGATTTTCGTTTTTAGCATAATAACCGACGACCCATGCAATGACAAGAAACATAGCAATAAGAGCCAGATCACTCTCAAAATACTTATTTACATTGGATTCATTTAAATAAAACAGATCCATAATTATTAACGAGAACGATGAACATGCAGAAATAATAAGACCTGTCTTCATCCCAAATTCAATAGTATATGAAACAATAAAGAATATATATAGGAATTTATAATAACTTTCATAACTTCCGCTTATTAAAATTGCTCCTGTGCAAATTAAAAAAAACATTGCTACTTCAATAAGCATTACGATTTTATACTTATTTCTTTGTGAATCCAGTAATACCCAAATCAATAACATGAAAATAATTAACGCCATAGAAATTAACATAGCAATTAAATTAACATTAAACAATGCCTGAGAAGTTGAATCAGTGAATAATGACTGGTACATTGGAATGGCACAAAAAAACAATGCACATAATTTTATTGAAAAGAACATGTTTTTATATTTTGTTATTTTTCTTGTTGCATTACTGCCCATTCTATTGCCTCCGTTATAAAGTGTTTCGGCAATAGGGCACGATTATCGTGCCCTATTGCAAAGCTGGGGGATTGGCTTACTTGTCCTGTAATGATACTGGTTCTTCTGGTTGGTATATGAACCACCAGCAAGCAGAAGATGCAACCAATGTAGCAACAACGGTTGCTATTACAGCAAGGGCCGAAAACAATGTTTTTTTCATGATATACCTCCTTCTTTCAGAATTTGGATGACCATCTTGTATTAAACGATTTCTCGTTAATCAAGCTTTTTTATTCGAATAAACCTATCCAGTACGTTAATTAACTTATGACCTGTTTTCGTTAATGTCAATGTTTGCCATAATGTTGCGAATAACGCACTGTTTGCAACAGTAAAAAACCTGTAATTATATTTTGAAAACCATACCAGAACTATTGATGACAGAAATAAGCTTATTATAATAATTCTACTTCCGTTTTTCAGCCTTTTTATTTTTTCCGGTTTTTTTATCGGTTTATTAGGGCTATCAACAGGAGCAAGTTTAAATACTGTTATAAATATTAATGAATATATTAAAACATAAACTATGATAATAATTATTCTTATATCAATTACCGACAATTGCTTAAAAACAAACGAAAATGTATATCTGGCAACAGCAGACATAGAAAGAATAACAGTAACACTTATAATCATACAACTGATTAATGTTGTCGCATGAGCTCCACCTGTATATTTTCTTATAAAACCAACAATAAAAAATATTGCTAAGCTTTCATATAAACAACCAAAAATTATTCCTAAAACCGATGATAAGATAAATATGCCTATTGTTTGAGATAAAGCCATAAGACCATAAGCAATAACTTTTATTCTTTCGTCATCAAAACCATTTTTACTGCCTATTACATAAGCAATTCTGTAAAATACATTTTCCATGTTAGATTTTATCTCTTTTTCTTTTTTTCTTATACCAATAAAAACTGACGACAAAAGTAAAGAAAATTAAAGCACCAACATCTCCGGCAACATATCTGTACAAGGATTCTACCCCGTTAATTATTTTGAAATTTTCCTCACCAATTATTAGAACAAAAATTAAGTATGAAAGAATCTCGCTGATTGTTATCAGTAATGTTGCACCCAATCCGATAAAAACAGATTTATTGACACTTATCTGAAGCATCCATATCGATATTAATACAACAAATATAATTGAAAGTAAAGTATGTATACCAAATCTTATAGGTAGCAATCGAACTAAATATGTGGAGACCGTTAATGATAAAGATAATATCCAAAACAATTTTTTGTTTAATCTATTCTTATCAAAAACGCTTAACCATATAACGCAAGTTATACATTGTAAAAAGTGACCGAAAACTATTTGGGTAAAAAAGATTATTAAGAACTCTTTCATTGATTAAGCTCCCTCTCCACTCTCAAATTTACTTCTTTTATAGTATAATAAATTATAATTGTCACAAATGAATGTATTAAAACATCACCCGGGCTATAGATTGTCCACCCTATGTCAATATAATCGGCCAAGAAGCTTAGTTTGGTTGCAGCGTTTCCAAGAATATGTACTCCATCATTTGCTTTTTCCAGATCGCTATCTTTGAAATACCCTGTCAGCTTAGAAAGCGATGGGTAAATAGGCATTAAATCATTGTTTGCCATTATAACCAGTCGGTTCATTAAAGTTCCAATTACAACAGCAACAGAACCGATTATAGCCGGAAGATTAATTGAGTATCTGACAATTGGTAAAAGCATTGACGCCATAAATGCAATTTGTATGGTCGAAGAAAATTTAAGAAAATAGAAGTTATCAAATATAACATTTATTTGAAAAAAAATATATATCAACTCTATCATAAATAACGGATATAAATATGGTAATTTTAATACGGGTTTTATCCTGTATTTTTTAATTTTTGCGATTAAAAAACCTGCAATAATAAAAAGTATCATTAGGAACCCCCGACAGATTAACATATATATGTATATAATTATGATTTATTTTATATATATCCTATTTAAATACATTAATATCCATATCAAAACTTCAGACATTATATATGAATTATACCACAGCTTAATTTTGATTACAATAGGAAATATGCAAAAATGTAAATATACTGATAAATTTTTATTTCAAATTTAAAATATTGTTTTATAATAAACACAGGTTATCTTATATTAGACCTATGTTCAATAAATGGTGTTAATTTAATTTATTAATTCACTTTATTTTAAATAATATCAATCTAATTAATTTTATTATTAATTTATTTAATTTTACTATTGACATATTTAATTTTATCATATATAATACATCCATCAGAACAAAATGTCGAGAAGGAGAGGTTTTATGGAAGTTAAACAACCAAATAATTGCCCTGTATGCAAAAACAAATTTACTATAACAAAAATGACCTGTAATAATTGTCATACAGAGCTTACGGGAAGTTTCGCACAATGCAAATATTGCAGTCTTGACGAAAGGGTAAGTGCCTTTCTTGAAACATTTTTAAAGTGCAGGGGGAATATAAAAGAAATCGAAAAAGAACTCAGTATTTCATATCCCACAGTAAAAAATTTAACCGAGGAAATGCTGGCTGCGCTTGGGTTCACTCCGATTAATGAAAACGAACCTCAGAGCGAAGATATTCTCGGGATGGTTGAACGCGGCGAGATTACAGCAGATGAAGCTGCAAAATTAATTAAAAGAGCAAGGGGTAAATTTTGATCTGTTATTTACAGAGGAGGAACGAAGTTTGAAAATAAATTTTCAAACTATGGTTTTGTACCTTTTCCATCCGTATAGCAGGCTATACGGTTGAATATCGAGGCGAAAGTTTTGCAAGTGGCAAAAAAATTTTACAAAGTAAAATCAGGCACAATTCCCCGCCCTAAAGAAAGGAATGGTCATATTTATGTATACTTTTTATGGCATAGCTTTCGGCAACAAGTATGTTGTCGTGGATTACAACGAAAATAAGCAGAGAGCAAAAAACAATATGATTAGCAAACGCTCGCAAAGGCTGTTTCACTATGAAAATAAAAATAATAACGAAAAATAATACCAAAATATTTGTAAATTTAATAATTTAGAAAGGAACTATATGAACAACGATAAAAAACGCATACTCCAAATGGTCAGCGAAGGTAAAATTTCCACCGATGAAGCATTAACATTATTGGAAGCTCTGGGTGAGCCTGAAGGGGAAAAGATCGAAATTAAAGATAGAAGAGGAAGAAAAAAGAATCTGCGCGTTGACATTGATGCCGGTGATAACAGCGGTAAAGCTAAAGTGAAAGTCAATGTTCCTCTTTCTATTATAAAAGCACTGATGCCATTGGCGAAATCAGGAGTCATTCCGGAAAAAACAAAGCATGAGCTTGAACGTCAAGGAATTAACCTCGATCAGATTATCAAGATGACAGAGAGTGTAACCGATGAACTTGCAGACTCCGATGAAGAAATCGTCAATATAACCGCAGGCGATGGCGAAGACGGAGCAACGGTGAAAGTTTATGTCGATTAAGCTTGCATCGCTTCTTTGCGTCCAAATCAAGGTTTGTGAAGCCGGCAGGACGAAGATAAATATTTTCATCCCACTGTCAATAATTGCTCTTTATATTCTTATAGACAGCTCAATAGAAATACTTGAACTTTTATATATCCTGAAAATCGGCAGTATCAGGACTAAAGGCAACAGATATACTCCTAAAAATGCAATTATCATGCTCAAACCAATGAAAATATTACTTCAAGAAGCAATGCTTCATCTCGGAAGATACGATTTTGTCAGTGTCGAAGCAGGTGACAAGGATGATGAAGTCAAGGTGCTGGTCGGAACAAGATAATTTATTATATCATAAAGCCAACATTAGGTACATCAATACTTTTTCGCTTATACAGTTGACTTTTAGGAAAATGCTTCGCATTTTCGGAAGGTTAACGATATATTATTATATCATAAGAAAGGATTCTATTCGTAAAATATTACGAATCGGGCTGTTATGAAACTCATCATTAAATGGTTGGTTTGTGTCGCATCAATATTTCTGGTTGAAAGCATACTTCCTGATTATGTTACAATAAAAGGGGGTATAACCACTTATCTTATAGCGGGGACCATCTTATGGCTTGTGAACCTCCTCATAAGACCTTTGGCACAGATTGTATCGATTCTTTTCACATTGATCACCTTCGGACTATTCAGCCTGGTAGTGAATGCGGGAATGGTTGCATTAGCCGATACCTTATTGCCATCGGTGAAATTCGAAAATTTCTGGATTTGTATACTGATTGCAATTTTTATTACCATCCTGAATATGCTACTGATACCAAAGAAAAAAAATAATTAAAAAGCCCTATATAAATTCATTTCGAAACAACAAAAAGAACCTGTTAATAGGTTCTTTTTGTTGTTGATTAATTTCGTAATATCGGTTTGTCGGCGATATCGCGGAACTATATGCATGCAACAGTGAGTCGGCACTGCTGATGCATGAGAGGTATGGAAGGGAGGGGAAATATATTACTAAACCGCATTGAACTTGAATTTTTCTTCAAATACAATACCGTCTAAGATATAATAAATTATAATGAACCTACTGAAAATGTTACATACATTATAATTTTTTTACCACTGTTATATTTAAGTATGTTAATAGCCATTTTTTATCCGCAAAATCAAAAGAAATATATGAAATGTTACTTTCATAATCATCAGAGAAATTTAAATCATTAGTATATAATGTTTTCTTAAGTTGAAGAGTAAGGAAAATTTTACATCATCGCTTAACTCATATCACTATTTATCTGTATCCTTTTTATTCCTTTTTAACATATCTTAAATAGAAGGACTTGTCAATATAATTTTCAGAAGATTCTTAATCTTTCAATCTGTATTATACTCATAAATAAATTATGCCAGCTATTTGATTAGACTAATATAGTAAATCTAATATATATGTAATACAATTTGAAAGGTCTTTTTGTGACAGAAATATTGTAAATGTTATGTTAAGGTTTCGTGTACTATTTTAATAATTTATTTATTGCTTTTAGTTATTTACAAATGTTGTATTTAGTGATATAATAAACTCAAAAATTACTGGAGGCAGCGATATGTTAATTATGAGTATGTACATGTTTGTCCGTATATTTGTTACCGCAGTTTTTGCACTTGTAGCATTTTTTGTATTTTGGAAAAAAATCAAAAAGCTTAAGCTATTCGGTTATTTGATTGCAATATCGCTGTTCTTTGCAGTAATTTCTTTCCTGCCTTTCGAAAATGTATTTTATAAATTCGACTCACCTGAAGCAGCATATAAATATCAGACCAATAAAAATCCAAAAGAAGTTATATCCACAGATGAATTTTCTGTTGTTATGTATCAGAGAAACAATCTTTCGGTCGCAACCTATATAAGCGACAAGTCAGGCTCCGGTTGGAAAATTCCATTTGTGTTCAACGAGCAGGGAAAAAGCATTGATCTGCCATATGAATACCACAATCTGTCCGCAAGAGTCTGCAGAACCTTCGGTTCGGAGAAAAGCATCCTGGTCATTGCCGAATATTTCGTTGAGGATACTACAAGCGATTTAATGATAACTGATTCGCTCGGTTCCGAATTTACAGTTACGTCAAATATTTATCCTGCCGAAGAAGGTAATATTATTGTTCATTATGTAATCGTTGATTCCGACGCAAAGGATTATAAATTATTTATAAACGGTATTAAAGTTGAAGCCGTCATAAACCTGAAATAAAGTGATAACAGCTGATGTGTTTTGCATCAGCTGTTTATATTAAACCGAATTACATGTAAACCGATATCGATGTATGCCATAATCGCACAGCCGAAAAGAATTAATAAAATAATTGATATTACAATCTTGTTCGGTATCCTCATTCTCAACTCCAGAATTCGGTTTTCAAGCTTCTGAGAAATAAATTTTGAAGCACTTCACTTGCAGGTTTGCCTTCATATAAAACCTTATATACCGCATCGCATATAGGTAGTTCAACTTCATATTCGGCAGACATTTTCTGCAATGCCTTTGCTGTATAATACCCTTCGGCAAGTCTGTCGAACTTCTCGCCTTTAACATGCATTTCACCGAATTTTCTGTTATGGCTGAATTCGGAAAAAATTGTTGCTTCATAATCGCCGAGATGACAAAGCCCGTATGCAGACAACTCATTCCCGCCAAGTGCTTTTATCAGCCTCGATATTTCACGTGTCCCTCTCGACATCAACGCGCCCTTCAACGACGACAGCTTTAATCCGTCAAGCATCCCTGCAGCAATTCCGATAACATTTTTTGCTGCGGCGCCTATCTCGTTGCCTATCAAATCCTCGCCGATATAAAACCTGATAAGCTCGTTCGAAAATTCATCGATAAGTTTTTCTTTTACTTCTTTGTTTTCGGAATCAATGACCATGCAATTCGGAATCCCTCCGAGAAACTCCTGCACATGCCCTGGCCCCAGCCAGACAGCGATATTGTTGTTCTGACCTACATATTCTGCAGCTACTTCCGACAACCGCTTTCCTGTCGAAATCTCAAGACCTTTCATACACAATACAAATATTTTGTTCAAAGGACTATGTCTTGTAATTTCGTTCATTAATCCTCTTAATCCCTGAGAATCAACAGATATAATAATTACATCATTACTCATTACCTCTTCAAGGTTTGTTGTCAGAGTAATTTTAGCAGGTAGGCTAACCAGCCCATTTGTGCGAGTCTCTTGAAATTGCTTCATATGTTTTGAGCCTTCACGACCATACAGAAGAACCGAATGACCGATTTTATTTAGATACCATGCGATGAATGAACCCCATCTGCCACAGCCAATAACCGATATTTCCATTTATATAATCATAACCATCCTTCCCTTAAGACGTTAAAATTGTTGTTTAAATGTTTATCTTTCAACCCTATTTTCTGCTTCTGTCGCTAATTGGTGTATGCCCTATTATATTTATATATGCCCTGTAAAACGCTGAATAATCGTTAAATCCGGCTTTTTCCGAAGCTTCTGCCGCAGTCAACCCGCAACTCATCAGCTGCTTTGCATATACAATTCGTTTTCTTATTATATATTCCTTTACTGTCGTTCCGGTTGCTTTTTTAAATAAACGATTGATATGATTTTTATCAATAAAAAACTTATCCGAAAGCATATTCAATGAAATAGGTTCAGCAAACTCCGAGTTTATATATTTTATTATCTCACTGACAGCTTCGTCAGCCGGTTCGCGGATATCACTGCTTTGCTTTTGGGTTATGCTATAAATTTCATCGATTATATAATGCGCTAACAATCTTGCTTTCATTTCAATATTGGCACGTTGGGTTTCCTCAACTTTTTCAAGCATTTCGAATAATTCCTGCACCTTTATTGTCGGTTTTCCGGAATAATGACGGCAAGGATTATCGACGGAATTGATGAAAGGAGTTTTCAAAACCTCTCTATAATCGGAAAATAAAAAATCCTCATTGAAATGAAAGGTGTATCTTTCATAAGGCTCGCCTTCATGTATCTGATAGCCGTGTATTATACCCGGTTTAATTAAAAGCAACGACCCCGGCTCAAGTTCGTATCTGACACCCTCAATAAGATAGCTGACTCTTCCGCCGATTAAAAAATATATTTCATATGTATTATGTACATGCAGGGTAAACTGCGGCTTGGTCCATTCTGTCGCCGAGTCCAGTGCGTGATGAAAAGTAAAATTGTTAAACTCGAAGCTGTATACAATAGACATAAAAATTTCCTTTATATTTTCAATTTACGAATCACCGCAACAACATTATCGTTAATCACGATATCAGCACGACTGTCATAATCGGTTTGTGATTTATTTATCAGTGCAAGTGTATTCCCTTTAAAGTATGATATAAATGATGCCGCAGGATAAACTCTCAGTGATGTGCCTATCACGATCATTGTGTCTGCTGCCGTATATAGCCGAATGTTGTATCAATGATTTTCTCATCAAGCTGTTCTTCGTACAGCACAACATCGGGTTTAATAATACCGCCGTCATCGCTGCAAACAGGAATCCCTTCAGACTTGATAATATAATCAAGATCATAGAATTTCCCGCATTTTGTACAATAGTTTCTATGTATGGCTTCCGTGAAGCTCAGCAACCTTTGTGCTTCCACTCAGTTGATGCCGCCCATCAATGTTCTGGGTTACAACCATAACATTCTTCCTCTGATTTTCAAGCTCCGCAAAAAAGCAATGTGCTTCGTTGGGCTTTGCATCCTGATACAACATCTTAGCTTTATAGAAGCTGTAAAAGAGATCCGAATGGTGCATAAAGAAAGTATGTGAAACAATCTGTTCGGGCGAATAATTTTCAATTCCGGTTTGGCTGTATAAGCCCTCTGTAGATCGAAAATCAGATATTCCTGATGGTACGCTTATCCCTGCTCCCGTAAAAACGCATAAATTTTTGCTGTCAAATATTATGCTTTTCAATTGTTCTATATTATCATTTATCATTATCTACACCTCTCAATAATTATACAATTGTTGGTATGTAAAAGCAATAGTAAAATGATGATTTTTGCAATAAAATTGCGTAAACAATCAATTGTATTATTAATCTTTGTATTCTATAATAACAAAAAGGAAAGGAAGATTATTTTATGATTATCGGTGCACAGCTATATACAGTCCGTAATTTATGCAAAACAGACTCCGAATTGAAACAAACATTGAAAGCCATTTCGGATATTGGATACAGGATTGTTCAATTACCTGGAATGCCCGATGTAAATATTGATAGATACAAATATAATTGTGATGAATTCGGTCTGAAAACAGTTATCACCCATTTCCCAACTTCACGTTTGATTGAAGATCTTGACAAAGTAATCAAGGAACATAATTTTCTCGGTTGCGATTACATAGGTCTGGGTGGAATGGATCAGAAATACAGAAGCAGCATTGAAGACTACAAAGCGTTTGTGTCCGATTATCTGCCTGTAATAAAAAAGATCGCCGACAGCGGTAAAAAGTTTATGTATCATAACCATGCATTCGAATGGGAGAAGGTTGGCGGCAAGCGTATTATTGACAGGTTGATTGATGACTTCTCGCCCGATGAATTAGGATTTACGCTTGACACTTATTGGGTACAGTATGCAGGTGCAGATCCGGCAGACCACATACAGAAGCTGTCCGGCAGAATCGACTGCATCCATTATAAAGATATGAAGGTCAAAGGGCAAACTCAATTTATGTGTCCTGTACTTGAAGGCAACCTGAACTGGGCAAGGATTTTTGAAGCAAGTCAAAATGCCGGAGTTAAATATGCAATCGTTGAGCAGGATGATTGCTATGACGAAAGTCCTCTTGACTGCTTGAAACTTAGTTATGATAACCTGATGGCAACAAATCTATTTGAAAGGATTTAGCCTTATGAACGAAGTAAGAGTCGGTATAATCGGTATCGGAAACATGGGTACCAGTCACTGCAAGTGGATAACCGAAGGACAGGTGCCTGGCATGAAGCTATACGCAGTATGCGATATAAAACCCGAACGGTTAAATTGGGTTAAGAAGAATATCTCATCAGATATCGCCTGCTTTAATAATTATATAGAATTGCTTAACAGTGGACTTATAGATGCTGTTATCATTGCTACACCGCATTATATACATTCACAGATTGCAACTGTTGCTTTTGCTCAAAAAATTCATGTTATGACCGAAAAACCTGCAGGAGTATTTACAAAACAGGTCAGAGAGATGAATGAAGCGGCTGAAAAGAGCGGATGTGTGTTCGGTATCATGTATAACCAACGCACAATCCACCTCTACCGAAAAATGCGCGAGATAATAAAAAGCGGTGAGTTTGGCGAAATCAAGCGTACAAACTGGATCATCACCGACTGGTACCGCTCACAGGCATATTACAATTCGGGCGGCTGGCGTGCAACCTGGACCGGCGAAGGAGGCGGAGTACTTATTAACCAATGCCCGCACAATCTTGATCTCTGGCAATGGATCTGCGGTATGCCGATAAAGGTCAGGGCATTCTGTCACGAAGGTAAATGGCATGATATCGAGGTCGAGGATGATGTAACCGCTTATGTCGAGTATGCGAACGGCGCTACAGGTGTGTTTATAACAACAACAGCAGACTGCCCGGGCACAAACAGGTTCGAAGTTACACTCGAAGATGGAAAATTAATCTGCGAGAATGGTAAACTTGAAATGTATAAATGCAGTATCAACGAACGTGAATTTAACAAAACCAATACAGAACCCTTCGGGAAACCTGAGGTTATTCACAGCATTGTCGAAACCGATTGCATCTCAACCACCCATGTCGGTGTATTGAATGCGTTTACAGGTGCAATTTTACAAGGCGAACCGTTAATTGCGAACGGTATCGAAGGTATAAATGGGTTAACAATATCAAATGCAATCCATCTTTCATCTTGGCTTGACGAAACAATCGAACTGCCGCTTAATGAAGATCTGTATCTTGCTGAGCTAAACAAGCGCATTGCGGCATCAAAAAAAGATTGTAAATGATATAGTTGCGAATACCGAAGGAACATATTGATATGGGGGTGAGCTTGTGAAAGGCTTCTTTGACGAACGGTTTCTTATTGATAATGATACAAGCTTTGAATTATACAGATCAGTGAAAGAACTACCCATATGTGATTACCATTGTCACTTAAGTCCCAAAGAAATATACGAAGATAACAACTTCGACAGTCTTGGTGAGTTGTGGTTAAAAGGCGACCATTACAAATGGCGACTTATGCGTGCTGCCGGTATTGATGAATATTATATATCCGGCAATGCTGACTGGGATTCTAAGTTTCTTGCATTTGCAGAAATATTGCCGCTTGCTGTCGGAAACCCGATATATCACTGGGTCCATATGGAACTCAAAGAATATTTTAGCATTAATGAACCACTCAATAAAAAATCAGCAAAAAACATCCTGAGAAAAGCTAATGAAATAATAAAAAGCGGTAAAATCACTCCGAGAAAGCTTATCGCAAAATCTCGTGTCGAAACCATCTGTACCACCGATGATATTGCAGATTCGCTCGAATATCACAAGCTGCTTAAAAAAGAGGGATATGAAGTCAAGGTTGTACCCACCTTCCGTGCAGATAAAGCCATATGTGGAATCAACAAAGACGACTTCTATGATTATGTAGTAAAAGTAACCGGTACAAAAAAACCGACATTTGATAAATGGCTGACTGTTATAACAGAAAAGTTGGATTACTTTTACAGTCTTGGCTGTGTTCTCGCTGATATCGGCATGGAAACTTTACCTCATGTTATCGGTGAAAAAGAAATGGCTGAAAAAATATTCAATTATGCATTAACCGGCAAGCAGCTACATGAAACCGATACATCAATTTATATTGGTTTCATGCTTGAGTTTTTTGCTTCACAATTCAAAAAGAGAAACATGGTTCTTCAGCTGCACCTTTCACCGATTCGCAACAACAGCAAAAAATTATATACAACAGCAGGGGTAGACAGCGGAAACGATTCGGTTGGTGAAAAAGCAGATGTTCTTGCATTGTGTAACCTATTGAACAACTTAGACGCAAAAAACTCATTACCGAAAATGATTGTTTATTCGTTGAATCCTAACGCTTATTACGAAATATCAACCATGCTCGGCAACTTCTGGGGCAGTGCAAAGGGAAATCTTATGCTTGGCGCTGCATGGTGGTTCTGCGATCACAAAGATGGCATACGCGAACAACTAAAGGCTCTTTCATTTACCGCACTTTTAGGTCGTTTTACAGGAATGCTGACCGATTCAAGATCATTCACCGCATTCACCAGACATGATTATTTCAGAAGAATATTGTGTAACTATATCGGTGAACAAGTTGAAAAAGGTGAGTATGATAAAGAATCAGCCTTTGAGCTTGTTAAGGCCGTTTCGATAGACAATGCAAGAGAATTTTTCGGTCTTTAAATCCACTTGCCTTTTTGATTTATTTGTGTTATAATATATGTATAAATAAAACAGAAAGGACAATATTTATGGAAAAATTCATTTCCAATGTCAAGCTTTCGAAACGCAAAAAGCGTGAGCTTGCAAAGCAACAGCGAAAAACCTGGGGCAGTTTGAATCCTATAACAAGAGTCGCCCAAAGTGCAAGGCTTTACAACAGAAAAAAATCCCGGCAGCAAAAGGATGAGTTCCTTGAGTCGCCGGGATTTTTTTATTTTTTCTATTGACAAATATTTTTTTATAATTATAATGACTATATAGTCAGTTTTAGTCATATAGTATACAAGAGGGGGTTATTATGCCGAAAACATTTTCAGACAAAGAAAAAGAATCTATAAGAAATACTTTAAAAGCAGTCGCCGCAGATAATCTAAAGAAGTTTGGAGTTAAAAAAACAACAGTTGACGAGCTTGTCAAGCATGCCAATATTCCAAAAGGTACTTTCTATCTGTTTTACAACTCTAAAGAAGAACTGTTTTTTGATGTTATCAATGATCTGCATAATACAATTCACAAAGAATTATTGAATGATGCAACGGGGATTAGCAGTGATTATAGCGCCGACAAACTTACGGATTTGTTGTTTGAGATATATAAAAGTATTGAAAAGACAGGATTGATAGAATTGATAATTAACGGTGATATGGATATCATCATGCGGAAATTGCCCGATCAGATTGTTCGCGAGCATTTTAACAAGGATGATTTCAGTCTTGAAAACCTGTTATCAAACCTTCCCGTCAGACAAAATACAAATATACAGGCTTACAGTGCAGCTTTCCGTGCTGTGTTTTTATCTGTTAAGTACAGACGAGAGATTGGCGAAGAACTGTTTGATGATGCAATAAAACTGCTTATCAGAGGATTGGTGGTACAACTAAATGATTAATGTAAAGAATTTAGCTTTCAGCTATACAAAAGCACCTTTTATGGAAGATATCAACTTCAATGTTCCAAAAGGTGAAATATTCGGATTTCTCGGTCCGTCCGGTGCCGGAAAAAGCACTTTGCAGAAAATTTTGACCGGTTTGATATTAGGTTACAGAGGGAATGCCATAGTTAATGGTATTGAGGTAAAGAATCGGGATAATTCTTTTTACGAGAACATAGGCGTGGATTTTGAATTTCCAAGCCTCTATGAAAAGTTGACCGCAAGACAGAATTTGAAATTTTTCGGTTCGCTGTATTCCAAACAACTGAGTGATATTGACTCCCTGCTTAACGCTGTGGGATTAGACCGAGATGCGGATAAAAAGATATCCGAATATTCAAAAGGCATGAAGTCGAGGTTAAATTTTATCAAAGCATTGCTCCACAATCCCGATATACTATTTCTTGATGAACCCACAAGCGGACTTGATCCCGCAAATGCAAGGACTATGAAGGATATGATTTTAACTGAAAAAACAAAAGGCAAGACCATAATTCTGACTACTCACAACATGCAGGATGCAACAGAACTTTGCGACAGGGTTGCTTTTATCGTCGACGGCAAAATAAAAGTCATGGACAGCCCGCACTCGTTAATAATGTTGAAGGGTGCAAATAAAATCGAATACAGCTATATTGAAAATGGAATTAAGAAAAAATCAAACTGTCTTATTGCCGAAACCGTAAAAGACAAAACTTTGAATTTACTGATTGCAAGTGGAAACCTCAGGTCTATACATAGCTGTGAGCCGACGCTCAATGATATTTTTATAGAGGTTACAGGGAGGAAGCTTGAATGAAAACACTCAGACTGACCTCAGCGGATATAAAAATCCAATACAAATATGGTTTTTATCTTTTGTACAGTTTTTTTACCCTGTTTTATGTTTTTATACTCAATATTATGCCGGCATCATGGCAAAAAACTACTGCTGTTATTATGATTTATTCCGATCCGGCAGCAATGGGATTGTTTTTTATGGGTGCTATCGTGTTGCTTGAAAAAAGTCAGATGATATTGAACTCTCTTGCAGTTTCACCAATAAAAATCAGCCAATATATTAATGCAAAAGTCCTGTCGCTCGGACTTATCGGCACGATTGTCGGTGTCATAATAGCATTGTCAGCTCAAAGTAATAACATCATAACTGTCATTATTGCTGTTTTCCTGTCATCAGTGGTTTTTTCGCTTATTGGATTAATTGTTGCGTTCAAAGCAAGCAGCCTGAATCAGTTTGTCATTGCAACTGTCCCTTTCGAGCTGATCCTTACAGCGCCGCCGGTTATAACTTTGTTTGGTTATGATAACCCATGGCTGATTCTGCTCCCCGGAGTAGCAGCAATTAAACTGCTTTCCGGAAGCTATACAAATCCATTTTTATTGATTCTCATTCAATTATTCTGGATAACCGTTTCATATTTTATATGTATTAAGGTTGTCAAAAAAACATTCCGGCAACTGGGAGGATGCAAAGTTTGAAAGATTTATCTTTCAAACTACAGTTTTGTGCCTTTGCGCCATAAAGTGAGGCGCAAATTTGATAATATCAAATACGGCACAATTCCCACACATTTAAAGAAGGGATGGTCATAGCTATGAAAACAATTCTAAAGGCTTTCAAGCAATTTCTCGGCGAAATCTGGAAGGACTCAATGCTTGCTATAATGTTGTTTGTACCGATTTTAGCAGGTTTTTTCTTTAAATTTGCAATTCCTCAGCTTGAAATTTTTCTAACAGATTATTTTAAAATATCAGAGATTTTATCGCCTTATTATCTGTTATTCGATGCTTTCCTGACTGCGTTGCCTCCGCTGATGTTTTCTTTCGCTGGAGCTATGGTAATGCTCGGCGAATCAGACATCGGGCTTTCGGAATACCTTTCTGTAACACCTCTCTGTAAATCGGGGTATATGGTATCCAGGATTGTGATTCCAACCATAATTTCAATTGTATACGGTGTTATAATAGCTCTGATATTTTCACTTTCAGGATTATTTATATTCGAAAGTTTGATTTTGTCATCAGCCAACGGCTTCATATCAGTCATTATATCCATGATAATAGTTTCGATATCAACAAACAAGGTTGAAGGAATGGCGTTGTCAAAGCTGTCATCAATAATCCTTCTCGGTTTACCCTTACCGTTTTTCGTAACAGGCAAAGTTCAATATCTTGCTTCGTTTCTACCTTCATTCTGGCTGGGTAAAACGATAGTAAAAAATTCATTTTTATTTTTACTACCTTTTCTCGCAGTGTCAATAATATGGCTCTTTTTCTTGCAAAAACGGTTTATAAAGAAGTTGATATAACAAAAGCCCGCATCACGCGGGCTTCATTTGACTTTATAAATTCTCCAGAAAATCTTCGACTACATCCTTCAGATGTAGCGGTGAGCAATTGTTGTCCTCGAGTATTCGAAGGAGTTGAACAACGATATTTGCATTGGATGATATATCATCTACCCTTTCATACATATCATCTGCACAAATTTCGATTCCGTATACTTTGACTTCACCAAAATCCTCAATTGTTTTGTTTGTTACAATTAAATTATACTGATATACCCCTTCTGAAATATCACTGCTGTGGGTTTTTAATAATATTGATGTTGACATTGATCCCATTTCCTCCTCATTTCCCATTAATAAGTTTTACTGGTATTTATTATATCTAACATTTCCCATAATGTCAATATATTTTTTTTAAAAAATCAATATATTATAGATAAAATTTTAATATTCACAATATATTGTCGAAATTATTCGATTTTTATCTTTTTTTGTTGTATACGGTTATTTCTCTTATTTTAATGGATTGAATTTTTATTGGTCTTGACATCCGACCGCTTATACTGTAAAATGAACATATATTATTTTTATCAATTTTGGTGTTGCAATTATACCAAAGGAAGAGGTTTATATGGATTATAAAGTTATGGAAAACATAGGGATTAAAACATCACTCCTTGGTTTTGGCTGTATGCGATTTCCACTGCTTGATGACGGAAAAATAAACGAACCCGAAGCACAGAGATTGTTGGATACAGCTATTGAAGCAGGGGTCAATTATATCGATACAGCATATTTTTACCTCAACGGTCAGAGTGAACCGTTTGTAGGAAAGGCATTGAAGAAGCATGACCGCAGCAAGCTGAACATCGCAACAAAGCTGCCTGTCTGGAATGTAAATTCTGTTGATGACGCAAAGCGTATTTTCCAAGAGCAATGTGACAAACTTCAGACTGACTACATCGATTTTTATCTGATCCATGCTCTCAACAAGCATTATTGGGATAAGATGAAGGAATGTGGCGCAGTCGATTACTGTGTCGAACTGAAAAAGCAGGGGAAGATAAAAAATCTCGGTTTTTCGTTTCATGATGAATATCCTATTTTTGAAGAAATACTCACATACCGTAAATGGGATTTCTGTCAGATACAATTCAACTACATGGATACCGATTATCAGGCAGGCGAAAAGGGTTACAAGCTTGCAGAAAGTCTTGGCATTCCGCTTGTTATCATGGAACCGGTCAAAGGTGGAGCGCTTGCAAACCTTCCAGATGATATAACAAAAATATTTAAAGCTATTAATCCGCTTGTCTCAACCGCATCCTGGTCCTTCCGTTGGCTGGCATCGCATCCGAATGTTAAGGTTATACTCAGCGGGATGACTGCAATCGATCAGGTTGAGGATAACATCAAGACATTCTCACCGTTTGTCCCTCTCAGCCGTAAAGAATGTACTGCTGTTGATGCGGTTGCAAATGCGCTTCGTTCAAGAGTCAGGAACGATTGCACAGGCTGCGAATACTGTATGCCCTGCCCTTCAGGCGTAAATATCCCACACAACTTCAGCATCTGGAATCAGCACTCTATCTACGGTAATGATGCAGATGCGAAATGGGCTTATTTCAACGACCTTAATGAGTCAGCAAGAGCTGATAAATGCGTAGAATGCAGTCAGTGCGAAGCTGTCTGCCCTCAGAAGCTTCATATCATTGAAAACTTAAAATCTGTCGTAAAGGATATGGAATCCTTAAATAAAAAATCATGAAATTAAGAAAATTAATTTATAGTGGTCTGCTTGCAGCTATCGGTGTTCTGCTGCCTCAGGTTTTTCATTTAATCGGAGGTCCGCAGGCAGGTAGTATGTTTCTTCCGATGCATATACCCGTCTTGCTTGCCGGCTTTGCTGCAGGACCACTTGGCGGCTTAGCTGTTGGTGTAATAACCCCTCTGCTCAGTTTTTTGATTACAGGTATGCCACAGATTCCGAGATTGTATTTTATGCTGTTTGAGCTTGCTGCTTATGGACTGGCAGGTGGTCTGTTATACAAAAAGTTACCTTTACTTCCAAGCCTTCTGCTTGCAATGATTTCCGGAAGAGCTGTTTATGCACTCTGCCTTATGCTTAGCGGTCCATTATTCGGCGTTAACATCGATGCACCGGTAGCAGCTATTACCGCAACTGTAACCGGACTACCCGGTATTGCCATACAGTTGATTTTGATCCCCGCAGTTGTATATGCACTGAAAAAAGGAGGGCTGCTTTCTGACACCACTCGAAAAAACAAAGAAAACACTTGAAGATAACAGGCTATCCTGTGTAGTCTATGAGCCGCAAAAAGAACAGGTGTTCACATCTATTGAAAGCGGAATAAAACCCCTGATGATATGGCTCAATGAAAATATTTATTTTTTTAAAGATAGGTATGTTGCTGATAAGGTTGTCGGGAAAGCGGCAGCGATGCTGTTTATCAAAGGCAAGGTCAAAGAATTATATGCAGCTATAATAAGCGAACACGCATGTGCAGTTCTTGACAGTAATAATGTTCCCTACACCTTCGGAGAAAAAGTACCTTATATAATCAACCGAGCCAATACCGGTATGTGCCCGATGGAAACTACGGTTCTGGGTGTAGATGATGTAGATGAAGCCTACATAATACTAAAGGGAAAAGTCAGGATATAATAAACAATGTAATACATTTTGTCATATATTTTAACTATGCTTAGAAAAATTAAAATAAAAAATCGCTCTATCACCACAATATCTTTATTTCATTTTCACCGATATAACATAGTAACAAATTAAAATAATTATAAAATCGACGAAAAGAATATAAGGATGAGAGGGTTATTATGTATATCGTAAAAAACGTCTTAAGGAATATCATGCGATCGAAGGGACGCAATATTCTGGTTGGTATAATTATTTTTGTAATTGCTGTTTCAAGCTGTGTCGCACTGACTATCAAACAGGCAGCCGTAAAAGCAGAGAATGAAAGTATGTCGCTTCTGAATATAAAAGCGTCAATATCATATGACCGTACATCGCAGATGAAGCAAGCTCAAGGTAGCGGTACCGATTTCCGTGAGATGATAAATATGTCTGATAGTCTTGAATTGAATGAACTTCAGACATATGCTGCATCACAGTATGTTTCTGATTTCTACTACACTATTACAAGCTCAGTAAATTCAGGTGATGAAGCCTTTGCAGCAATAGAAACATCATCGATATCATCAAGTGATACCAATGTCCCTGATGACATGCCGGATATGGGCGGTGGTGGCAGAATGACCGGTGATTTCGGAACCCAGGGTGATTTTACCATGATCGGGTACAGTTCCGAAACCGCAATGACTGATTTTATCAGCGGTACATGCTCGATTACCGACGGCGCAATATTCGATATAACCGCAGCTGATATGAGCTGTATTATAACCGATGAGCTTGCTCTTTACAACGACCTTGAGGTAGGTGATACAATAACAATCGCAAATCCTAATGCCGAGGATGAAGTGTATACACTCACAATAACAGGTATTTATACAAACAGCGAATCAGGAACCGCTTCCAGCGGTATGATGTTCTCAGCCTCAAGTGATCCTGCAAACCGGATAATCACAAGCGCCGGAACAGTCACAGCTATTGCTGAACAATCTTCATCGGTTGCTGAAACCGAAACCAATGAAGACACCGGAATGACTTCAACCACTGCTCTTCGCAGCTCTCTCTCAGGTACATATATACTGTCTGACACGGCGGCATTTGAGGCATTCTCCGAGGATGTTTATACTCTCGGACTTGATGACACATACACTGTAAGTTCAAGCGATATAACATCATACGAAAACAGTCTTGTACCGTTACAGAATCTAAGTAAATTTGCAGGAGTATTTTTGCTCATAGTTCTCCTTATCGGCGGTATAATTCTTGTAGTGCTTAATATATTTAATATCCGCGAACGCAAATATGAGGTCGGTGTTCTTACGGCGATCGGCATGAAAAAGCCGAAGGTCGCAATACAATTCATGTGTGAGTTGTTTGCCGTTACAATGGCAACTATTATAATCGGTTCTGCAATCGGTGCAATAATTTCTGTTCCGGCTACAGTGGTAAAAGTGGGTTCTTGAACAATATTGGTAACAATGTTACAAACTATATAAGCGAAATCAATTCTTCAACAGATATGGTCGTTATACTACAGCTACTTGGAATAGGTCTTCTGCTTACTGCTATTTCAAGCAGTGCGGCTGTTATATTTATAATGAGATATGAGCCTCTGAAGATTCTAACCAGCAGAACATAAAAATTAGAAGTCCGAAAATTCGGATTTTCAATTCCAATGCTGCATCCTCTTTCTTAAATGCAGCATACAAACAATAATCAATCAGTCTTGATTGTACAATAAATAAAAATGGAGGATAAGTCTGAAAGTAGACTTTCAGACAAAGAGTTTTGTGCCTTTTACGCCCGCATTACAAGTTATGCGGTGGACAGTATGACGTAAATTTTGCTTCGCAAAACCAGCTCAAAACTCCGCGTAACGACGAAAGGAATGGTTATAAAAATGAGTATACTCGAATTAAATAATTTATCATATTCATATGACAGCAGTACTCCTGTGCTGCAGAATTTATCATATGCCTTTGAAAAGGGTAAAATATATGCGATAGTAGGTCGCTCGGGTGCAGGTAAAACAACCTTACTGTCACTTTTGTCAGGGCTTGCAACTCCGACAGGCGGGAAAATACTTTTTGACGGTAGTGACATAAAAGGAATCGATAAATACAAATACAGAAGCCGCTATGTAGGTGTTGTTTTCCAAGGGTTTAACTTGCTGCCGCAGCTGACAGCTGTCGAAAATGTTGAGCTGTCGATGGATATCGCCGGAATTCAGACAAAGAATAAACGCAAGTCAGCACTTGAGATACTCGAGAAGGTTGATCTTGGCGAGGACAAGGCAAAAAGACGTGTCCTGAAGTTGTCGGGCGGTGAACAGCAGAGAGTTGCGATTGCAAGAACACTGTCATATAACCCGGATATAATACTTGCAGATGAGCCGACCGGCAACCTTGATGTTGAAACCCAGGAGGAAGTAATGGAAATTTTCGAAAGACTTGCACATGATGAAAATAAATGTATTATCATTGTACCCCACTCCCCCGAGGTTGCCAAAAGAGTTGATACAGTTTATGAACTTTCAACTCTGCAGAAAAAAAAGAAAATGAAAATTTCATAGAATATTTTAAATAAAAATCCTGTCGATTACCCGGCAGGATTTTCATTATTTCTATTTCATTGCGTAATACAAAATTTAAAATATAGAATGTACATTTTTTCATACGGATACTTGTATTGTATCTTGTTATATTGTATAATAATCAATATGTTAAGAAATTTTAATTCGGAATATGAAGCTTTTTTATTCATCTGTCCGGTTAACATAGAAAATCAAAAATGGAGATGATTAAATGCGTCGTACCTTTCTCGGCGGTGTTCACATGAACGAGCACAAGAATACCGCAAAAAGTCCGATTGAAACGATTACTCCACCGGAATATGTTGCTATCCCAATGCAACAGCATATCGGTGCTCCTTGTAAACCGCTTGTCAATATCGGAGATACTGTATTGATTGGACAAAAAATCGGAGATAATCCTACTGCATTAAGCTGTCCGATACATTCTTCAATATCGGGAACTGTTGAAAGAATGGAGAAGCGTCTCACAACAAACGGTAGCTTCGTTGAATATATAGTAATAAAAAACGATTATAAAGGCGCTGTTTCTTCCGAACTTGCACCGCATACAATACTTCTCGGCGATACTTCGTCCGAAAAAATAATCCAGAAGGTCAGAGAAGCTGGTGTTGTAGGAATGGGTGGGGCATCCTTCCCGACATATGCAAAAATACAGTCCGCAATCGGTAAAGCAAGTGTCATTATAATCAACTGCGCCGAATGTGAGCCATATCTGACCATTAACCACCGTCTTATGCTTGAACATCCTGAAGAAATTATTAACGGCACAAAAATTTTAATGCGTGCGGCAAAGATAAAAAAAGCAATAATTGCAATAGAAGACAACAAGCTTGATGCTGCTGAAAAAATCGCTGACAATATAACTGACCATTCTCTTATTGATGTTGAGGTTTTCAAGACAAAGTACCCTCAGGGAGATGAACGGCAGCTTATTTATGCTCTTTCGGGAATTGAATTGAAGCAAGGACAGCTCCCTGCCGATGTCGGTTTTGTTATATTCAACGCAGAAAGCTGCGCTGTAATATATAATGCTTTTACAACAGGCATGCCGCTTGTTTCAAAACTTATAACTGTAGATGGCGAATGTATGAAATCGCCAAAAAATTTGTCTGTTCCGATAGGAATATCCTTCAAAGACATTATTGATTTTTGCGGTGGGCTGACCCACAATTGCGATCGTATTATCACCGGTGGGCCGATGATGGGTGTAGCTCAGTGGGATTTGAATTCGGTTGCAATCAAGGCAACAGGTGCAATTCTTGCATTGCCTGCTCTAACTGAAACTGAACCTCATTGTATCAGATGCGGCCGTTGCGTACGCGCATGTCAGATGCATCTGCTTCCTGCATTACTCGCTCAATATGCGTCAATCAATGATTTTGATATGTGTAAGGAGCTTAATATAATGTCCTGCGTCGAGTGTGGCTGCTGCACATACATCTGCCCGGGCAAGGTTCCGATTGTACAACATATAAGAAACGCAAAGCAGGAGCTTCGTGCAAGACAGGCATTAAAAAAATAAAGGATATAAAATCATATTTGTTTTGGAGGGATTTTTTTGAATCTTCTGAAGGTAAGCTCTTCACCGCATATAAGGCAAAGAGATACTACGAGGTCAATTATGACCGATGTTGTAATTGCTCTCTGCCCGGCTTTATTCTGGAGTATATATGTATTCGGCTGGCGTTCACTTACGCTGACAATTTTAGCAGTCGGCAGTGCAGTTGGCTTTGAATACCTGTTTCAATATATAACCAAGAGAACGATAACAGCCGGTGATATGTCCGCCGTCGTTACCGGTATGCTGATTGCATTTAATATGCCTGTCACAGCACCGTTATGGCTGCCTGTTATCGGCAGTGCATTTGCAATTATAATAGTTAAGCAGCTTTTCGGCGGAATCGGAAAGAATATTGTTAACCCGGCTTTGGCGGCAAGAGTATTCCTTCTGTCATGGTCAAATATAATGATGGCCTTTGTTCAGCCTATGACCAGTATTTCACCTATATCGGTAACTGTTTCGTCCGAAACAATCGATGTTATATCAACTGCAACTCCGCTGGCGACTTTAAAAACAGGAATGCTTGATCAATCCTTGCTGCTTGAGAAATTTTACGGTTTTATACCGGGATGTATTGGTGAAATTTCAGTTTTGATGCTACTTCTCGGATTTATTTATCTTCTGATCCGCAAGGTTATAACTCCACATATTACAATGTCATTTATTTTAACGCTTGCCGGTTTCACATTTCTTTATGGGTATCTCACAGGCAATGCATCACCCTTTGAATATATGCTGCATCACCTGCTGAGCGGCGGCTTATTTCTCGGAGCGATTTTCATGGCAACCGACTATACAACATCACCGTTTTCACCGAGCGGAAAAATTATTTTCGGTATCGGTTGCGGACTTTTAACTGCATTGATACGCATATTTGGCGGGTATCCCGAGGGTGTATCCTTTGCTATACTTATAATGAACAGTTTTATCTGGTATCTCGATAAATGGACAAGACCCCGCGTATTCGGTGGCAATCCCGAAAAAGCCGAGAAGAAGGGATAATAATATGTTGAAGATAAATAAAGAAAGTATTCTATACACAGTAATTGTTCTGACGGTCATTTCATCGGGTATTGCATTATTACTTGCTATAATAAATTCTGTCACTTCACCTGTCATTGCGAAAAAAAATCTCGAAGAAAAAGGAAATGCAATCCAAAGCATATATACGGATTATATTTCATTTGAATCCACTAAAACCGAAGTAAAAAACGCTGAGGAGCTTTATATAGTTTCTCATGGTGATACAACAGATTACTGTGTACTTGTAAGCCCTTCGGGCTTCGGTGGCGAAATACAGATGATGGTTGGGGTAACCGGTGACCTAAAAATAAGCGGTGTTGAAATTGTTTCAATGTCCGAGACAGCCGGTGTAGGCACAAAAATAAAAAATGCTGATTTCTTATCACAATTTATCGGATTGCAGGTTAACAAGATTTCAACTGATGTTGATGTCATCAGCGGTGCAACCGTCAGCTCTACCGCCGCGAAAGTCGGCGTAGAAACTGCACTTGATGCTGTCAGCGAATATTTAAAAGCAGGTGATAACGGATGACAAAAGGTGAATTCAAATTAAAATTGATTGATGGCTTATTGTTGAACAATCCGGTTCTTGTTCAACTGCTTGGCATGTGTTCAACTCTTGCTGTTACTACAAACCTGTTCAATGGTCTCGGCATGGGAATTGCAACAACAATTGTATTGACTATGTCAAATCTGATTATTTCACTTATCAGAAAATTCGTACCGAAACAAATTCGAATCGCTTCATTCATTGTTGTAATTTCCGGTTTTGTTACTGCGATTGAGCTTTTAATAAGAGCATATGTTCCGGTGCTTGATAAATCTCTTGGTATATTTATACCTTTAATAGTTGTCAACTGCATTATTCTCGCAAGAGCAGAAGCTTTTGCCTCAAAAAATCCACCCCTCCCATCAGTAGTAGACGGTCTGGTAATGGGACTTGGATTTGCATCAACCCTGGTTGTTTTATCTGTAATACGTGAGATTATCGGATACGGAACAATCGGAGGTCTGAATATTTTCGGCGAGAACTTTAAAGGTGCTACTCTTATAGCAATGCCTGCCGGAGCATTTATCACACTCGGCATCATAATCGCAACGACAAGATACTTTGTCAACAAATCAAAACAAAAATGCTAATCAAACCGCATAATTTTTGCTGAAAGGAAAGTTTGAATTATGAAAGAAATGTTATTAATCATAGTCAGTGCTATTCTGATAGATAACTTCATATTCTCGAAATTTTTGGGTATATGTCCTTTCCTCGGTGTATCGGAAAAAACCGATACAGCTTTATCAATGGGATTTGCAGTTACATTTGTTATGACGGTTTCTTCAGCTGTTACGTATTTCATTTATTATGGTGTCCTCGTTCCGTTCAACCTGACATATCTGAAAACAATAGCGTTTATCCTTGTTATCGCTGCTTTGGTTCAATTGATTGAAATGTTTATGAAAAAAGCATTTCCTCCGCTTTATCAAGCACTTGGTATATATCTGCCACTGATAACCACCAATTGTGCAGTATTGGGTGTTACGCTTCTTAATATACAATATGAATATAACTTCATAAATTCGGTTGTTTACGGTTTTGCTTCTGCTGTCGGTTTCACACTTGCGATAGTTATATTCGCCGGAGTAAGACAACGCCTGCAGCTTTCCGATCCGCCGAAAGCATTCCGCGGAATACCGCTTGCACTTATAAGTGCAGGATTGATTGCAATGGCATTCATGGGATTTCAGGGAATGGAATTTTAGAAAGGAAGGTAGATTGAATTGTTGAAAGATATATTGATTCCATTTGGCTTTTTTGCTCTGATCGGAGCGATTCTCGGCTTAATGCTTGCCTTTTTTTCGAAAGTGTTTCGCATAAAGTCAGATCCAAAGGTTGATGAGCTGCTTGAAGCTCTTCCCGGCGCAAATTGCGGTGGCTGTGGTTATGCAGGATGTCAGGCGCTTGCAGAAGCAATTGCAAAAGGCGAAGCACGCACAAATGCCTGTACTGCAGGCGGTAAAGCAACCGCTCAAAAGGTCGCAGATGTAATGGGAGTCCCTTTTGCAGGGATCACTGAAATGAAAAGCTTTGTCATTTGCGGTGGCTGTGACAGTGCAACAAAGAAGAAATTTATATACGAAGGTTTAAATGACTGCATTTCTGCTTCGAAGCTGGGTGGGGGCGACAAGGAGTGTATATACGGTTGCCTTGGGCTCGGAAGCTGTGTCAGAGCATGTAAATTTGATGCAATCTGTATTGTTGACGGCATTGCAGTTATCAACCGTGATAAATGCACCGGCTGCGGTGTATGTGTTGCAACTTGTCCTAAAAAAGTTATAAAAATGATACCGACCGATTCAACATATGTTGTTACATGTTCATCAAAAGATAAACCTGCTAACGTCAGAGCTGTGTGCAATGTCGGTTGTATTAGCTGCAGAATATGTGAAAAAAAATGTGAATTTGACGCTGTCCATGTGAAAGACAACCTCGCAATCATTGACCCTGTCGCCTGTACAAACTGTGGGAAGTGTGCTGAAGCCTGTCCGAGAAAGATAATTTACAATATTCTGGAAGATAAGGAAACTGCCCCGAAATGAAAAAAACAATTATTGTTATACTATTAAGCTTGATTTTAATTCTGGCAACTATAGCTTTCGCTTTCTCTATGAAGGGCGATACAACCTCCGAACCTCAGACAAGCGAGAACCCTTCTTCTGGTTCAACAGCTTCAAAAGATGATTCATCAACACCGACAACGTCCGAACCGACGAACAGTGATGCATCAAATAACGAAAGTAAATCTGAAGGCAGTGAACCCGAAGTAAGTCAATCCGGAGATAACAAAGTCATCAAATTTGTTGCCGTCGGTGATAGTGTAATGCATACCTCAATACTTAATGATGCAAGTGAAAAAGCAACCGATGGCGAGACATATAATTTTGACCCTATTTATGAAGATATGATTGATTACATCAAATCAAAGGATATCGCATATGTCAATGTCGAAACTTTAATAGGTGGTCCTTCTCAGCCAATCGGAGGTTATCCGAATTTCAATTCACCCGAAGAAATAGGCAATTATCTTGTTGATATGGGCTTTAATGTAATGAATCTTGCACACAATCATATGCTTGATTCGTATGATACAACCTTTCTGAAATACTGCAACAATTTTTTCAAAGAGAAAGGTGTCACCCCAATCGGTTATTATAAAAACGAGGAAGATACTAATAATATTATTGTAGTTGAAGAGCAAGGTGTTAGAATTGCTTTTCTAACCTACACATACGGCACAAACGGAATAACTAAGCCTGCAAGTGATCCTACATATATCCCTCTTATTAATGATACTCTTATAAAAATGCAAGTTGCACTTGCAAAGCAACAAGCTGACCTGGTCTTTGTTTCAATGCATTGGGGCGAAGAAGATAGTTGGAATGGTACCAACAATGTTTATCCGCCAAACGCCGAACAAAAGAGAGTTGCACAGCTTCTTGTTGACGAAGGCGTTGATGTTATAATAGGTATGCATCCTCATGTTATTCAGGAATGCAAGTGGGTTGAACGTCCGGATGGCGGCAAAACATTTCTCGTGTATTCACTCGGTAACTTCATCTCCGGTATGTACTGGGGACGAAATATGTTAGGTGCTATGCTTGAGCTTGATATTGTTGTCGAGAATGGGGTTGTTTCGATTGAGAACCCGATGATGATTCCGATTGTTGATCACTATATACGCCGAACAGGTGAAGTATTCCGTGATTTCAAGATATACTTCTTCCAGGATTACACCGAAGAGCTTGCCGCTGCACATGGCTGTCATACGAAGGATGATCCATTGATAAGCACCGCATATGGCAGAAAAATATTCTCGGTTTCATCGATGCTGGAGAAAATCTACGGTACTTTCTCGAAAGAATTTTTACCGGCCTATTTACAATAAATTGAAATTACATTATAATAAATATTGGGCAGGATGCTTCCTGCCCAAATTATATAGTACTCACTATTTTTAGCTGTTTTCTTTTCAAGCGCAACAGTGATTGTCTTGCCGTCAGAATACATTGTTATTGTTCCGTTTATATCAGTCCTGTAAATCTCAGCCGATACTTCTTCAAGCTTCGACAGTGTATCATCATTCGGATGGTTGTATGAATTGTCTTTCCCGCAAAGAATAACTGCGTATTCCGGAGTTACAGCTTCAAGAAATTCCTTTGTTGACGAGCTTGATGAGCCGTGATGCCCGACCTTCAGTACATCGACGTCAAGGTCATAACCTGCTTCAATCATCTCCTCCTCATTGACTGCTTCCGCATCACCGGTAAACAGAAAGCTGCTTTCCCCGTAGTCAAGCCTGCATACAATACTGTACTCGTTCATATTAGTCCCATAATCGGAATTAACCGGTGACAAAATCGTCATTGTTATTCCGTCAATGTTATATATGTCACCATCATCGGGATATGTAACCTTGATGTTTTTTTCATCAATTTCGTCAACAAGGCTTTTATAAGTCTTTGTGTCGTTCTCAATATCGGGCATAATAACATTGTCGACATCAAAACTACTGACAACCTCATAACCACCGCCAATATGGTCTGAATGCGGGTGAGTGAAGATAACATATTCCAGCTTAGTAATTTTCTTATCCTCAAGAAAGCCCAGCACAATGTCTTCATCGCCATTATCACCGCTGTCAATCAGTATGTTCTCATCATTCGGTGTTGTGATCAGTATACAATCGGATTGCCCAGTATTAATAAAATAAACATATAAATAATTATTATCTGTCGATGTTTCTTTAAATAAAAGCGGCTTTACCGCAAAAGTTATCAATACAACAGCAGCTAAAATGCTCAGCTTTATAATTACATTCTTGTTTTTCGTGTTCAAAGCAACACCTCCCACTGATACCTTATTATTATATATTACATCCAAATAAAAAACAATGAGGTCTTATGAAAAATAGTATTAAAATCAACGAAATAATTGAAATAACAGATATGACTACCGATGGAACCGGTGTCGGAAGACTGTCGGACGGCCGTGCAGTGTTTGTTTCAAGATGCGCAGTCGGCGATATTGCCGAGGTGCTTGTCATAAAAGATAAAAAGAGCTTTGCAATCGGTCGTGCTGTGTCATTCAACAAATTATCGCCAGACAGAACCGATGCTGGCTGCCCTCAATATGTCCGCTGTGGCGGCTGTTCGCTCAGACACATCTCCTACCCTGCCGAGCTGAAAGCAAAGCAGAAAGCTGTTCGAGATGCAATGGAGCGTATCGGAGGGCTTACTGTCGATGTTGCAGAAGCTGTGAGTGTGAACGAAGAACGGTACCGCAACAAAGCACAGTATCCGCTTTGCACCATAAATGGAAAAACAGCCTTTGGATTTTACGCAAGGAACAGCCATCAGGTTGTACCTCATGAGGACTGTATAATACAACCTGAAATTTTTCATAAAATTGCCGGGAATCTATGTAAAATACTTGACGAAGCCGGAGTTATAGCTTATGATGAAAATAGCGGGAAAGGATTAGCAAGACATATAATTCTGCGTTCAAACTTAAAAGGTGAAATTATGTGCATTCTTGTAATAAATTCGATGAAGCTGAACAACGTAAGTAGCATTGCTCAAAGGCTTCAGCAGCTGCATCCCGAAATTGTATCCTTCTACACCTCATCGAATACTGACGACACAAATGTTATAATGGGTGACAGTGTTGTTCACATTCTCGGGAAATTAAAAATTGAAGATACACTCTGCGGTCAACGCTTTTTGTTATCGCCGCTTTCATTCTACCAGGTAAACAGGGCTGCTGCGGAACTGCTGTACTATAAAGCCAAAGAGCTTGCCGGACTAAAACCGGGCGAAGTACTGCTTGACTTGTACTGCGGTGTCGGAACTATCGGGCTGAGCATCAGCGGCATCGACAATATACTCTGTGGAGTGGAAACAGTCGAAGCTGCGATCGAGGATGCAAGAGAAAATGCTATGCTTAACGGAAGAAATGAAGCAGACACAGCTTTCTATGCAGCTGATGCCGGCGAAGGGATCAAGTTATGCAAGGAGCATTTCGGCAGGGTTGATGTTGTCATTGTTGATCCGCCGAGAAAAGGATTAACCCCTACTGTTATTGATGAGATTGCCGGCAGCGGAGCGAACCGTATCGTGTATATATCCTGCAACCCGGCAACAATGGCACGAGACTTGAAGCTGTTCACCGAAAAAGGCTTCAACTGCGGCACAGCCCACCCCTACAACTTCTTCCCCAGAACAGAACACGTTGAGAGTATAATTCTGATGACGAATAGTGGTTTGAAAGACAAATAAGGCAGGTCAACCACTATATGTAGTGGTTTTGGAGCAAAAAATGAGCAAAAAACGGGCTGAAAAAGTGCATTTTTGAGCCCTGTTTTTTGGGGCAATTTATAGATGACATTCGGTATCTGGGAGTCCATGCTTGACTTTTTCGGAATTGAATATGAAAATAAAGAAAGAATTAATCCTTTTGTTAAGCACATAGACAAACAGGAATTTAGAAGGATCAAAACAATATGAAAATGCCAGATATAATTGAAACATCGATGTTTGCCCCTTGTGGCATGAACTGTATGGTTTGTTATAAACACTGCTATCATAAGAAGCCTTGTGCGGGTTGCTTAAACAGCGATACAGGAAAACCGGAACATTGCCGAAAGTGCAAAATAAAAGACTGCATAAAGGGAAAGGAACTTACCTATTGCTTTGAATGCGCTGATTATCCTTGTAAACAAATTAAGTCACTTGAAAAAAGCTATAATACCCGTTATGGTACAAGCCTTATGAAAAATAATCAGACTGTAAAAGGGTCTGGGCTTGTGGAGTTTATGAAGCAACAGAATGAAGAATACACTTGCCCTGTTTGTGGTGGTATTATCTCTATTCATGACGCAGAATGTAGTGAGTGCCAGACAAAAAGCAAATAGACAAATTCCAATTTATCGGTGAAATAAGTGAGATAGAATGTTGGCATCTGCCTTTTCATTATTTTTTATCTCGTTTTTTGCCTCGTATTTTTATAGATGACATCGAGCTTTTTTGCAATACTGTAGGGGCTTGAACACGCCAAAAACAATATCATACCTATTTCATGAAAACGAGCGGGCGCATTTTCAAACGAAGATACGCCCGTTTTTTTTTATGCCTTTTTCAAATTCATATTTACAGCAATCAAAAAGAATGGAGGAAATCAAAATGACAAATGAAACAATGCGTATCTTTTTCCCTCTGAAGATCATCACCTACCTCCAAGGCGATTACGGGTTAGATGACTCTCCGGTGGAAATCACTCCCGCAGAGGCTGTGGCATATGAGGATGCTATCCTCGCTGCCATCGCAAAAGAAAACCGTTTTTTTGAAAATGACCGAGGGCTTGCCGAATACATCCACGACGAAGCTCTTAATAAAAAGGTGTATAGCCTATACCCTTCAGTTGAAATCGTCGACGGTGAGCTGTGGGGACTCATGACCGCCGGGCTGAAGGAGTCCCTCTCAGGAGAAGAAACCGCTGAGCTTCTTGACTTTGTGACTGGACAGAACAGCGATGGCTACGGTGAAGGCCTTGAACAGCGTCCAATCAAGACGCCGGACGGCGAGATCTACGTCAGCTTCTGGAATCACGAAAACTACTCCCTTAAGCTTGAAGAAGATATGAAAAACAACTCGCCCGACCTTAGCTACGGAGATCCGGTGATGGGATGAAAGTAAAAGTAAACGGACAAATAGCGCTCTTTGGTTTCTGCTGAAGCTGAAGGGCGCTTTTTTGTTACAGCAGATGCTGTGAGCTATACAACTAAATAAAAAACGAGAAGGCGCTGTCTTTACAAAAAAGGCAGCGCCTTTTTTGTTTTTCCGAGAAAGGAGCTGAACCATGAAGCATGATGTAACACCAGAAGAAAAAACAGGAGCCGGAGAAACCGGTCCTCCTGAAAAGTCTTCTCTGCCTCTGCCTGAAGATACCGCCCGCTGTGTTGGCTGCCCTTATCCCGGCGTCGGCTTTATCTGCTGGAGTCCTGACGGCTCCTGCATGAGAATCGACGTCGATAAATTCAGCCGCCGGACAAGCGGCTCGTCGTATTCGGTCAGGACGGTGGGCTGTTCTCGCAGAAAAGTGCCCATGTCGTCGATGCGTTTTTTCAGTTCATCCCGCCCGGTGCTTTCCAGCTGAAGCTTCTGCTTATCCTCACGCAGGCGGCAGATTTCTTTACAAAAACTTTGAATTTTAACTTGTTTCTCAAACCGAATGATGATATACTTGGTTGAAATACCGAATAAATATTCTAAAAAAGGAAACAGATTCGAAATGAACATAAATGAAATGCAGATTCAGGATGCTGCCAAAAATGTTTTACATGAAATTCTTAGTGATATTCAGATTTATAGTAAGGGTGCATACAGTCAAGTATATAAGGCTAAATATGGAAAAAACGGAACAGATGTTGTGATTAAGGTTTATTTAAAAATCGGTTTCATGCGGATGGAAGTACGCCAGTTGGAAGAATTGCGCAAATTTTCCATCGTACCAATTCCACAGGTATACGGATGCTTTTTTGGTGATGGAGATCTAACTACTGATATCTATTTTATGGAATTTATGCCGGGTGTGCCGGTACGCTTTGTTGCCTTTGATAATGAAGCTGACAGGGAAAGAATCGCAGATGCGGTTGTAGATGCGCATATAGCCCTTCATAATGTTGTAAATCCGAACGGATTCGGAGAGTTGGACTGTGAAAATTTTTCACAAAATTGGGAAACACTTTTTCATAATCGAATTGACGGTTATTTTCAATATTTAAACACGCTAAAAGATAGCCCATTATCCGCAAAAGCCCGCACATTAATTGATGAAGCATATTATAGTTTTGACAACGTGTTTACACAACCGGTAAAAGAAGCATGTTTGATTCATGGTGATTATAAAATGAAAAATGTACTTATCGATCCGAAAACATTCAAGTTAACTGCAATACTTGATCCTATGGATTGCTGTTATGGCGACAGGGAGTCGGATTTATTTACTTATACAAATCCGCACAGGGACGCTAAATTCGGTTTTTTAGAAAACTACACGTCTAAAGTTTGTCTTAGCGATAAGTTTTTACTAAAAAATCAATACTATTTTTTGTGGAACGAGTTGAAGCTCTTTATACTGATGGGATATTGCTTTAATGATACTTTTGAACAACTCGGACAGAACATAAGTGATATGATAAAATATGGTTGGTAAACATTGAGCAATGAGCAAAAACAAAAATGGGAAAACTGATTCACAAATTTTATGGATTAAACATAAAAATCTGACGAGTGGTCAGGTTGGATGGCAAGTAAATAAGCCTATTTATATAAGGGTTTTTCAGGTCGAAAATGAGCATAAAAACAATTTAGACCACTTATCATTCTTGATAATCCAATAGAAAGGTTGTTAGTTATGTTATCAAAAATTCAAATAACACTTACCCGTAATTCTGTTTGTATGGGTGATGATCTTGAAGATCATACAAAAATCATTAATATCAGGTCGCAGCGCAATATGCAAAAGACTATTATAAATATCGCAAAAAATTACTTGCCAAATATTACGGGATGTGGTCATTCTTGGGATTGTTATCTTGATGGTACGAAAATCGCAGTTATAAACGGAAACTGTAATGAAATCACTTTAACTGCTGATTGCCCATCACTTAAAAACGGATGTGAATTTTTCTTCAAATATAATTCGGCATCATATTAAGATATTTAAGGTGATAGTTATGTCAGATGAAACTCCAAAATTTAAAGTGACGATGATCCCAGCTGTCCGGAAACCGCTGAAAAAGGTTGGCATTTACTGCCGCAACGCATGAGTCGCAGGATGAAAGCTTGGATAGGGCACTCTACAATGTAATTCAGTAGAATGTCATAAAAATACCAATATTACATGAGGGGATGGTTTGAGCTGGATAGAGAAGAATTATTCGCATCATTGAAAAACGTTGTGCAAAATGGGTTTAAAATCCTGCCGGAGTTAGACTTCTATGAACTTAATGATGCCATGATTGAACATATTGGCGACACTGATCCTAGCCTACGTGATGAACTCATATGTGAAGTCTTTTACGAATGGTTGTCTAGGGAAGATTTGTACTTGAATTCATACTTGGAAATTATGATGAATAGGCTGACCTCAAATACAGGTCTGTTTTACGATACAGGAGGGTATGAAAGTGTTTTTACAAGAACATTTTCATCACTGATAATTGGACAGATTATTACTCGCCATCAACACATACCTTTTTTAAAGACGAATCAATTGTTGGGATTAGTCCAAACTGTTCATACTTATTGCCAAATTGAGACGAATTACAGTGGGTATCATGATATTTTTGGTTGGGCTCATGCAGGAGCACATATTGCTGATGTCATAGACATTCTCTCACAATGCCATGAATTAGGTAGCGTTGAGCTTGAACTGCTGCTTGATTGTATCAGTCTAGTCCTGAACAACGGGGACTTCATTCTCGCTCATGAAGAGGATGAACGACTTGCTCGGGCGGCATTGCATTTATATATGAATTCCAGTATGAATAACACGACATTTAACATCTGGTTAGAGCGACTGTCCAGCAACTCTTCCGGAGTTCAGGATATGAAACCTTATCGCAATCGGGTAAACGCTAAAAACTTTGTACGATCTTTATACTTCAAGGCATTGCATTTCGGGATTGAGACAGAGTTGCAAGATATATTACTAAAATCAGAAGAAAGATTAAATCGGTATGTGTTATTGGACCGGAAATACTTCGACGTAAAATGTGATAACATAAAGGAGCCCTAGTGCTTTAACACGTTTAATGTTTTAAGTTTTGTGATGAAAGCAACACAATTAATTTTGGTTTCAACTGTTCTGGTTAAACGAAATTGTAACAGTGTTTAAATTAAAACGAGATTCGAACTAGGTCAGTCCGCTATTATATGAATTTAGCTAAATATACATAAGTGCGAGGATCTAATGTTACCGTGTAACCGTCAAATAACACCCACGTAGAAAACGGAATTAAAACATGAGATAATACCTTTAAATATATAGGAGGTAAAGATTCATGGAAAGCAAAAGAACAGAGCGACATACTGCAGAAGAGAAAACGAAACTGATTGCAGCTTACCTGCAAAGCGGACTATCACAAAAAAGTGCAAGGAACAAGGGCACGCTGAGAAACTGGCTGAAAGCAGATAAAACACAGTCAGAACAGCAAGAACCACAAGGCTGGACGAAAGTTTCGGTAACACCGCTGGTTCGAGAACAACTTATCAAGCTGCAAGCCGGAAAATTCAGTCTCGAAATAAATCAAAATACGTATAGGAAGCTGTTATCGGAACTTTTGTCAGTACTCGTAACGCGTTTTTTTAGTTCATTCCGCCCGGTTTATCAACTGGCAATATTATCCTAATATATCATTGCGTTTATCTGATATTTCAAATTACGCGCAAAAAAAATCGGAATATGAGGTGATGAGCCGTGTTGCGTCTCTTGGTATACCAATGCCTGATACTAGAAAGGAATGGTTGGTTACATTTGAATATAGAAACAAGCACAGGATTTTCTAAAAATGTGTAATAATATGGACATACATATACCAAAATGGTATATAAAGAAAGGGTCGATATAAATTAGCAGTAAAATTTAATTGCTGCAGCGTGAAAGGATTAATTTATGCTTGGGCTGAGACGAGGTGAGGTTGTAGTTGTTGACCACCAATCGGAGTGGGAGGAAATCGCAGCGACAACCATAAAACACATAAAAGAAATATTCGGCGATAATGCATTTGATATTCAACATATCGGTAGCACAGCGATTCGCAACATCAAAGCTAAGCCTATGCTTGATATTGCGGTAGGAGTAGCTTGTTTTGATACATTAACCGATATTTATCCGAAACTTGAAGAAAACGGTGTATATAAATCATCAACTCAACCGTTGCCGGGGATTGTTTTATGTGCCATTAAAGATTGCCGTGAAAATGATATTGTCTTATGCAATTTACATATCGTCGTAATAGGCAGTGAGCAGTGGAATAATCATATCGTCTTCCGTGATTATATGAACTCTTTTCCGGAGAAAGCTGCAACTTACGAAAAATTCAAAATTGAATTGGCACAACAATATCCTACAGATAGAGAAGCTTATTGTAACGGCAAGAACGAATTTATAAGCTCCTGCATTTCCGAAGCTCATATTTATTTTGATATAAATCAAGATATAACGGCAATTGAGCCAATCAATGCGGGATTGTCCAGCGACAAGAAATTTTATATGGAAGCCGCTGGCGGCAAGCGGTTTTTATTACGCATATCTGATATTTCGGAATATGAACGCAAGAAAACCATGTTTGACATCATGAAAAAAGTCGCCGACCTTGGCGTTCCTATGTGTAAACCTGTTGATTTTAAAATTTACAATGACAGGAAAAGTATTTATCAACTTTTAACATGGTGCGAGGGAGAAAATTTAGAAATAGTATTACCCACACTTCCAAAAGCCGAACAGTATGCTTTAGGGATAAAAGCCGGGGAGATACTGAAGATGATACACTCCATTCCTGCTCCGCAAAAGGAGCAGACTTTCGGTTGCTCCTGAGTGGGTTATATTGCTATTCACTTTACGTCATTCGGATGTAACAATTGGAGTTTGATTGTTGCGTATTGTCCTTATTATTCACTAATAGTAAATACCTCTAACGAGCTTGTTTTTGCACAATTAATGATACCGTAATATCCATTATTTGCTATCGCGGAAATAAATTTGCCTAATTTCTTTGTTTCTTCAAATAAGCTCACATCATATTTAATTCGATATTGCTCGGCAATTTTTATAGCATTACTGAAATTAACACTGTTGTAAATTACAGCAATCTTTTTCCTTGTGTTAGGCACAACAAAGTTAATTTCTGATAAAATACAATATATTCTCTCGAAACCTATTGAAAAGCCAACTGCCGGAATATCTTCACCGATAAATTTACCGATCAGACCATCATATCTACCACCACCGCCAATTGAACTATTAAAATCCTTGCTTTTAATTTCAAAAACTGTACCAGTATAATACCCCTGACCTCTTACCAAAGATAAGTCAAATTCTACCTCGTATTCTGAATTGGATATTTTAGAACAAACGTCGATGATTTTCTCTAAATCGTTTATTACTTGAGTGTTTTTGCAATAGTTTTTAAGCTCCAAAAGAGTGATTGGAAAAGAACTTAAAAAATCAAGAAAATTGTTTATGCAATTCTGAGAAAAATTTTTCGAAAGTAATTCTAATGATATTCCTTCAATACCAATTTTCTCATACTTGTCAAAAGTCACGCAAACAGATGAAATATCATCACTATCAAAACCACAATTTGCAATAACTTCATTCGTCACTTTTATTAAGGTTTTCAATATCCTCTAACGCTGGTGTCATAATTCTTTCAAATCCATAATTTTTGTACGAGTTCAAAATACTATTTTGCATGTAATCTCTTAAGGCTGTTTCTTTTGGTAAATAATCACTTGTACCTTTCACTGGGCTTTTTTTCATAAATTTCATCCTTTCAAAATAAAAAATCATCGGCAGTTATGATGATGATGATGATGATGAATATAATAATACATAGTTTTACCTCCAGTAAATTTACAATTATTATATCACACGTTTAACTTTTTGGGTGCAGTTCAATGTGAAGTGAGGGGGCATTCCTATATTGTTCCTGCTGCTTATTAGGCAAAATAATTAAAGATTTGAAAATTGTATAAAACCTTCGGTGTTATTGGCCTTAATATCAATCTGTCTGTTTCAAGTATCATTTCGTTTTATTCCTTTATATTTTTAAAATACCTGTATGCGAGAATGCACACGGGCATAAAATATACACACCAAAACTCCAAAACCAGAATGCCGATTAAGTCACCACCCGCCATATCGGGGCTGAATACACCAAGCATTGGCATAATAACACACGATACCGCAAATATGCCGTGAATAAGTAGCAGTGCTTTCAGCCACTTTTCAGATTTGTTTTCCGCATGTATGGTCCATGCGATAAAAAATGTGGACAGTGCCATGAATGCGTACCCCAGCAAGTCATAGCTAAAAAGCAATCCGAAGTTTTTATAATCGAGTATTTGCGAAGCTTGTTCATTAAGCTGTGACAGGCGCACGACAGTCATCTGCGCAAAATACACCACCATTATTAATACCGTATATACAGCTGCGAAAGTCATAGCGGTATTTCCGGCAGATTTCGTTTCTTTATTACCTGAGGCAGCAAACGCACAAATCATCGGTACAAATCCCCAAGCTATAAACATGCTTGATAAGTAACTTCCGAAATCACTCCCAACAATCATTGATATTGCAAATACGAGTACAGCAAGCAAGGTTAAAAGTGAAGAATACATCCCGATTTTTTTGTTCATATTTCAAAGTCCTCCGATTTAAAATTACTGTAATAACGCCCGCTTTGGGTGATGAATTTTAACACGCAGTAGTCAGGGTCGGTCACACCTTTTTTATAATACATCGTATCGCCGGACTGCCAGATCATCTCTTTGCTTTCACTATCGGTCAGCACCTCCATCAGGCCTCTCAGCATAACACCTCTGAAAAAACGCCCATCATAAAAATAGACGGAAGCCTTCTGGTTTGAAAGATACTGTTCGACACGCATTGATGATGTGTTGGTGGAAAAATAGATTGCTTTTATTCCTTCACGTTTTCTTGGAGCAAGCATGGCCTTCATGTTCGGATATCCGTCGCCATCCATTGAACCGATAAAGGCGACCTTTTGTTTGTCGATGATGTTACCTATTGTTTTTTCTGCATCATGCATCGTTTCTTTTCACCTCTTAAAATTGGCACCCATTCTATAACTGTATTCCCGGGTTCTTCTTTGACCATATACGGGTCAGCGTATTGATAAAATATCTTGCAGGGCAGCCTGTCACATTCGCCGCAGTTCTTAAGGTGCTTTCCCTCACGGCATCAATTCATATCTTTTACTGGTATCCGCAGCACCGTCTTCATCTTTAAACTATCGCCCTTGCGCGGGTCGGAGAGATATATTTCGTGGTGACGGCGCTTGTCGGAAATGTCGTTTATATAACCGTTTTCGGCAATAAACCTCTCAATCTTTTCCACTGTTTCCGGTTCGTCATCAAAGGAGCCGATGTGCATACACTGAACACACAAACCCTCGTCCAATACAGCTAACCTTGCGCGACTTGTGTCAATCTTCTTTTTCCTTTGCACTTCGCCGCATGCCCAGAAAAAAACTTCGAGTGTGACAAACTCGGGCTGGCGGATCATTGCCACCCAGCAGAAATCCTGCTTTCGCGTATAACCAATGCCTGCCATACCATCTGCCATCCACCAAAGCCCTTCAAGCGGGGGAACAGTGTATTCGAAATAGCCTTTGAGAATACTTCCGCCCATCTTGCTCATTTTAATAGTATAAGACAGCGCATACAGAAGTCCGACAGCTTCGCTATAACTGCCATCCTCCTCATTGGGATTGCCAGTGCCGTTTATCATGATAAACGAAATCGGCGGTACGGTAATGACCGACGGCGTCGCTTTTGGTATGTATAAATCTTTGTATTCTTTTTTGTAGTCCATATGTAATCCCGACTTTTTCTGTTTAGAATGAATTATGTATTTCATCCAACCTGTCAAACATCCCGCTACTCCAGCGTTCAAGCAGTTCAAGTGTCTGCACCGGATTTTCTTCTGTTTTCTGTTTGTTTTCATTCCAATGCTTATATTTATTCAAAATCAGCTTGTCCTCGGCGCAATCGGTTTTTTCAATCATCTCATCCCGTTTTGCAATATAAACACCGTATTTCAGTAAATACCATACTTGAATGATATAAAAAGCCGCCTTGTATAGTCCTTTCATAGCATCTGCCGTATCTGTATTGATTTCATTATAAATCAAAGCATGTCTTATCGCGTGGTTAATGCCCGAACCCGTAATCATTGCATTATCATAAATATCCTTTCGGGATATTTCGCCGATAACTTCCGCGACATTTCCATATAGTACCTTACAGCCGTAATAAAAGCCAATCAAGTCATACCGCGACCACAGTTTTATCTCATTGAGTCCGTCGAGAAATCCGCAGGCAAGCTGTTTGTCCAACATTCCGTCAACAATTTTACGGTATACCACAATATCCTCCGGCATAACCTTATCAAGTATTACATTTACATCGATATCGCTGTTCTCATTTTCGTCGTTTCGCGCCCAGCTGCCGATATGGACAACAAGCAGCAGACGGGAATCGAAGCGATCTTTCAGCTTTTCTGTAAGTTCAGTAAGCTATCTGTCAATCTGTGATTTATCTTTCATACTATATTAATGCCTTTCTTAAAGTTATTCAGTTCCGTCCCATGTCAGTGCGGACAATATGCCGCACAGCTTGAAACGCTCCATATCCACATTTCCACGCCCATAGCAATCAAGAAATCGGTCTTTAAAATCATTCGTATGAAAATTATACTGCAGAGTCCAAACTCCCCAAAACAAGTCGTAATGACGGTCGCCAACACCGCCGTAACCTACATCAATATAACCGCTGAAAGAAAAATCTTTGAGTAAAATGTTCGGAAGACAATAGTCCCCGTGAATTAACGCATCGTTTTTGAGCAGTTCTCTGCGCTCGGTGAGATATCGATATGTGAGAGCGGGGTCGGACATTTCTACATATTCAAGCAACCACGGGTCAGCGGTGTTGCTGCTTTTTAACTTTTCCATCAATGCCCACATTTCTACGATGCGATTTTGTTTAGGGCAGTCGTCAAAGCCGACGCTGTGTAACCGGTATAAGCATTCGGCAAACACCTCTGTCAAGCGTTTTGGATTATCCAAATACTTTTGCGTAATCCCGTCTTCGCCATATATTTTTTCGGTTATAAGATAATCCATATCATCACTTTGATAATCGCATACACGGGCAGACAAGCCCTTTGTATATAAATATTCCGTCATCAACGCTTCATCATTCAGGCAGCCTTTAGGTGCAATTTTAAGGAAATATCCGTTGCCCATATCAATAAACACAGTCTTTGCTTGCTTTGAACAACTGCTGTCATAAAGCGGAGCATTGCCGATAAACGCGTTAATAGCTGGAGGAATATTTAATTCGGATATTATTACTGGCTTTAAATTCATAATGATACCTCTATACATTCTTCACTTATAAAATAACCTTGCATAGCGTTTCTCATGCTCAACGGGATACTGTATGATTTTCGCTGTTTCTATAACAGCAGAGCCTCCCAAAAGATGCCACTTAGCATATAAACCTTCAAGACATTATAACACTAAATATATTAAAAATAAAGATAATATTACAAGAATATGCGATTATTATTCGATATTATAGTGAATTCTATTGTATAGTTGTATAGTTCGCAAATGCGTGCTATAATTTATTAACCACATATTATGAGGTGAATTATGGATAATCCTTCAAACATAAATGTTGTTGAAAATCTTTGGAATGATTTAAGTAAACCATTGAAAGGGTTTATAAAAAAACATATTAAAAACAGCCAGGATGCAGATGATATATTGCAAAATGTGTTTTATAAAATCCATAATAACATTGATAGCTTGAAGGATACCGAAAGGCTTCACTCATGGGTATATTCTATAACCAGAAATGCAATCATGGATTTTTACCGAGAGCATAAATATGATGCAATCCTTACTGAGTTACCTGTTGATATAATTGATGATCAAGAAGAAATAAATGCAAATGAAGAAATTGCAGAGTGCTTAAAAGCTATGATTTATTATCTGCCTGAAAAATATAAGGATGCAATTATATTAACAGAATTTCAGAACCTCACTCAAAAAGAATTGAGCGTAAAAATGGGTTTGTCTGTATCAGGCGCTAAATCTCGTGTACAAAGAGCCAGAGTAAAGCTTAAGGAAATGCTCTTAGGCTGCTGTAATCTTGAATTTGACCATTTTGGAAACATCATTGATTATCAGCATAAAAATAAAGATTGTAAATTCTGCTGAACATAAACAAGAGATGCGTCCTTTTTTCATTTGTCACGTCTATCTATATAGCACCATTAAAATTTATATATGGAGGCATGAAAATGAAACAGCTTATAATTGAATGGAAACACCTTGATGTCAAGGGCGAAACCTGCGATCGTTGTTATGATACCGGTGAAAATCTTGCAGCAGAGGTAAAACGACTTAACAGGGCGCTACAACCACAAGGTATTCAAGTTGAGTATATCGAAACCAAACTTGATGATACTCAAATCCCACAATCTAATTGTATTCTCTTTAACGGTATTCCAATTGAAAGTATATTGAATATCAAAGTAGCCGAGAATTACTGTGAATCTTGTACAGCATTGCTGGGTGCCGATACTTATTGCCGAACAATTACATTTGAAGGTAATGAATATGAGGATATTCCGGCTAAGGCTATAAGACAGGCAGCTTATAAAATCATGGGACTTAAAGAAAACAAAGATAAATCATCCGGAAATTCCGGCTGCGGAATGCCCTATTACATCGGCGGAGAAGTGTAAAGCGCGGATGAACTGACCCCTCGTGATCCCTCATTTTTCAGGAGTAAATACAATGTCGAGATTAAAACACTGCATAAGGTACTATCTATTCATCCTGATATAAAATCGGTCGATGTGAAAAATCTGCTACTGGAGAAATCTTTACGGATACCTATGGTACGCTTGTGATAGCGACCGGAGCTAAAGCGATTACACCGCCAATCAAGGGAGTAGAACGGGAAAGCGTCTTTACCCTGCGAAATATCGGCGATATGAACCGCATTAAAGCCTTTATCAATGAAGCTTTTCCAAAATCAGCCGCTATTATTGGAACAGGATTTATCGGTTTGGAGGTATGTGAAAATCTTAAAAGACTTGGGATTGATGTTACTCTGATTGAACGGCTGCCACAGGTAACTCCGGGACTTGACAGTGATATGGCGGTATATGTTCAGGAGCATATTGAAAAGAACGGTGTGGCTGTTCACATAAATACTACTGCTACAGAAATTACCGATAATGGAGTTCTGCTTTCGGATGGTAAAGAAATAAAAGCAGATATGGTACTGATTTCAGCAGGTGTACGTCCCAATACAGAGCTTGCTAAAACAGCAGGAGTTGAGCTTGGTATTGCCGGCGCCTAAAGGATGCAGACCAATGTTGAGAGTATTTATGCTTGTGGTGACTGCATAGAGCAGTATCATCTGGTGACCGGAAAGCCTGTCTATCGTCCTTTAGGATCAACCGCAAATAAAACCAGCAGAATTGCCGATGACAGTATTACAGGCGGAAATCTGGAGTTCAGAGGAATATTGGGAACCGGTATCTTTAAAATATTTGACCTTGCCTATGCTCCCCCGTTTTCAACCACAAAAGACCCTGTCATGTATACGGGAATGATACTCGATAACGCTATATCCAAGGGCAGACCGTTGATTACTGCGGATGATCTGGATAACCTGATGAATTCAGGTGAAAAATATAATCTCATTTGTTAGTTTTATATAGATAAATGATTGTTAATGTAACAATTATTTTTAATCGACATACTATATGAGTATATGAACATATAAGGATAGACTGGAGGTTAAGAAATGGTCAATATATTTAAAGCGTTATCCGACGAAACAAGACTTCGTATCCTTTCATCGATCTGGAATGATGAACTGTGCGTCTGTGAAATTGAAAAAAGCTTGAATTTAACTCAATCAAATGCATCACGGCATCTTACCACTTTAAAAAACGCGGGTATCCTGTCCAGTTCAAAACATGCTCAATGGGCTTATTATAAAATCAGTGATGAATTTATGGCTGAGAATAAAGTGCTTTGGGAGTATCTGCAACATAAATTAAAAGGCATCCCTACTTATGAAACGGATACCGAAAAATGTAAAAAATGCAGAGAACAAAATATATGTAATAATAATTAAAAGTGGTATTTAGATGTCACTTATTCTACTGTAAATAAATTTATTTTCAAAGAGGTAATAATTTATGAATAACGAAAAGAAACAAGGTATCGGATTTTTTGAAAAGTATCTGACTATTTGGGTGCTGCTATGTATGGCAGCGGGTATTTTAATTGGCAAATTTCTACCTGGCATTCCAAATTTTCTTGAGAATATTCAGTTTGCAGGACAAAACATACCAATTGCAGTACTTATTTGGATTATGATATATCCAATGATGATGAAGATTGATTTCCAATCCATTAAAAACGTACGAAAGAATCCGCTTGGTTTGGTAATCTCAACCGGCAGTAGCTGGCTGATTAAACCGTTTCTTATGTTTGGACTTGCATCATTATTCTTTTATGTAATATTTAAGACTTTTATACCGGCTGATTTAGCACAAAGCTATGTAACCGGTGCGGTTCTTTTAGGTGTGGCTCCATGTACAGCAATGGTGTTCGTATGGAGTAATCTCACAAAAGGTGATCCTGCTCATACGCTTGTGCAGGTATCTGTTAACGACTTACTGATTATAATTCTTTTCGTCCCAATAACATCATTCTTGCTTGGCATAAACAATGTCCAGATTCCTTGGGATACGCTTATCTTCTCTATCATACTTTTTGTTGTTATTCCCTTGTCGGCTGGTGCTCTTATAAGATTTTTCATGATTAAGAAAAAGGGTGAAGAATTCTTTAACGAAAAATTCGTACCAAAATTCGATGGAATTACTACAACAGGGTTACTTTTAACTCTTGTTATTATCTTCACATTCCAAGGTGAAATTATCTTAAACAGCCCTATTTATGTTCTTTTAATAGCAGTCCCTCTAATTCTTCAGAATGTTATCTCATCTACTTTTTCTTATCTGTTATGTAGATGGGCTAAGCAACCGCATAATATAGCTGCGCCCGCTTCTCTCATTGCTGCTTCAGACTTTTTCGAGTTATCGGTTGCCGTAGCAATTACGCTTTTCGGTCCAGATTCCCCGGTAGTTCTTGCTTGTACAGTAGGTGTACTAACTGAAGTTCCTGTTATGTTAATGCTTGTTAAGTTTATCAATAAGACAAAGCACTGGTTTCCTGAACCAGTAGCTGAGACCAAATAATTATATATGAGATAATTAATGAAATTTTCAGAGTTCGAATTCATGTTAATTTTATATCAGAGTAAAGTTGCTCTTATTAAACCTGAGTACTTTGTCTTCTCTCAATTTAGATAACTATGCGGACATTGCGCTTCGTTCGACCGAAAGATAACATAATGAAATTTGGGATTATTTCGGTTATTATTCCAGCGATATACGTCGAATTAATCATTTCCTGAAGGTTTATAGCTTTGCCAAGGCGATTGGTGAATTGGAAAAATTGGATAAAAAACGCAGGTAATACTTGAAATTGCGGCGCTGACTCATGATATCGGTATAAAAAACAGCGAGAAAAAGTATAACAGTTTTATCGAAAATTATCAGCAGGTTGAAGGTCCGCTTGAAGCTGAAAAACTTCTTTCGAAATTCGGTATTGACAAGACCATCATCGAACGGGTTTGTTGGCTCATTGCTTATCATCATACTTATACCGACAGTAAGGAAATTGATTATCAGATTTAATAGAAGCTGATTTTTTTTCGTAAATGCATTTAAAGATAATTTATCAATAGATGCAATTCGAGGTTTCAGAAATAAAGCTTTTAAAACTAACAGCGGAAATGCTATGCTGAATAGTATGTATTCCTGTTGAATTAATTCAAGATATATGCATAACCTAATGCTTATTTACCGCAATTCTACGGTTGTTAATTGCAATGATTCCTTCATTCGCCAGTCTCTTCAGCTAACGAAATAATGATGGCCTCTGAACACCGAAATAATCTGCAAGCTGCTTTTTGTTACAGGCAGTGTAATTGTTGCCAACTGTTGTCGGATAATTTGCACTGCAAGATAATCCAAAATATTTCCACGAAGCGATTTTTGAGTAAATATAGCGATTTCGCGGTTCATTCACTGCGAATTTTGCGAAAGAGATTGAATATACCGCATAACAAAGCTGTAGTTTTTTAGAAGCTCCAACACAGCAACTTTGGTCATATGAAGTAATAGACAATCGGTCAGGCAATAAATATTCAGCGGGTATTTGCCACTGTCCCCGAACAGCAGATTTGCGCCTATAATACCACCGTTCGTAAATTCAAACATCACCGTTTCCGATCCGTTCTGTGATAATGAATATGCAACAAAGCTTCCGGTGCCTATATTTCCTATCAGTGGGTACAGTCCAAAACGAATGCGAGTGTTTCTGATAAAGGAAAAGTACGCGTCACAAATGTTGAGCGTACGATTGTCGATTGTATCAAGGATTTTGATAAGGTCGGCGGTTTGAAAGAACTGTTGCACTGCCTTTTTATGGTCACGTTTGCAGATGAAAAAAAACTGCTCGAGTACCTCTTAGCATATAACAGTCAATTTCTATACCAGAGAGCGGGATATGTTCTTTCGCATTTCAAAAAATCCATGAAGCTGACTGAACATTTCTTCTCGGAATGTAAAATACACATTCACAAGAGCAAACGCTATCTATATGATGGGATTCAATATGAATCTCCGGTCTATTCGGGCAAATGGCAGATTTACGTTCTGAATGACTTGATGCGGATAATCAACGAGGGGGGCGACGCGATTGTTTAACTATACAAAGGCAGAGCTGACCGAAAAAGCAGATGAGCTGAACTTTGTCCGTGACACACTGGAAAAGGTAATCCGCCTGTCGCAGATTCTTGATTATCTGCATTCCAACTCACTGGCAAAGAGCACACTTGCCCTGAAAGGTGGTACAGCCATCAACCTGACCGTATTCAATCTGTCGCGTCTGTCCGTCGACATTGACCTTGACTATGCAAAGGAATCCACCCGCGACGAAATGATGCAGGAGCGTGGGCAAATTACAAACGATATCAAAACCTATATGGCGACCCAGGGGTATTCTCTGTCGCCGCGGAGCTGAGAAAAGCACAGTCTGGATTTTTTCGTTTTTGTTTACCAGAACCTTGGCGGTATACCGGACAATATCAAGGTTGAAATCAATTATTCACTGCGAACGCACTTGTTTGAGCCAACTGAACGGATGGTTTTGACAAGCGCATTCGGCAATGATGTTAAGGTGTACTGCCTCCAGCCAATAGAAATTTTTGCTGCAAAAATCAATGCGTTGCTGAGCCGGGCAGCTGCCCAGGATCTGTATGATACATACAATATGATTCGCTCCGACCTGTTTGGTGATAGCGAACAAGCCATACTTCGGAAAGCGGTTGTGTTCTACACCACCGTGTCTCAGGAAGAAATCCCGGATACATATAACATAGACCGTATTGAGATGATCACATCACGCAAGATTTACCGGCCTTATTGTTCTTGTTGTTCATAGAAGATTAACTCGATAATATATATCCTTAATAATATCCTTAATAATTTTTATGGAAGATAGGAGCATAATAATAGTAGATATGAATAATGAAACAGAGTTTGAAAGTGAGAAAATAAAAATGAATGAAAGCGTAAAGTCAGCAAATAGATTTGCTATTAGAATGTGCGTAATTGCTCCTGCAAGTATTACAACAGGTATAATAATTGCACGACATACAGAGAAGGAAACGAGAAAATATATGAAAGAATCAATAGATAAAACAATAAAAACTATTAATGATTTAACTCAAAAAATTGCAGGTGCAGCAAAGGAGTCTGTTGAGAATACTGCCAAGGCAGCATCTGACACAGCTGAAAAAATATCAAAAGAACTAAATAAAAAATAGAACTGAGGAAATCATATGTTATGGTTAATTGCGACTGTGCTTATTATATTATGGCTTTTAGGAGTAATAACATCATATACAATCGGTGGATTTATACACATTATACTCGTAATAGCCGTTATTGTTATTTTAATTAAGCTAATTAAGGGCAAAAATATATTTTATTAATATCACATTCATATAGAAAAAATTTTAAGGAGAGATAATAAATGGAAGAAGAGAAAGATAAAACTATAATTAAAAAAACAACTATAGAAAATTCTGAACTGAATAATCCATATGCAAAAAATAAGAATAGCACGACAGTAGTTGAAAAATCAAAAACAGAACAAAATTATAGTGGTAGTTTGAAATCCAGAAAGATAATTTATTATATATTCGGTATTTTTGAAGCTTTATTAATTTGCCGCTTTATATTTAAGCTGTTAGGAGCTAATTCGTTAAATGTATTTGTAAAAATTATTTATGTAATAACTAATGTATTAATATGGCCATTTTCGAATATTTTCAGATCCACTGTAACAACTGGCATAGAGACTGCATCCTTTTTTGAACCGGGGACTCTTATTACAATGGTAATATATATATTAATAGCTTGGGGTATTACAGAGTTAATTAAAATATTAAAAACTTCGAACAAAAATAAATAAAGTTAGTTTATCAAAAGTATCAGAAAATGAAAATAAGCTTTAGAAGGGATGAGTTGTATATGAATAGTATAGAATTTGCAATAAATATAGAGCTTGATAGCGAGAAATACTATATAGAACAAGCGGAAATAAATATGAAGCAAATGTTATTATCATTAGTGCCGATGTACAGGCTAAAATATTCAAGAAATTGAAAGAAATCACTCCTGAATTAACAAGGACAATAATTGAGTTAACTGAATATCAAGCTTCTGTTTTTGACTTGAACGGTTTCAAATGGCATGAAGGTTATCAGCCTTATGAAGACATGAAATGGGCAATGCTTATGAGAAAGGCTGATGATGTCCGCTGTAATGCATCAAATAAAAAGTCCAGAAGTAAAATCGACACATCACATCTCGGCAGATGGGGACATACTAAACGACCAGATGGAGGTGAATGGGATCTACTTGGACTTGAAGAGTACAGAGGTGAAAGGCCTGCCTTTGTCGGTCTTCATGGATGCAGCGGATTGGATATGCCAGAATATGAGGAATATATCGATTTTGGCCAGTTTAAATTTCAATATAAGAATATCCATGATAAAACACCGGTGCATTTAACATACTTACAAGGCAAGGTGCTTGTTGCAGCTGCAAATAAAAATGTAAAGGACATACCATTCGGTGAACTTGAACAACTTATTGAAGATGGTTATCTGAAAAAAACAGAAGACAGTTATATACCAACCTTCAGAATAACATATAAGAACAAGATTGGCGAATTGAAAAGGGAACAAACTATAAATTATGACAGGCTATATAAAGCTGCATCTGACATTGTAAGTAACTATTATGATTATTGTGCTGAAATCGTTACAAACGAAATACCTGAATTTATGAAAGATGATTTATATCAGATCGGGCATGCATGTATCAACATACTTGAGATTCGCGGTGCAATTCTTGAAGAAGCACTTAGAACAGGATATATATCGTATGCTGAAAATGATGACCGAAAAATGCTTGGAGCATATCTTATTATATAAATAATGTTATCAAATCTTATATGTATAATAATATAACATTTAAATATATCGTATATTAGAGTATTGCTTATAAAAATATTAGAAATTCATTCATAAATCATTACCATGGTTTTCATTGACTGCGGTAATGATTTTTTTTGGCTTCTCAAACTTAAAACCTGACCATAGGAAGATTATTATCTGTGCCGGAATGCCAATAATGAAAATAAGCCAGATTTTATATGGAAGCAGTGATATATATACTGATGCCAGTATGCTCCAGACAAGCAGTGTAATGAAAAGATAATTTAACTTCGGATAGCCCCATATTGAGTTGAAAACCAACAGTACAACAAAGGTAACCGGCAGCGCATAGATGTATATAATCCAGAATTTTTCCACATTGTTTGTATATATTCCGACAATGACAAAAACTATGGTTGCAATGAGCCAGACGAGCGCGACTGAAAGCAAGGTAATAATCAATTGATTTCTTTTGTGGTGTTTATCAGGTAATATTTGCTTGATTTCCTCAACCGTATGCTCAGCTTCAAGTAAATAATCAACTGTGACACCGAACATATCTGCAATTTGCTTTAAAACGGCTACATCCGGAATGGATTCACCGCGTTCCCACTTTGAAATTGCTTTATCTGAATAATTCAACTTTTCGGCAAGCTCAGCTTGTGTCAGCTGCAGGGTTTTCCTTAAATCCGATATGTTTCTTGCAATTATCTGCTTCAAATCATCCATCAGGCTGGTCCCTTCCCATAAAATGTATGTAGAGTTTTAATTCAACTACTCTACCGATGATATTTAATGAATTTTTTATCTTTTTAAAGTGGTATAAAATATATTCTTGTACAAAAATTTATATTTATCGCAAAATGCTTGTATTGACTGTATTATAGCATACAATATCAAATAAGACAATATGCAGATTCAATAAAAATACTCATTTCAAATGCTTAATCAACCACTCTACTATCGGTAGAGTGGTTAGCTTTCGACTCTACACAGTATGTTTTTATTGTGGAAAGCTAAAATAAAGGTGTAGGTGGATTTTTTGTTACATTTGATATAGAATTAAAGTGTTAAGAATTCCTGCATTATTTCAAAGGGGAAAGTCCGAATATAAACTTCCAGACTACAAGTTTTGTGTTTTTCCGCATAAATCATATTAAAAATTTTACCAGCAAAAAAGATTAACACAAAACATCGATTTTATCAGGAAAAGGAATAAATATAAACATGAAAAGGCTTGAGCTTTACGGTGATTCCATTTTAAAAGGAGTTACTTATTCTGATGAATTACAAAAGCATAAATTATGCCGTCCTAAATATGATGAGTTGAATAAACGCGGCATCGAAGTAAACAACAACTCGCATATGGGTGCGACAATCAATCAGGGATATACATTACTTGAAGAAACATTGACAACCTGTGATAAAGACACGCTTGTACTGCTTGAGTTCGGCGGCAATGATTGCAACTACAACTGGGCAGACGTTTCAGCTAACCCGGACGGTGAATTTCAACCCTTAACTCCGGAAAATATATTTATTGAGAAATATCGTGCGGCAATATCTTATGTAAGAAAAACAGGTGCAAGCATTGCAGTTGTATCACTGGTTCCGCTCGATGCATCTAAATTCATGAACTGGATTACAAGAAACTTGAATTTTAACAATATACTTCACTGGTTGGGCGATGTAAATATGCTGGCACGTTGGCAGGAGCATTATAACGTTATGGTAAACCAAATCGCATTTGAGAATAATTGCCCGATAATAGATATAAGAAGTGAATTTCTAAAAAATCGCGAATATCAGATGCTTCTTTGCTCGGATGGCATTCATCCCACACAGCGCGGATATGATATAATCGGGAAAAAAATTATGAGCAGTGTACTTGAATATAGTCGGTGATATGGAAAGGAAAAGTTTGAAAGATAAATCTTTCAAACTACGGTACGGTTTTGCGCCATAAAGTGAGGCGCAAATTTGATAATATCAAATACGGCACAATTCCCACTCATTAAAGAAGGGATGGTCATAATAATGAAAAACAAGAAGCCAATCTATTATAACGTCAGAAAGTTTGGTAGCATAAGAGAAATGCTTGATATCGCAAAAAATGAGGCAGGAGATCAGATTGCTTTCAAGTATAAGAAAGCAGACAATATAATAAGTGTTATCTACAGCGAATTTAATGATAACACAGAACAACTCGGCGCTGCACTGATTGATCTTGGTTTTGGAAGCAGTCATATTGCTTGTATTGGCGAAAACAGCTATAATTGGGTTACAACCTACCTGACTGTATTGAAAGGTACCGGTGTTTTTGTTCCTGTCGACAAAGAACTGCCTCAGTCAGATATATTTAATATCATAAATGAGAGTGAAAGCGAAGTCGTATTCTATGCAAAAAAATACGAGGAAATGTTTAAGACTTTCGGTGATAAATTACCTAATGTTAAGTTGTTTATCGGCTTTGACCGTACCGAAGATGATGTGAAATTCATATCCTTCAGCCGGTTGCTTGAAAAAGGAAAGAGCTGCAGCAAAGAAAGTTATGACAAGATGGTAAGCAAGCCGGATGAGTTGAAAATGCTTGTCTACACCTCCGGTACAACCGGAACCGCAAAGGGTGTTATGCTGTCGGAACACAATCTTGTGTCAAGTGTTTATTATGGGATGCAGGTCTCGACCGTTTATGATACCTGCCTTTCTGTGTTGCCATATCACCACACATATGAAGCTGTCAGCGGTATTCTGGTTTCACTTCACCATCATTCAACAATATGCATCAACGACAACATGAGTGCTGTGCTTAAAAATCTACAGCTTTACAAACCATCATATATATATCTCGTGCCGGCATTTGTTGAGGTCTTCTATTCAAACATAATGAAAAACCTTGACAAAGAAAATAAAAGGGAAGTTTTTTTCAAGCTTATCGGACTCAGCAACGGGCTGAGAAAAATCGGCATCGATTTGAGAAAAACGCTGTTCAAGAAGGTGCATCAGGCTTTCGGCGACAGATTGATAAAAATCGTTACCGGCGGAGCGCCGATAAGGACCGAGATTAGCAAATTCTTTGACGATATCGGTATCAATCTGATAAACGGCTACGGCATAACCGAATGCTCGCCGCTTGTTTGTGCCAACAACGATTATTTCAACGATTATAATACCGCAGGCTTGAGATTGCCCTGCGTTGAATGGCGAATAGACGAACCCAATGAAGAGGAAATCGGTGAAATTTGTGTCAAGGGCGATATTGTTATGTTGGGTTATTACAAGCAGCCCGAAAAAACAGCCGAGGTTCTCAAGGACGGTTGGTTCTATACGGGTGACTACGGATATATCAACGAGCATGATCAGCTGGTCATAACAGGCAGAAAAAAGAACATCATCGTTCTTAAGAACGGCAAAAACATATATCCCGAAGAAATCGAGGGCTATATCCAGGGACTTGAGTATGTTGTCGAGGTTGTTGTCAGAGGCAACAAAAACGAGCATGGCGAGGAAGATTCACTCATTGCCGAAGTGTTCCTGAACATAGAAAAGACAGCTAAGGAAGTTGTTGCAGATATTCACCAGGTGTGCAGAGAGCTTCCGAATTACAAACATGTTTCATCGGTCATCATAAGAGAAGAAGCATTTCAGAAAACAACTTCAAACAAAATTAAGAGAGTTTCAGTGTAAGTTGAGTTTTATTTAATATTATGCTTATCTCTTTAGAACAGCAAGATTGCAAGGTGAAGCAAAAACAGTTGCGGATAGAAGATGATTGAATATTTCAATTGATTTGAAACGTCGA
>MGOY01000040.1 GCA_001797275.1 Clostridiales bacterium GWF2_38_85 | reverse complement strand
ATTAGTTTTGTTATACATATTTTTCTGCAGATCACTCCCATTATTTACATGATAATTTTTCTGATTTAGGACTTGACTTTTATTAGCAGGTTTCAAAGACCATCAACTAATAACGAATGACTCTTTGTTTATTTTAGAAAACATTTATTAGTACCAAATTAAGCAAAACATATACATATGATTTTTATATTTAGTATTATTTTCTTCTTTTGCTATATTATATTACTATTTTACACCCATGTTAATGGTTACTTCTTATTTTCAACATATTCTTACTGATTTTATGATTATTCCGGCAGCGATTGCACTGCCGGAATAATATACTTCAATGTTTAACTTACCTTCTCGTCTTTGGTTTCCTCAAGTTTATTCTGAAGGTTTACACCGAGCTTTTCGATTGTAATAAATTTAAGCAGTGTATCCATTATTGATGAATTGCTACTGTTTTTATCACCCTCGCCGCCCATGTTGACGACAGTTTTCGGAACTATATCAACATTTGCATTCTTGATTGCATCCGAAAGCTTCTCGACAATATCCTGGATAAGTCTGTATTCCGAACCGCCGTATGCTTTAACCTGAGCTTCAATAGCCTTAGCGCGTGCAAGACCGACTGCAGATTCCTTCGAGCCTTGTGCTTCGCCTTCCATTGATACCCTTGATGCATTTGCTTTAGCAAGAGCTATAATCTGACCGGCTTCCTGTTCAGCTTTGCGGGCAAGAGCCGCACCGCTGTTAGCCTCGATATCAATTTGGATTTTCGATTTGGTAAGAAAGGTTTGTTGTTCGGCAATGGCTTCAGCTTCACGCAGCGACTTCTCGCTTTCGGCAGCCTGCTGCTGCTTCTGGTAGGTAACCTTCTTTTCTTCTGCTATCTGACGGTCACGGAGCTGGGTCAGGATATTTTCAATCTGAATATCTCCTACCTCGGATCTCGGTGTACCGATCAGAACCTCTTCAAGCTCAAGATTGTATTTTGCAAACTTATTTTTCATCTCGCTGACAGCTCTTTCACGGATCTCACTGCGTTCCTGAATCAGCTGGATTAATGTTTTCGTTTGTGCTACATCTTTGAAGTATGCACTTACAAGCGGGTCAAGTGATTGATTGACCAGCATTCCGATATCGCCGAAACGTTGAATAACCCAAGGCGCCTGTTTGTAATCTATATGCATAACAACAGACAGCGGAAGAGCCGGTTCGAATGCGTCTTTTGTAATTATGTCAACCTCAGTCAGGTTCTCATCATATTTATGTGACCCGGTTTCGCCTTTATTCCACTTCAGGATTATATTCGTAGTCGGAACAAGAACAACCTTACCTGCATCGGTATTGAATGCATATTTACCGGGCATAAGCGGCTTTTCAAGAACACCTTTACAACCTTTTCCAACCAGTTCGCCGTGCTTGTAATCACTACCTGTTGTATCAACACCTTCGACTCCGTAAAACGATACAACAACACCAACGAATCCGATCGGGACGACTGTCTTCGGACGATATTCAACTGTTGCAAATAGACGATTTATATAATATGTACCGTCAGTCAATACCTGAAGCTGTTTACCGCGGCAACCGCCAAGAGTAAGAAATTTCTCAGGATCCTGAAAGCTTGAATGCCCGTCACCGACATCCGGAGCAATTATTTCTCCCTGAGGTATAGTGTTACCGTCATGTACCGTAACAATACCCATAAGATCACTCTGGTCGCCGCCCCTGCCCATAATAATAATCGGGATGAATGCAGCACGTTCTTTCAATGTATCCTGCATACGGCTGATAATTGCTATTTCTTCTCTGGTGCTTGAAATGCTTTTTATACTATCAGAAGTAATTACTATAAACTGAGCAAGGTTAATTGCATATGTACCTTCTCTTAATATTCCGCGTTGCGGGCCTCTTTGACCGCCATTTTGCAAAAATCCGCGGACATCCTGAAAGTTAACCGCATCAGGTACAACCATGCCGAGAGTCTGAGTGGGCTTCAACGGTTCACCGTCTCTTGAAAATACATAAGCAATCTGTCCCTGTGGAATCGTTATCAAAGGATATCTATGTATTTTATACATGAATACCGATCTGAAATGGATACCTCCACGAAGTAAATCAGGCGAATAACCTGCTTCGCCATTCAAGGCAATAATGGAGTTTTTTAATGATCCTTTAAAGCTCCACCACTTTTCGATTACACCGACTTCATTTGAGCTGATTACACGTAAACCAAGCACTTTAAAAATCAATATGTAAAGTGTTATCAATGCTATCGCGCTATAGAGTGCTATACTGACGTAATCCATAAATTGTTGCCTCCTAAATATTTTGTTTTTTCATACTTATCTCGATTAAAAACATAGATAAAATTCAAGAAAAAACCTTTGCTTAATGGGTTTTTTACAGAATTTTAGCTTTTAAACATAAAGCTTAATTAAGCCTTAGAGCGTACCTCCACTAAATTTACATTCAAGTTTGTGTCTACAAAGGCGTGGAGGTTAGCGTTATGTTTTATGAGAGACTAGTATCAATTATATGATATGATTAAAAAATTTTATATTGACATATTAACACATTTTGTCGATATTGGCAATAGAAATTTGAAATTTTTTCTATACAAAATTAATATTCATTTGTTAGTAAATATATCACACCCCGCCATTAAGGCGGGGTGTGATGTTCATTATTATTTATATTGCCATTACAAGCTGATTTACATATTCATAGACTATTTTATTCATAAGATTCATATTTGAATAAATATCCTTTGCAAGAGCAATCTGGCATCTTGCTCTTGCAAGATTATGGTCGGTATAGTTAATTTTAAAATATTTATCGCCGTTAAGGTAATCTGTTAAAAATCTTGTTGCAAGTTCTGTTGCCATGACAAAAACGCCATATGCCATATACTCAATTTCAAGTTCAGTCAGAGTATGTTTGATAGGCAATAAAAATCCTTCAGTGAAGGCTCTGAACTTGCTTATATCAATATGAACCTTATTTAAATCTCTCGAGTCCTCGCATGCATTATTGCATATATACCTTGCAGCATCACCAAAATCATGCATCACTAATCCCGGCATAACAGTATCAAGGTCAATTACACATAATGCTTTACGTGTATCTTCATCAAGCAGTACATTATTGCATTTGGTATCGTTATGAGTAACTCTGTATGGTAGCAGTCTGTTTTCAGCCATAATCGTCAGCTTGCATGCCTGTTCCTCAACAGATAGAAGATAATCAATTTCATTCTTAGCAATAATCAATCGCTCGATATTAGATTCTTCTATTGACTTTTTAAAAGCTTGGTATCTTTTTGTTGTTGTATGAAAATCTTTTATTGTTTCATAAAGCATTTCAGCCGGGAAATCACTGAGCTTTTCCTGGAACTGACCGAATGCAAATCCTATTTCACGTATAATATCAAGGTCATCCGTATCATCTATAATAATTGAATTTTGGATATACTTACTGATACGCCAGAAATCATTGTTATCATCGATATAATAATTCTTGTTATCTTTTGTGTGATAAAATGTCATATAGGAACGCTTTGAGCTATTACCGCTGTTTTTACACTTGCTTTTTATATAATCGGTTACACGCTCAATGTTTTCCATAACCTTATCGGGAGATTTAAAAACATGCAGGTTTATTCTCTGTAGAACATATTGTTTATCTCTTTCATCTTTACGGAATTCCATCCAATAACTATCATTGATAAGTCCGTTAGATATAGCTCTCCAATCAACACAATCACCATCAACTCTAAACTTACGGCAAACAGCAATTAATTTATCTCTCATAATAAAATACACTCTTTCTTTCGGAATTTGTGGGTTTCGGAGTGCGAAAATTCCATCTTTCTGATGGAGGTCACAAATTCTCAGGTCGAACAAACTGAGATTAGAAGCTATACTTCTTTTTGTTCAACCTATTATCTTTTTTATATAAAACTAATAAATAAATTACCTCTGCAATTTTAAAAAGCCTATACCCTTTAGCTTCTTTAAAATTAATAAAATCACAATTTATTTGTTAGTTTAATATAGTATTGTCAGCGGGATATATGACACCGATTTGTCGTCTGATTTCGTCAGCAATTTCAATGCTATTCAATGATAGCCTCAATGAATTGATTTTTGGTTTTCCACCGGTCGTCAAACAATTTATAAACTCTTCGATTTCATAACACATACTGTCATGTCTTTGACTGAATTCAAGAGTTTCGGTTCTTTTATCTCGGTATATAATATCAACTTTTTCAGGTATATTGAACCTGTCGATTATCATTGTTGCATCTTCACCCTGGATTTCACAGGGTAAAAATGAATTTGATATCTTCGAAAAATTCAGGGTTACTATTAAACCGTCATATTTCATTATAACAGCATTGGCACCATCAACGCCATCAGGGATTACCTGACCTATTGCTTTCACCTGTTCAGGCATTCCGAACATAAAAATAACCGGGTTCAGACAATAAATACCGAGATCAAGCATTGCACCGTTAGAATATTCCGCTTTGAAGGTATTGACGTTGTCACCGTTTTTATGTCTATCATATCTTGTTGAATACTTTGAAAAGTTTGCATACACACTGCGTATCTGTCCTAACTTGTGTAAATTCTCATACACGGTCAGAAGTCCCGGCATAAGCATTGATTTATATGCTTCCATCAGCAGTACATCATTTTCTTCTGCGCATTCAATCATCTTTTTGACTTCAAAAACATTTGAACCGAGAGGTTTTTCGCATAAAACAGATTTTCCTTTTTGCATAAACAGTATTGATTGTTCAGCATGAAACGAATTGGGACTTGCTATATATACAGCGTCTATCTCGTTGTCAGATGCCATTTTTTCGAGGTCGATATAATATTTTTCCGATTTATGTTTCTGAGCAAATGTTATTGCATTCTGTTCATTGCGGGAATATATTGCTTTCAGCTCAAACTCAGGAAAAGTCTTTGCTGTTTCTATGAACTCTTCGCAAATCCAGCTGGTCCCTATTGTAGCGAATCTAATCTTTTTTATCATTATATTTATCCCGGTTGAGAAACTATAACATAAAATACAGCTTTTATCATAAAGCACAGCCAAATATTATAGTCATCAGTTAATAAGTTAATAATATATAATTTATTTACATTTATTTTATACTATCATTGTCATTTTGTCAAGGAGAAAATTAATGCTTGCTTGATACATTTTATAGTTCTTTTGCACAATTTAACTATATAATTGTCAACAATATTCCCCTTTCAATAATATTTTCTTATAAAGATATCCCTTTTTCGACATCAAAAACAAATTCATAAACTACTGTTGTTCTGACATTCAAATAACAAATAGAGTGATTAACAAGAAAAGCTGCTTCGTCATCTGTTATGTTCGACAATGAAAAATCATAGAGCAAATACACACCGCAGGTTATTATACTATACCTCTGAAATTTTACTGGAATGTAGACAAAAAGAATCTTTATTTGAATTTCTTGCCTATATGAAACAAAAAATAAATTACATCAATTATTCGATGAAAAATTTATAATTTTCGGTTTTTTATCAAATGATCGAATCAATATTCATTTATTAGTTTAATATAGGTAGGCGTTTACATCCATTGACTGCGACAATATCAAATACAACTTCTGTGTCAGCTTTAGTGAAAATATCAACCGGAACATCAGATTTGAGTTTCACATCGAAATTCTTATTATTAATGCGTCAATTAAATATTCATCTCATGATGTCGAAAAGTCTTTCACTTATAGACTATTTGATATCATATAAATAAGTATTATTTAATTGCCGTTTTAATAAATACCAGTAAAAGAATTTTGTGCACATTTATAATTATCTTTTTTATGAACCACTATTTTTATAATATTCATTTCAGGTTTTATTCGTTATATTTTTGTTTCCCATCGGTGTCAGCCGGTATATCGACATCATAAAGAAGATCGCGAAGCGGAACAGAGGTCAGTTTATTTGTAATTGCATCGGTAACCAGCGAAATTAGCTTTGAAGATGAGGTTGCGTCAATATAACCAATATCAACGATCACACCGCTTTCTGCAGAGCTGTAAGCCTGAAGCCCAATGCTATACTGTCCGAAGGCAGCGAGTACATCAAAAAGATTTCCTGCTTCTTCAGAGCTGTTTTTGTATTTGACATACTTAGGATACCTATCGCATTTTTTATAAAATTCATCATTGAAGTTTGCCAAATACCTCATAATTTCATTTCGACTCATTTTGCTTGTATCATTTTCAAGCAGAAAACCGATCTCATGCGAGTATTTCATGACTTCTTTTATCGTTTCAACATTGGTCTTAAAAAAGCTTTCGGAGACAAAGAAGGTTATTTTTATATTCAATCCGTTTGCTACCTCAATGAATGTCCTAAAGTCTGTGAGTTGAACGTTGCTGTCGAGAGAGGCTGTAATCGAATATACCGATTCATCAGTTGCAACACAAATAATCGGATTGAATGCCGATTGCACCTGGCTTATATTATTATCTCTGAAAATAATCAAACATATTATAAATAATGCGGATATAACAGCAATAATCTGGATTTTATTTTTAGTGTGGATATTATGATAATAATGCCTCATTCGTTTCACCTCTGACAGAATAATAATTATAATACTATTTCTCGTAAGTAATAATAGATTAAATCCTTTGAAAAAGTTCGTCGGGCAAGGACTTTCCCTCGAATTTTATCACTGTTTCTAAATCAAATTAGTATAAATGATTAAAGGAGCAAGGGATACCCTTACTCCTTTATAATATTCATTATGAGGTGTTTTTATGCTTGTACTTTTAATACATTCCGCCCATGCCGCCCATACCTGCTGCAGCTGCTGCGGCGCCTGCGTTCTCATCCTTCTTTTCAGCAACAATCGCTTCTGTGGTGAGTACCATTGAAGCAACGGAAGCTGCATTTTGAAGAGCTGAGCGAGTAACCTTTGTCGGGTCAACTATACCGCTATCGATCATATCAACGAATTTCTCATTATAAGCATCAAAGCCATAACCGACCTTACCGCTATTCTTGATTTTTTCGATAATTACTGAGCCTTCAAAGCCTGCATTTTCAGCGATCTGACGCATCGGCTCTTCCAATGCACGGAGAACGATCTTAACGCCTGTAAGCTCGTCGCCTTCCAAGGTTTCAAGAAGCTTTGCAACAGCAGGAATTGCATTTACATATGCAACACCACCGCCTGCTACAATGCCTTCCTCTACTGCAGCCTTGGTTGCATTGAGAGCATCTTCGATACGGAGCTTCTTCTCTTTCATTTCAGTTTCGGTAGCTGCGCCAACTTTCAATACTGCAACACCACCAGATAACTTAGCAAGTCTTTCCTGAAGCTTTTCACGGTCGAATTCGCTTGTTGAAACTTCGACAGCAGATTTAATCTGACCGATTCTCGCTTTGATTTCTGATGTATCACCGGCACCACCGACAATGATTGTATTTTCTTTATTAATTTTAACCTGTCTTGCGCGTCCGAGCTGTTCGATAGCTGCGCTCTTGAGTTCAAGTCCAAGTTCTTCGGATATAACCTCGCCGCCTGTAAGAATAGCGATGTCCTTGAGCATATCCTTGCGTCTGTCGCCAAAACCGGGAGCTTTGACAGCTACGCATGTGAATGTGCCTCTGATCTTGTTGACAATGAGTGTTGAAAGCGCTTCAGCCTCAACATCCTCAGCAATGATAACCAGCTTTTTGCCTGTCTGAACAATCTGCTCAAGAAGGGGAAGTATTTCCTGTATATTAGAGATTTTCTTGTCTGTAATAAGGATAAGTGCATCATCAATAACAGCTTCCATTTTTTCTGTATCTGTTACCATGTAGGGTGAAATGTAGCCGCGGTCAAACTGCATACCTTCTACAACTTCACAGAAGGTTTCAGCCGATTTCGACTCTTCAACAGTAATGACACCATCTGCGGTAACCTTTTCCATAGCATCAGCTATGAGTTTACCGATAACCTCGTCACTTGCGGAAACTGTACCGACTCTTGCGATGTCTTCAGTGCCGTTGATTTTATGTGAATTATCTATGAGTGCTTTTACAGCTATGTCAACTGCTTTAGCGATACCCTTCTTGATAATCATCGGGTTTGCGCCTGCAGCAACATTTTTCATACCCTCGCGGATGAATGCCTGAGCAAGAAGAGTTGCGGTTGTTGTACCGTCACCGGCTGCATCATTTGTCTTTGTAGCGACTTCTTTAACGAGCTGTGCACCCATGTTTTCGAATACGTTTTCAAGTTCGATTTCTTTTGCTATTGTAACACCGTCGTTTGTAATCAGGGGAGAACCGAATTTTTTGTCAAGGACAACATTTCTTCCCTTGGGTCCGAGTGTTATTTTTACTGTATTAGCAAGAATGTCAACACCGCGAAGCATAGCTTCACGAGCTTCGATTCCGTGCAAAATTTCTTTTGCCATATTATTTCTTCCTCCTATTATTTGAATTCAATTAATTATTCTGCAGCAATGAGTACTACTCAACAACTGCAAGAATATCGCTCTGTCTTACAACAATAAACTCTTCGCCGTTGCATTTAACTTCGGTTCCGGAATATTTACTTGTTATAACCCTGTCGCCGACTTTAACGTACATTGTAACTTCCTTACCTTCAACATTTCCGCCGGGGCCGACAGCTATAACCTCAGCTATCTGCGGCTTCTCTTTTGCTGAACCGGCGAGAATGATGCCGCTTTTTGTTGTTTCTTCTGCTTCAACCATTTTAATAATTACTCGGTCTGCTAATGGTTTTAGTTTCATGATGATTCCTCCTATATTTTTAATTTTTATTAGCACTCTTGTGGTCTGATTGCCAAATGTCTTGTATATTGTAATGCGTTCTAAGCCAAAATGCAATAGGATTTTTATTATTTAACATATTTTTAACAATTAAAGGTCGTTTTTTAACATCCTGTGCGCAATATTGCCAAAAATGATTGGTCATCGTAAATGACGACCAATCATTTGCATTATTTTATTCGCTTTTTAACAATTTACCGCATCCGATACAGAATTCTTCGTCCTGAATATTCTCGGCTCCGCATTCTGTACATATAATTAATTCCACCGCTTCGGAATCGGGTTCGGGTGTCTTTGCGGCTTCATTCTGGCTTTCCTCATCCGTTTCAGACTTTTTCGGATTCCTCGTCAACTCAATCGTAAGCTCGAGATTATCAATCGCTACTCTGCTTGTATCTATTTTTGCACAAACAGCTTTGATTCTTTCATTCTCGCCTGATTGACGATTAACATAATATAGCTTTCCGAGTTCGGTATAAAGTCGATCAAGAGTTCTTTTTTGATTTGACAAATCGATATTCAGTTTTGTAACTTCAGCAATTGTTTTTGCTTTATCATAACCTTTATCAAACAATTCCTTTGCGTATTTACCGCTTTCCTTAGTTATTTCCGACATGGTTTTTAAAAAATCATCAGTTGCAGCCATACATATCACCTTTCCGAACCGGGAAGTTCCATTCTCGCGTATTTATTCAGTCGGTTCAATTATTCCGTATTCGTCGTTCTTGCGTTTGTAAACTAAGTTTATTACTCCGCTGTCGGTATTGCGAAACATATAGAAGGTATGTGATAAAAGGTTCATCTGCATTACAGCTTCTTCGACCGACATAGGTAATATTTCGAATTTCTTATGTTTGGTTATCTTTATTTCTTCTTCCGGTTCATCGGTAACCGGAATCGGAATTTCTTTTACTATATGGATTTTCTTTTCAAGACGGGTTCTGTTTTTTATAATCTGGCGTTCAAGTACATCAACCGCTTTATCCAAAGCGCAGATTACATCCTTATCCGTTTCTTCTGCACGAAAGATTGTTCCGTTGCGGAAAAAAGTGATTTCGACGGTTTCTCTGCCTCTTTTTTCAAAAAGGGTTATGGTTGTTTCGGTTTCCTCGGGAAAGAATTTGTCGAACTTTTTTAACTTCTTATTAATCCTTGCCCTAATGTCATCTGTTACATTGAATTTTCTTGCAACAATAATCGGCTTCATTTGTTTTCCTTCCTTTCCGGCTTGCGCCATCGCACTTTGCAGATACATCCACAGAATTATATCTGTGATATTATTATAGCATAGTCTGAGGAAAAACGATATAGTTTTTTTAAAAATAAGCGAAATTTAACAAATATTCTAGTGTAATTTTAAATAATTATACTTGCATGACGGGTTGCATGGCAGGATATATTGACTGCAACAGGCAATCCCGCAATATGTGTTGCATAGCCCTCGACAGCAACCCACAATGCGGTGTTGTTGCCCCCCAAGCCCTGTACACCTACTCCGCTTTTATTGATTTTATCAAGCATTTCAATTTCAAGTTTTTTGTAGCTTTCATCATGATTATGATCTCCAACTTCACGAAGTAAAGCCTTTTTTGCCAGATAAGCCGAATACTCAAAGCTGCCGCCAATGCCTACACCTACTATAATAGGCGGGCAGGGGTTGCCACCGGCTTCCTTGACCGTTTCTGTAACAAACTTAACTATTGCACCGGTGTCAACTGACGGATTGAACATTTTCAGCTTACTCATGTTTTCGCTGCCAAAACCTTTTGGTGAAACTGATATCTTAACCTTATTACCTTCAATGATTTCGGTATGTATAACCGCAGGGGTGTTGTCACCGCTGTTTTTGCGTTCGAGTGGGTGACTGACTACCGACTTACGGAAGCTACCGTTAATATAGGCTCTCCTGACACCATTATTGACTGCTACATTCAGATTATCGCCATTTATATGGACATCCTGCCCCAGCTCGATGAAAACGATTGCCATACCGGTATCCTGGCAAATGGGCAGCTTTGATTTCTTTGCATATATTGCATTCTCGTCAAGCTTGCAGAGAATGCTCTTGCCGATTTCTGTATCTTCGTTTTCTGCTGCTTTCATAATTGCATTATGGACATCACAGGGCAGATTTATATTGGCTTCAAGGAATAACTTATAAATTGCTTCTTCTATTTCGTTTGAATTAATTTCTCTAATATTTCCCATATTTATAATCATACCTTTCTTGTTGAAGCGGAATGTTTCGGGCAGTTCGACATATGCCGAATTTTATCACTGTTTCTATATTTAAAACAAAGTGGTATTGCATGTATTCACATAAAATTGAATACACTATTGCAACACCACAAATCTTCGTTATTTATTATTTTTTTTAATGAAACCGCTGCCTCGCTTACTTTCGACGCCTTTTTTTAAATCAGAAATTTTTTCATCACTTTCTGTCTTGAAACGATTCATCATATCTTCGAAGCTCTGACCTTGTTTTCCGGCAGGGGCATATTCATCAGGCTGTCTTGTAGCTTTCTTTATTTCAAGCAGCTTTTTTATTGATAATCCTATGCGGTTATTTTCATCAATAGTAATTATTATTGCTTCCACAGTTTGTCCTTCATTAAGATATGTATGTATATCACGGACATAATCTGTTGAAACCTCAGAAATATGTATCATTCCCGATTTCCCACCGTCAAGTGCAACAAAGGCTCCAAAGTTGGTTATCTTTGATATTACCCCTTTAACAGTCTTTCCGACTTCTATTTGCATAAACTGCCTTTCTCGGCGTTTTTTGTTGACAGGTTTCATATTGAATCCTTCGCCGGGTGATTCAATTTTATTATTATATAAAACTAACAAATGAATTGTGATTTTATTAATTTAAAAAAGCCAAAAAGTATAGGTGTTTTTCAAATTGCTATAGTAATTCATTTATTAGTTTTATATATGTGAAACACATTACTTCTATTTGTCTGTTTCATATCTAATCGGTAAGATCGTTATAAAAAATTATTTCGTCCTCATCACAATAACCGAGCTTCTCTCTTGCAACACGTTTTATATACTCATCAGTAAGCGGTGTTTCAAGCCGAAGATTGATTTCATCAATATCATCACTTATTTTATTGATTTCAGATTCGACAAGATTTTTCTGTTCCTTCAGCTCTGAAAGTTTGACCTGCATCTGAACTATTGACACAACAAAAAACACGATCACAAATATTACTGCGATCCGAACAAATATGTTTGTTCTTTTTCTGTTGCCCATACTAATCGTATCCTTTCACAAACACTACTTCTCAAATGATAATTAGTATTAAATCCTTACAAGTCTGAAGCCGAATTCGGCGCTTTTTATATCCCTTCTGAGTTTGTTATGTATTTTAATAATAACGATAGCTTTTTTCGAAACCATAAAAACACTTCTAAACAATATAATAAAAGGAGTCGTTATAATTCTGTATAAGCAATTTAAAAGTTTTCTTATAAAATTAATTATTATATTAGATAAACGGTATATTATCTTCCCAACAGTAAAGTAATAAACCGAAAATCCGATAATTGCTCCTAATATGGAAAAGCCTCTGACAATTCCGTAGCCTGTATTGAATATAAAAATACTCATTACAGGTGCAGCAGTCAGACAAAAGAGTATGTCCTCAAAAAAAATTATCGTTTTTGTTTTCGGAAGAATTATTCTGATTATTCTGAATATATCGTAGATAACGCCAATTCCCGCTCCGACTATGTTCGAATACAGAAAAAAGATCATCAGGCTGTTGAAATCTGTTTGCATAATTTATTTAAATAGCTTCTGTAAACGCCCGGGTTTTGATGCATTCTTCGAATTCCGACCGCTTTCCGAATATACTACTGCTTCAACAGTTCCGCAAATAACAACCTCGCCGCCCTCGGGATTATCAAGCGACAGCTTTGTTATACTTAACCCATCGCCGCTAATCATCAGATCATTTTCTTCACCGATATGCAGGTTTATTATATGATCATCAAAGCTATATACATCTCTGACGTCTGTTATAACAAGCCTTGATCTGTTTTCCATTGTGAGTTTATGTTGATTAGCCATATAACCTCCACGCCTTTATAGGCACATAAAATAGTGAAAATTTGGTGGAGGTACGCACAAAGGTATAGTTTTCCCCTTTGGTTTTCAAGCTACTGCACCTCCGCATATATAATTAGTCCCTATAGAACATATGCAGATACAGTGCGGTTTATTACAGTAGATTCGCAAACATGATTATTGATTGTTCCCAATAATATTATTATTGATTATCTTCAATTAATTCGTACATTGAAGTTGCATCTGATTTATTGGAGTGTTCATTAATCGACAGCACCTTGAACTGTACTTTTTTATTGCCGAATGAAACACAAATTTCATCGCCGATTTTCACATCATAGGAGGCTTTGACAGGTCTGTTGTTTGCGGTAACATAACTTTTATCGCAAGCCTCATTTGCAACTGTGCGGCGTTTTATTATTCTTGATACTTTAAGATATTTATCAAGCCGCATTTTCAAGCCTCCTAATCTGTGATAAAAACTTATTTTAATGCGTCCTTAAGATTTTTGCTGGGTGTGAATACAGCTGCTTTCGATGCAGGTATTGTGATTTCTTCAAGAGTTTTGGGATTTCTGCCCGGTCTCTCGGCTCTCTCTTTTACTTTGAAAGTTCCAAAACCTGCAAGCATAACTTTGCCACCGGATACGAGTTCTTTTTCAACTGCGCCAAATAATGCATTGTATGCAGCCTCTGCATCTTTTTTCTTTAAACCAGCTTCAGATGCTATAACATCTACTAAATCTGTCTTGTTCATTTTATATCTCCCTTCGTTTTTTTGCGTTTACAGTATATCACTATAATGCTTCAAAATCAATAGTAAAAACAACATTTTTTTCACTTTTTCTTATCAATTGCAGGTATTTTTCTTAACTTTGTCCCAGATTTTATCCGCTTCCTCAAACGATATGTCTTTCATGGATTTGCCTTCACCATTTATACAATCTTCCATAGCGGAAAACCGTGCCACAAATTTATCTGACGCTTGTGTTAATGCACCTTCAGGTTCAACACCGTAAATTCTTGCAAGGTTAACAGAAGCGAATAATAAATCCCCGATTTCTTCCGCCGCAGTGTCTTGTTTAGCATTCAAAACCTCATTCAACTCCTCGCTGACTTTAGCCGCTGCGGATTTCGCATCCGGGAAATCAAAACCGACCTTCTTCGCTTTTTCACCGATCTTTGTTGCTCTCATTAATGCAGGCAAAGCACGTGAGATGCCCTGCATCGATTCTGTCGTTGTCTTTCTGTTCTTCTGTTTCTGCTTAATTGTATCCCAGTTAATAAGTACTTCATTTGCTGTATCAGCCTTGACATCTCCGAATACATGGGGATGTCTGACTATCAGCTTTTTGCATATACCATCTATTACATTATTTATGTCAAACGCTTTTTCATCTTCAGCCATTCTCGAATGAAACACAACCTGAAGTATTACATCACCAAGCTCCTCGCAAAGCAGCTCATTGTCATCGGTATCGATTGCCTCTATTGCTTCATAGGTTTCTTCTATCAGGTTGTGACGAATACTCTTATGTGTCTGTTCTCTATCCCAGGGGCAGCCACCGGGTGCCCGCAATATCTCCATTATCGATGTCAGATCATAAAAACTATAATTATTTTTTGAAAGCAATTCATTGATTTTATCTTTCATTTTTTACTTTTACCTCATTTATAAGATTGTATCTTCTGAGCAAAGCATATATTTTTTCACCCTTTGGCAGCATTTTGATTTCTACCGGTGGGATTGCTTTAATTAACAGCAATGCTGCGGTATATACAACAATCGCAACAATAATCGATCCCAAAACAGCAATCGCATTTGAGGGATATATGAAATATAACAGCTTGTACATACTCCATGCCGCTGCTCCGCAAATCAATGATGCATATAGAGGTCTCATCAATATTTTCAATATGCCAAGAGGTCTGCCGAAATATTTATTCAGATAACCGACATTTGAAATCAAAGCTGTATAATAGCATAATACTGTGCCGATCGCAGCACCGTAAATTCCAACCCCCGGAATATATAAAAGTCCTATTGAAACCACGAACTTAACTGCAATAGCCTTTGCTCCCGACCACACTGTTTTTCCCTGTAACCCGCAGGATTGCATAACTGAGGTTGTTGTAGTATAGAGGCAGGTTGCAATCATTGCTATCGATAATATTACTAAGCAAGGGGCAGCAACATCAATTGCTGCAACCGATAACGTTTCATTTATTGCTGCCGTTTCACTGCTGTTTATGAATAACAGCATTATTATCGGTCTTGCCAGTATAGACATACCTATGCCGCTTGGAATCGCCAAAATCGCAGTTATCCTGACTGCTGCTCTGATTGACCAGCGGACTTTTTTTATCTGCTTCTGAACAATGGCATATGTAATAGCAGGAAGAATACTTATTCCGATTGCGACTATTATCGACGAAGGCATAGAGGAAAGGGTTTCGGCTATGTTGACATACCAGGAGTAAAATGATTCGGCCGAATCTTCAATCATTGAATTAGAAAGAATGCGATTTATCGAAAATACATCAATGATTCCAACAGAATTTATTATAACTGCCGTCAGAGTTATCGGTAACCCTATCATGAATATTCTCTTTAATATATTTTGATAAGAATCAGAGGTTCTATCGGTGTTTTTAATTGGTATTTTCTTGTTTTTATAATATTCAAGCAGCATGTAAGCCGCACTGAAAACAACACCGACAGTAATTCCGCTTATAACATATGCCGCTACAATTCCATATGAATATTCCTGTCTAAATGCCCAATAACCGGCTCCGAAGCCAACAAGCAGTTTAAATAGCACCTCAATAATCTGAGATATTGCTGTCGGTGTCATATTCTGCAATCCCTGATAATATCCTCTAAACCCCGATACTACACATATTAACAAAATAGAAGGCGCAATAACTCTGATAGCGTAAACAGCTTCTTCCATTTTAAGCAATTCGGAAATCTGCTTTGCAAATACAAACATTATCAGAGAACCAATTAATCCGAGTACAATGAATAAGCTCATTGAGATCTTAAAACTACGCTTGACTTCTCTTGCTCTCCCTAAAGCAGTGGATGAGGCTATCATTCTCGATACAGCTATTGGAAGTCCGGTTGTGGTAATGATAAAAAAGAACGCATAAACTTTAAAGGCAGCGGCATATAGTCCCATAACATCGCTACCAATTATATTTAGCATTATTATCTGAAATAATGCTCCTAATATTTTAACAATGAAGTTGGATGCAATAAGAACCGTAGCTCCGATTGCAAAGCTTTGACGACCGCTGACTTTTCTCATGTGAAATTGATACCGTTTCTGAATTTTATATTCACTGCTTTTTTACGAACTCATTCATTAACGACCCTTCGGGTATATTTGAGGGGTCTATTGCTCTGTATCTTAAAAGCTTCTCGATAATTACCGAAGCTTTATCATAATATTCGCTGTCTCTTTTAATTTCGGATAATATTTTTATCGCTTCATCTTTTAAAACAGACAATTCATACTCAAAGAAGGTATTTATCTTCTCATTTGCACAATCAGAATATGGATAAATATATTTTTTCTCGCCGTTTCTTACGCTCGGCCACATTGAAAAGGTTTTTTCAGCCTTTGCACTGCGGTGGTAGTAATCACGAACCAGCCGTCTGAGCTGTCTTGCACCTGAAGGTGTAAACGGGAAATCCTCATATGGCTGCGGATCGAGAAAAATCTTATACATAGCATTTTCATCAACATAGCTTCGGTATATTTCCGAATTCAATGCATGCAACCCTTCGATGATACAAATATCATCCTCTTCAAGCTTGATTTTATAATAATTGTCGGTTCTGCCTCTGAGGTTGAAATCGAAGGTAGGAATATATGCTGACTTCCCGATGCTGATGTCATGCAGGCATTCATGCAGATAATTAATGTCAAGGCTTTGAACAGACTCAAGATCGGGTTTTCCATCTTCGTCAAGAGGTGCAAATTCAGGACTTTTATAAAAATCATCAAGCGATAACATATATGTTGTAGCATTATAACGGCTCAGTTTCTTCTTAAGCTTATTGGTTGTCGTTGTTTTTCCCGCGCATGACGGACCTGCAATCAGGACAAGCTTGACTGCCTTATCAACATATAGTTTATCAGCTATTTCATCAAGTTCTTTTTCGTATCTCTCTTCACATTTGATAATGTATTCTTTATCTGTCATAAAAAGGTCCTTTCAGTATAAAATGCTATGAAAGCTCAGTTGCCTTTACAAATAAGTTTTAAAATTTCGTCTTCAAAAATACTGTTTTGTAAAGGGTTCAGATATTCATATGGATATTTCGGGAATGCAAAACGTTCGATTTTTGTTCCTTGAACGATTTTTGTCATTGCAGAAGCTCCACAGCCGAATACGGTATTGCTATCCTCCATCATCAATATGTTATACAAGCTCTCTTTGCCGTCTTTAGCATATCCGCAGTTTTCGGCATTGCCGGCAGTGTTCTTCTGTCTGTACAGATAATAGGGACTATATCCGAAGCCGGGAAGCCTTTCTGCCGCATAATCGACTGATCGGTTTGCGAGGTTTCCTTTAGGATCGGAGGTATAATTATCAGCTCTCAATATTGCTGCATTCTTAAATGACAATGTATGGACTGTTATATTATCGGGATTCAGCTTTATTATCTGCTCAAGCGTATTGATAAACCCGTCTACCGTATCTCCGGGTAGTGCAGCAATAAGGTCGGTGTTTACTGTAAAATCAAGGTTTCTGGCAATCTCAAAGGCATCAAAAAATTGTTTTACTGTATGGCTTCTGCCCATATTCTTCAGTATGTTTTCATTAAGTGTCTGCGGATTAATACTGACACGAGTAACACCGTTTGATTTGGCAGCAATCAATTTTTCGCTTGTTATTGTATCGGGTCTGCCAGCTTCGAGTGTAAATTCGCGGACATGACTCATGTCAAAGTTTTCAGCGACACAACCCGTTATCAATGCAATCTGTTCATGTGTAAGTATTGTTGGCGTACCGCCGCCGATATATACACTTATCAGCTTCAAACCGCATTTCTCTATCAGCTTTGCGGTTTCTTTTATATCGGTAATTAATTTTTCAATATAATCGGGTATCAAAGCAAAAAGCTTTGGTCCGCTGTATGATACAAATGAACAATATTGGCATCTTGTGGGGCAAAACGGAATAGCAATATATAATGAACAATCGTTTTCATTTATGCTTTGTAAAATATTATGCTGTTTCTTTATAATAGTGATACACATATCGGATTTGTTTCTTTGAACAAAAAAATCCTTGCTAAAAATATCGGTGACTTGTTCTTCATTGAACCCGTTTTCAAGATATTGAAGCGCTCTTTTTGTTGGTCTGATTCCGGTCAACAGTCCCCAAGGAGGCAGAAAACCGAAATGTTTTTCGCAGGCTTCAAGATATGCTTTCCCACAAGCTGTTGCAACGACAGATGGTTCGCTTTTCTCGCCCAACATATCTTCCGAAGATACAGCAGCTCTTGCGATTGTTTTCTTTCCGCTTGTCTCAACAGTTACTTCCGATACAAAGCTATTATTTTGTTTGTCAAGGCTGAAGTAAACGGAATTTTCACTCGCCACCGGATTTCTCGGAAATTTCTCACCATGAAAATATATAAGGCAGAGCATCTGAAAGAAATATTCATTGAGCAATCCGGTAGTGTTGTCTATATATAGATTCATTTTAAACTTTCTTTCCCAACGAGAAGTTTGAAAAAATTATTTTCCAAGCTTTGATTTCGTATCAATCAGGATTGTAACAGGTCCGTCGTTTTCAGCAACAACCCGCATATCCGAACCGAAAACCCCTTCTTTTGTAGGTATCACTGAATTAATTTTTTCATATAACTGTTCGAACATAGGCTTTGCCTGCTCAGGTCTTGCAGCTTTGATGAAATCCGGGCGACGACCGTGCGATGTATCCCCGCATACAGTGAAATTAGGCACAAGCATAACTTCGCCCTTGATATCTCTGACTGATAAATCCATCTTACAATTTTCGTTTTCAAATATTCTAAGTTCAGAAACCTTTTCGACTGCTTTATTGATATCCACATCGCTGTCATCGGTAAAAATCCCTGCAAAAACTACAAGACCTTTCCCTACTTCTGCGACAAATTTGCCATCCGCCCAAAGCTTCGAACTGTTTACCCGTTGCACTATTAATATCATTTTATCCACTCATCATAAGGGTTTATATCTGATATCCTCTGACTACTTCCTTAACATTTTTAATCTTCTTTACTATATTGATTATTGACTTTAAATGCTCAATTCCCGAACACTTGATTCCTATAACCAGCTTCATATTGCCATCGATTTCTTTTGTTACCATGGATATGATTGATACCTTAAGTTCGCTGAGAGCTATAGTAACATCGGCAATTGCAGTCGATGATGACGAAATAAAAATATCAAGTGTTGCCGTGAAATCGTTATTGTTATTATTTTTTTCTATAACCTTGCTTGACCAACTTGCAACAACCCATCTGTCTTTATCATCAATTTTCTTTAAACCTTCGGTTGCTTTTGGACAATCATATTTGTGGATCGAGACACCATAACCTTTTGTTATATATCCGATAATACTGTCGCCCGGCAGCGGATTGCAGCACTTTGCGAATTTAACCTGACATCCCGATACACTGTCAATAATAACACTCTGAGACATATCCCTCGAGCGTTTTTCTTTTTTGGGTTTTTCAATTACAGGCTCGTCCGGTTGTTCGGGACGTATAATTCTGTCAAACTCATCCTTGAGCTTCGAGGACAGCTTGCTTGCTGACATGCCGCCGTAGCCGATATTGTTGTACAGATCATCAGCTTCAGGCAATCCGATCCGTTGAGCTATATTACCCACAATCTCATTTCGCTGTGAATCTGTAAAGTGTCTTCCGAAACGCTTCAGCTCACGTTCAACTTCATACTTGCCGAGTTGAATATTTTCGGTACGCATTTCCTTCTTGAAAAACTGCCTAATCTTATTCTTTGCTTCGTTTGAGCAAACAATCTTCAGCCAGTCTCTGCTCGGACCTTTTGATGCTGCCGAGGTAAGAACCTCAACAATCTGTCCGGTTTGCAGCATATAATCGATCGGAACAATGTTGCCGTTTACCTTTGCACCCACCATCTTATTACCGACTGCAGAATGTATCGCATATGCAAAATCTATTGTTGTCGCACGGTTTGGCAGGTTAACGACGTCGCCCTTTGGTGTGAATACGAAAATTTCGTCTTCAAATAAATCTATCTTGAGTGGTCTGAGAAATTCATCGGGATCATCGGGATCTTTTTCTGTTTCAAGCAGTGTTCTGATCCACTGCAGCTTCTTGTCGATACTCTCTTTTGTCTGCTCTCCCGATTTATACTTCCAGTGTGCAGCAAGACCGTATTCCGCAACCCTGTGCATTTCCCATGTTCTTATCTGCACCTCAAAAGGTATTCCTTCTCTTCCTATAACGGTTGTATGAAGTGAGCGATACATATTAGGCTTTGGTGTGGATATGTAGTCCTTGAATCGGCCCGGGATAGAGTTAAACTGTTCATGTATAATACCCAACGCGCTGTAACAGTCAAGCTCGGAATTGACAATAACCCTGATCGCATATAAATCATAAATCTCTTCGAAAGCTTTATTTTGGTTATACATCTTTTTATATATGCTGTATGTTGATTTGATACGACCTTCGAGCGTGAATTTTATGCCATATTCCTCAAGTCTTTTTTCGACCTTCTTTTTTGCACTCTCAAGAAAGTCGATATGCTGGCCGTAACTTCTCTGTATATAGTTTTCTACCTCGTTGTATCCGATAGGATCGAGGTATTTCAATGCAAGGTTTTCAAGCTCCTGCTTCATCTTCTGCATACCGAGCCTATGTGCAAGCGGTGCATAGACATGCATGGTTTCGAGAGCTATTGATCTTTGTTTTGCTTCACTCCGGAACTCAAGGGTACGCATATTGTGAAGTCTGTCAGCAAGCTTGATGAATATAACTCGCAGATCCTTGGACATTGCAAGGAACATCTTACGTAGGTTCTCGATATGTTCTTCTTCCTTGTTTTCAAATGGAATCTGAACCAACTTTGTCATACCATCGACTATATTTGCGACATCTTCTCCGAATTCCTTGCGGATATTCAGACAGCTTGCCTTATCCGGGCAGTCCTCGACCGTATCATGCAAGAAAGCAGCACAAATTGAGTCGGTATCAAGCTGAAGGTCGATAACAATTTCCGCAACAGCAAAAGGGTGAGTTATATACGGATCACCCGATTTACGAAGCTGACCTTCGTGCATCCTGGTCGCATACTCATACGCTCTCTTGATTTTTTCAATATCATAATTACCACCTGCGGGTAATTTTTCTATCAAACTGTTAATGTCGTTCACATGAACCTCCGGTTGATCTTTTCTTTATCTCACCTAATATTTTTGAATTATCAAGATTTATTTTACCCGAAAAGGGGAGAATTTTTATTTTGACAAATAATTGCTCGTTATCGTATTGGCATTCCACAAGCTGCTGCTCTTCGAGAACATCCAACATAACGCGTAGCTTAAATGAGCCGATTGTTGATTTTTGAAAAACAATGTGACGTGATTGCATAAGTATATTCATATGTAATTTATCGTCAGCTGCTGACCTTTTAAGATATCTGTATATTTCACGGAATTCCTCAAGTGTCGGAATACATTCTATTTGTTCTTCAAACCGTCTATGATATAATATTTCCTGCTGCTTTTGTTTTTGTCCGTTTTCTTCACAAAGTCTTACATCCTTAACAAGCATTTGAGCGCTTATAACACCATTGTATTCATTCTGGTCCATGCCAAATACAATGTCGCAGATATCACCAGCGCAATACGGAAACTTTTCATAGGTTGCTCCGAAACACATAGCTGTCAGACTTCTGAGGTTATCATTCTTATCACAATCTGCAGGGATTATTCGCAACTTGACGTGCATATTATTGCCGACCGGTGCTACACTCTGGATAAACATATTCCGCATCATAAAAAGCGGAAGTGGATTCTGAAGCCCGAATGGTTCCAGCTTTGATATTTCAGATATACTTGTAAGCGAAACATCGTTAAAGCTGCATTCACAATCTATTTCAAACCGTGAAACTGCGTTTTCAATTATTTTATCTTTGGCATATTCATTAATGCGTTCGGAAAATTCATCAAAATCCTGTCGTCTGATCGATATACCGGCGGCAAGCTCATGACCACCGTATTCAAGAAGCAAGTCTTCGCAGGAGGTTAATGCATCCATTATGTTAAATCCTTTAATACTTCTTGCAGAACCTTTGGCTATATCACCTTCATATGAAAATAAAATTGAAGGTACTTCATATTTATCAGAAATTTTTGAAGCAACAACCCCTATTACACCCTGATGCCAGTTGTCACTGCTAAAAACATAAATTTTGTTTCCCTTTTCTTTTTGTATTTCGAGTTGTCTCAATGCTTCTTTGTATATTTCAAGCTCAGTTTCCTGTCTTTGTTTGTTAATTTCACAAAGCTTCTCAGCTATTTCATCTGCTCTTTGGATTGTATCCGCAAGAAGCAGCTCAACTGCATACAATGCTTTTGCGATTCTGCCTGCCGCATTTATTCTCGGGGCCAACACGAAACCGACTATACTTGAATTGATTGTCCGGGAAGGTTTACCCTGACGGATTACACCCGAGCATCTCATCAATGCTGCCAGACCTAAATTATCGGTGTTTGCAAGTTTCTTTATGCCAACCTTTACAATTTGCCGGTTCTCGTTGATTAAAGGCATAACATCCGAAATCGTGCCAAGAGCAATCAGGTCGCCATATTCGTCACAGACCCGATCGCTATTACCCTCAAGTGCTGATATAAGTTTAAAAACAACACCTACTCCCGCTAAACACTTGAATGGGTAGCTGCAATCTTTTCTCTGAGGGTTGACAACTGCAACCGCATCCGGTAAAAATTCGCGGCAACTGTGATGATCGGTTATGAGTATATCAACACCAAGTTTTTTTGCGTATTCAACTTCATCAATAGCGGTGACACCTGTATCAACTGTTATAATCAGGCTGTATTCCTTCGACAGTCTCTCAATCGCATCCGGATTTAGCCCATAACCGTCGGTAATTCTTTCGGGAATAAAATAACCACAGCGGATGCCACAGCTTCTCAAATACTTATATAATACTGTTGTCGATGTAACACCGTCAACATCGTAATCTCCGTAAACACATACTCTTTCGCCATGCTCTTTTGCAAGCTTTATCCTGTCTACTGCTTTTTGCATATCAGCAAGCAGGAAAGGGTCATAAAACTCCGGATTGTTGCCGTAAAGAAATGCCCTTGCTTGTTCAGGTTCTGTTATTCCTCTGATGCAAAGAAGCTTTGCTGTAATCGGTAATATTCCAAGCTCTTTTTCGAGTTTTTCGGCTTTTCCTTTATTATATTCTTTTAGTATCCATTGCCTTTTAGTCATAAGTAAGTTTTAACCTCTCGCATTTTGGAACATTATTTTTTTATTAATGCGGCAATTAAATATCCAATGCAATGGTATCATTGCATTGTAACACAATATAAAGTATAATGCCGCTGTAAACGGCATATATTGAGTTTCATATAGAAATTTATTTTTCTTCAGAAGACAAAACTTCAGTTATCTCAAGCTTGCTGAACTTATACATAATTCTGCCTACAACAACATACAAAGCAACAAAACCGGCAATCAATGATACAAAAGACAAGGCAGACGCGTAATCAGTCCCGAGCGGTAATACAAGAAAATAAGTAAGAATCGCCAGTATTATCGGAAGCATGAAAATCGTAAAGGTTGCAGCATTGACATTAGGGTAAAATACATTCACAATATCTCCGCTTTTTGCACCTATTTTATTTATTGCGACCGCTCTGTGCTCCTTACCCTTTGAACAGCCTATACAACCGGTTGTGCAGGATACACACGCCGATTTTCTGCGAACCACAACAAGAGCATCTTCGCTTTCCGTATTTAAAACAAATGCCTTAACGGTCATTATAAACCATCCTTTCAAAATAGAAACTCATCGAACAATGATATCAATGTAATATGTTCCAAATGAATATATTCCCGAATTTTCGAAATCTGTATCAATTGTCACAGGTAGTTGATAAACTCCCGGGTTCTTGCCTTCAAGACTGCTTAAATCAACGGTTGCCGTTAAATCAAGCATATAATCGAAATTAATCAAAGCCGCAGATTCTCCCTTTAGTTTAACTAAGACAGTCTGACTGTTGGGGCTGATTGTATAATCCAATCCTACGGGAACTTCTATATATGTTATGTTATTAACCGAAACAATTCTTGACACAACGGCAGGTAATGAAATTGTAACTTTAGCAGAAGATTTTCCGCTTTTATTTTCGATTCCGGCAGGCAATGAAATGGGTATTGATGCCTGATATTCTCCGTCGATCAATGCTTCGTGTACATCAAGAGTAATTTTATTGATATCACTCATCTTTTCAACCACTCCGCGTATTAAAACAGCTGCCGGCTCAATAACTATGGTTGCTTTATCAACCGGATAAACACCATCGACAAATGCAATTGTAAGCGGTATGGTCTTTTCAATATACACAGGTATATAGACATCAACCTCTGTTGTTCTAAGGTTTATGTATGGGTTTGTTATTATTTCTCCGTCACTATTCTTCAATACCAACTTCTGACGTGCGTTAATTGAGCCTTCTATTTTATCAAGCTCAAGGTCTGCATATGCGCCTTCTATTGTATTTATAATATTCTCCGGTCCTTCAACTGTTACACTTGCCGGATTGGGTTCATATGCACCGAGAATAAGCCCTGTCGTTATATATCCGGTGTGTGTAACCTTTACGGGGATTGATTTACTGATGCTTTTATCAATATATAATGATATGTTTGAGGAGGACATTGAAGATGTCGATAGTCCGTTAGGCAATACCGGTATTAGTGAGCAAACATTCTGACCGACTGTATTGATATCCGAAACGTCAGCTTGTATTTGAATATCTGAATTTACTAATTTATTTATATCGCTTCTTCTGCCTTGTATTGTTATATCAATTTTTATGTCTGTACCGGATAAAATTGTATATCCATAATTTTGCCTGAGATTATCACTCCCGATAACTGTAACCGGAATATCATTAAATGTTTTTTCATAAGTCGGGCTGTTGACTCCCATAACATAAAACCAAAGGACAATTGCACCCAAAAACGCCAAAATTTGAACCGAAAAATTACGCAGACGATTACTGCCGGCTTTTGCGGGTGTTATTTCATTTGTTTTTACTGCTGTATCATTTGGCATGTTTATCGCCCCCTATATTGATAAACGATTTTGTTTTTGAGCGAATGGTCTCAACCGTACTTTCTTCTGTAAGGTTCATATTCAGATACTCCTCAAGCGATTTTCTCGAAAATCCTCTCTTCAGAACACCATCGATAGCGACTGATATTATTCCTGTTTCTTCAGAAACTATAATAATTATCGCATCGCTGTTCTCACTCATACCAAGCCCTGCTCTGTGTCTTGTGCCGAGTGTTTTAACAATTTCGTTATTTGTCGAGAGCGGTAAAAAACAGCCTGCCGCATATATTTTACTGTTGCGTATTATTACAGCGCCGTCATGCAGTGGAGCTTTATTAAAAAAGATATTGCAAATCAGGAAATTTGATGTAACTGCATCAATAAGGGTTCCTGTTTTAATAACATCCCCTAATTTTGTGTGTCTTTCCAAAGCAATAAGCGCACCTGTTTTATTCTGAGACAAATTCTCGGCAGCAACGCAGATTTCGGTTATACATCTTTGTAGTTCTGTGTTTGTATGCGGATCGAATTTCTTGTTCATACGAGTAAAAGAGCCTGAACCAATTTTTTCGAGAGCGCTTCTGAGTTCAGGCTGGAAAACTACTATAAGTGCAATAAGACCGACCTGAAATATGTTGCTGAGTATAAAATTCAATGTATGAAGACCGACAACATCGCTGATTAACAGAATGAAGAGCATTAAAAGTACACCGGATGCAACCTTTCCGGCACGTCTGTCGCGAATGAATTTAAAGGAGTAATAAAAAATAACCGCAACGGTAAATATGTCGATGATATCCGAAATACCTACCGAGCTGAGTTGGTTTATAATGTAGTTCCAAAAATTACTGAGAGTTTCCATAAACCGACCTACTCCTTTAAAGAATTAAATTTAATCGATTGCAAAATCAAAGTTTTGCGTTTGCCTGACTATTTCAATTTATAAAAAATATTGTACCATATAAAGCTACTATTGTCAACATTTCCGAGTTTCTTCAAAGCCAATGTTCTATATAAAACTAACAAATAAATTACCAAAGCCATAAATGATAAAATCACAATTCATTTGTTTTATATATTATCACGGTTTCAAGAAATAAATTTATAATATAACAACTTTTTTGCAAATATTTTAAGTGCATTCCCTCTATGACTGACATTGTTTTTCTCGCTTGGTGACATTTCGGCAAAGGTTTTCCCGTATGTGGGATAATAAAACACAGGATCATATCCAAAAGTGCCGTTGCCTTTTGGAGAAAATGTAATTAAACCCTCACATTCACCTCTTGCAGAAATGGTATCACCGTTTGGCATATACAAGGTTATAACACTAACAAATCTTGCTGTCCTTTTGTCGAATTCTACACCCTGAAGCAATCTCAGCAGTTTGTCGTTATTGTCACTGCTGCTGCAGCCTTCACCGGCGAATCTTGCCGAATAAACACCCGGGGTTCCACCAAGTATGTCAACCATCAGCCCGGAATCATCCGCAATCGAGGGCAACCCGCGAAAGTCGCTTATTGTTTTTGCTTTTATCAGTGAATTGCCTTCAAATGTGTCAGCATACTCAACTATATCGCCTGTAAATCCGATATCATCAAGTGAAAGCAGCTCGAAATCATTATTTATTGATTTCAGTATGTCGGACATTTCCTGAATTTTATGCTTATTATGTGTCGCTAAAACCAGCTTCATTTATTCGTTACCCGTATTTTTTATATCAAACAACGCTTCAACAAATTCTTTGCCGGAGAAGGGCTGCATATCTTCAATCCCTTCCCCGACGCCGATAAATTTGACCGGTATTCCAAGCTCTTTCTTTATTGCTATAATGATACCGCCCTTTGCGGTGCCATCAAGCTTGGTAAGGATAAGACCATTGATCTTTGCAGCTTTAGCAAATTCTTTTGCTTGCGTAATACCATTCTGACCTGTTACGGCATCTAATACAAGCATTGTTTCCCTGTAGCTGTCGGGAACTTCACGGTCGATAATGCGGTTGATCTTAGAAAGCTCATCAAGCAGATTCTTTTTGTTGTGAAGTCTGCCGGCCGTATCTATTATAAGCACATCGCATTTTTGCTTTTTCGCAGCTCCGATTGCATCGAATACAACCGCAGCAGGATCTGAACCTTCGCTCTGCTTTATAAGTGGAACATCAACACGATCTGCCCAGACCTGAAGCTGATCAATTGCAGCTGCTCTGAATGTGTCTGCTGCCGCAAGCATTACCTTGCTTCCGCTGTCGGTAAGATATTTTGCAATCTTACCGATTGAAGTGGTCTTACCGACACCGTTTACACCAATAATCAACATTACGGTCATTGGAGATTTAATGCTGAACTCACAGCCCTCACCTATCATTTCTGAGATTATAGCCATAAGTTCAAGCTTTGCTTCCGCTGCACTTTTCAGATTCTTCTCCTTGATAACACTTTTCAAGGATCCGACGATTTCATCCGAGACTGTAGCTCCGACATCCGCACATATGAGAATGTCAAGAAGCTCCTCATAAAAATCGTCATTTATTTTATCGTAGGATGAAAACAATCCTTCAAGCGGTGCTAAAAGTGTTTTCTTTGTCTTTGAAAGACCTGCTTTTAATTTATCAAAAAATCCCATGCTTTTTATTTATCCCTTTCAGATTTTCAAACACGAACTATTCTGGTGCCGAAAGGCATCAATGCAAGTTTGGCAAACTTGAACGATTGTATTCCGAACGGTATCAGAATAAGTGTGATGCAATATAACAATCCCAGAACTATTGCTGATACCGCAAGCTCCCAACCGCAGAACAGAATCCAAAGTATGTTCATCAGAAACGATGGAGCGGAACCTCCGTATATGACATCCCTGCCAAACGGCCACAGCACAAAACCTGCTATCTTGAAGCACTGCAGTCCGAAGGGTATACCGATTAATGTTATACAAAGCAACAGCCCGGTCACGCCCCAAAGCAAAAACTGAATAAAACCACCGAATATAGCCCAAAGTATATTACCTATTGTTCGCATATAATTTTTATCCTTTATATTCATTCTTATAAGAAACAGTTATAAATTCAAGAAAAAGTCTTTATTATATGAATTTATTCGAAGAATTCTTTACTGTTTCTTATGAGAAATATTATTACTTCAGAACAAACTCCTTCTGCCCCTGATCATGCAGTCTGGTTAAATCAAGCTTCAGATATTCCGAAACACCCTTGTGGGGCATTGTGATTCCATACAGTCTGTCAGCTCTCTCCATTGTGCCTCGGCGATGAGTAATGAAAATAAACTGCGTTTTCTCGCAGTGCCTTCTGACGAAGTCAGCCAGTTTGTTAACATTCACCTCATCAAGTGCAGTATCAATCTCATCAAAAATGCAGAAGGGTGCGGGGTTTATCCTCTGCAGTGAGAGATAAAGCGCTATTGCCGCAAAGGACTGCTCACCGCCCGAAAGCAGCGAAATATTCTTAATGGTCTTGCCCGGCGGTTTGACGATTATATCTATTCCGGAGCCGAGCGGATCATTCGGGTCAATCAACTCAACATATGCTGTACCGCCACCAAAAAGTTCTCCGAAAACTTGTCCGAAATTGCTGTTGATTTTATAAAATGTATCGGCAAAGGTGGTTTTCATGTTGGTTTCAAGCTTTTCGATTGCACTGTCAAGACTTTTTCTCGTCTTGTTCAGATCATCCAGTTGTGTTGTCAAAATATCGTAACGTTCTTTGGTGGTTTTATATTCCTCAACTGCGTTTACATTGATTGAGCCGAGCGAACGGACTTGATTTTTTATTGATGACAGACGAGTTGCAGCCTTTTCCATCTTTTCGGATGGTAACCTGAACTCGTTTGCTTGCGAATAGGACATCTCATATTCATCCCAAAGCTTCGACAATATCTGCTCATACTCACTGTTCCAGGTTTCATCCTTTGACGCAATGTTTGTGTATTCGCGGAACGCTTCATCTTTATCGACAGACAGCTTTTTGCTTTGATGACGCAAATTATTTATCTGCTCCTGCTTTTTCTCCTGCTTTATAATAAGCTGCTTAAGCTGTTCGTTGATTTTTACTGTTTCGGATTCAACACTTGATTTAGTCGCTTCGATTTCATCAATTCTTGCCTTCGTGTCAATTATTTTTATTTCTGCTTCGATTGCAGCATTATTACTTTGTTTTATTTTTTCCCTGACAGCTTCTTTTGATGCTTCAAGTCCTTTTATATTGTCGTAATTTTTTTCAAGCTCGTTTTTTATATGGGCAAGCTCAAATCTTCGATTGTTGATATCATCAAGTAATGCTCTGTCAGCCTCATCACGCTTGTCACTTTCAACTTTTGCTGCTTCAATTTTTCTGTCTATATCGGTAATTTCAGCTTCAAGCTTCATTACCGATGCAGTAAGCTCCTCAAGTTCAGAATTGCCTGTCTGCCCATCAGTGACAAGTGTGTTTAGATTTTCGTTCAGCTGTTCATTACGCTTTCTTTCTTCCGCAATGGTTGCTGCTGCGATAACATATTCGCTGTTCTGTGCTGCTGCGGTTTTCTCAAGCTCGGATAATGATGTTAACTTCTCTGAAAGCAGCTGTTTCTTTTTTTGAATTTCACGTTCAATGCTGTTCTGCTTTACCTGGTCATCGAGCAACTTTTCATTAAGCAGCTTTATTTCTTCATTAAGTTTTTCTATATCAAGTGCACGCGTCAATATACCGGTGCGTTTCATCTCTGAACCACCGGTGAAATGTCCGCCGGCATGTATGACCTGACCGTCTTTGGTAACGATTTTTATTCTGTAATCACAGGCACGAGCGAGATTGGCTGCATTGTCGATATTATCGGCGATAACGGTTCTTCCGAGTAAATCGTTTGCAATAACCCTGAATTTCTCATCGGTAGATATTATCTCCGACGCAAGTCCGATAAACCCGGGTAGCTTTTTGATTTTTGATGTATCGGCAAGCGAGCCTTTAACTGTTGTCAGCGGCAAAAAGGTCGCTCTGCCGGAATTATGTTGTTTAAGATAGTTTATACACTGCTTTGCATCGTCTTCGTCGCCAACAATAACATACTGCACTGCTGCACCAAGAGCGCATTCAAGTGCGACAACGAACTCACTGTCGGTGTTGATGACCGATGAAACAGTACCGTAAACCCTGCATTTCAGCTCAAAATTCTTCGAAGCTGTCAGCAGTGTCTTGACGCTGTCTGAATAACCTTCAAATAGCTGCTCTAATCTTTCAAGGCTGTCCCTTTTTTGTTCCTTGCCCGCCATTACAAAGCGTTTTTCGTTGACAGTTGTTTCAATTATGTCAACCGATTTTTTGAGCTTTGTTATTTCTTCAGACTCATTGTCGCATTCTTTACGGAGATCATCTGCTGCTGACTTTGTATTGTCAGCCTTCTCACCTGTTTCCTTCAGGCTCCTTTCGAGAAGCTCACATTTCTGCTCTGATGTATCAATTTCGGCTGTCAATGCTGCTATTCTGTCACCAAAAGCAGCTTTCTGAGCAGTTTTTGTTGCAAGTGTTATTTTCTGTTTTGACAGCTCATCCGACTTGCTTTGTTTATCTTGGATGAGTCGGTTGTAATTTGTAACCGATTCGGCAAGAACCGATTTCTCGGTTGAGTATTTATTATGTAAACCTTCGTATTCTTTTTGCTTTCGCTCTAATTCTGATTTTAGAACATTATACTTTTCAGTTACGGTATATATATTTGAAGCTATATTTTTTTCTTCGCTTGCTGCGGTTTCTGCCGATTCTTTGTTTTCTTCGATAATGCGATTCAGATGAGAAATTTCGTTTTCAAGCACTGCTTTTTCGCCGTCAAGCGAGCTGACCGACTGTTTGATTTCAGCAGTCTTGCGTTCATTTTCTGAGGTCTGGCGAGACATCTCATAGGTGTCCTGTATGCTTGCATCAAGCTCCTTTTCAAGCGATGCGAGGTCAGCATTCAACTGTTCGCTTTTCTGCTTTGTCGCAGCCTTCGCAATTTCGTTTTCCGACAGCTTCTCACGCAGCTTATCGACTTTTTCAAGCCACAATGTCAGTTCGAGGCCCTTTTTCTCTTCGCTCAGTATAAGATATTTCTTTGCATTCTCGGCTTCTTTTTGCAAAGGTCCGATTCGGGAGGATATTTCGCCGACTATATCGTTGATTCTGACTAAGTTGTTTTCGGTGTCCTTCAGTTTACGTTCAGCTTCGAGCTTTTTGTATCTGTATTTTGATATTCCGGCGGCTTCCTCAAAGATGCTTCTTCTGTCTTCATCTTTTTGCGAAAGCACCTCACTGATTTTACCCTGACCGATAACAGAATAGCCCTCTCTGCCGATACCGGTATCATAGAACAACTCATAGATATCCTTCAATCTGACTTGCTTTTTGTTTATATAATATTCGCTGTCGCTGTTTCTGTAATATTTTCTTGTAATTGATATTTCAGGTGCATCTTCGAGCAAAGCAACCTTGTCTTTCTTGACTTCCTCAGCTTCATTCAAACTGCTTGCACTATATTCCTCGGAGGTGTCAAGAATCAATGAGACACTTGACGCACCTGAAGGAGAAAAGCCTGCCGCACCGTTGAAGATAATATCCTCCATACGGTTTCCTCTCAGACTTTTCATCGACATTTCACCAAGCACCCAACGAACAGCATCCGAAACATTTGACTTGCCGCTTCCGTTAGGCCCGATAATAGCGGTTATACCGTCACCGAATTCAATTTTTGTTTTATTGGGGAAGGATTTAAAACCATGCATTTCAACCGCTTTTAACTTCAATTTACAAAAATGTTCGCTCGTCACATAATTAATTGCAACAAACAAACTTCCTTTCCGTAGATTTAATTATTATTTCAGCTCATTAATGTAGCAATTAAATATTCAATACATGATATCGAAAAGTCTTTGACTTATGGACTTTTTGACATCATATAAATAAGTATTATTTATATAAAACTAATAAGTGAATTACTACAGCAATTTGAAAAATGCCTATACTTTTTGGCTTTTTTCAAATTAATAAAATCACAATTCATTTGTTAGTTTAATATAGTTGCCGTTTTAATAATATCACCGTTTGCAAGCGTATTATCGCTTATAATTTTAACGCTTCTGAATTTATATTTATCAACTAAATAATTGATGTTCTTTCTCTTCTGCCCGACAGCTTTTGATATATCCGCCGAATTGACCGTAAACACGACACTGTCGGTTATACCGCCGCTCTCAATCAAATTAATCATCCTGCAGAGATACAGCCTGTTCCATACAAGCTCACCGTATGCAGGGTTATATTCTCTGTAGCTGTTGATTTCATCACTTGCCTGAAGTCCTATTCGCAGAGGTTTTACTCCGCCTTTCAGAAACACCTCCAAGCACTTTGCACCTCTGTCAACCAACTCATCAAACGCAGGCGGCTCATATTTAACTGCCAGACGCATTCTGTGAAGCTCGGTTCCTACAAGCACAAGAATCGGATAAATCCGGGTATTGTCCGCTCCCATTTCCACAATCTGCTCTGCGGTATAAACCTCATCGTCAGCTGTCGATAACGGCAGTCCGAGCATCATTTGACCGCCGAACGTAAATCCATAGTCAATTATCAGTTTTGCCGCTTTTCGAGTATCATCGGCGGTATGTCCCCGTTTTGATGCTGTAAGCACAGCATCATTCATATTCTGAACACCGAGTTCGACTGCTGTTACACCGTATTTTTGAAGTATATTTAACTTATGTTCGTTTATATAATCCGGTCGTGTTGACAATCTGATCCCCGAAACTCTGCCTGATTTTACAAAGCTGTATGCCCATTCGAGCAGCATTATCATCCTAGGTTCTTCTATACCGGTGAAGCTGCCGCCAAAGAAGGCAATTTCGGTAGTTGTATCAGTTGACACAGTTGCAAGAGTTGTTTCAACAGTATCGAAAAACTGCTGTTTTTCTTCAATATTGGAATTTGTTTTGCATTCTTTTCCAGTAATTTTTTCTTGTGAGCAAAAAACACAGGAATGACCACAACCTTCGTGCGGTACAAAATAGGGTATATTGATATGTTTCTTCATTCTTCGGGTAATGCATCGAACAGCTTTAACGCTTCAAATGCTGCGTTCTGTTCTGCTTGTCTTTTCGAACGACCTGCCCCGACGCCGACAATGTTATTATTAAGCTTGACATTGAAAGTGTATTGTCTTTCATGCGGCGGTCCGCTTTCCTCAACCATCTCATATTCAAGCACCTCTTCATGGCTCTGCTGAGCAAAGCGCTGGAGAAGTGATTTGAAATCCTCGCAGGTCTTTTTCTTAAGTAAATTTACGTTCTCAACAACAAACGGCAATAGGAATTTTGATGCTTCCACAATTCCGCCATCAATATATATTGCAGCAATAACAGCTTCGAATGCATCTGCGATTATACTCTTGCGGTTTCTGCCATCGTTGATAACCTCACCATGTCCCATGAGCATGAATTCGCCCAGCTTTATTGTTGCGGCTTTTTCGGCAAGTGAATCCTCACAGACAATTGCAGCACGCATTCTGGTAAGCCCACCTTCGTCCATACTCCTACAATTTCTGAACAGGTAGTCGGTAACAACAATCGACAGCACAGAATCGCCGAGAAACTCCATTCTTTCGTTATCCTTCGACTTTATGCCATGAGCTTTTGCTTCGTTTATATATGAAGAATGAGTGAGTGCGGTAAGTATATACTTTTTTTCTTTGAATTTATAGCCTACAATTTCCTCAAGAAATTCAAGAGGAAGCGGCTCAATCATCGCTGACACAATCTTTAACCAACCTTTCAATCGAGAATCGATGTTTTATGCGGTTCAGTACAGCCGAATTTCATTAACACAGCATGCTGAAAAGCATAAAACTCGTTAACATATTAATCCACGTTTGGATTAATATGTTTTTCGTCCTTTACGTCAAAGAAGCTGCGTATACGGGCAAATTTCTTCTTTGAGAACTCTTCTGTCAGTGCTTCGATAACCTGACCTTTCGCATAATCTGATGCCTGTTTTATTGTTCTTGTTATGCTGTAAGCGTCTGAGCTGCCATGTGCCTTAATAACGGGCTTGGCAATACCGAGTAAAACCGCTCCGCCATGCTCTCTGTGGTCTACCGAACGTTTTAATTCATCAAGCTGCTTTTGTGTAAGTACCGCAGCAAACTTTGTCATGTTGTTCGAATAAAAAAGTTGTTTCAACTTTCTTAACATAAACCCGCCCATGCCCTCAATAAGCTTAAGGACAATATTGCCGGTAAATCCGTCTGCGACTGCAACATCGCATATATTTGCGGGCAGATCACGTGTCTCAATATTGCCGACAAAATTTATTTCTGTTTTTTTCAACAGCTTATACGTATCCTGCTGAAGCTCTGTTCCTTTATGTGGTTCAATACCATTGTTTATTAATCCTATCCGCGGTTTTTCAATTCCCATAACACGCTCGGCATAAAACGAACCCATTTGCGCAAACTGTTCGAGCATTTCGGGTTGGACATCGGTATTTGCACCCGAATCAAGTAATAAAAACGGATTATCAAGCGGTATAATCGCAGCGAGTGCTGCACGGCGTACACCTTTTATTCTTCTCAAAACAAGTGTCGCAGCTGTGAATACTGCTCCGGTATTACCTGCACTGACAAGTGCATCACCTGCACCTTCTTTAAGCAGACTCATAGCAATCGCAAGAGAGGAGTCTTCTTTTTCCTTCATTACAACAGAAGGATCGTCCTCCATTGAAACAACAGATAAAGACTGTTTTATAATTATATCCGGCATCTTGTCCTGATTGATATTATTGTATTTTTTTTGCTGTTCATCTATTCTTGATTTTATAATATCAACATCACCGACTAAAATCAAATCAGTTTCATATTGAACAGCTCCGGCAATCGCACCTTCTATAATTGCTGCCGGTGCATTGTCTCCGCTCATAGCGTCAACGATTATTCTTGGTTTTATCACCGTAACAACCTCCCTTCAATCAACAACAATTTCTTTACAACCTTTTTTCCACAATTTTATTATTTTAAAATCAAACACACTTATATTATCGGGAAGCCTATTCTTGCTAAAAAATTTATGAGCCTCTGTTTCATCAGTTTTTTGAAGCAATTCACCCTTATATGTTTTTGTGCGAAAAATTATATCTGTAACATAACATACATCCTTGTTTGGGTATTCAATTATCCTGTCTTCCCCTGAAAATATCCCGAATAACGTTAAATTATCAACAATTAATCCTGTTTCTTCAAAGACCTCTCTCCTTGCATTTTCAACGAATTTTTCGCCGATATTCATCGAACCGCCCGGTAATCCCCATTTTTTATTGTCCGCTCTTTTCTGCAGGAGTATTTCATTGTTTTCATTCTCGATAATAACTCCACATGCTGTACACATCAATGTGCTATGACCGATAAGTTTCCGAATTTCATATATATAATCATTCATAATACTCAATTATTCTTCTATCTTTTCACTGTAACCGCATTTGTTGTCGTTACAGTAAATTATTTTCTTTTTCTTTGATTTCAGAAGCAATCCGTCGCATTTAGGGCACTTGTCACTCAGCGGCTGATCCCAGACTGAAAATTTGCAGTCGGGATAACCCTCACAGCTGTAAAAGAGTGTTTTCGATTTCCCCTGCTTTATAAGAATCCTTTTACCGCAAAGCGGACATATTGCACCGGTATCACGAGGCACTTGTCGGGTGTTTTTGCATTCCGGAAATCCCTTGCAAGCATAGAACTGACCGTATCTGCTGTTTTTCAGTACCATATCCTTGCCACACTTTTCGCATTTTTCAGGTGAAAGGACTTCTTCTTTTTCATTATTCTCAGCTTTGTGTTTTAAAGGTTTTATATTCTTGCACTGCGGATAATTCGGACAAGCGGCGAATTTACCGTATCTGCCTGTCTTTACTATCATTTTAGCACCGCAGTTGTCACAAATCAAGTCTGTTTCTTCAATTGGATTTATTGAATTTTTATCGATCCCACCTATAGTCTTTTCTGCCTCCGAAAGCATTTTGGCAAACGGATCGTAAAAATTCTGTAAAACCTTCAGATAGTTTTCCGTTCCTTCTTCAATCTTATCGAGATCCTCTTCCATTTTTGCTGTAAACCCGTAATCGACTATGTCGGGAAAAGATTTTATCATCAGCTCAGTAGTTATTTCACCAAGCGGCGTCGGAAACAATGTTTTTCCCTCGCGTTTGACATATCCCCGGTTTATAATTGTTATTATTGTAGGTGTTATGGTCGATGGACGGCCGATGCCTTTTTCTTCAAGCATCTTAAGAAATGTCGCTTCAGTATAACGTGCCGGCGGTTGAGTGTATTTTTGTTCTTTCAGTATTTCATCAAGCTTGAGTATCTCGTTCTCTGTGATTTTTGGCAGTTTACCCTTCTGAAGCTCATCATCGCCGTTATCTTCTTCAACAAGGTCATCACGGGTTGCAGCCAAATATCCGGGGAACTTTATTGTATATCCGCCTGCCCGGAATATATAGCCTGCCGATTCAATATCAGCTATAATAGTATCATACTGTGCGTTTGCCATCTGACTTGCCACAAAACGCTCCCAGATAAGCTTATATAATTTATACTGGTCGAGTGAAAGCTTGTTTTTTATCAAATCGGGTGTTAATTTTACATCAGAAGGTCTGATAGCTTCATGAGCATCCTGAATGTTTGCTTTCGATTTGTAAATATTCGGCTGAGAAGGATAATATTCCGTACCATAGATATCGGTAATATAATTTTTTACTGCTTCTCTTGCTTCATCGGATATGCGGAGTGAGTCAGTACGCATATAAGTTATAAGACCTTGTATGCCTTTATCACCCAACGAAATTCCTTCATACAATTCCTGAGCAACCTTCATGGTCCTTTGCGACTGGAAGGATAATTTTTTATTTGCTTCCTGCTGCATTGCAGATGTGCTGAATGGCGGTGCAGGTTTTTTATATTTAACAGCATTCTTTATCGAAACGACCTTGAATTGACTTTTTTCGGTTGCTACTATAACTTTATCTGTTTCTTCTTTTGTTTTCAACTCAATTTTTTTGCTTTCGGTTCCATAGAATTTCGCTGTTAACTTTGCATTATTTGAATTTTGGAGTACAGCGGACAGATTCCAATATTCGACGGGTATAAAAGCTCTTATTTCCTGTTCTCTCTCAACTATCAGTCGTGTCGCAACTGATTGAACTCTTCCTGCCGAAAGTCCGCTTTTTATATTCTTCCAAAACAGAGGGCTGATTTTATAACCGACAATTCTGTCAAGAATACGGCGTGCCTGCTGTGAATTAACAAGATTCATATCGATTTTGCGAGGTATTTTTATTGCTGCTTTTATTGCTGTCTTGGTTAATTCATTAAAGGTAATTCGTTTAACTTTTTTTCTGTTTTCCCCGATTACATTCGCAATATGCCAGGATATTGCTTCGCCCTCGCGGTCAGGGTCGGTTGCAAGTAAAATTACATCAGCTAATTTTGCTTCCTTTTTGAGCTGATTAATCAGCTCACCCTTGCCTCTGATATTTATATACTGAGGTTCGAAATTATTATCTATATCTACTCCGAACTTTGATTTGGGAAGGTCTCTGACATGTCCCTTTGAAGCCATAACCTTATAGCCTTTTCCAAGATAGTTCTTCACTGTTGGTGCCTTCGTGGGAGACTCGAGAATCACCAGTACACTCATTAATTAATCCAATCCTTTCATGTAACGCAGATATAAGAAATAGTTTCGTCCTTTATCATTGGCGTCAATTTGTGCTCGGCAGAAACATACCACCAGCCGCAGCTTCTATGAATCCGCTGATTTCAAGCATTGTCAGCGCCATGTTTACCTTGTTGATATCGCTTGAAAGTATTATACACAACTCGTCTGTATTTATTGAGCCGTTATTGTAAATTTGTCGGCATACTTCTTTTTCAAAGCTTCCAAGCTCGCTGTCATCAAGCTCAGGAGGCAGCTTGACGACTTCTTTATTTATTTGATTCTTTTTTATTTGAATTATTTTTTCTGTAACCCGTATAGGCTTAGCCTGTTCGATTTTAACCTTTTCGGGAGCTAAATTCACTTTTGCTGCAGGTGTTTCAGTATAAGTAAATTTATTTATAGCTTTTATAGCATTCAGTTTATCTATTTTATGCGGATACAGCAATTCGAATCGTTCCAACACCTCATCAGCATTGCGAATTAACCTTGCTCCTTCTTCAAGCAGTGTAATACCACCTGAATAATCCAACACACCGTCATTGTTTGCTACTGCATAAACCGAGCGCCCCTGCTTTGCCGCATATCTTGCGGTTATCAGTGCTCCGCTTTTGTCGTTTGCCTCGACAACAACCGTTGCCTGAGACATACCGCTGATTATCCTGTTTCTCTGTGGATATGTGAATCTTGCGGCAATTGTTGAGGGTGAAAATTCGCTGATTACAACACCTGTCTCAACAATTTTAGCAAACAGTTTGACATTATCCTTCCTTATTGTTTTATTATGTCCACAGCCAAGTACAGCAACAGTATATCCACCAGACTTTATACATCCGATATGTGCAGTTGAATCTATGCCCTGAGCAAGTCCGCTTACGACAACTGCACCACCTGCTGCCAGCCCGTAACCCATATTTGCAGCTGCAATTTTCCCGACCTCGGACATATCACGGGTGCCGACAACGCCTATACAGACTTCATCATTCAGATCTCTGAGCTTGCCTTTGACATATAAAATATATGGCGGAGTAGTTATAGTCAGCAATCTTTTTGGATACAGCGGATTACTACGATCTATTATATCAATACCGCAGTTGCGGCATTCATCAAGTATTTTAAGAGCCTTTGAAATATCTTTGTTTTTCAGCTTATTAATTGTGTTATCGGTCAACTGTAGCGAATCGAAATCTTCAGAGCTGTAAACACCGTAAGCATCATCGAATTTATCCATCAGCTTTGTATATGTTTTGTTTTCAACGCCCAATATCTCGGAAAGCCAGACCGAATAAACTATGTTGTCCATACTAATCTACATTCTGCCGCGTAGCGGCCGCACACAATATAGTGTGAAACAAGTTATCTTTTTATCTATGTTATATTAAACTAACAAATGAATCAGGATATTATTGATTCTGAAAAAGCCGTACAGAAAAGGCTTTTTCAAAATCGCTAAGGTAATTCATTTATCAGTTTTATATAGCTTAATTTTCACGCTAAGTGTGAAACAATTTCATACTATCTTCTCTATTATCTGAAGTCTTTTTCATTTCCCACATGATTATCGCCGCAGCAGTTGCAGCATTGAGACTTTCGCTTGTGTTTTCCATAAGTATGGTCAATGCATCACATATTTCGGATATTCTTTTGCTTATTCCTTCGCCTTCGTTGCCGATAACAACGGCATCGTTCTTTCCAATACTATCTTTTCCAAGTACTGCAGCATCGCCTCTCGGCATTGCCGCATAAACCTTACTTCCTTTTGCCTTTATGTTTTGTATTACTGCTGCGAGGTCGCAGCATATTATCAGGTTTCCCGTAAAAATCGCACCCATTGCAGCGCGTAGTGTTTTGCTGTTGTATACATCGGCGCAATCTTCACTCATATATATGTTGCCGATGCCTAACGCTGCTGCCGTTCTGATCATAGTTCCGAGGTTTCCGGCATCTCTTATCGATTCGAGTATTATCCCGCCGTCGTTGTCAGCGTCATAATTTTTGATGTTAGGAAGAAAATCTGCAACACATAATATACCTTGCGGAGATTTTTCACTGCTTATCTTATCATAAACCGAAGTCGAAACGCAAGTTATTTTTTCTGACGGAAGGTTTTTTATAAGCTGATACTTGTTCAAAACATCCTCACGGACATATATCATATCAGGAATACCAATTTTATTTATATACTCTTCAGCCAGCTTTATACCTTCAAAAAGAAATTTCCCTGACGAATTTCTCGATTTTTTATCCTGAAGTTTTACGACTTCCTTAATCTTTTCATTACTTCTTGATGTTATAATTTCGTTCATTGCCTTGTCCCGATAACAACACGCAGTATTCCGCCCAAGTCCTTCATCGATTCGGTTATGAAACCTTTTTCCTGCAGCAGTGCTTCAACATCATCCGCTTGTTTTATTCCTGCTTCAAATAAAAATATACCGTTTTCATTAAGGCGCTTACTTCCGTATTCTATTACAGCTTTGTAAAACTTCAACCCGCCTTCGCCGCCGTCAAGAGCAGTCTCGGGCTCGAACTGTACATTGGTATCTAAAAAGATAATATCCTCCGTAGGTATGTATGGAGGATTGCATATTATCATATCAAGTATACCAAGAGCCTTATATTCAGCTTCATCAAGTGCATCGAAATGTTTGACTTCAACATTACTGCAATCAGAAAGATTAATAGCCGAATACTCAAGCGGCTTCGGATAATAATCGAGTGCTATACCCTTTACATCAGGACGATGTGTTGCGACAGCCTTGCTTATACAGCCGCTACCCGAACAAATATCGGCAAATTTACCGCCATTGAGCAGCCTTTTAATTGCATTGTTTACTAACAGCTCGGTATCGCTTCTGGGTATAAAGCAACCCTTGCCTATTTTTATGGGCAAGCCATAGAAATAGCATTCTCCAAGTACATATTGTATAGGCATGCCCGTCATCAGCTTTTGCACAATATCGTAAGCAGCTTTGGTTTGCTGCGCAGTTACTTCATTCTGAAGTGCAAGCAACATATCGCTTCTGCTTACATCAAGCACCGAAGCGGTAACAATATCGCCTATTATATCTGCATCCTCAACTAAATATTCGATTAAGGTTTGTTTAGTCTTCTTTCTTAATACCTGAACTGTCATTCGCTGTCCTTTACTGTTTCTTCATTATTTGTATTTTCAAGATTCTCGGCTTCTCTTACTTCCGAAACCGGAGGTGTGAAATTCGTAAATTCATCCGGCATCGCACTCTTTAGCGAGATTATAGCAACCTCAAGCATTTTATCGTCAGGCTCTTTTGTTGTTATTCTCTGCATCCAGAGGCCTGGGGCTGTAAGTATTTTTACCAACTTATTATCATGCTTGCCTGCATACATAAGAAACTCATAACCCAAGCCGATAATGAGCGGTGAAACGAGAATTTTTGTTGCGGTACGGAGCCATACATCCGTAAATGGTATAAAAGATGAAACAACAACAGAAACAATAATTAAAACGAACAAAAACGAAGTGCCGCATCTCGGGTGAAAGCGTTTATAGGTTTTTGAATTCTCAACCGTCATGTCAACTCCGGCTTCATAACAGAATACACTTTTATGCTCCGCACCGTGATATTGGAATACTCTCTTCATATCCGGTATGAGCGAAACGAAATAAAGGTATAGAACAAGTATTATAACCCTTACAATACCTTCAACAAACGCTCTGCTCCATCCAAGCTCAATCTGTGAATTTATAAGTCCGCCGGCTGCTGTCGGAAGCAATATAAACATTCCTGCCGCAAGTACAAGCGATAATATAGTTGCAATAACCATAACAAATCCGAGAATTGATGCGCCGAAGTTCTTTTTCAACCATTTCTCAAATTTACCTTCCTCTTCCTCGACAATACCAAGCATCTCTGTTGCTTTGTTCAATGTTCCGTATGAAAGAATCATCATATCTATAAAATTCATGAATCCTCTTATAATAGGGAGCCTGAGAATTTTGCTCTTTTTTCTTATGCTTGAAAACTTATAAGTTTTTACATCAATGCTGTCATCGGGTTTTCTGACTGTTATCGCATAATTATCTTTATGCTTCATCATCACTCCCTCAATAACCGCCTGACCGCCGACTGCATTCAATCTGGGATTTATTATTTTTTTAGCCATCAGCCTTTTCCCTTCGAAAATATAATTTTAGTTTATCGTTTAACAAAATTTAAAAATTCATAAATCTACTGCTACTATTGAAATTCGATAACTAATGTATTATAATACAAATAATCAAGTCTTGTAAATAGCTTCTTTGTAAATTTTTCATTTTATAACGAAGGAAATGCTTAAATCAACATATTTATATAGAAAACGTATAGAAACGGGACATATAATGAAAATTAAAAGATTTGTGAAGAACGATGACACGTTTATCTGTAAAAATTGTGGGGCTACAGTTCCTCAATTAGGTTATACATCAAGAAATCACTGCCCAAAGTGCCTATATTCCTTGCATGTTGACGTAAATCCAGGCGATAGGGCAAATAATTGCGGCGGGTTGATGCGACCTGTCGCGGTTATACCACACCCTAAAAAAGGGTATATCATAACCCACAAATGTATCGTTTGCGGATTCATAGGAAAAAATAAAGCTGCGGATGATGATAACACCGATTTATTGATCAAATATACTAACCCCGATAATTTATAATATTTTATTAACATTTTTATTGATAATATATTGACAAAATAATTAACAAATGATATAATGTTATAGAAGTGGATTATGATGTCCACATTTTGGAAGGGGTAAAAAGATGAAGAAATTATTATTTGCGACTCTGGCAATAGTATTGGCGTTCACACTCTCAGCAGTATCAACCATTGCAGCTGTGGACCGCGACTTAAATAAAGTTGTAGTTTCACAAGGCAAAGCCTATACCGCATTCGGCGGCTATATTGAAAACCCAAATTATGTCGATACCGGTGATGTTGAATTTACCGACGGCATAATCACAACAGAACCCGGTTATGATGCTTCATGGTACGGATTCCAGATATCCCGTGCGCAAGAAGATGCAGAAGAAAAATTATATTACGAAGTAGTAATCGATCTTGGTGCCGTTACAGACGGACTTGCCGATTTTATCTTCCATACAGAGAATTTTATATCTGTAGGTATTGATCTCCCATCAAAGGTCGAATTTTTTGTATCAGATAACGGAACAGATTTTACTAGCGCCGGTGTCGGAGCTGTTACCGGAACTGTTGACGATGCGACAGCAACCTATAATACCGTTGAGCTGCTTCTTGACGATGCTGTTTCCGGCAGATATGTTAAAACAGTTATAACTAATGGCGACATGAACATGGTATTCTGCTCTGAGATCCAGGTTATACAGTATACATCCGAAGCTCCTGTTGAATCCCAACCCGAAACAACACCTCCGAATACAAGCGACGACATAGCAATATTCCTTGCGATTGTTGCTGTTTCAGCAGCAGGTCTTGTTGTTATATCTAGAAAAAGAGCCTAACATAATTATAAAATAAGCCGTTACGGAGAGAAGAATGAAAAAAGTTATTCCCGTATTTCTTTTTGTAATATTAATAATGTTATTTGCCATTAACGTATCAGCCGAGGTTACATTTGAAGATGACTTCACTGATTCTACAAAATGTGTGGCGAGATCAAGTAATATTCTTTTTGAAAGCGAGAACCCTTCATTAAATTCAAACCGTATAACAAAGCAGACAAATGATGACGGTTATGTAATCTGGAAGTTAGATGATCTTGCTTATATAGAATTACTCATTGCAGTTTTCGAAAGCAGCAATCCGGATATGAATACAGCCATTGTATTAGAGACCAGTAGCGATGGAGTTTCATGGCAGCAACTTGAATATACTCTTGGAAAACCTTCGGGAAGCGGTTGGGTAAATTACATGATAACTGCTGAGCTTGAGCAGCCTTCAAAGTATATTAAGGTTATCCTGACCGATACCGGGGATGTCAGCTGGTCTGTCGCACTTGAAAAGCTCAGACTTTACAGCATAAATGATATTCCTGATAATTCAGTCGGCGATGAATCCGGAACAGAAACTCCGATTACCGGTAATTATTCACTGATATTTGCAATAATCATATTAGCTGTTTCTGCAATATCTTCTATAATAGTATATAACACTATTTCTCATTAGAAACAATAAATAGTGTTTTTCAAAAAAACAAAGATGTTACCATAAATTTTACACCTGTTATTAAATCGAATTAGTATAGAGCATAACAAATTAAATTATGCAACACTTAAAGCAGACATCACTTAATTGTATGTCTGCTTTTAAATTTCTGTGTATAACAATGAACAACTGCTTTAATTTATGAACAAATAAAATCAATTTACTTGATTACATGAATCTGTTATTTATTATATTTTAAATATATAATAGATATATATAATAGATATAAACATTTTGTTTGTATTATTTATTGATTTTCGCATAAATATAATAAAAAATTCGCTCGTATTTATATATTTTTTATAAACATATATTGACATGTACTTTAAACTGTGGTAAAATCAATTTATGAAGTTTATATATAGTATATTATAAATTTCTTTCTAAAATAAGAATTGTGATGCTGCATTACAATGCAGCTGACTTTCGTGTTTAAAAAGATTTATAAAATACTTATGTAGCTGAATTTAATTTATTTCAGAAAGGATATCACTATGAAAACAAGCACTTTTAAGAAAAGCTTTGCAGTAATGCTGAGCATACTCATGGTTATGAGCTTGTTAACAACCTTTGTTTCCGCTGCGGATCCGGTTGCTCCGATTCCGGGCGTAAACTACTATGCAGGTCTTGCTGCAGCTACCGCTCCGACAATTGATAGTGCTGTTACCGATGCTGCATGGACAGAGGGTTGGAAAACAGTAAACGGATCTAACGGTCTTTGGCAGAATCCCTGGGCTGAAGGAAAATCTCCTTCGGATCTAGCATTCGATTACAATTTAAAATGGGATGCCAATGGCCTTTATCTTGCAGTTAAAATCAATAAAGCTCCTGTAAACAATACAGGTGCACAAGCTTCTCCCGCTTACCAGACAACTGCAACCAATGTTCGTTTATGGCTTGATACAGATATGGCAACTCCAGCTGCTCGTTCACATCTTTATGATTACAACTTTGCAGCAGATGGTACCGTTTCTTTATTAAGAAGCGATGGCGGTGCTGTTGCTGTTACAATGTCAGGCAGCAAAACAGATACAAGCTGTCAGTTTGAATCTTTTATTCCTTATAGCGCTCTTGGTGTAACCAGTGTTGCTAACATCGGTTTTTGGTTAACAACATCGGCACCCGGTCTTGATTCAGCATATGTTGATTCAGCTACTATCACTGGTGACGAAGGTTACAATGCTCTTAACATTCACGGTTGGTCAACAGATAATGCTGTTTATCAAACCACAGCCGGATATGACAAGATAATACCCGATAACGGTTATTTCTATCTTGAAGCACCACTTGATGCATTCAACAAGAAAATTGCCGGCGGTGATATTTCCATTTTCACGGAAACATTGGGCACTGCAGTTACAGCAGCAAACGGAAATCCCAACTGGGCTAATTCGATTGTAGCAGTTTGGGATGCTCCCAGACAGGCATATGTCGTTACCGAAAAAGTCAATGCACCCGGTGCATCAGCAAGCATAACAATTCCTGAAGGTGGTATTGTTCTTACAATTCATTCAGATGGTCTTGATGCTAATAAGTACCAGAAACTCTTAACCGGTGATGTTCAGGTAGGATATTTATTAAAGCTCTCCAAAATCGATATGGAAGCTGAAACCTTTGAAGCAGGTGCAAAGATCGAAATCGTTCCCGAAGTTGGTAACACAACTTACGGTGCTGCTCTCGTAAGAGAAGGCGCTTATTCCGAAAATATTGCAGCAGGTAAAACCTATACTGCAAATCCTGCTCCTGCATCAGGTTATCCGGATGCTGATAACAAAGAGCTTACAGACGGACTTCTTAATACAGCATTATCTTATACAGATGCAGCTTGGTCAGGATATCTTGGTGCAACTAACGATTTCGTTATAGACCTTGGTGCACAGTACACAAACCTCGGTGATTTCGCAATGAGCGCTTATGGCGGCGGCGACGCTGGCATATTTGCTCCTCAGGCTCTCAATATATATGTTTCCGATGATGGTATAAACTACACATATGTTGCCGGTGTATATCATGAACAAGAAGCAAGCGGTACTGGTGATGAAGCTGCTGATTTTTATGATGTATTCGAATATAATGTATCAGCTGAAAAGCTTGTCAGCGGTCGTTATGTTAAATTCTCAGTAGTAAAGAACGCAACACACGGTTGGACCTTCCTTGGCGAAATGGAAGTCTACACATATACAAATGTTCAGAAGCTTTATGTAACTGCTATCAATGATGCTGCTGCAGGAACAACCACAATATGCAATCCTGTCGGTGATACAGCTGATGATCTTGAAGGCGCAGGTGTTATTGAGCTTTCAACAGTTGATTCGTTCACATTTGCTTGGAAGAGAGTTGTAGTATTTAAATACAACGAAACTCTCGGTGCATATGTTGTTAAAGAAGTTCTCAATCCTACAGGCGGTTCAATGGATAATGCTCCGTTAACACTTGCGGATGATGAGTTCGCTTACACAACAAATACAGGTAATGATTATATTGCTCTTTGGGCAGGATTAACTCAAGCTCAAAAAGATGCGTTAGCAGAAACAGACTGGCAGTACAGCTGGCAGTTCAAACAGAATCATATAACTACTCAAATAGTTGATTCTCACAATGCTATTGCTGCTCTTGTTGCTGATACACCCGTTTACCTTTACAATATCAACCTTGAAACAGGCGCGATAGTTAAATCCTTCTCATATAAGTCAGGCGATCCCGCTGTTCAGACAAATGTATTCAATGCATTTATCGCAGTCGGATATGCTCTTGACGAAGCTAATGATTATTACAAATTAGGAAATACATCAGACCTTGGTGCTCTCGAGCCTGAAAATATAGCTCTTGGTGCAACCTATGTAGTTCCTTCAACACTTAACTCAAGTTATCCGGATACTGACAGCAAAGAACTTACTGATGGTATTTTTGCTGCCGGTGATCCCGCTGATGCTAACTGGGTTGGTTTCTCAGGCGCTGACTCACATGAGATCATCTTCGATCTTGGCGAAGCTAAAGAAGGAATTGCAAAACTGAACTCCAGTTATCTGCACTTAGGCTGGGGTATCGGCGCTCCTGTTAGCGTTTCATATTATGCATCTGTTGACGGCGTGAATTTCTTCTATGTCGGCGACGGAACATATGAGACTGAACTTGCAACAGAAGAAGGCTTTGCTTCTTACAACTGTATACTCGACCTCCCTGTCGGTATTACAGCTCGTTATATCAAACTCGTTGCAACACGCAACATTCCTACAGCACAGTCCTTTGTATTCATTTCTGAATTCGAAGCCTTCACAAACACAGCTGAACCCGCTGCTGAAAGCGAAGCTGAGAGTGATGTCAGCGATGATACAAGCGATACAACTCCAATTACAGGCGATGCAGATATTGTAATAGCAATATTCGCACTTGTTATTGCAGCAGGTTGTGCTATTGTTATAAAGAAACGCCACGCATAAATAATAACAATCTCTCATAAAACATTGTTTTTAATCGAAAATCGAGATTAGTATAAAGTAATTTAATAACTTTATAAAACGATCAGCACACCGAAAGGTGTGCTGATTTCTTTGCTCCATATTAAGCTAACAAATTAATTTATAATGAGTACCCGATTTTATTAAGGTTTTTCAATTGTATTTACGCCAATATTGTGATAAAATAAAGTTTGTATGGAAAATAAAATCAGAAAAATATAAATGATTTTAAACATTCCCCTATCCTAAAGCACAAAAATTGCACTTTATTATTGAAACATGTTTCTATCAATTAAATTCGTAAATTTGCATTAAAAGGAAATCATATGGACAGTGAAATTCTTAGTTATATTGAGCTTATTTACCGATTTTGCCTGCATCGATTAAATTCTCGTACTGATGCTGAGGATCTATCACAGGAAATTCTGCTTTGTATCATAGAAAGTATGCAAAAGCAGAAAATTGATAACCTCGGCAATTATATCTGGCGGGTTGCACATAATCGATATGCAAGAAAAATCCAGCAAAATCAACATGAAAAGAATATTGTATACGGTGAAGAATACTTATTTGATATTGAAGACAAAACTTCACTGATTGATAATATACAAAAAACTGAAGAATACAGCTTGACCTTCAAAGCACTGCATACTCTCAGTTCGATGTATAGAAATATCTTAGTTGATTTTTATGTTTACGAGCTTAATATATATCAGATTGCAAAAAAATATGATCTTTCTGTTGAAACAGTGAAGTGGCGTCTGCACACAGGCAGAGAAAAAATGAAAGTGAGATTGGATATTGTGAATAAAACTTACAGTAAAATTAAAATGCATGTAATGTGCAATGGTTCTTTTGATCCAAATAAGTACTTATGCAATCAAATTTATAAAGCAATCGCAGTTGCTTGTTATGATTCTCCGATAACTATTGAGGAAGTAAGTCTTGCAACTGGAATTCCAACATTATATCTCGAAGAAGCTCTTGAGTATATGATATACGGAGATGCAATTGAGAAAGTCGGCAATAAGTATCAAACGAACTTTATTATTGTAAAAGAATCAGACAATCAAAAAATGTGCAATGCTTTACAATCGAAAATCAAGGAGATTGCCGAGAAGGTCTGGACTGTATATGATAATAGTATTGAAGAAATTAAGAGCATAGGCTTTTACGGAAAAGACTTCCCTATAACAAAGCTTGCTTATATCGTTCTTCCCTCAATACTTAGGACAGCAGTCAGTAAAGCCAAAGAAGAAAATCCTTTACCTCGTCCTTTACGCAAAGACGGTGGAAATGGTTGGTTTATTGTTAATGAAGGTATTGAAAAATTAGATGAGCTATATGCCGGATGCAATACCTACTCATATAATGACAACATTAAATTGACTTACTATTGGTTAGGGAAACTTTTTGATAATGAATTAAATGTTGCATTAAGAAATGCTGAATTTTTCGTTTCACATATAAATAATGAAACCGGTGAATTCGATAATGATAATACAGAGGATACCGCAAAAGCGCTCCGTTTTAATTTGGTGTTTAAGCAAAATAACAGGTATTATTCTAATATAACTATTTTTAACAAAGAACAATATATTGCTTCTTATGATTTAACAAATATGGAACATGAAATAACTGGGTTATTGCATGATTGGGTTGCAACCCTTTACAAACAGTATAAGACTTTTACTCCTAAAAGACTGCATAACCAAGTAAACGGAAATGTACAAAGCTATTCCTTTAATGTTGTTGCTCACGTAATAAAAGAATTACAGGAAAATGGTATGCTTCGAACTCCCTCTCAGGATGAGCCATTTGTTGACAACATATTTTTAACAATATTTTAATATCATCAAATATAAAACTGTCTATGCGAGACCTTGCATAGATAGTTTTTTTATGTCTGTTCAGGTTAACCCAGTCTTATCATTTCATCTATGCAGTGTTTTGCATCTTTGATTGTCTGAGAATCAAGAACAATTTCTTCACCACCGTCGCTGTTTATGCAGTCATACAGGTCAACAAGTGTAGTTGCTTTCATATTGGAGCAGATAAGTTTCTTTGACATAGCATAAAACTTCTTATCGGAGCACATATATTGCAGATGCTCGGCAATGCTGTTTTCGGTTCCGATTATGAATTCCTTATGGTCGGATTTGATTGCATAGTCCATTATCCCCGAGGTAGAGCCGATATAATCGGCCAGTGCGACAACATCGGGTTTACATTCCGGATGTACCAGCACAAGTGCGTCGGGGTGTGCAGCTTTTACTTCCTGAATATCCTTAAGCGTAACTGCGGCATGAATCGGACATCCTCCTTGCAGAAGTTTGATATTCTTTTCGGGAACCTGCTTCGCTACATAATCGCCGAGATTGCAGTCAGGGATGAATAGGATATTATTATTCGGAATAGCTTTTACAATCTTCACTGCAGAAGATGATGTAACGCAGACATCGCAGACTGTTTTAAGCTCTGCGGTGGTGTTGATATATGCGACAACAGTGTAATTGGGGTACATTTTCTTCACCCCAAGAATGAACTCCTTATCCATTTGTTCCGCCATCGGACATCCGGCAACAGCATTTGCAAGATAGACTGTTTTTTCTGGTGAAAGAATTTTGACTGTCTCTGCCATAAACTTGACACCGCACATAATAACTGTCTTTTGTGTCGCTTTTTCAGCCATAACACTCAGCTGATATGAATCACCGCTGAAATCTGCACATTCGAGAATCTCACGCGCCTGGTAACTGTGTGCAAGAATACATATATCTTTTTCTTTTTTTAACTTTATAATTTCGTCTTGTATATCTCTGACCCGTCTCATTTTTATTACCATCCCTTTCAAGAAAATAAAATTTATTATGTGTTTATTATATCCGCTTCTCGTTTTTTGTCAAGTCGAGAGATATACGAGCATCAGTCTTCGTAAATAGCCTTTTTCAATAATGTTACCGTCATTTCAACTCTTCCCTCAATGAACGGGCTTTTCAAGCCGACACGCTCGAGATTTTCGAAATATGTCTTCGAAAAATCTCGTTCCAGCATATCAAGATAAGCATCAACCCCGGCTCCTGCTTCTGCAAGATCCATTTCATATAGTTGAATTGCTGTATCTATAGATACAAAATAGCTTGTTACGTAAAATGGGCTTACAAAGAAATGCTCAATATCAATCCAACTGAACATATAATACTCATCGCTATCACTCGTGGTTATTCCAAATTCTTTGGCGTTCTTCCCGGCAATCTCGTTAAGCATATCGACTGTAAGGGTATCTTCATCGAGCGAATATACCTCTTCCTCGAATGCATTATAATATCCCTGATAAATATATGTATCAACAGCAGTAAGGAAGGCTGATGTTTTAACAGCTTCTTTGACTTCATCTGTACAACCGCTCAGATAATTCAGGAGCAGATACTCCATCCCCTGCGAAGCTGCCTCAGCATCTTCAATTATATATGTCTGATTATAATTTATATACGAATCTGTGAAATGCCCGAACTCGTGAGCAAAATCAGACAAATCGTAAATAGAACCGGTGCTGTTCATAAATATAAACGGCGCATCGAAAGTCTGTAGGTATGTCTGATAGGTTGTTGTCATTTTATCCGGCGAATATTCAATGTCATATAAATTGTAATTTTCAAGATAGTTGAAAATGCTTTTTATTTTTGAAGACATTTTCTGAGTTGATTTTTCTATTGCATATAACATCTCGTTATCTGCCATTGGTAATGCGTAATCCTTGTCATAATAACCTTCTGTGTTGAGTCTTTTATATAATGGTACAATATATTCCTTTATATCCTCAGTGAAATTTGAAACATCGCCGGGTGTATATTCACGGGAAAAGCTATCATAAGCATAATCGATATATCTGTCGTATCCCATTTCATCAGCTATATCATGACGAACTTCGACAAGGTCAATATATATTTCGCCAAGCAGCTTATTGTATTTATCGTAATACAGAACAAGAACTTCGTAATATTCAGTATCATCGATATCTTCACTAAGAATAGTTGAAAGCTCCTGTTCTTTACCTTCATATTCGATAACAGGCGAAGCATATAGTTCATAATACTGTTCAACAAGGTCAGCTTCTTCTTGCATAAGCTCAACTATCTCGTCGGTGTAGAAATTACCATCAGCATACGCATCATAACAGCCCTCGCCGAAATATTCCGATTCGAATTTATCTGCATAAACCGACTTGCTACAGGTAATATAATAATCGGCTACCTTCTGTTCAAGTATTGGTTCGTTCTTGTTGTAATATTCAACCTCGGCACTGTAGTATTCATCTGCCGTATTCGAATTATATTTTATTTGAGCATAAGTCGACATGGTATAAAATTCCCAATAATCATAATTTACACTCTGAGCTGCTCTGAGCTGATCGTTATAAGAGTTCTCACCACTTATAACAATTATCGCTTCTCTGAAAACATCAATAACCGAGTTTACATCGACATGATGATATTGGATTTTGTCAAACGATATTGTACGTCTTCCGTAATTGTTCGATGCAGGAAAAATAAAACTCTTGATTACAAGGATAACGACCAATGCAATGACCGAAATAATTATAGCTTTTTTTCGGTTATTCTTTTGATATGTATTGTAATAAATCATATGCTGCTCCTAATTTATATTTGGTTATACTTTTAATTAAATATGATAGCCATCTTATTTTGCTTCGTGAAGGATTATATTATTGCAGCCCTCGAATGCCTTATCACTGATAATCTCGATGCTTGCAGGCAAATAAACATCACGCAAAGCTGTGCAATCCTTGAATGCCCAGGCATAAATGCGTTTTGTACCTTCATTAAGCACAACCTCTTTCAAATTTTCGCATTTAAAAAATGTAAATGGAATTATTGATTCAACAGTACCCGGTATTTCAATTCTCTCGATACCGCAGCGTGTCATTGCATACTGCCACATATCCTTTAACTTCGGCGGCAGTATAACCTCCTTCAGGTTAACACAGCCGTCAAAAACAAACCCGCCAATCTGGGTTACAGTATCGGGAATAACCACCTTGACGAGGTCTTTTCTTTCCTTGAATAAATCATCGAACAAAACAGTTACTTTGATGTTGGTCGGAATAATCGCTGTATCTCCGGTACCCACACATTTTGTTATGCAAAATGACTCATCATCAATCATTCTGTAATAAAAGTCTAACATGCTACACCTACACCTGCTGTTTTCGCTTATTTTATTATATTCTAACATTCATTTGATATAATTACAATACAGAATTTTATATCATTTCAAAAATGTTCAATGTATCTGTTTTACTCTACAGGGTAAAATAAATCCGAAGGGAGAAATTCTATGAGCGAAAAAAACAAAAATCCAAAGAAGAGTATAACAAATAAAAACAAGAAAACCGCAGGCAACAATCAATGGACAAGCACAGGTCTTAAGCCGACTGATGACAAGCGCGAAAGACGCGACGGTCCAGGCGGTGAAGACGGAAAATAATTTAATGACTTAAAAAGAGAGCATTAAACTGCTCTCTTTACTTTGAATTGTTATATCAGATTTTAATTCAATATCATAAAATAATATTGATATAAAAATTACGGAGGTATCGTTTAATGAATAATAAAAAAGCTTCTGTTGCTTATGCAACGCTCAAAGGAAACCCAAAATATCCTGAGATACATGGGCTTGTTATATTCAGAAATGTCAAGGACGGCGTTATTGTATCCGCTGAAGTTGAAGATCTGCCTGAATACCAGCCCGCAACAGCAACATCACAGCCAATCGGTCCGTTTGGATTCCATCTGCATGAAAACGGTGATTGTGATATGCAACCAAATGAGGGAGCTTTCATGGCAGCCGGCGGTCATTGGAATCCTGACAATCAACCTCATGGCAACCATGCAGGTGATTTCCCTGTTTTGTTCTCAAACAATGGTAAATTAAAAATGTCTTTCTTCACAAATCGGTTTAAAGTTGCTGATATAATCGACCGCGCTGTTGTAATTCATGAAAATCCTGATGATTACCGTACTCAGCCCTCCGGCAACTCAGGCGAAAGAATAGCCTGCGGTGTTATTGAAGCATACAGCAGACATTAAATTATCTGGTTACCCTTTGTAAACGATTTTATCATTACCCTTCCGTCATTTGCATAGCATTCCATTGTCCTTCCGTAGTTCTCACCGACATCTGAAGCAACAATCCTGATACCCAGTATATTCAGCTCATCCACAACGGCTATTATATTCCGTTCGCCAACCTTGAGTGTATTGTTTGTAAACATCTGTGCTCCACCCGCAATTTTTGCAGTCATCCTGTGAACAGCGGCACCCTTTACCCGCATAGCACGGACAAGCTCTTTTATAGCGGTGTTCGCATATTTATAGACATTGCTGTCGTTGCTGCAAAGATCGCTATTCGACAGCAGTACATGCGACAATCCGATTACCTTTGCTGTTTTATCATATAAACAGGTGCCGACACACGAACCGAGAGCATAGGTTATCAATATATCATCACCTGAGGCTATTTTCATGTCGGATATTCCAACAGTTATTATATTCCCCACTATTCCGCCCCCAGGCTCTTGAGAATTGCGTTCAAAGAATCGATTTCAGGTAACATTATCAGATGGCTTGTAATATGCTCTTCACCGATAAAGTCCTCCTGTAGCATCAGTACCTTGTCGCCTGTCATGCCGAATATCGATGCCGGCACACTCATTATTGCGCCTGCCATATCAGCACAAATATCGGGTGTTGATATTTGTATGCTTAACCCTGTCATAGCAGCCAATGCATTCAGGTATGTGCTTGACATTATATTGCCTATTTCCATAAACACCGAACGATCCATCTCGCTCAGATTATTCAGACTGTCGATTTCCTGACCGAGCAGTGTTTTTATAACAACACTCAGAAACTTTTCCTCGAACACAAGCATAATAACGCCCTTGACATCCTCGGACAAAGTCATCAAAATCCCGACCACAGGGTTTTCCGGGCCACCGAGAACCTTTGTAACATCCTCGACATTCATGATATTCAAAACCGGCACCGACATATTTACCCTGTCAGACAACAGCGTTGCAAGTGCAGTTGCTGCGTTGCCTGCACCGATGTTTCCTATTTCCCTGAGAGCATCAAGCTGAAACTCGTTCAGGCTCTCAATGTTGTTTATACTGTTCGCACTCATAAGCCCCTCCTGCAAAACTTTATACTTATATTTCGACAGAATCAATTATGACTAAAGACAATATTGAATATTTACATTTACATAATAAAAATATTGTGCTATTATATACATATATTTAACTCCCATTGAAAGGCTGATATAATGCCACTTAAAAGCGAGATATTGAAGGAGCTTGAAGCGAACAGAGACACCGACCTTTCCGGACAAATGCTTGCAGAGAAGCTGAGTGTGTCAAGAAATGCTGTTTGGAAGGCTGTCAACACCCTCAAGGATGAAGGATACACAATCCTGTCCGGACAGAACAAGGGCTATCGGCTTGCCGAAAACAACGACCTGATTTCTGCCGAAGGAATCAAAAACTTTCTCTGCGACAAGAACAAACAGCTCCCTGTTTACATATATAAAGAAATTGACTCCACCAACAACGAAGCTAAAAGGCTGATTGCTAACGGTATGACAACAAATGCTCTGATTGCGGCTGAAACTCAGACTGCCGGCAGGGGCAGATTCGGTCGTCAATTTTATTCGCCTGAACAAACCGGCATTTATATGACGCTGATTGTAAATCCGCAATTTAATATAAATGATGCTGTTCTGATTACCTCGGCAGCTTCTGTTGCTGTAGTACGCACAATTGAGAAGTTGACAGACAAAAAACCGCAGATAAAATGGGTGAATGATGTCTATCTGGATGGCAAAAAAATATGCGGTATCCTCACCGAGGCTACCACAAGCTTTGAAACCGGCACTGTACAGAGTATAATAATCGGTATCGGTATCAATATCAGCACAGCCGATTTTCCTGTCGAGCTAAAAGATGTCGCTGCTGCATTAAATCCTGACGGCATCACAAGAAACAAACTGATTGCTACCATTGTAGACAACCTGCTGGAGCTGACAGATAACTTGACAGACAGATCGTTTCTTGACGACTACCGCAGCCATTCGCTTGTAATCGGTAAGCATATCGACTACTACAAAAACGGCGAGAAATTCAATGCATATGCTGCAGCAATCGACGACACAGGCGGTCTTGTCATCCGCAACGCAAACGGCAGCGAAGAAACCCTCCGCAGCGGCGAGATAACGGTAAGGGTTAAGCGATAAAATATGTTTTATGGAATTATCATTATTAGATAGATTATGAATAGAGAATTATCCGAGCACGGGAGCATAAAAAAGCGGGCGAGAACATGAAATTCATCACCCGTGGTTGGATAATTCCATAGCACGAA
>MGOY01000039.1 GCA_001797275.1 Clostridiales bacterium GWF2_38_85 | reverse complement strand
ATACATATTTTTCTGCAGATCACTCCCATTATTTACATGATAATTTTTCTGATTTAGGACTTGACTTTTATTAGCAGGTTTCATTGATGAAACATTGATAGTGAATCCTGAGAAGGTCAGGGTGGAGCCGGAGTTGAAGTTCCCGCATAATCTGAGGTATAGGGAACGGCTGCGGCTTGGTACTCCTGCACTTTTGAACAAAATACGCGACAGCGGTATCAATTTGTGGATTTATACGACTTCCTTTCGCTCCGAACACTACATCCGCGGCTTGTTCAAGCATTATGGTGTCAAGCTGGACAGAGTGATAAACGGTCAAACGCACCAAAACGATGTTCAACGCAATTTTAAGGAAATCCTGCCCTCAAAAATGCCCTCTCGTTACCGGATTGACCTCCATGTCGACGACGAGCTTTCGGTGAAGCAATATGGCGACATCTATGGCTTCAAGATGTTCCTGTTGAACGAGGAAAACCCCGACTGGGCGGAACAGCTTTGGGCTGTGATTGAAAAACTTCGTGCAAAAATCGCAAAACAACCAAATTAACATACTATATAATTTGAGAGGAAGATATACATATGTCAAAGCTCCATCCAAACGCACAAAAACAATTGGTTTACTTCTTAGGTAATGACTTAGAAGTTATTTGTTCAGAGGAAAAATCTAATGAGTACATAGAAATCCTCAAAAACAAGGGCAAGCTGCCGCCAAACATCAGGCAAAGTAGCGAAGACCTCAATCGTTTTTATAAAATGGCTCCTGAGGAATACACCACCGAGGATTTACAGGCACTGCTGCAGCTTCAGCATACCCAGTACACCCGAACTATCAAAAACTGCCTTGTGTTTATAACAACACTTGTAGTGATTTCGCTTGTAATCTCACTTCTCGGTCTGCTTTCAGCAATGTGATATTAAAATAAAAGGAATTCAAAAGAAATGGAACACAAATATAAAGCGCATAAGTAAAACCTAATAAAAGTATCTAAAGCCTGACGCTTCCCCGCAAGGGGTGTTCAGGCTTTATTTTTTGCTTGAAACTATTCAAATAACTCTCAACATCAGAAGCAGCGAGGATAAATGCATACATTTGCCTTCAAGACGATACAGCGTTTTACAATCATCGTCCTTTATTTCAATCGGCAGCATATCGATTGCTTTTTGAACAGTTTCTGCAGAAAGCTTACATTTTGTTGAAATTTCATCAATAGAAACATATGAGTTGTCAAAGTCATGTACCGTAAGTTCAAAAATTGCATACAATACCTTCAACGCATTTATATCACACAAGCTCTCAAGCGATGAAAATATGTTTCTTATGTCAGTTGATTTTATGTTTTGCCAATACTTCTGGTCTGACAAGAAAATTCCATTCCCGACATGCATTGTACAGCCTTCGGGCTCCGAACAGATTGACCAACCCCATTTGTACGGCTCCGAGTCAAGCCCATAGCTTTTGTCTGAATCCCAGGGGATGTATTGTTTATATCCTCTCGACATTGCACCCTCATGTAAAAACGTTGCAAGCTTGAAGGCAATCGAGAAGGATTCATCCTTTGGCGACTCCTGAAACAGGTTCTTGATGCTAAGATAAACGCTGCCGAAGCTGTCAGCCGGCTTATAGCCGAGCAGTTCATCAACCGTTACCCCGAAATATGTTGCTATATCGGGCAGCAGTTGGATATCCGGACAGCAAACTGCTGACTCCCACTTTGAAACCGACTGGTTTGTTACTCCGAGAGCCTGTGCCAGCTCCTCTTGGGTTATTCCTTTTTGTTTTCTCAAAAATGCGATTTGCTCGTTGATTTTAAGTTCCGTCATATATTTATTCCTTCCTTTGAATCAAACATGATAGCTGCAGCTTGTTTGTTGATTATATTTTAATCGAAATTTTAAATTAATTCAATAACGCTGTTGTTTGAAATATAAATAAAAATTCCAATCTCAGGTTGGATAAATTCATACGCTTTCATTTGAATTTATTTCTATATTAAGCATTGTATATTAAATGTTAATTGATAAATAATAAAATCATAAATGAATAATAGGAATGGTAATTAAAATGAGTAGAAGAAATAAGAATGATTTTTTATATAATTTAAAGGTTGAAGCGGCAACCGAGCTGAACCTGCTGCAATATATAAAAGAAAACAACGACCATAGCAAGGCTGATGTATCGGCAAAAATTAACGGCGCTCAGGGTGGACCTATCGGCGGACTGATGGTAAAGAAAATGATTGCAATGCAGAAAAAGCAGCTGATGGAGCAACAGCGCGACTGATATGAATAAGAACACAAACAAAAAGCCGAAAAAGGTCGTAATCAAGGAACAGGAAACCTTTCCTGTCGGCAAGGGCAACGACTTGAAGCAGGACAAAAATTATGTTTACAACTCAAAAACAGCCGAAAGAGCCGAACATCCAAAGGATGATCTTGTTGAATCGGGTGGATTCAGCGTCATGTCGCAGTCCGAAATCCTCGATTTCTCACATGGTACCGACAATTCCAGCGCAGACGGCGGCTAAATAATACTGATTTATCAAGAAACACACCCGTCGAACAGAGAACAATCTCCTCTTCCGACGGGTTATTTTTTATATGTTTTTCCATTTGGTATTATATAATTCCATGTCCTCACTCAAAGGGAAAGCTTTCATAAAATTATCTACTATTTCTTTTTGTTTACTAAATATTAAAACGAACGAGCTATCCCAGGGAACAATCTCAATGCTTGCTAATGGGTGTTGTATGGAAATCGGATCTTCCCAAAAGCCTTTATACCCATCTGCATATGGGAGTTTATATTTTATTAACACTTCCAACAAAGGTATATCCTTATCAAAACCCGATAATACTGCCCAAACCCATTGAAAATCTTCCTTTTGCACAATTGATGTTAATTCATCGCCAGATAACCAGCAATACTCTTTGTTCAATAATTCATCAAAAATAGGGTTTTGTGGATAACAATCAACATATGTTAATAGCCAATTATAGTCTATTTGTTTATTCTGTATTGCTCCAAAAACTCTTTTTAAACATGTATAACCTTTTTCGCTTTTTTCATCAATAGCTCCATATACCAAATTAATCCCTCCAATAAAAAATTATATCTCACTTTGTCTTATTTATTATCGAATCATTCAACCATTTATGACCGTCTGGATTCATGAAACTGATGGCATTGTTCAACCATTCAATTTGTTCACTACTCATTGCTCTGATTGCTAACTCATAATCTTGCTGATAGCCCTCACGTTCTGTATCGGTTGACTTATATAACAAGCATATCTCGGGCGCTAAATAAGGAATATTTTTGTTAAATAAAATGACATCTTTGAGATTACGCTTTACATTATGATTTCTGGCATAAAGAAAATGCTTATCGCTTTTATCATTGAAAAGGAATTCTATAAAATTCAATTTGGATTGCCCTATATGTTGAAAATTGATAAAATATATATCGTCTTCTTGTGTTTCGGATAGTTGCACCAGCTCACAGTCAGCTTTACAACAAAATATATTTCTTTTTGATTTATATTGCTTTCCTATATCAGTTATACGGTGAACTTTACCTCCGCCAAGCATTTCATACACATCAAAACCAATCGATTTCATATACAATATGATTTCATCGCGATCTTTCCAATATGCAAGAATGTCTATATCGCCATGCTTGCGTGAATTATAACCCAAAAATAAATCGATTGCAAAGCCTCCGCAAATAGCGTACTCAAAATTTTTGTTTTGCAACATAGCATTCGCCTGATAAATCAGTTGGTTAATATGTTTCTCTTTCTATCTAACATTAAGAATTTATATCTCTTCAAGTCCAATACTCTTTAAATAATCCCAAACACCATCGTAAAACTTTGGTAACCTTGTATGGTCTGATAAATCACCTGTTGGAATAAATATAGCGAACCCTTGACGTGCTCGTGTTAATAGAACACGATAAGCATTTTTTAAATATGTAACAATCTCAATTTTGTTGATATTCATCCATCTTGTACCTGTAAAGTTCATATATTCAAAGTTTCCATTATAAAACCTAAGGTTTGCATCCCAACAAACAATAGCCCAATCAAGCTCAAGCCCTTGTATATCAAATTCAGTTGCTGTTTCCTCGAGAAAATAGGACGAACGGACGTCATCCTTGCCATTCAGAAATCAGTTTGGAGCACCGACTTTGTTCTGTACCCAAACGCCATGGGTGCGAAGGCGTTTTGCTCCTGAACTTGCAATAACACCATATCGTTGCGAGCCTTTTGCTTTTGATTTAATCCATGTTTTTGCTTTTTCAATATCCCTTGTTATAACAATCGGATAGTCTTTTTTAAATGATAGATATAGTTTTCTTGCTTCTTCAACATCAATATCAAGCAATGCTTTCACAAAAGCAGCTACTTTTTCACTTCTGAAGCTACGCAAAGAGACAGCGAGATGCAATTCAGGGATTATGTTAACCTTACTTAGTATGCTTGTAACTGGAACGCCACTTGTATATTCACTGTCTGTGATTCTATCAGATACATAAACATCCCAATTCGAATATTTACTTTTTAATGAATTAAACCACTCAGTCAATCCAGCTTTACCAGTATTAATTTCTTGACCTCCGCCAATGAGACATATTATTGTAGCCCAATCTCGGTGTCGGTCCATAATGCTTATTAAAAATTCTGGTTCAGATTGATTAAAATCAGCCAAACCCTTTTTATCCTTCATAAATTTTGAAAGCATATCTTCGGTCCATGCTCGTTGTGCTTCATCAAAAATAGCGACTTTATCACATGGTGGTGTTTCTTGGATTATTGCATTATCTCTAAAGTGATGAATGTTTTGAATAAAAACCTTTACATTTCGCATTGCTATTGTCTTCTTTATATGCTCTCGTTCACTTTTATCTCTTGCTAATGCTTCTTGAAGTACCTCAACTAATGGACCATTACCCGATAAAAACACCGCATGTTCTTCTTCTGATAAGTTGCTTCTTGACGCAGATATATTCAATCTTGCAAGAGTTTTTCCTGCTCCCGGGACACCTGTAACAAAACAAATTGATTTTCGATTATTTGTTTTACTGTAATCAATGATTTTATTTATTGCATCAGTTGTAATACTGAGATTAATCGCTGTTGCATCATTACGTGATATATCTTCAACTTTATGTCCGCGATATAAGGCTTGTGCTGCTTCAACAATTGTTGGTGTTGGCATATATATTGAGTTAATCCAGTCTTCGGCTGAAAACCATTCCTGTTCAAAATTTTCAGCTATATCTCTAATTGTTGAACCTAAATTATCTCTGTTACATTTAAGGGGTAACATAATTTTATTGTCTATATATCCTATCTGTGAATGCTCCTCATTAGCTTCGGTACATACAATTATTGGGACAATAAATTTATTGTGGCTTTCTTTGTGGAAACATTGTAAATCAAGCGCATAATCAGTAACCTGTTCAATCGCTGCAGATGGATACAATTTTTCACCAAACTTGAATTCGAGAAGAAAAACAATGCCATTATATATTAACACATTATCAATTCTATCACCAATTCTTGGAATTGTATATTCGAACAACAAAGTACCATAGTACAATCCGCTCAATTCACGCTTTAATATTTCAATTTCAGCTTTCCATGTATTTTTCTGTAAATCATCAGCAGCAAATTGATCCGCTGAAGTTAATTCGCCAAAAATAGTGTAAAGATCTTTTTTTAAGAAATCTATTACTTTGTCTGCATAATAATATCGTTTCATAATATACCATCTTTGCTTTTTATGTGTAGCTTCTCTCCCACTTCCCTGTCTGCGGCGCAGAATTCGTATTGTTGCAGTTGTTCGGGTGTTACCCACTTTGCGTTGGCATGTTCGCACAATGTTATTTCACCTGACACAATTCCCGCGTCAAAAAAGCTGATGTGTACCGTCCCTTCGGGATAATTATGTGTTATTTCGTCAAACAACCCGACTACCATGATTTCAACTCCCAGCTCCTCAAAGCATTCTCTGACTATACACTGTTCTGCAGTTTCTCCTTGTTCTAACTTACCGCCTGGGAACTCCCAGAGTAATGCGTTATACTTACCCAATGGCTTTTGACATATCAAAATTTCGTTGTTATTTCTGATTATTGCAGCTGAAACATCCATTTTAACCATTCTTTCAATTTATAATATAATAAAATCCTGGTTTTACATAATAATTATGGTAGTATCACGGTCGTTTACTCGGAACATACCTCCAATTGGTGAAAATTCGAAATATATTTTTGATACCTTTTTCTCAGCTGTGAAGCTGACAGTCAAGGTCAGAAAATAATTACCCTTACTATTTTTTGATGAATACGTCATATAACCATCACCATATTGAGCTTTCGGATAAAGTTGTTTTACTTGGTCAAGACTATCACCTAACTTTATACCGCAAACTGAATAATCCTTTGCATATGCTGTCGGATTGTTCCCATCAATTGCTGCTAAGGTTATTGCCGTATTATTACCACCATTGATAGCATAATAGCTTTCGATAGAGAAATACTCATTTTTTGATTTCCCATCTGCTATGAACTTACCAAATATAAATGTTGATCCAAATTTTTGGCTCTCAAATTTTATACTTGTTTTGCTGTCCCTTTGGTTGCGATGACAATCAATAATTGAATGGATAGAAAGGTTTCCTAATTTTATTGTATATGCTCCGGCACTCTGCAGCACATCCTCACCGGTTTTCATTGATGTATTTGGGATGTCCTTAATCTTCACAAGTCCGTTTTTAGCATCAGTCATCTGTTTAATCGCAGCATTTACTTGAGCCTGAGTAGGTTCGCCTACAGCTTCATCAATTAGGAGAGCATTATTTATAGCATCGGTTACATTTCTGAAGCTTTGGGTGGTGTACATTCTGTAGTCAAGTGACCAGCACTGTAAAAGCAATTCGAAGAAAGCTTTTTTGTCGGGCAGTTTAACAAGATTGTTATATGCTTCGTTCAATTCTGCTAGCTTATTCTGTACTGTCTTGTTTGTCAGAGCTTTTGTATTTTGGTCTAAGAGTAATAATGACTCTGTAATTATACTTGTAACCCTCCCCGTTGATTGCAATGTATATTTTTCTTGTAAAAATCCCATTGCTTGAATTTCTGCTATTCGAGTTGATAATGGAGTTATATCAACCGTTTCGATTATAACCAATTCATTATAAGCTGTTCTTAGATTTTCGATTGCTGTACTTTCATCGCTTTCATTAACCGTTTCGGAACAAAGGTAACCTTTTATAACGTCAAGACAATTTTTAAATTGATTCCATGTAGTTTGATTATAATCAGAGCTTATGTATTTGCTATAGGATATATAATAAGTAAACATTTGTTGTCTTGTTGTTGAGGTAAGATAATATTTTTCGTTGATCGCTTTTATTATGTTTGAAATCCCTAAAGCAGCGGAATCAACACTGCTTTGAGTGGCTGCAACCTTCAAATCAAGGATATTTTTCGCTGTTGCCTGCGCAACTTTTAATTGAGTTAATTCAGGCAAATCCGAAAGCAGTAGATAATTCAATGAATTTTGATACTGACCTTGAAGATTACCTATATCTATCTTATTTTTGTCTTCTGTTTTTAAATCAGCTATTACCTTATTTATCTGTGTTTGTGTAGCTTGCGGAGAAAATAACAAATCAACAGCTGTGTTATATGCAGAAACCAATTTTTCGCTCATTAAAACACTCGGATACACATGTATGCGTATTTCGTCAATCGTTTTCCTCAATTCTGTTCTGTCAGATCTTTCTGTAACCTTATCTACTTTCGCATACAAATCAGTAATCGCATTAGCACCTTCTGTTGTATTTATTTTATTCTGGTTTTTCAAGTTTTCAACCTTTTCAACTGCCGTTTTGACATCAGTACTGCTGGATGAATAATTCGATTTCACAAAAGCAATGTATTCCTCAAGCGGATCCTTATAAGTTACAACAGGAGTTTGTGATGTATCATCGTCTTTTGATTCCTCAGGAGTAGAAACCTCAGGTTTTGACACATCGGGAACAGATACTTCGGGTTGTGACTCTGTTGGTACAGACACTTCGGGTTTTGACTCCTCAGTTATTGATTCAGCGGGCACAGAATTCTCTGTCGAATTGGTATCAGAAATATTTTCTGTTTCGGAAATAGCTGAAGCATATGAGTTATCCATGTTAATTTCAGACGATGTTTCATCTTTATCCGATGTATTATCAATTGCAGATACACCTGGCAAGCTATCATTCTCAGAAGGATAGTCATTTTTATCCTTGACAGATAATATATAAACAGCAGGCACAGAGGCTATTAAAATTATAACAGCAAGTGTTATGCCTATTGCTTTTAGGGATAGTTTGGACTCCTTGACATAAAGCTTTTTGATATTTTCTATAAATTGTTTCATTCAAGCTCACCTTTCGATAAAATCTGTTTTACATTATACATTATTTGAGAATGCATTACAATATAAAATTTTATATTTTATGGCAGTTAATTAAAAAGTTTTAAAACACTATTGACATGATACTATTTTCATGTTATAATACTGACCAGTCAGTACAGAAGATATAGTTAAGGTGGGTTTATGAGTAGAGAAAAAATAATGGCCGCTGCAATTAGCGTATTTTCGAAGGTCGGGTATTACCGTGCAAGTATGGACGACATCGCCCGTACAGCTGAGGTCGCTAAGGGAACGCTTTACTATCACTTTCCAACAAAGCTTGAGCTTTTCAAATGCCTTGTTACTGAGGGAATGAAATACATTACCGGAAAGATAAGAAAAGAATTCGACGAAAACTTGCCTGTTGACATTCAACTGAAAAATGCAATCGAATCAAATGTCAGCTTATATATTGAATACAAGGAGCTTGCAACGATATTTTTCAACGAACTTTCAAACGGTATCGACGCGGATGCACTCGTTGAAATTAATACTTTAAAAAATGAATATATATGCTTTATCGCTGATATATTAAGAAACTCCTGCTCTGAAGAGAAAAAGAAAACAATCAATTTCGAGATGGCCGCCGCAGGATTTTTGGGTATGCTTGATACAACCTGTAAGTTTTACTTAAAAGGCACTGACAAAGTAAAGCTCGAAGAAATTCAGGAATTTATTAACGAGGTTATTTCCGCTTGGCTTTATAGAATGTTTTAGTACACTACACTTTCATTATATAAAACAAATTTTAAAGGAGAAATGTTTATGGAAAATTTCAGCAGCATCAGCACCACAGTATCACCGACATCAGCAGGCAGAGGTGAGACGGTTCTCGTTACCGCTCATCTGAAAGACATTGTGTGTGATGTCAAAAATGTTCTTATCAACATACCTCAGTATGGTCTTACTGAGATAATGAAGGAGCAGGATGAGAACACCTATGTTTTATCCTATATGATTCCGTGGGATGTACTATCCGGCAGCTATACTGTTAATGTATATGTAATGGATCAGGAAAACAAAAAAAGTTCTACCGGCAGTTTTGTTTACACAGTAAAATAATTGAGATATTTATTTTACTGACTTATACTAATCTCGATTAATAACATAGATAAAATTCAAGGAAAAACCTTTGCTTTATGGGTTTTTTCGCAGAATTTTATTGTAATGTTTTATGAGAGATTAGTATTATTTAGTCGATTGTTATTATAAAAGCCACTGTTAAGCCGATGACTTTTTCTTGTTATTTATTTTCTTGTACAATATTATGTAACTTTATCATTCAAAGCGTTATTTTCTTAATTATTATCGGACTCTTTAAATTTCATAACAATAGCAATTTGCTCTAAATTTCGAGTTTTGTTTGACTTAAATTTTAATTATTTAATAATAAACCTTGATTTTATGTTAATAATATTGTATAGTAATTATATTATTATTTTAGAGGGTCCAAATATCAGCTACTGGAGGTATTATGAAAAAAGAATATTTAAACATACCGAATGCACTGTCATTATCGAGAATAGTTTGTTTGCCCTTTTTGGTTATATTTATATTACTTGACATGAAAATTGCATTTTTGTTCGGTTACATTATTGTAGGTTCAACTGATATGTTCGATGGCTGGGTAGCGCGTAAATTCAATATGAAAACTGAAATAGGAAAGAAATTGGATTCATTTGCGGACATTTTCTTCTATGTATCTACAGCTTGGTTTGTGAGTCAGTTATACCCCGAATACTTAAAACCAAATACATATTTACTTATTGTTTTCTTTACTCTGTTCATATTATCTTTTATAATTTCGGGGATAAGATGCAAAAAGCCAATAATGATGCATACATTCCTTTTAAAGCTAAATGCCGTATTAGTGTATTTTCTCGTTATTATATCAAGCTTTGCCGACACAACATACTTCATATCGAGTATACTGATCATATATCTTATAGGATTTACCGAAGAAATAGTTATTTTTATAAGATATGGTGAAGTTGATCCTGATACTGTATCATTGTTTCATTTACGGGATAAAAGCTCTGAAATTTTATAATATTTCAACTATACAAAAATTCTATATAAAAGTAAAATATGCAGATTTGTTTATCAATCTGCGTATTTATTATGGTTCTCCTATAAGGTTCGAACCTACAACACTGCGGTTAACAGCTTTAGTGTTCTTGCAATTGCTCGAATACTGTATCCTTGTTCTACTAAAACCCTTGCTTTTTCTCTATCTTCTATGGTAAAATGTGTGTAGCGATTCATTTTGCTTTCTCCTTGTATTTGGTTGTCTCTCAACTCCCATTATACACGATTGCGATATGTTTCGCTATCTTTTTCTGTTGCACTTATATTGTAAACCTACAATTTAAAACACATAGTATAAGAGCAACAAACTTATTATTTCGCAATTCCATTACCTTGATAAATTATAATTTTAGTATACGGTTATTTAAACATTTATGTAATCATTTTTTATGTAGAAATCATAGCTTAAATTGGTATTTATTTATTTTACTATATAAATAGCCTTCTGCATTTACAGAAGGCATTAACCGATGAGAGATAAATTTACTCTCTTCAATCGTTACTATCGGTTATTTTTAATATATGTACTATATACAAAATATGATAAAATGTGCTGGTCAAGCGAAATTGTAACAATCTGACCTAATATTTTTCGAATTGAAGCGAGCTTCGAACGGAGTCAGTCCGTTATTATAGGAATGCG
>MGOY01000038.1 GCA_001797275.1 Clostridiales bacterium GWF2_38_85 | reverse complement strand
TTTCGTATTGTTGCATTTTTCTTTCCTCTTTCCTTTATAGTTATTATACTATATTAGGTCAAGGTGTTACAACTTTATTATACCATGACAAATATATCCCAAAGATTTTTTGCAGATTATTTGGGATTAAGAACAACTTTCCCTTCAATATCAAATTATTGTACAATAGCAGATACTTGCCCAACAGCTACTACAATAAACACTGAGTGTACATGTCCCGGTCTTATAAGGGAGGACACCCATACGAGTAATAGGCATATGCTAAGTGCAATGTCTTCTTATACAATACCGGGATTTCAACAAGCAAGATGTCTTTGGATTGGTAGATTAACTTGGGAATGGGGGGAGATAATTTTGTTAAAACAGAAATTAACGGTGGAGCGGTAACAATAGATAAAAAATCTATAATGATGTTTCGATGTAATTTCGGTTCTAACACATCATTTGAATACCTATATAATAAAAACCTACATTTAACTACATATATGCATGAAACTGCACATCTGTATGGAGCTAAGGATTCATATCATAATTGGGTAAAAGACGAATATGGTGATGATATATGCATTAATCCTATATGTGCATATCACCATCCCGAAGCTGGTTATGGTGATGCATGTATTATGGCTAATATAAACCCCATCTTGATTGGAGTTAATGCTGTTGATTTAGAAGATGCTTTATGTGATAAATGCAAAGAAGATATTCGTAAATTTACGAAATAGAGAGGTGTAGCTATGAAATTTATTAAATTATCTATTTATTCTATTATATTCTCATTGTTATTATTATCCTTATGCGGATGCAATCTGCGAAAAGATAATGATTTACATCAGAATAGTAATATTTCTAATATTAGCGAGACTCAATTTCCGAGACCAAATGATTTTAGTTTTAAAAGTATAGAGGAATTAAAGACATGGACAGAGAGTCGTGGTGACTTATCATATGAAAATCTAACTTACCTTAAGTTCATTAAAGAAAAGGGTGAAATTCTTTTACCTGTGATAAAAAATTGTGAATACGAAATGATAGATGTTGATTTATTTTATCCATCGGATTACAATAACATTTTATATTTTACTTTTTCTAATAAAAACAATAATAAAACAGCTTCTTTTCTCGTTCATATCGGTTATATTGAAGAATCAAATCTTTGTTCTAATATTTCTGAATATTATGAAACACTAACACAAAAGGGGAAATCTGGTTATATAAAAACTGAAAGAATAATTGATTCAAAAACGATTCAATATATTTATCGTGACTGTAAACCGTATAAAGATGAAAGCGGCTCTATTCAAGATAATTGGAGTAAAGCTATTATTATTGTTGACGGCAAATGGAGAGTCATTTTTGAACAAGGAGGAGATTTGTGTGGCGAACCATTTAATCATGAAATATTAGACTATTTCGATTTTGAAACAGTAAAGTTTGATCTTACCGGTAGTGATAAATCAACACTTGAATCAAATTGATATGCCCATCCTTGACAACATTGACAAAGCAATCGCAAAGCGAAGCGAAACATAAGGTTTGTGTAATATTGCAGGGCGATGAAATTCATCGCCTTGCCCGGTTTATATTAAGCTATGAAGTTCCCCGGGTTGTTGAATGATTCGGCTTATAATAATATAACCGCAAGTCAGATAACTGCAGCAACAGTTACAATTCGTGGCTTAATGTGTCAACTCGAAGGACTCCAAGTATATTGTTATACATTCCGTTCTACATGGTATGAACGCACATCAACATGGGCAAGTCTTTATCCGATGAGCTGGGACGAATCACTTGATTCAAAGGTTGTTCATTATGATGGTAACGTGAGCTATGGTTTCGATATTTTAGACGCTGTTCAGGACTGGAAAAACGGTACAGAAGATATTAATAAAGGTATATTATTTAAAGCAAGCTCAACCATTGAGAGCGGTTCTACATTAATTTCAAAAACCTTCGGTTCGTTTAACAATACGACGACCTCATATAAGCCTAAGCTTGAGATAACATATAACCCTGTTAATCCTACAGTTACAGTTTCACCCTCTTCCGTAGAACTCAATGTCAGCGGAACTGTAACACTTTCAGCTACTACAAACCCTTCAGGGCTATCAGTTGGATGGCACACATATGATCCGAGTATTGCGAGTGTAAGTTCCTCCAGCGTAGTTACCGGAGTTAAAGCTGGAACAACAACTGTAATAGCATATTTGACAAGCAACACTTCAATTGTAGGATATTGTACAGTAACGGTCAAGCTTGCTGATGGTGTATATTATATAAAAAATCCCAATGATAATAAATATTTAACCGCTACAAATGGAGGTACAACCGGAGGCACTTCTGTAACTTTGGAAACACAGAAGTCTGGCGATAGTTTATTCTGGCAGAAATGGAAGGTTAAATATGTTGGTAATGGTAATTATATAATCAGACCGCTTCATGTTCTAAGTTTAGATGTTAATAAAAATATAGCATTAGGTGTTTATAGCTCAACTTCATATAATAGTATAAAACTTTTTGCAACGATGGGATATGATACTTCTTCAAATACTGATTATTTAGAACAATGGTCGTTGCAATATTCCTTAACTGCATATAATTTAATATCAGAGGTCGCCATCAACGGCTCAAATATGTATGCAACTGTTGCTCCTGATGGGATTAATGTTATTCGATCGACAAGCAGCTCTCAAAAGTGGACATTCACTTATATATCCTCTTTAGCTCCTGTAACATCACTTACAGTAAATTCAAGTGTTGTTGATAGTCTTCAAGATTATGCTATTCCTGGTAATATTAACGATATTTCTCAATGCATTAGTTTTAATCCTTCATCCGCAACTGATAAACGTGTTAAATGGACCTCCAGTGATTTGAATGTTGTTAGTTTTGTTTACGCAAGTCCGGTTAACAATCTCACTATACATTCATATGGAAAGACCACAATAACTGCGACGAGTTATGATACTGGAGCTTCGATATCATTTACTGTTTTAAATCCACTTCCGAGTGGAACTTATTGTTTTCAAAACAGAGCAAGCTCTTATTTTATATCATTTGAAAACGGTGGAGTAGTAAAGCCCTATAGCGATAATGGTTATTCGTCATTAGATATAACGTTTGTTAATAATAATCAAGGTTATTATAAAATCACAAAATCCGGGACAGAGTATGATTATCTTTTTGGAGAACCTGCATGGATAATATCTGGTGATCCAAATGGATATATTAAACTGATACCATATTTCGATACCGCAAAAAGTCTTGCAGCGAGTTCTACAGCTTTTAATGCTCCTTTAGCATTACAAACAATTAGCACCAGTCTTCTGCAAGAGTGGAAATTAATAGATCCTGAATATCAAGATTATGCTCTTTTAGGTTTCAACTTTATTCCTTTTGATGGTGGTGTTATAGACACAAGTTTATATTTAAGTGCAGCAAATTCATCAATGTCTCAGATGTATTCATTCGGAAAAACATACAATGATATCTCTGTAGAAGAATGCTTAAAGGTATTAAATACAACAGAAGTTTTTGTTGCAATGACACATGGCAGTGATGAAGGATTTCAGATTATAAACGGAGCTTTAAAATTTGAAGTCACCCGTAGTGAAATATCTCAATTATATACTGTTGATCATGATGCCCTATCAAACTTAAACTTAGTTTTATTAGTTGCCTGCCTTACCGGAGATGATACCGGTCCATTAGGAGCATATAATACAATGCAAACACTATATAACAATGCTTTGCCTGGTTATGTTGGCGCTCAAACAGTAGTTGGTTTTACAGAGAGCATTCCATATGATGATGCTTGTGACTGGATAGAGGGATTTTTTGAAGTTATTGATGATACTGGATGTACAATCGAAGATGCAATAGAATCAGCTAATTTAAATTCTTGATATAGAATTTCTGGATCTCTTGTAATTTTAGGATCTGTAGATAGAACATTAGAATAGGAGGAATTTTTATGTTTAAGATAATAAAGAAGAGATGCTTGTTTATATTATCAATTTGTCTTATAATAACTATAAGCATAATCTTTTCAGCAAATGCTACAACTGAAGATTTTATGACAGATGAAAAACTTATGGAACTTAACGAAAGTTTAAATTATGGTGCGTCAAAACTACACGAACAAATTGTAAAAGAAAATATTGAGAGTAAGATAATCAATATAAACGGAGAGAATATAGAATTAAATTATTGGCTTACGAATACAATTGATAATAATAGTGTACCTTTCCCATTAGAAGTGGACTACTATAAAAGTAATGAAGAACACAGTCATTTATATTTCTATGATTCAAAAAATGATAGTCTTATTGCCGGTAACGGAACTTTTAATATGGGGGACGGTAAACTATTAAATGCAGATGAACGAATTTCTCTTGCTTTAAAATTTATAAATCAATTTGTTAATATTGATGGTTACACAATAAATAACGAAAGTTTAAATAGACTGCAAGGCATCAAGAGTAATAAAATATGCAGTATAATTTTTGAGAAAACCTATAACAATATACCTTCAATAGATGCTTTTTGCGTTGTTATGGATGAGTATGGTATTATTACCCAATTCAACATGAAGACATATGGGATGATGAAGAATATTGATGATATTAAAATTGATAAAGCTAAATTGTTGGAAAAAGCAAATAAATACTTTGTAAAGTTATATGGTGATGAAAATGAATATTCGATAAGAGATGATTATTATATTAACATGGATTCCGATGGCATTCCATATGTTGTAATAAACATTAATTACGGAGATGGATGTAATTATGGTGATGGAATTGAAATCCCTGTATATTGTGCGGATATAAAAGATAACTAATAATTTAAATCATACCCCCGCCTGTTTTATGTGGCAAGCGGGGGGGTCTTTGGTATTATTTAATTTTTTATGCAAAATGAAGGGATAAGTATATGATTAAAAAAGTATTATGGAGGAAAGCATATATGAAAAAATTGATCGTTTGTTTAGTTATCTTTATTGTTTCGTATTCTCTTCTGTTCATAATATAGTTGATAGAAGTCCGACAACAGGCAAATATATTGGATACGATTATGTCAGATCTAATAAAACAGAAGACATTGTTGCTAATTCCAAATATATATTTCGTTTAAAAGTCGATAAGTTTATTGATGAAGTCACAATTAATAATACCGAAAGATATACTTGTTCTATCGTTGAATCTTTAAAAGGCAATGTTGTTGATAAATCAATAGAAGTTATCTTTAGTAAAGGAACTGTGGAACTTGGAAAAGAATATATTGTTTTATTAGACAACAAAGAACATTCTATTTTTTACACTCTTTCGTCAAAGAATAGCGTCAAACCTGTTGAAGATTTTACACTTATTAAGGAACTCTTGAATGCATCTAGGTAAACTAATCAAAAGAGATGTTAGATGAAGAAAACACAATATTGAAATTCCATAAACATTTTAATGGCATAAAATCTGCCGATCATTTTTGGGTTTATATGAATGAATACGGTGATATATGGCAGTTTTCTATTAATCAAGTCGGACTTTTTGATAATGTAGATGTTCCTGCTATAAACTCTGATAAACTAACATCGAAAGTAACAGAATACGCAAAAATATTATCAAAAAACGATAATGCTTCCGTTAAAGTAAATTTAGATAAATTTTATTTAGACATTGACTCAGAAGGAAATCCGTTTTTACATGTATCAACAAGGGTCAGCAGTGGCGAAAAAAGCAAGGACGGTTCTTTAATATATGGCAATAGCTCGATAATCCCTGTATATTGCGCGGATGTAAAGGATGATTAACTAATTTTTATAACATAACTCCGCTTGTTTCATGTTAGCAAGCGGAGTTTTTATTGAAATTAATCTATTTCAATTAACAGAACAACTAATACAGTATTAGAAATAGTATTAGAATACAGATTATTTTATTCTCCCGTATAAATCTCGTTAATAAAGTTTCTCATCTGTGTTTCGCTCATTGCTCCAAGATAGCCGTCAACGATGTATCCTTCTGAATCAATAAAAAGCGAAGTCGGTATGGATGAAATCCCATAAGTTCCGGCTGCATCCATATCAAGGTCAAAGTAAACCGGAAAGGTATATCCGCTGCTATTAATAAAATTCTCAGCTGTGGTTTTAGTTTCTCTGGAACCATCGGTCAGGTTTACAAAGACGAATTGTATTTTATCACCGTATTCTTCAAACATCTTCTGATATTCAGGCATTTCGCTCTTACAAGGACCGCACCAGCTTGCCCAAAAATTTAAAATAATCGGTTTCCCTGAAAGTGATGCAAAGGATACTTCGTTTCCATCCCTATCATAAACAGTGAAGTCGGGTGCTTTTACCCTGTCATCCTGCGATCCAGCAGATGCGTTGTCTGCCACCGAGCTTATGCTTAATTTTGAGCTTGTATCCTGTGCTGATGAATCGTTATTATAATTTTTTAGAATATAATTGTATGACAGCACAGCCGTAACCATTGCTAAAACCAGCACAATACCCCATATTAATAATTTCTTTTTACTATACATATTTTCCTCCATCATCCCAATAAGCTTTGAATTCGTCCGATATATCCTGTCATCATAAGTATTCCTACAATAATCAGCAATGAACCGGATATGATATTTATTATTCTGTAATGCTTTTTAATAAAATCGAAAGCATTTTTTAGTTTGTCGAGCAGCACAGCACTAAGTATAAACGGTATTCCAAGACCAGCTGAATACACAAGGAGCATAAGTATTCCCTGCAGCACTGAAGCCTGCTGAGATGCTTTCATCAATGCCGAGCCGAGGAACGGACCGATACACGGGGTCCAGCCTATCGAAAAAACAATGCCGAAAACAAAGGCTGACAAAATGTTTTTTACTGAGCCTGATCTTTCAATCCGGTGTGTGTTGTTTAAAAAGCCTATTTTAAACAACCCGATGTAATTTAGCCCGAAAATTATGACTATCAGACCTGTGATGATGTTCAACGCTGTATGTTGCTGAATCAACAGCTTCCCTATCGTTCCTGCAAGCGCACCCATCAGAATGAATACAAGCGTAAAACCTGCAACGAAAACGAACGAATTGACAAGTGTTTTCTTTGATCTTGTGCCGTCTGAATTATCACTACCAGCAAAATACAAAACATAAACCGGAAGCATCGGAAGCAAACAGGGTGAGATAAATGTAATTATACCTTCAAGAAAGGTTAAAATGTATTGCAAAACAACGCCTCCTGTTGTATAATAGTTATATTGTTATTATATACAGAATTTATTTGCATATCTGTGATTTAATCACTTCACATTAATAAATTGTTTATATTAAAATAATGTAAAATTGCTTGACAAGCAATAATAATCTATGTTATAATGATTAGCAATTGTTATTGGAGTAATCCTCTGCTGCTCGGCATGAATGCTCTATTCTGAAAGGAGGAAGCCTAATGGATGCAATCAAGGCTTTTACAAGCGAGCAAATTAAAACTGAAGTACCTAAATTCAATATCGGTGATACCGTTAAAGTACACAACCTTATAATTGAAGGTACAAGAACAAGAACCCAGATTTTTGAGGGTACGGTTATTGCGAAAAGAAATGGCGGAATTTCTGAGAGCTTTACAGTTCGCCGCGTTACATTTGGTGTTGGCGTTGAAAAAACTTTCCCGCTTCATTCACCAAAGGTAGTTAATGTTGAAGTTGCCAGAAAAGGTAAGGCTCGTAGAGCTAAGCTTTATTATCTGCGCGACAAAGTTGGTAAGAATGCAAAGGTCAAGGAATTAGTGTGAAGTTTGTTCGAATTAATTATGCCTTTTCACGTATCTCAACCAATTAAACATTAATATTTATTCCCAATAGGGTGTTGAGGTTAATTTTAGGACATTTCCGCTTTGATTACAACAGCAACACAACATGTGAAGAAATGCCCTTCCGCATTGAATAAACTGCGAAAGGGCATTCTTTTTTCTATATTTTAATGATAGATGAATACCTTTCATTTATAATATAAACTTAAAGGAATGATCATATGGATTTAAATAATAACCAAAACAATCAGCAATCCGACAAAGAAGAACTCAATTTCGAAACAACTCCCGAAGGTGAAAAAGTAGTTCAAGCTCCTGCATCGATGAAACAACGTATAGTCAGCTCTGTTATCGATCTTATTGATATAATCTGTTCAGCGATTTTTCTTATGTTAATTCTGTTTATTTTCGTTTTCAAATATGTAACAGTTATTGGTGATTCAATGAATCCAACACTGCATGAAAATGATAAGCTGATTATCTCGGGAATGTTCTATACTCCCCAGCAGGGTGATATAATTGTAATAGATGAGGAAACAGAATCAGAACCTTTGATTAAGCGTGTTATTGCCACAGAGGGTCAGGTTGTCGATATTGACCCTGAAAGCTGGACAATAACAGTTGATGGAGTTAAGCTTGATGAGGATTATACAATAAACAAGGTTGCAGGTCTTATGGCTGTCGGTTCAGTACAATTCCCGTACACCGTCGAAGAAGGTAAAATTTTTGTTATGGGTGACAACCGCAACAATTCCAAAGATTCAAGAATGCTTGGTGCTTTAGATGTTTCACAGATTTTAGGGCGAGTTATTGTCAGGGTTGTTCCGTTTGATCAGATGGGAAAAGTTAAATGAGTAATATAGACAACATCGGCTGGTACCCAGGTCATATGGCAAAAGCCAAGCGATATATTCAAGCGAATATGTCGCTAGTTGACATGGTCATCGAGCTGAGAGACTGTCGTATACCCGAATCAAGCAAAAACCCGAACATCCAGAAGGTTATTGGCGAGAAGCCAAAGTTGATTGTACTCAATAAATCATCTCTTGCCGATAAAACCACAACCGACAAATGGATTTCCTGTCTTAAAGAGGAACATACTAATACCGTTGCTGTTGACTGCAAATCATTGCAGGGCTTCAACACATTAATTGATCTGATACCTCAGATGATGAGCGAGAAGCTTGAATATTTTCAACGCAAGGGTATGTACGGCAGAAACCTGCGTGCGATGGTTGTCGGCGTAACCAATGTCGGCAAATCCACCTTTTTCAACACAATGTCACGCACAAAGAAGGCGAAAACCGAAAACAAACCCGGACTGACCAGAACCACCCAGTGGATAAAGACACCCTACGGTGTCGAGCTGCTTGACACGCCCGGACTACTTTGGGAGAAGCTTGAGAACAAGCATATAGCAATTAACCTTGCACTGACAGGTGCAATCCGTGATGAGGTAATCGACATTTTAGAAATATCCTGGGTGCTTTGCGAAAAATTACGTGATAAATACCCCGAATTGTTAGCCGAAAGATACAAGCTGACCGATATTTCGGGTGTCGGGCATGAAATTTTCGAAACGATCGCAAGAAAACGGGGATTTCTGATTTCCGGTGGCGGGATTGATGAGGAACGCTGCGCAACTATGCTGCTTGAGGAATTCCGAAGTGGTAAGATAGGCAGAATCTCACTCGAAACACCTGAAGAAATTCTATAAAATATTAAAACACCAGTTGAAAATCAATTTTCAACTGGTGTTTGGTTTATCTTGTGCAATTTCAAACGAACCTTTTATTGCTATTTGGCAACCATTGGATTTATTATATCAGATTATGCAGATTATGCTCATTTGGCGAACAAAGCTACATTCCAAGCTGTGTGGAATTCGTTTATCGAAGCATATCGTTCAGCCCTTTTAATAGCGACAGATTTTAATACAACATCATAACACTCTTTGCTTAATTCCCAGTTTTCAAATAAGCATGGTGAAAACGCATTGGTTTTATATCTTTGCTCTATTTCAACATCTGTATAATTACCGAAAAAACAATCAAGCATTAACGCTCCAAGCGTATAAACATTTGTAGATTCATCAATAACAGCACCAAAAATATATTCTTCAGATGCCTTTAACCTCTTTGTACCCCAGTAATTTTCTCCCATATCGTTGAATGTCGGCTTTTTTCTAAAGAAATCAATATCACAAATTGTTGTAGTATTTGTTGTAAAATCGTACATTATGCTTCCGTCATAGAAGTCTACAGCAACATATCCGCTTTTAGAAACAGTGTCTAAAAACGAAAACAACACATCTGCTGATTCAATTCGCTTTGAAATCGGTAGTTTCTTAAAGCGTTCTGCAGGGGGTACAATCTGTGGATTTTTGCGATATTTATCAAAATTCCAGTGGTCAAATAAACAATCACCTTCTGCCCAATTGAATACCGCAATGTAAATATCGTCAAAAGGATAATGTTTACACAATTGAATTAAGTTTTTATGCCTAATATTTTCGTATAATGGCATTGCTCCTTCTAAGGATGCTATTGCTTCTTCTGGTGTCCGTACAGAATCGGTTGTTTTTAAACCTGCTGCTTTAATAAAGTATTTATCAATACCGTCATAAACCCCAAAACTTATATTTCCTGAATCATTTTGATCAAAAGCCGTAAAAACTGTGCCAAAAGAGCTTAACCATGAAAAATCATGTTCCTCTTTTAAATTAAAATTAACATTATCGATTTTAATATTAACCATAAATTCCTCCAAGTTTCAGGAGGGTTACAATATGGTCACCCTCCAAGTTTTGTTAAATGAACTATTCATTCAATCATCCCCTTTACGTTCAAATATATATGTCAACACAAGAGAACCTCGTGGTATTGTTATCTAATATATTAATAATCTGCTAATTATAAAACATGAATATTATCTTGTACCATTTCTAAAGCAGCTCTTGTTGCTTGTGAACTACTGTAAACAACGCACATGGTATGGTTAAAAAAGCATCATTATTAACTTTAAAGCCAAGTTTCTCATAATAACTCGCAACTTGCTCTGTTGTTTGAACTAACCACTCTGATTTAGGAAAGTGTTTTATGCACCTTTCAACTAATTCACTGCCGATTCCATTGTTTTGATATTCCGGGTCAACAAGAAGATCATAAATCACAGACCTAAACACCTTATCACTTAATACCCTTACAGCTCCGACTAAATGTTCATCATCCCATGCAGAAACAACAAAAGTTGAGTTAATAAATCCAATATTATAATGCTCTTTTTGCTCAGGTGTCTCCGAACCATCGGACCAACCTACCAACATAAATAAACGTCGTAGTTGTTCTTGGGGTAAATCTTTTCTTGTATCATTATATCTTATATTCAAAATATCACCTCGCTAAATATAAATAGCACTAAACTGCTACGCAGTGGTTTTTTTCGGCAGCCCAAGTGCTTTATTAAAACTGCTGGTTTTTCTTTATGAAATCCTTTAAGAT
>MGOY01000037.1 GCA_001797275.1 Clostridiales bacterium GWF2_38_85 | reverse complement strand
GCGAAAAGTATAGTAAATACAACGAATTGTTCGACGGACGCAACAGCTTCTCGAAAACAGATACCGATGCTACTTTCATGCATATGAAGGACGACCATACTCTAAGGGGATTATATCATATGAATATGCGGCTCTTTTATTATGCACATTATATATTTAATATACGTTCAGCACATAATATACCGTCAACAGCGGCTGAAATTATACCGCCGGCATAACCTGCTCCTTCGCCACAGGGATAAAGACCATTTATGCCGTAAGCCTCAAGGTTCTCACCTCTGATTATTTTGACAGGTGAGGTGCTTCGGGTTTCGGCTCCTGTCAGTATGGCATCGGGATAATAGAATCCCGGCATCCAATCGCTCATCTCGGTTATTGCCCTGCGGAGTGAATCGGCAACATAGTCTGGCAGATATGAATCGACCTCTGCAAAGACGATACCCGGCTTATAAGTGGGCAGTACATCACCGAAGCTCGCCGACTGCCGCTTCGCCAGAAAGTCCTCAAGCCGCTGAACCGGTGCCTTGTAGCCTCCACCGCCTGCAATGAATGCGGCCGCTTCGATTTTCCGCTGATAATCAATTCCTGCAAGCGGTGAATCGTTCGCAAAATCCTTTTTATCAACCGTGACAAGCAGTGCAGTGTTTGCGTTCCTGCCATCTCTCATAAATTCGCTCATACCATTGGTTGTTATTGCATTCTCTTCAGATGCCGCAGCGGCAACAGCACCGCCCGGGCACATACAAAAGGTATATACTCCCCTACTGTTTTTCAGATGTACGACCATTCTGTAGTCGGCAGCACCCAATGCCGGATGGCTTGCAAATCTGCCATATTTTATCCTATTAATCAACTCCTGCGGATGCTCGATGCGGACACCGACAGCGAAGGGTTTCTGCTCCATCTTGATTCCACTATCAAAAAGGTTGTTGAATGTATCTCTTGCACTGTGGCCTATTGCAAGAACGACATTATCTGTTTCTATCTCAAATTCACTACCGTCTTTATCGTAACGAACACCGGTAATTTTACTGTCTTTATACAGTACATTGTTTGCCTTTGCTCCGAACACAATTTCTCCGCCCAGCGAAATTATCTTTTCCCTCAGGTTCTTTACCACAACGCGCAACCTATCGGTGCCGATATGGGGCTTCGTCAGGTATTTTATTTCATCGGGTGCACCTGCCCTAACGAACTCATCGAGTATTTTAAGCTTTCTTGCATCCTTCTGTCCCGTTTTTAGCTTTCCGTCTGAGAATGTGCCTGCACCACCTTCACCGAACTGCACATTTGTCTGTATATCAAGTTCACCTGTGTTCCAAAACCTCTGAACCCTCTCTCTGCGGTTGTCAACATTCTGCCCTCGTTCCAGAACAATTGGTCTTGTTCCTGCTTCAGCAAGTATCAACGCTGCAAATATACCTGCCGCTCCAAAGCCGACAATAACAGGGCGTGAAGGCAGTTTATTTGATGCAACAGTATAAGTTGACTCTTCTTGTTTATAAATATGCTTTCTTGTGCGTGTTTCAAGCAGCTTATCTTCATCCGCGACAGTTACTGCAAGCACCATATCAAAATATATGTCTTCGATGTTTTTAGTATTGGTTTCACGCTTGATTATTTCAAGTGCAATAATGTCATCTGTTGATATCTGTAACCTGATCGCTGCTGTATTGATGAGTACCGCATAATCGTAATTTAACTGCATTTTAATATCGGATAAAATAATCAACGCTTCATCGCTTTCTGTTTATCATAATACTCTGTATTCTTATTGTAAATATTATATATACTAAACTTGAAATATATTAATTATTGTGTCTATATTATTGCTTTATTATAATTATTTTCGTGTTTATCGAGAAAAATATTGACATTTACTAATATTAGAATTATTATTGTATAATATTTATTACAATTTAATTATCTTTTTTTTATAAACCGTCGAAATATATAATGTGAACAATTATATGTATTTATATATTTATGCAAGCTATTTCATAACATTAACATTAAAATCTTGTTATACTCGCTTATTTGTATTTAGGTCAGTATTTATTGATTATATCATTGATGAATAATTAATTCAACTCTTTTAATCTCTCTTTAACGTTCGATATATCAGTATTTTTCGTATAATTTTTATTGATTAATTCAATATTGTATGTTATATTGTATATAACAAAGTGTTAATTCTTCATATAAAACGTTGCAACGCAGAATTCTTATTCCACGCCATGAAAGGTATATTTTATGCATGACAACGATAGAATGAATTCTATTTTAGAAATCGCTTTTGATTTATTTCTAGAAAAGGGTTATTCTGCAACAAGCATTAGAACTATCTGCCAACTCGCAGAAATTGAAGCACCTACTCTTTATTATTTCTTCAATTCAAAAAAAGGTCTTTTTGATGCAATCGCAACAAGACTGTGGAATGGTTACAATCTTTTCAGCAGCGATGTTTTAAAAAAACTCGCAGATATGGAACCTTTGAAGAAATTATACTTTATATACAGATTCAGTATTAATTACGCGCTTACAAATCCACACGATATAAAGTTTTATATCAGATATTCACTTTTCCCGCCGGAGGAGCTTGCTGACAATATAAAAAAGCATTTGCGTAATCTTCAACTCAGAAAAGAACAAATGACAATGAAAGCGATTGTTGAGTTCATCGACAAGGGGATAATCAAAATAGAATTCCTTAAAGCTCAATATCAATATTGGAACTTTATAAATCATTGTATATATGATGTTATATTCTCTGAATGGAAACCGGATGAAGATGAATTGATAGAAACCTGGCATAGTTTTGTAAAATACTCTTATGAAATCGATGAATTGAATTATATAAATAAAATTAAACAAGGAGAGTTTACAAACTTATTATAGGGTAACAGATTAAAAATCAAATATACAGGCAGCATAGCATAAAGGATGCTTATAGTTATGAGGAAGCTTACCACCCTGTTGTTGACAATAATTCTTTTAGTTATCTTTCCGGCTGGTATTATTGGTGAAGATAGCTTTTCAAATAGCGGTTTTGAAACGGACTTTACAGAAATATTTGACGAATATGGAGCAGTAATACTTATCTTCTATCCTCTGACAGGGAAAATAGTTTATGCGAATAAAGCTGCTGCCGAATTCTACGATTACAGCATAGAAGCGTTGATTTCATTCAATATATCTGATTTAAATGCATTAACAGATGTAGAAATTTCTGCTGAAATGCAAGCTGCCGAAACCCAACAGCGCAACTATTTTATATTTAGACATAAATTGGATTCGGGAGAAGTGAAAACCGTTGAGGTTTTTTCTTATCCCGTTATTTTTCGAAATCAGAATATGCAGTTTTCAATAATCCATGATATAACCGACAAGGTTTACGAACATCAAAGAGATAAAATTCTTACCGCCAGTGTAATTGTTTTCAGCGTTATTATAATTATTATTCTAATAATTTCAATTGTTATTATATCAAAAAGTAAAAGAGAATTAAAAAAATTAAAGATGCGTTTCGAAAACCTTAATCTACTCAGAGAAACTTTTAACAATGCATCTCAAAGCCTTATTTACCTAAAGGACGAAAATCTGAAATATGTATTTGTCAATAAGGCTGTTGAAGTATTTTATGGCAAAAAAGCGGAAGATATAATTGGCAAAGACGACTTTACCTTCTCCGAAGAAGAATTCACCAGACAAAAGATAAAAACCGATCTTGAAGTGCTTGAGAAGAACGAAATAATAATCGATGAGATCAAATGGAATGACAGAACCTATGAAACAACAAAGTTTCCCGTCAAATTACCCAGTGGTAAATATGGCGTCGGGGCTTATGTAAGAGATATTACCGATAACCAAAAAAATCTACAACTTCAATATTGTCTGCTTCAAAGAAACAGTATTCTCAACGATATATTAACACATCCATATAAGTGTCGTCAGGAACAGCTTGATTATGTCCTGCATGAGGCGCTGCTGTTGTTCGAGATCGAATATCTTAGTTATCACGATTCACTTACCGGGCTTCATAATAGACGGTATTTTGAAGAACTGTTGAATTCCGATAAAATCGAAAGCAAACTTCCAATATCGGTTGTTATGTGCGATGTCAATGGTCTGAAGTTGATTAACGATATATTTGGTCATGCTCACGGCGATATGCTATTAAAATCCATGGCAGAAATTTTGAATGTTAATTGCCGTATCGGTGATGTTGCCGCAAGATGGGGTGGTGATGAATTTGTTATGTTGCTGCCTTCGACAGACAACGAAACCGCAAAAAAGTTAATTGCACGAATTAAAGAACAATTTTCACAAAAACAAATCAGCGGTATCAGAGGCAGTGTTTCTATCGGTTCTGATACTAAAATTACAAGAAATGAAAATATTCTATTCACTCTTAATAATGCGGAGGAATTGATGTATTCACAGAAAACACTTGAACGTGATGCGTTTAAATCCGATGCCATTAATTCCATAATAAACTCTCTGCATAATAATTTCCCGCGTGAAAAAGAACATGCTGAAAAGGTGCGTAATATATGCTGCAAAATGGGTAAATATCTCAAGCTCGATGAAATAGAGTTAAAAAAACTCAAAGATGCTGCTTTTCTGCATGATATCGGAAAAATCGTATTACCTGCGCATTTGATTCTAAAAAATGTTTCTCCAAGTGATACCGAATGGAACGAAATTAAAAAGCATCCTGTTATCGGATACAGGATATTGAATTCTTTCGACAACACACTCGATATTGCCGAGCTGGTACTGACGCATCAGGAAAGATGGGATGGCTCCGGTTATCCTAAGCAGTTAATATGCAATGAGATTCCATATCTATCGAGAATTATTTCGCTCGCCGAGAGTTATGACCGGAAGTTAAGCGGAGCACCCAACAGAAAATCTATGTCAAAGGATATAGCGCTTGAATCTATCCGCAGCAGTGCAGGCAAGCATTTCGATCCTGTCTTAGCTGAACAATTTATCGAGATGGCAATGCAGGACAACGAAATATAATACGCAGGGCTTCTGATTATTAAAAAGTCCTGTTTTTGTATATACTATTACTTTTCGTTCATGCTCTTTAACAAGTCTCTGATTTCCTCGAGTAATAATTCATTCTTTGGTGGCGTGGGTGGTGAGAGTGGCGGTACAGCAGGCTCCTCCTGCTTTTTTTTGAATGAAGTCAAGAGCTTTACTATAAGGAAAATACAAAGTGCTATGATCAAGAAATCAATTATGGACTGAATAAACGCTCCATACTTGAATGCAACCTCAGCGGCAGTATCTGTTGCTGGTGTTATTACATACTTCATATCCGCAAAGTTTACCTTGCCAAGTATAAGTCCGATCAACGGCATGATTATGTCGTTTACAAGCGATGTAACAATTTTTCCGAAAGCCCCACCTATGATAATACCGATTGCCAAGTCCATTACATTACCACGCATGATGAATTTTTTAAACTCCTTAGCCATGCCGACTCCCTTTTCTTTCATCTTTACCATCCCTTCAATAACTTATTTTATATATTTTTATCATGTACATGAATATCAAGTTGCGGATAAGGTATTTCGATTCTCTGGTTATCGAATTCCTTCTTTATTATCTATTGTTGTAAGTATTGTATATAATATCGTAATTTTGGTTACAGTGCCTAAATCTGAACCGTTATCGATGTAATCACCAACCTTATATGGTTTGAATGCAAGTATTATAAGACCTCCCGTAAAGTTTGACAATGCACCCTGAAGTGCAAGTCCGATTGCAAGTCCGACAGAAGCAAGAACAGCAAAAACCGAAGACAATGACAGGTCCAATACGCTTATTACCGAAATAAACAGCAACGATTTTAAACCGAGCGATAAAAAGCTCCTAATAAACGACTGTACACTCTGTTCAATTTTACAGAAGCCTTTTGAGTTTATTATAAATCTGACAAGATATTTGATCAACTTTAGCCCGATTATTAAAAGTAAACCTGCATAAACTATGTTCAGACCTATCGAGGTTGCTATTTCGACAAGTGTTTTCCAGAATTGTTCCATTATTATAATCCACCTTCGAATTTTATGCTTACTATATAAAACTAATAAGTGAATTACCTTATTAATTTGTTAGTTTAATATATATTATAATTCTACATATTTCGATACTGAAAGTCAACAAACTTATTCAACTATTTTGCTCTTTGCTTTTACATATCCGAACGGTTCATTTAAAAGTTCAAAAGTGATGCTAAACTTATATCTCCACACTGTCCCCTGCGCAGAGGATCTGGCAGCGGTTGCCTAAAAACTTCTTCATCTCTGCGATAGCAATAATTCCTGTGCAGTGCAATGGGTAGATATGCTTTATATCTATATCCATAATATACTGGATAGTCATTTGAAGTCTCAAAGGCTGGGTATTCTCGAGATGCATTCCGGCAAGAACTGTGTCGATTTTTTTTCCCGGGAACTGCTTCTGAGTATACTTCAAACAATTAATTATGCCCGGATGACTGCAGCCAAGAAAGATAACAAGTCCTTTTGCAGTTTCGTAAATCAACATCTGCTCATCGTCCATCATGTCCGAGGTAAGCTTACCGTTGTTTTCAATGTAAAATCCCTTTGGTACATCCTCAAAGATCGCAGTGCTTGGAATTTCGCCGATCAGATGAATATTATCCGCAATCTGCGTCATGCTTTTTGAGAAGATGATGTTGTCATGGATATTTTTATATTTATTTTTATCAGCTGACCATGGAATCCCAATCTCACGGTATGTTTTACCGTCGGGGTTGACAGCTAACTTTTTTTTCAGCGCCGATTCCCTGATAAGTATTTTGGGGAATTTATCTATCTCTGGGAAAAACTCGAGTCCGCCGCAGTGGTCATAATGACCGTGGCTCAGAACAATATAATCGGTTTTTGCAAGATTGACCTCCATTGTTCCTGCATTTTTAACAAAGACAACAGACTGCCCACAATCGAACAGGATGTTGTTGCTTTCGCTCTCTATAAAAACCGATAATCCATGTTCGGCAAGAATACCGCGTTTTTTTGCCTTGTTTTCGGTAAGAATATGAAATATCATTATAAAAACTCTCCTGACAGTCTGATATTTTTCGCAGTTTATTTTATATTCAATATTAGTTTACTTCTTTGTTTGTCATCTGTCAAGATATAAAATGAATTATGTTACAAATAATTATTCACTTTTCTCTCATATATGCCTACGGCAGTTTCGATGGCAGAATTTTCCCTTACAGTTTTGTCCGCAAACAACATTGGCTGAACCACATTGAGGACAAGTATATTCGCCGTTCTTGATAATCTCAAGATTCTCATAACTTTCCATCCATTCGTTATCACAATCATTACACTTGACAGGACATATGTTTCTGGTATAATTGCCGCCCTCGATATGAATTATCTTTCCGTTGATGAGACTGTCGGCAACCTTTTCCCTCGCTACAAGAAGTATCCGTTGAAAAGTAGGGCGGGATACCTTCATGCGCTGCGCACATTCCTCCTGCTCAAGTCCCTCGAGGTCCTTGAGCCGTATAGCTTCCAGTTCTTCGAGCAGTAAAACATTCGTCGGTATTTCGGGTACCTCTCTGTCCGATGGTATAAAAAAGGGTACTGTAGGTATATAATCTATTTTGCGCCATTTAGTTGGTCTTGCCATCTCTCTCGTCTCCATTCAAATAGTAGCTTACTGTATTAAGTCAATTATGAGCTTAACATATATAGTTTACAAGCATTTTTACTGTCTGTCAACCGTTTTCTCACGACAATTATTTTGTTTTACATACAATCAAGTCAGGAGTGATCCTGACTTGATTGTGTTTGTAGAGAGCCTTATTTAAAATTGCGTCTGCTTCTTCGGTATAAACCAACACCAAATCCGAATCTTCCACGACCGAAGCCTCTACCCAGATCAAATCCAAGCCCTAAGCCAAAGCTGCGGCTATTTCTCAACGGTTCTGCAGTTTTGTTCTTATCTGTTGCAGTGCAAAAGCCCATGCCTCTGCCTGTCTTTTCACCAAGACCCAGTGGACCAGTTCTATCTCTTCTTGGCATAATTACACCTCCGTTCTTTGGGTTTCACATTTATGCAATTTTGTGCAATCTATCAAACTCTCAAGCTTGTTATGAAGTTTATCTACAGTTTCCTTGCTGATTGCATGCTCCATTCTGCAAGCATCAAGGTCTGCGGTTTCATTACTTACGCTTAGCACATCAGTAAGAAAATATCTTATCAGATCATGCCTTTTCTGTACCTGTTCAGCAAATTTTCTGCCCTTGTCGGTCAAATCAACTGTTCCATACTTTTTCTTAGTTATATAACCCGAGTTATTCAATATCCCGAGCATCCTACTAACACTCGCTCTTGTTATATTGAGCTTTTCGGCAATTTCGTTTGAATGAATCAAATCATTGCAAGCAGACAGCTCAAGAATAGCTTTCAGATAATCTTCCTTTGATTTTGTCATTCTTTTGTCGTTAATGCTCATTTCAATTATGGTGGTCATGGTCGTGTGCATGATCGCAGACATCCTTGTCAAAGCCGTAGCCTCTGCCACCGCCCGGAGTACAAGGACTTACGCCACCGACAAGCGTACCTTCAGCATATTCAGCAAGCACATTGTCGATCTTTCCGGTTATTCCGGCTATAACTTCAATCCCATATTCGGAAAAGAATCCGATTGCTCTCGCTCCGATACCACCGCAAATTATTGCTTTTATCCCTCTTTTATTAAGAAACTCGGGAATAGCACCGGGTGAATGACCGGGATTAGGTACCTTTTCTATATTTGCTACCTTGCCGTCTATAATTTCTGCGATTGTATAAACAGGGCATCTGCCGAAATGCTCTGATACAAAAACTCCATCTGTTGAAATTGCTATTTTCATTATTATGACCTTCCTCTTTACGTTATTCTTGATGTTTAGTTCGATTTTGTTACGAAATTTCAGACTTTCTCCTTATCGATATCAGTTTTTAATCTCTCCCATATACTTTTTATTTCGTCTGTTATATTTACAAGTCCGGCTTCAACCGGTGTTTTAAACTGTCTGAGTGCCTCTACAATCTTAGGTTCAAAAGGAATCCTTCCAATTACAGGATAACCGTTTTTTTCGCAAAAGTTCTCGATTTCAGTTGACATTTCAATGTTCAGATCAAATTTATTGATACAGATATATCCCGGAATGCCGAAATGCTTGGCAACTCCCAGCACTCTTACCATATCACTAAGCCCTGAAATAGTTGGTTCTGTAACGACAACAACAGCATCGCAGCCTGTTATAGAAGCTATAACAACACAACCTATTCCCGGCGAGCCGTCAATCAGCAACCAGTCCTCGCCTTTTTCATACTTATTTGCGTTCTTCCTGACCTCTGTAACCAACTTACCCGAACCTTCCGCACCGATATCCAACAGAGCATGTGAGAATGTTCCTCTGTCCGTCTCAGAAATAAAGGTGTTTCCTGTCTTGACCGCTTCAAGCTTTATTGCATCCGCCGAGCATATCAATGTACATGCTCCACAGCCTTCACACCTAAAGAGTATTATATTAAAATCCTCGTCTATTGCATCAAACAGGCAGGTTCTTCTGCAGATTCCGCAACGTACACATTTATCCTTTTCGATTATAGCTTCTTTCGCACCGTAATACTTATTTTGTTCGATTAACTTTTCCTCAAGCAGAATATGGAGATTGGGTGTGTCAACATCACAGTCTGCAAGCATTTTATTGTTCACTAGCCGGCTGAGTGATGCGACAAGAGTTGACTTGCCCGTGCCGCCTTTTCCACTGATAAATACAATCTGTTTCATCTCTTGACACGCTTCTTTATCCTGCTAAACATACTTTGAAAGCTTTCTGTCAGCCTTTTATCAGCTAATATAGGCAGGTCTCCCCGCGAATACGTCTGAGCGATTTCAGGAGAATAAGGGATTTCCATAAGAACTTCGATTCCCTCACGGTTGCAAAAGTCAGTTATCAGGCTATTGTCTTTGCAGGCTTTGTTTATTACTATTCCCAACGGTTTCCTCAGCTTTTTTGCCAACCCTACCGCAATTTCCAGATCATGCAGTCCGAAAGGCGTAGGTTCGGTAACAAGAATGCAGTAGTCAGCATCCGATATCGATTGAACGACCGTGCAGGATGCACCCGGCGAACAATCAAGTATAACAGGTATATCTGTACGCTGATGCTTTTTCAACTGCTTAATAACAGGTACAGCAACCGGTTCGCCGATATTCAATTTGCCCTGCACAAAGGTGTTGCGTTCGTTCTTCTCAATGACACCTATTATGCACTCGTCCACATACAATACACCCTGTTTGCAAGCAATATAGCAGGCGCCGCAATGATGGCATATCTCAGGGAAAATCAACACATTTCCCTTTACAACTGCAATCGCATTAAACTGACATACTTTTGCACAATCTCCGCAGCCGTTGCAAAGTGCTTTATCAACCGCAGGTATCCCGACCTTAACAGGTATAGGATCACACATTAACGGTTTCAGAAAAATTGCTCCGTTTGGTTCCTCAACATCGCAATCAATATACTGCGACGGCTTAATTACTGCGGCAAGTCCGGTTGAAACAGTTGTTTTACCTGTTCCACCCTTGCCGCTCAACACTGCGATAATCATACTTAACTCCTGCCGCCCATTCCAAAATGCGAAGGTACTGTTTCGTTAATCTTTGCAAGCTCACCGTTTTTGAATTTGCCAATGTTTTCATTGACTGATAACGGTTCGCCTCTGTAAATCGCAATTTTTGCAGCCGAAAGCACATTCATTGCATTAGGTCCGACATTTCCGGTAATAACTGCTTCGATACTCTTCTCAACCATCAATTGTCCTGAACTAATACCTGCGCCACCACCCGATGCTCCAGCTTCATTTTCGAGAATCTCAATACCGCCTGTTTCAAGGTCACAGATTGCAAAATAAGCACATCTGCCGAAGCGGGGATCAAGAATGCCGTCGGTTGTCTTTCCACTCGAAGTTATACAAACTATCATAAACTTGTCATCCTTTCAGTTCCAAAATTATATTATTTTATTTCGGTCATATGACCATTACTATAATAACATAGTTTAGAGCATATGTCAATAACTATCTATAATTTTTCAAAAAATAATGAACATATGTAATACTATTTCTCATAAGAAACAATAGTTAAAATTTCTCAAAAAAGTCTGTCAATCATAGACTTTTCCTCTAATTTTATCATTGTTTCAAAATCGAATTAGTGTAAAAACACATGCTCATCTGAATTTTATTCTTGGATTTTATTCTGGCAGTCCGGGCAATAACCGTAAACATCGAGTTTGTGACCGGCAATTTTGAACTTCGTTTTTTCCTCTAGGGTTTTTTCGTAGTTTTTTATCGGGCAGAAATCAATAGGTATTATTTTCTTGCATTCAAGGCAGACCAAGTAATGCCTGTGTACCAGTCTGTTATATTCGAACATAGCTCTCGAATCTCCCGAAATGTTCAGCTTTTTTGCTAACATTTTTTCCGCAAGCGTTTCCAGCGTACGGTAAACAGTTGAGAGGTTAGCAGAAATTTGTTTATTCTTCAACTCAAGGAACACCTGCTCAGCGGTTACAGGCTGTTCACTTTTCTCGAGAATTTCAAGGATTGCAGATCTGGTTTTAGTATTCTTAAGTCCGCTTCTTCTCAGCAACTCATCAAAATTATCCTGTTTCATTCCGCACATCCCCCATTCTCAGCTTTACTGTTCTTTATTTTTGCCATATTAATATGATTTATAATTGCCTTGATGATACTGACCGCAATATAAAACACTACCGATATAACAACAATTACTGCGCCGGAGGATATATCCATTTCATATGATATATAAAGTCCAGATATGCAGAAAAGAACACCCAGTCCGATGGCTATAAAGATACGATTTTTGAAGTTGTTGGTTAATAATCCCGCAGCGGCAGCCGGTGCTGTAAGAAGTGCCATAACAAGAATTATACCCACGACTCTAAGCAGGATAACAACCGTCATTGCAATAAGTAAAAGTAACAGATAATCAAGAAATGCTGTTCGGATTCCGATTATAGCTGCAAACTCCTCGTCAAAAAGATACGCCTTCCAGTTGTTATACAGTGATACTACAACGATTACAACCACAACCGACAGTATAATCATAAGTAAAAGGTCTGATTTTGTCACTGACAGGATATTTCCGAACAGGTATGAGCTAATGTCGGGCGGATAGCCCTTCATAAGTGCGATGAACAGAATGCCCAGCGCCATACCCAACGACCAGAACAGCCCGATGATAACATCCGAATTTGCTTTACCTCTGCGTTTGATGAATCCTATTCCAAAGGCAGCGGCAACAGAAAACAGAAATGCGCCAATAATCGGCTCAAAGCCAAGCAAATACCCCAGTCCAACACCGCCGTATGAGGTATGCGCAATGCCTCCGCTCATCATAACCAGCTTTTTTTCGACAATGATAACGCCGATTATACCGCAAACTATACTTGCGAGTATTGCTGAGTAGAATGCATTTTGTAAAAACTGATATTTAAACAGTGCTTCAATCATTTCAGCAGCCCTCCTCATGTTCATGTAACACGCGGTGCGGTACACCGTGGGCAATCAGATCAACCGGGCAGCCGTAAAGATGGTTGACTATATGTTGATTAATTTCCGGTTCACCGTGATAAACCAATCTTTCATTCAGGCAGGCAAGGCTGTGAACCTGAGAAGAGATAGCAAGGAGATCATGCGTAACCAGTATAATTGTCATATCTTTGTTCAGCTCTGACAACAGACTGTAAATCTGTTCTCTTGAACTTGCATCAACGCTTGCGGTCGGCTCATCAAGCAGCAGTATCTTGGGATTGATTGCCAATGCTCTCGCAATCAACATCCTTTGGAACTCACCGCCCGAGAGCTGTGAAATCTGACGTTTTGCAAGGTGTGATATCCCTACCCTTTTAAGTAATTCATTGGTTATCTGTTTGTCCTTTTCACTGTAACGGTAAAATGGCGAAAGCCCTTTTTTCAGCCTTCCGGTCAGAACAACTTCAAATAATGTTATAGGAAACTTTTTGTCAACAGAAGAAAATTGAGGCACATAACCAATAACTTCGGTGCTGCCGCCTTCCTTCCCATAAATCTGAATCTTCCCACCTGTTATCGGTATTAATCCGAGAATAGCCTTAAGCAGGGTTGATTTGCCGCCTCCGTTAGGCCCGATGATACCGAGATATTCATGGTCACGCACGTCAAGACAAACCCCTTCGATTGCGAGGGTTTGTCCATAATAAACCGACAAATTATCAATATGCAGTGCCGGTGGATTTTCTGAATTATTTTCTTTGTGTTTATTCATTCAATATTCCATTCGTATTTACTTTTAACTTTATAATGATAAAAACTCGCAATTAAAATTTTTATATTTATTCCATGGCTTCCGCTATTGTACTTGCCATAGCTTCAAGGTTTTCGATGTAATTTGCTGCAAGTGGTGCCAATTGAATTGTCTTGCCACCAAGTTCTTCAGCAAATGCTTTTGACTGATTGCTGTCGATTTCCTCCTGGTAGAAGATAACCTTAATGTTTTCTGCCTTCGCTAAATCAATCATTTCCTGAAGGTGCTGTGCGGTTGCTTCCTTGCCTTCTTCTTCAAGCGAATACATTGTCAGGCCGTAATCGGCTGCAAGATATCCGAACGCAGGGTGAAAAACGATAAATTTACGATTCTGTACACCATCAAGTGCATTTTTGATTTCAAGGTCAAGCTCATTTAACTTTTCTATGTATGCTTGCGCGTTTTCTGCGTATTTTGTTTTATTATCCGGATCAAGCTTACCCATTTCCTCAGCAATTACATTTATCATTACCTTTACACGTTTAGGTGAGAGCCAGATATGCGGATCTCTGCCGCCACTCTCAAAACTGATATTATCATAAACCTTTGCAACCTCGTCTGCAAGAGCTACAACCTTTTTATCACCTACATTGGGCATAATACTTGCTTCTTCAATCTCCACGCCGACTGAGAAATAAATTTCTGCTTGATTGAATTCAAGCATTTCCTTGGGTGACGGTTCATAGGTTTCAGGACTGCTTCCTGGCGGGACGATGGTTACGATGTCAACCAGATTACCGCAAACTGCTTCTACAAAGGTCTGTTCCGGCACAATCGAAACCGCAACAATAATTTTATCACTGCCGCTTTCGGTATTATTGTTGATGTTACAGCCTGCGAACAACATCAAAACAGCTAAAATGCTTAAAATAATACTTAGATTTTTTTTCATTGATATCCCCATCCTTATGTTTACATGATCCTTAAATGCAAATGCAACCCATTTGCATTTGCATTTGCATTATACAATATGCAAATCAGTTTTGTCAAGATGAAAATTTACAGATTTTAAATTTAACCATCTGTAAATATTCTGTTAAACTATTCTGCTAAACAAAATTGTTTTAAAAGCAAGAATATTATCATTTCAATCTTGAATTTTTATTTTTGTCGTTATATACTGTATATACAATATTATATGGCTGAAAAGGAGAATGTTTATGAGCAATTATCCGATAAAGCCCATTGAGGGCAGCTGGTTTTCGGTCTATTGGGACGACAAAAGGCATTTTTACTGGAATGATGCCTGCATGAAATATAATGCGGAACAATGGGACGCAATAATCAGAGATATGGCACTGCTCGGTCAGGAATACATAATTATGTGTAATGTAGCAATCGGCGGGCGTTGCATTTATGATTCCAAGCTGTTGTCGAAGGTACAGATGGCGGTTGATGATCCGATGGAGCTGGTTTTCAAAGCAGCTGACAAATACGGTATGAAGATATTCATGACCAATGATTATTTCAAGAATTTCACCTTTGATGAAGTTTTCTTACCGGAGTCGGTCAAGGGCAGAAACATGATTTGCGAAGAGATCGTCGCAAGATACGGTCACCACAAGAGCTTCTATGGCTGGTATTGGGCATGGGAAGCTTACATCGGCCCATATTTCGATGAGCATTTCATCCGTTACATAAACGAAAGCTCGGCTTTCGCAAGAACTTTGACACCAAACGCAAAATTCCTTACCGCTCCCTACGGGACAAAGAATGCTGTTTGCGACGATAAGTTTCTCTCGCAGCTTGATAAGCTGGATGTTGATATAATTGCGTATCAGGACACAGTCGGATGCTTTGCGATGGATACAGACCAAAGTGAAAAATCCTTCGAAATACTCAGAAAAGCACATGACAAGGTTCCTCAGAGAAAGCTTTGGGCTGATGTCGAGACCTTCGACTGGGAAGGCAAAGACAATGTTAAGGAAACCCCACTAATCCCCGCAACCTTTGAGCGTCTTGAAAGGCAGCTGAGAGCTGTTTCACCTTATGTTGACAAAATTCTTGTATTTATATTCGAAGGTTTGTTCAGCAACCCCGACAGCATCGCCTTCACCGGTTATGGTGAAGCTGCAAGATACTACAAGGAATACACCGAATGGCTCTCAAAGCACCATCCGGATATGTTCAAAAAGTTTTAATAGCAATAAATTATTCCCCTTCAGCCGAAAAGCTGAAGGGGAAGTTTTTTAGCTCTGCATTATAAACGGTGGATCTGCAGGTGGATTCAGCGGTGCTGATGTGAACGGGAAGCTGCCGAAAATCATGTCAAACATATAATCAAATATCTGTTCTTTAACATTCATTACATCAATAGCAACTATTATGCTGTCATTAGGTCTGCCCGGATAATCCCAGACATTGATCTTGACAATCAAACTGCCCGGTTTTTCTTCAAGCTCAATCTGTGTTGCCTTGGTATAAGCCTTTGCTGCAATCAGTCCGAAGGTCTCCTCGACGTACTTTTTCACAAGATCAAACCCATCTTTTCCGCGCCAGCCGGCAGCATTGGCATCCAGAAACTTCTTCAGCCACTCTCCGACATACTTCTGGAAGTATTCCTTTGCTTTCGGGTTGTTTGCCATCTCTTCAAACTTATTGGAAACAATCATTTTGAACGCGTTGACGGTCAGGTCTCCGAGACCGGCGAGAATCGCATCATAGAATCCGATTGGTTTTCCGTCGGAGCCGATATCATTGAAGTAGTGATTGACTATTTTTATAACCGTGAAGCTTGCAAGAATCATTCCCACCTTCTTCAGACTCGTATCCTTATCAATCTGAGTCATCAGCATATTTTCCATCATCGCCATCAGGCTTGTATTAACACCCCTGAGTTTATCGGCAGGACTCGTTATGCCTTCGCGATACCAGATGTTTTCAGCGATAAGCTGAACCATAATTTCTTTCGTCGGAGTCAGCAATGCTTCTCCAACCGGACCTGTGTATGCAGCCGCAACATATGAGAATGCTTGATCTCCAACCCATTTAACCCATTCAAGTCCCCAGATAACCCAATCCAGCGTTTCAGCATAGTTGATGTTAGCCTGTGATTCATCATAAAGTGTACGGGCGGTTATTTCATAAAGACTCCTGTTTAACAGTCTGATTTCTTTTGGAGACATACGGTCATAATTTTCTTTGATATTATTAATTACGCTGCTCCAATCCTCAGGCGGCATATATTTCCTTATGCGTTTTAACAACAGGTCAAGCTCTTCCTTCTTCGCTTTCATCTCATTGAAAGGTTCACCTATAAGTCTTACAGGCAAATCAAGGTTATAGGGTTTATTCTGATATTCGCAGGATATCGGGAAGGTCAGATAATGCTTTGAATCGCCTTCGGGTATCTGCATTTTTGGTTGAAATTTGTAGATGCCTGCATTGTTGGTCGGTTCTATCTCATACTTGAACACAGTCGCAAGGTTTTCCGCCCTTGTATCGGTGCCCTTTAATTTATCGAACTTCACATCGAGCTTTGACAAATCTACAAGCTCAGCCTTTATTCTGTCGTTCGCATCAACCGTACTGACAGCCAGTTCGAGTTTGAAGCTGGTTGCCATGACAACCTCGCCACCCTCTTCGCGTTCTTTATCCTCGTATGCACCAATCTGTGCATAGTCGTTATCGTCGAATCTTATGACAGAAACAGTGATTCCTTCGGGATAAATAATCGCATTGAAATAGTCCGACTTGTAGTCATGCTCGGATTCCGCCATAACCTCAACACTGAAGGTTTTACTGCGATCATTGGGTTTCTCGGATTTTGTACTTGTGTTTCTGAGCTTTGCTTTGTAATGGAAATCGTCAACCTTCTCAAGCTCGGCATCGAATGGGCTTTCGTCCTGAAGCTTCAATTCAACCTTCGGTACCTCCATGAAATCAACCAGCGTGAACGGTACAATATACTCACCGTCGTCGCCTTCAATCATGTTGACCGTCATACTCAGGTAATCGCCCTGTTCATCGAATTTAATATAAGGATCGCCGACAAGCCTGAACTTGACGTTGTCCTGGAAGCTGCCGCCCTCACCTGTGAATTTGAAGCTGACAATCCCGTCAGTCGGATTATCCGTATTCGACATGGATTCAGCTTCGACAATCGCTCCCATATAGTTACCTGCAATTGTTGTATCTCTGACCTTAAGCGCGTTGCTGCCCGAGAAAATTTCGATATTCTGCGTCAGGTCGAAACGGTCGGTTTCTTCGCCTTCTTTTGATATCTCTACCATTCGAGCATAAACCGTAACACCCGGCTTGTTATATCTGATCGAATCGCCGAAATCCTTTCTGATGTACATTTTATAACGTTTACCGTTTTTATCTTCTTCGTTATTTTCTCCGTTCGTACCGCCGCCGGATGCTCCGGCAGCACCGAGTGCAGCTGCAACACTCAACGCACCGACAGCTATCAATGCAGGCACACTGACACCAGTTTCTCCCGCACTGTTTGTAGCATTTGTGTTGATTACAATATCTGCACCCCCGGAAATTACAGTGCTTGTATCGCCAATACTGACATCACAGATCGGGGTGCCTTTTGGTGCGAATCCGTATGTATAGATAACTCCTCCTCCATACAGACCGCCTTCAACATATATTTTCATAACAGCGCCTTCAACCATAACCTTTGGCTTTGCAACATTCCCGTTTGGCGAAGCTGTATCTGAAAGTGAGGTCATATCCTTGTCGATCGACAAGCCTGTGCCAGTATTTTCACCGATAAAATCAAAGGAATGATAGGTGTCATCATGCGTATAACCATCGTCGCTCGGACCATCAGCACGCATTGTTATCTGCGCATGTGCACCGTCTGCACTAATTACACTGTTAGCGGAAAAGCTTACGCTGTAAAAAATTTTAACTTCGTTTTCCTTTCCTACAACAATAACATTCGGAGGTGTACCCCAAGTAAACTCAACCTCGATATATCTTTCGCTACCATCGATATTCCAGGTCTGGGTATCAATAATTCTGCCTTCGGTATAGAAATGTGTATGTGTTCTGATAACATGCTGACCATCAACCATATGGTCGACATTCATTGCACTGACATAATCATCAATATTGTATTCTTCGGTTTTCAGAAGCACCCATCTATCTCCTTCTGTATTCTTCCATTCGTAAACATAGGTAGTCTGCATAAGACCGCAGCCCAGACCATACAGATGAATACCGATTTTATCACCCTTGTTTTTTCCGTATGCTGCAATAGCAACCAGTGTTGCGGAAGCTTCAGTTGCTTCGTTATACATACCTCCGACACCAAGACCTGATATTCCGTCCTCAGGTTCAAAGGTTCTGGTTGTAGTTGACGGAGTAGCGGGTGAAAGATCATATTCACCCATCATAACCTTTGCGTTTGAGCTGTAGTTGTACGAACCGTCACCTTCGCGGTATTTTGAAATGAGAGTGTTTGTAACATCTATCTTAATTATTTCGCCACCTTTAAAGCTTGAGGGCGGGACGCTAAAGGTTATAGCAGATGAAGCGCTGCAATCATCAGCAGTAAATGAAAACGAAAAGTTGTTGCGGCTGTATGTGTTGCTTGTATCAAAATAATCATCATTTGATATATCGTAATCAAGCACATCAACCAATACCCACTCGAAGCCGACAGCTGCATCTATTTCCTCCTGCCATGGCTCCCAGACAAATGCCGCTGAAACCGTCATCGCAATCAGTGAGGTCAGCATCATTGTCAGAACAATCATAGCAAAAATCCTTCTTTTCATTACTTTGCCGCCCCCTTCTTTGATTGATTGACAACAAGCAATACCACCGCTGTGATCATCATAAACGCACCCAGCGAATAGCATATGTAAACAAAGGGGATTGCAGACAGCGGAATGGCAAGCATAAAGCCTGCACTCATCCCTGCAATAATACTTCTGACGTCGATTTTATTGGATTTTCTGTTGAATAGCGAATTTAAAAGACGGGTTACAAACCCGTTTGAGCCGGTCGCACGCAAGGTCAAGAATACTGCTGTTACAGCCGCCATGCTCTTCCAAAGCGAAGCATAACCTGCCATGAAGTTATAGAAAATCAAAGCAGCGCTTGCACCTGCAAGCAAAGGGGCTATATTCGAAGCGATGTTCTTGTAACTGTCGATTGTGCTTTTAAAACCGCCTACTATTGTCTTGAAAGGGTTCTGACCTCTAAATAGTGGCGTTACAATCGCTGTTACAAGGTACGCAAACAACCCCTTCCCGACAATACCCCCGAGCATGCGGAACACATTGTTGCTGATGCCGCCCTGCGTAAAGGTTATAAATGATAAAATCTGCACCGGCAGTGGATTTAATCCCAGTCTGGGCAGCAGAAGCAATACAACCCAGACGACTGCAAGCACTATTGCCGGAATCAGCTTTTTTATGTCCTTGAAGGAAGATATAATCGAGCGGATATACCTTATAGCCTCACTGATAATCAGCTTAATCGGGTTTAATGTGGACAGAATGTTGCTGCCACCTATGATACCGCTACCGCCAAGTGCTGTTTCACCTGCGAATTTTGATGCGTTTATATTACTGTTCGAAGCTTTGTTTATAACATTCGCTGTAACCGAAGCAAGTTTTGACGGCTGATTGTTTTGTGAAGTATCAACCGGAGTTCCGCAATTGGTGCAGAAGACAGCTCCGTCACTCAACACTGCCCCGCATTTTATGCATTTGCCTTTCATCTCAGACCTCTTTTCTGTTATATTCGAATTTCAAAATTATATTGTACTTCTATTCTACTTTTAATTTGGAGTATAAAGCAATGGTTATCTGAATTTGTCATTGACAAATCTTTTTTATTGTCAACAACCTTTAAATTTCTCTTATTTCATTGACAACAGTTTCAATTATGATTATACTGACCTTGAATTAATAATTTATCGTTTTTATACACGAAAGGATATTCATAACATGAAAGACGTTGACATTGTCGACAGGCTGTCTCCCATACAGATAAATAAGGGTCATGATTTCTCTGGCGGCAAAACCGCATTCCGCGGAAAAGCGAGCCCGAACGAATACTATGCGTTTCAGGTCGCAATCTCAGGCAACGGTCTGTCAGGTAAGATAGGATTTAAATACAATGATCTCAAGAGTGCTGATTCGGTTATTACTGCCGATAACTTCTTCTGCATAAATCTCAGCGGTATCGACTGGCTGGGCGACAGCCTTGAAAAGAAGGTTGTGCTTGTTGATGGCGGATCGCAGGTACTTTGGGTATCGCTGTTTATCCCCGAAAAAGCAGATGGTGTCTACAAGGGTGAGATGATTTTGACAGTCGGCCAAGCTGAAATTCCGCTGTCAATCGAGCTTGAGGTATCGGGTGAGGTTCTCGTTGATCACGGTGACAGTGAACCATGGCGATTTTCAAGATTGCGTTGGCTGAATACATATAATAAAACCGGACTCGACAAGCCCATCGGTAAATACACCGACCTACACTACAACGGCAGTATAATTTCTGTACTCGGCAGAAAAGTTACTCTATCCGAAAGCGGACTGCCGAAAGCAATTTTCTCCTACTTTGACAAAAACATAAAGTTGAGCGAAACACGGACACAGGTTACCGATATGCTCAGGCTGACTATACACAAAGACAATAAAATACTTGTGTTTGGTAACTACAAAACTAAAACACTGCTCCAGAACTCCGCAAAAGTTATCATTGAAACTACAGCTGATAACAGCATTTTCAACTACCGTTGCAGGTTGACAGCCGAATTTGACAGTTTTATGGGATATGAGCTTGAGTTAACGGCAAAAGAAACCGCTAATATTCAGGATATATCGGTTACCATCCCCTACACAGACGAATGCAGCACCTACTTCATGGGACTCGGGCACACGGGCGGATACCGTCCCGAAGCGGTCGATTTCAAATGGGACAGAATGAAACGCCAGAACGGGTTTTGGATGGGTGGAATAAATGGCGGACTCAGATGTGAATTCAGAGGCGAGAACTATTACCCGCCACTGCCTCTGCTCTACTATAAGCAGCGTACCATCACACCGCCCGACAGCTACTCCAATAACGGTAAAGGCGGAATCAGGATGCAAAACACCGACACAGGTGTTGATATGATTGCATACAGCGGTGAGCGCACTGTCAAGACAAGCCAAGTGCTAAGGTTCGACTTCAACCTGCTTGTTACTCCACTGAAGGTGCTTGACATGAAGAGCCGCCTGTCAACCAGATACACCCATGGTGGCGACATCGGAAATATTGAGAAAGCAAAGAGTGTTGGCGCAACACACATTAATGTTCACCACTGCACAGAACATAACCCATATATAAATTATCCTTTTATTGAAAATAAAAAGCTGAAGGATTTAATTGATGCGGCTCACAAAGAAGATATCGGCGTAAAGGTATATTATACAATCCGTGAACAGAGCGATCACACCGTTGAGCTTCAGGCATTTCGCTCACTGGGCGATGAGATATTTATGAAGCCTGTTGCTGACACCGAAACCTACCAGTGGAACAGCGAAGGGTTGAAGTGGTTCGCAGAAAACATCGGCACCGACATCATTCCGGCATGGAAGAGCCGTATGGATGCTTCAATCAACCTGAACGGTCGCTCAAGATTTGCAAACTACTGGGTTGAGGGGCTGCGTTGGCTGCTTGAGGTGCAGGATATCGACGGTATCTACATTGACGACACCGTTATCGAACGCGACACAATGAAGCGCGCGCGAGCATTGCTCGAAGAAAAATGCGGATGTCTTGTCGACCTACACACCTGCAATCATTATAACAATAGCAACGGCTTCGGCAACAATACCAACATGTACATGGAGTTGATGCCCTATATCGACACACTCTGGATCGGCGAATGCTTCGATTACAACAAGGGACCTGACTTCTGGTTAGTCGAAATTTGCGGAACACCATATGGGCTGAGCGGTGAGATGCTTGAGAACAACGGCAACCCATACCGTGGTATGCTGTTCGGCATCACCGCAAGATATCCGAGAGGCGGCGAAGCGTTGGTTGAGCTGTGGAAATTCATACGTGAGCAAAAGCTACAGGACAGCGAGTTCACCGGCTTCTGGAACGATAAAATACCTGTTAAATGTGATAAAAAAGATGTATATTGTTCGTTATACAAATTTGAGAGCCGCCTTGTTGTCGCTGTCGCAGGCTGGAATCAGGAAATCTGCGATGTAAATCTCAAAATTGAGGGAATAAATACCGATAAATATAACACTTTCATCCCCGAAATTAAGCATTTTCAGGAGTATGAAAGGCTTGACACTTTAAAGCTTACAATTGAGCCAGGCAAAGGTAAAATTTTAATTGTTGAATTGTAAAAACGCAGAAACGAACAACCAATGAGAAATTCATTGGTTGTTCGTCATACCAAATTATTAAGGGATAGAAGTAAGCATGTTTATATCAGAATTTAAAGAGTTTTTATATTATTTATACTAATTCTATTTAGAAACAGTGATAAAATTCGAGAAAAAATCTTTACTGTATGGACTTTTTCGAAAAATTTTACCTACTGTTTATTATAGAAATAGTATTAATCGCCATATCAACTATTTCGATTGTTGTCACTGCGTATGACAAGCTTGCAGCGAAGCATTTTCAAAGACACCGTATCCTCCCCGAAAAGCTGCTGTTTGCTCTCGTTTCTCTCTGTGGTTCTGTTGCAATGTTTCTGACTATGTTAATAATCCATCACAAAACACGAAAAAAGCGGTTTATGATCGGTATCTCAGTGATATTGATATTACAAATTTCAATAATTGTTGTTTTGTATTATTTAAAAATTCTCGATAGTTTTTATAATATAGGCACAATTTTTCTACATTTGAATGATAATATAGGTTATAATAGTAAAATCCATTCAGGGGGTTATGCAAGGATGAATACAAATGCAGGTATGAATCTTTTATCTATCATAGCTCTTTGTTTTACAATAATTATGGCAAGCCGTCATATTATTGAAAACAAATATAAAAGCAGAAATTATATTGCTGTTTCAGTAATAACAATAATACTTCTTGTTCTCGAAGTCATTGCCGAGTATTATTTAACATCAAGCAATGTAAATGATGTAGTTCTCCACCGTGTTGTAAATATTCTCGGCTTCATACTTTGTCCTACAGTTCCTTATGTATTGTTACTGTTTTGCTATAATAGGCAACGTTCAAATAACCTGCTTATAATTATTGTTACACTGCCATTATATATTAATTTGTTTCTCTGTGTAATAAGTTATACAACCGGTTGGATTTTTTATGTGGATTCAGCAAACACTTATACAAGAGGTCAGTTATTTTTTATACCGACAATAATCAGTATACTTTATTATATTTTTATGATAATAGCTATGCTGAAAAGCCGAGAGGATTACGACAGAAGAGATAAATATATCTTCCTGGTTATTTTATTCTCGCCTATATTTGCAATGCTGATACAGATATTAAATTCTGATTTTCTTCTTATATGGAACAGTGTTGCACTCAGTCTATTATTATATTATATCTTTCTGCGCGAACTGCAGTTTACCTATGATATGCAAACAGAGGTGAAAAACCGTACAGCTTTTGATACTGCAATCGATCAGCTCGCAAATCGGAAAAACAACGCTATTATATGTGTATTTGATCTGAACAACCTAAAAGCTTTCAACGACGAATTCGGTCATAGGTTGGGGGATATGATACTTTGCGAATGTGCAAAACTAATTAAGGAATCATTTCTGAAAGAAGGTAAAACATACCGCATAGGTGGTGATGAGTTTTGTGTAATCTGCATCGATACTTCAATTGATGCTGTTGAACAATCATTAGTCAAATTAAAAGATTTGCTCAACAAGCTGAACAAAGACAGAACAGATAAAATCCAGATTGCATATGGTTATGCATCTTATAATAAGCATGAATCCGACACAGCTTATACTGTGTTTTCAAAAGCTGACAAGGAAATGTATAAAAATAAAGCTCTTATGAAACAATAGCTTCATTATAAGACACTGATTGCATCAGAAATTTTCTTCTATATATAACTAATAAATGAATTACCTTAGCGATTTTGAAAAAGCCTTTTCTGTACGGTTTTTTCAAAATCAATAATATCCTGATTCATTTGTTAGTTTAGTATAGTAGGCTTCCATTCCATATTTGTCGACCTCAGTTTTATTCTTCTCACCGTGTGTCAGACAACCTGCTCCGCCGATACATCCTCCTGTGCATTCCATCCCTTTGATGAAGTTGCCGTCAAGCACATTCTTTGATGCCTTAAGCAGCGCAACCCTGCAGGCTTCGATTCCATCACAGGTGACAGGCTTAAGTTCAAAGTCAATTTTCTGTTCCATCAACGCTTCCCTGACAGCATCCGAAAGACCGCCACTGCGTGCAAAAATTCTACCGTAATAAGATGCGTTATCAAGCAAATCTTCATCAAGTGAGGTTATGTCTATATCTCTGCTGTCGAAAAGTGCCTGTAATTCCTCAAAGGTTATGACGCTGTCGACATATGGCTTGACACTGTCTTTGCGGAACTCAGCTTTTTTTCTGTACACGGACCGATAAACACCACCTTCGAACCGGGAGTTATTTCTTTAATATACTTCGCAATTTCAGCCATAGGAGAAAGGTTGTGCGAGATGTGTTCTTTCATCGTAGGAAATTGCTTGTTTATGTAATCAACAAACGCCGGGCAGCAGGAGCTGGTCAGAAATTCCTTTTCGGACAGTTCTTTTGCTTCTTTGTAGGCAACAATATCAGCACCCAGCGCGGCTTCTACTGCATGGTAGAATCCGAGCTTTTTTATACCGCTGACAACCTCTGCCCGAGCTTTGCATAGGTTAACTGGCTGGAAATTGACGGAGCGACAACTGCATATGTTTTGTATTTTTCATTGTTTTCGCTTCTTCTTATCAGATCAATGACATCGAGAATAAACGACTTGTCCATAATTGCACCAAACGGGAATTGATAGACACAAGCACCGCAGGATGTGCATTTATTATTGTCTATGGTTGCAGACCGATTTTCATCCATCGAAATAGCATTAATTTTGCATGCATTTATACAAGGACGTCTGTGGTTTGCTATTGCATTATATGGGCAAACTTTTGCGTAAAGTCTGCATTCGACACATTTTGTTTTATCAATATGAGCTTTTTGATGGCTGTCGAATGTGATTGCTCTAATCCTTGCAACGGTGTGCAATGCAACCGCGGCAGGCCTCGGTTATCTCATAACCACCCACCGGGCATTCGTCGCATGCAATGCTCGGGCTTTGTTTTGCCCATCTGAAGGAGTACGGTTCTGATTTCGTTTTCGTCGGGCATATCTTTGTTGATGTTAATGTAAGGATAATTTTTGTGCAATATATCAGCAGCCAGTGAATCGACATTAAAGTCTTTTTTGCCTGAATATATAGAAATTTCTTTGTAATCCCTGATCGGTGAACGATGATATTTCTCCATGACCGGTCCGCCGATGCAGCTGCCTACACACGTCGACATTTCGATAAAGCAGCCGTTCAAGTTGCCATTTTCGATATCCTTAAGTGCTGATATGCAGTTTTCGACACCATCAATCGCAACATAAGTATAGTTGTCGTTGTTACAGAGCATAGTCTTGAGAATACCGCCTGTGGTTGGGAAGAAACGTGCACGGCTTGCCTCTGTCTCGTCTTTGCTTTGTTCAAGTGTGATTTTTTTAACTTCGAATAGCCTCGTTAGCTCTTCAAATGTCAGCACACAGTCAACAATACCTCCATATCGTTGGCTTCGTCCTTTTTTGACAATCAGGAGCAAACGATACCATCTGTGCAGCACCTTCCTTTGCGCAGGCAAGTGTGGGATCGGGGGCGACATTGTAGAAGGTTGTGTGGGTGATACCCATTTCGTCAAGTTTGTCTGTGATTGATTTTGTATAACCATTGTTGTAGAGGAAGGTGTCGGTTACGATGAATACTTTTTTCTTGCCCATTATATCCTTCAACTCAGAAAGTGCAACAGGCAGACAGCCCTTCTTGATATAAACCTTTTCGGGTGTTCTAAACCACAACATATTTTCTCTCCTCTCAGCCACTGTTTTTATATTGAGTAGATGTTTTACACCAACATTTTCAGATACAGAATTACCGCCCCACGAGCCGCAGCCCAAGGTAAGCGAGGGAGTGAGCTTGAAGTTGTAGAGGTCACCGATACCGCCGTGAGATAAAGGTGTGTTAACAAGTATACGGCAGGTCTTCATACCCTATTTTTTCAATGCCGTTTTCTCGATACCACTGAAATAATTGTTGAGCACCTTCATCGTTTTCATATGTATTTACAATAGCATGCTCATTTTGCCTCCAGAAAGCATAATTCCAGCGTTCTTCATCATATTCGCTTGCATTATTGCAATCTGCTTCGGTATTATAACTAATGAAGAAATCTGTTACATTTGTAAATCCATTATATTCATTTTCTTCATTCGATTCGACGAAGAATGAAATCGCATAAATATTTTCTTCATCCCACAGTTTTATTATAGATTTAATTTTTTAATAAAAAAGCTCTTCAATATTTATCATATATAAACTCCTCTCAAAATATATCATAAAACTTTATCATCGTTTTATAGGCAGCTTTTTAAGTATATCCTGTATATGTTCATCCCAGTATTCCCATGTGTGGGCACCTTCGAAACGTCCATATGTGTGTTCAATACCGATATCAGTCAGATGCTTGTCCATCTTCTCGCTATGTGCAAATATATAGTCATCCTTGCCGCAGCTCATATAAAACTCAGGGATTTGCTTTCCTGACTTTTTAACTTCGGATGCAAGATGAAACAGGTCGTTTTCACTGCCATTTATTTTATCCATGCCGCCGAATATCTGCTCCCAGAGCTTCGGGTAATAATCGAACGCTTTGATATCAAACGCACCTGATAACGCACCAACGAATGCAAATTTTTCAGGTCTTCTGAATGCAAGCTTTAATGCTCCGTAGCCACCCATCGATAAACCTGCAACAAAATTATCTTCACGCTTTGAGCTTATTTTCGGGAAGAAATCACGACAGATTGAGGGAAGCTCGTCCGCAAAAAACTTAAAATAGTTGCCACCACACACCATATCTGTGTACCATGACAAATGTGCGGACGGCATAACGACAGCGATGCCCAGACTTGATGCATAACGTTCGATCGAAGTGCGTCTTCCCCAAATTGTGCAGTCGTCGCTCATACCATGCAAAAGGTACAGAACAGGATAGCTGTCGCCGCCCTCCTTGCTTTCGATTCCAATCTGACCGAATGCTTGCTGCGGTAGGATAACCTCCATGTTTGTACACTGACCTAAAACCTCTGAAAAGAAATTAACATGTAATAAAGCCATATATAATCCATCCTTTTATTTTACGGCAAATTTGTCTTTTGCCTTTTGTATTTTGTCAATAAACAACCTGTCAAGCTCGATGAAATGATAACCCTTTTTATATATCAACACATCACGATACTTCTTTTTGTTCGCCAGGCATTTGCGTTCGACCAGATTATATTGCTCCAGAAGTCGCTTTGGGATGGGCGAAACCCACATGAAGGTGTCGGGAACATTTGTAAGCAGATCAAACTGACTGCCCCTCTCGAACACGAAAATACGTTTATCGACAAACTCGGACAGCTCCGCCTTTTTAACATCGATCAGCGGCAACGACGGTACATAAGGGTCTGCGTGCGCGATTTCGATATACGATGTCAGATCGGTAAATTCGATTGTTCCCTCCGCTGCAAGCGGGTGGTCTTTTGACATAAGTGCAAGGTATGAAAATTCATACAGAACCTCTGCTGTAAGGTCCTTTTCGTGAAGCAGAGTCTTGAAATACTGTTCGAAGGTTGTTTGGTATCGAATGATTCCCAGCCTGTAGTCAGCCTGCAGTATATTTGTTATCGCACGCATTGAGTTGGTTTCTTTGTAGAATATTTCCGCCTGGCGTTTTGTGTCAAACTTCTTCGAAAACTCGGTAAATGCGCATGCAATATAACTGGCGCGTGGTACCGATATCGAAAAGATCTGTTTATCGCTCATATTGGTTTTGAACATATTTTCGACCTCATCCACCTGAGCGAGAATTTTTTTCGCATACTGAAGAAACTCCTCACCATGCGGAGTGGGGGATGATACCCTTTGAGGTGCGTTTGAAGATGGTTATACCGAGCGAATTCTCAAGCTCCTTTATTGCGCGGCTGAGGTTAGTCTGCCCCATAAAAAGGTTCTCGGCTGCTTTATTTATTGAGCGTGTCTTTTCCACCTCAACGGCATATTTCAAATGTAACAGGTTCATAATTAACACCCTCCTTCAAAGCTTAATATGCTTTCATTTTACAGTCTTATTCCCTGGTTGTCAAGCGTTTTTGATATCAGCAGAACTGATAAATCCTGCTTCTGCTTTGTCTGACGATATATGCTGTTGTATAAACAAGCCAGCACAAAAAATTATAATCCTGTGCTCTTTTTTATTCTATATTAAACTAACAAATGAATTGTGATTTTATTAATTTGAAAAAAGCCAAAAAGTATAGGCATTTTTCAAGTTGCTGTAGTAATTCATTTATTAGTTTTATATAATTAGTATTACATCCATTTGTGAAGATACTATAACACATAACCTCAGCTATTTCAATTCTTATATGACAAAAAAGTACGCCCTATGAGGCGTACTTAATTAACCAACAAATTATTTTTTTATTTTAGTAAAAATTATCTTTGTTTTGAGAAACAGTCACTGCAATAAACAGGACGATCACCGCTTGGTTTGAACGGTACTTGAGTTGATTTGCCGCACTTTGCACAAGTAGCTGCAAACATTTCTTTACGTGCTGAAGATCTTCCGCCACTGCTATTTTTCTTAGCATCGCGGCAAGCTTTGCAACGTGTGGGTTCGTTTGTGAAACCCTTTTCTGCGTAGAAGTTCTGCTCGTTTACTGTGAACACAAATTCTTGTCCGCAATCTTTACATGTGAGTTTTTTGTCTTGATACAATTGGAGATACCTCTTTTTCTAATTCTGTCAACCTTGTCGGCTGACACTATTCTAATGATATACTAAATATTGTAGATTGTCAATAGTTTTTTAAAATATATTTTTTAAATACTGTTTTATTTCATTTTCTTAACTATGATAATAACTAATGTTATTATTATACCCAAAACAACAATAATAATTAAAATATACATAAAATTAAATTCATTGTCATTATCATCGTTTATAATATATGATTCGTATTCATTGCTGTTGTCTTCTGATGATATATTGCTTCCATTCTCAGATGTTTCTGATTGCTGCTCGGAAACATTAATGATTTCCGATTCATTCTGCGAGCTGATATCATCTTGTGATTCAGTATCAGAATTTTCGTTTATACTCGATTCTTCTGAACCAGATGTATTTTCAACAGTGGATGTATTAATTTCTGATTCTTCATTACTTGTAAGTTTAGGGATTGCTTCACTTATTACATCGCCGCAGACTGTACAGGTTTTTTGTTTTAATCCTGTTTCGGTCTGTGTCGGTTGCTTCACAATAACCCAGTCGCCGTAAGTATGATCACCGGTCGCAGGTATGGTCTGTGTTGCAATAACAACACCGCAGACTGTACATTTCTGCACTTTTGTTCCCGAATCGCTGCAGGTTGGCTGTTTTGTTGTAATCCAGCTGCCCTGAGTATGGCCTGTTGCGAGGATAACAGTTGTGGAAATAACTGCTCCACAATCATCGCAAATTGTTTCGATTTTCCCGTTAGTTGTACAGGTTGCTGCTGTTGTGACCTGATGTGTCGAGGTGTGCTGGCAAATAGAAACTGTAAACATTGCACTAACAGTCAGATTGTTTGCAGGCATTGTTAAAGGTAGTACAGGGTTCCACCCTGTGAAATCATAACCCGACTTTTGCGGATTTGTCGGCGGAGTAACTGTATCACCAACCATATAGGTCTGGGTTTTGTAAACCAAGCTGGCAACCTTATAGGTAATCGTAAACTGGGTTGTTACACTGCCCAACTTCACCGCTCCCGAACCGACAGATGCGCTGTTGGGTGAGGTATAAAGGTAATAAGTTAATGTACTTCCGCTTATTGTGATATAATAAAGATTATTACTTTCAGTGTTATGTGTGTAAACTGCATAAGTTGAACCGTTTGCAGGGTTATATGCGTAAACCTTTGTTGCTGTGTTGTAGTACAGAATATCGTTATATGTTCCGAGACCTGAAAAACAGCCAACCCAATATGAACCGGGGTTAGACAATGAAGGCCACTTCTCTTGAATTGTAAACACAGACATACTTGCGTTTGTACTGAAATTATATCTGTATAATGCAGAATCACTCTTCTTTATATAATACCAGCTACCGTTGTTATTAATAAACGGTGTATTGACATCCTTCCAGAAATAATTATCGTATTTTGTCGAGGTGCAGTCATAATCAGCTACCCAGTCGTGGTGATTTGTTGCCTGGATAGCTGTGTCGCTGAGCAGGAAGTTGCCATGTCCGGCTCTACCCGGCATATCACCGGTTGGATCGTTCCAGGTAACATCAATATGATACCATTGACCGCCGACAGAAACAAGATTCCAAGTATGGTTCATATCTTCGCTGAGAGCATAGGTTACAAGAATGCCAAGCTCGTTCATTACAGCGATAAATGCAAGGGTGTATGCCTGGCAGACACCGGTCTTTCCGATAAACAACGAATAAGCATCTGCAATGGTTAGTGTTGAGTCGTATTTATAATTAATTGCAAAATAATCATTAACATACATGACCTTTTCGAGATCGCTCCAGCTCGCATTCACACTGTCGACTATATTCGCAAGCTCTGTAGCATATCTTTGCTTTGCAATTGTCAGAGCGCTTCCCGACATTGTATATGACGGTACAATATATTGTACAATATCATGCTGGTTATAGCTATATTGAATAGAGGTTTGCACATAAAATAAGTCCGGGTCCTCATAAAGAATACGAAAATATAATTCTGTTGCTTCTTCGCGTGTCAATGAATAGCTTGACACATCGATCTGCGACGCAGAATCAGAAAGCGCCGTATATATTGTTGAATATGCAGCACTGTTATCGGCAAGGTAGGCACGACTATATGATACCTCGTAAATATTCTCCTGAATTACCGCAAGCGAACCAAACGATGAAAGCTGCAGGATATAAACAAGTATCATCAGCATCAGGAATATTTTCGTACTTCTGCTTGTTTTGTTTTTTGTCATTATTTTCGCCTGCCAATCCGTTTTTGTACTTTTATTAATAAATACGAAATAACACACAGAATTTCAGGGGTATTATTTCTTTATTTCTGTAAATGCTTCATCAGCGATTTCGATTGTTTCAGCAATATCCTCATCCGAAAGAGCCGCATTGACGAAGTGGTTATGGTGACTTGTAAAGAATACACCTCGCTTGACACATTCCGCAATCCATTTCTGATGTAACATAAGTGTAGGATCGTCGGCAAGTCTCAGGTAGAACAGCGAAGCTGCACCGGATACATGAAGATCATATCCGTGCTTTTTAGCTGTGTTTATTAAACCTTCTTTGAGCTTTGTACCTTTTTCATTCAACAGCTTGGGTATATTCTGTTCTCTCATCTTGGTTATGCAGGCGATGCCTGCCGCAAAGGGTACAGCCGAAAGCCAATAGCTGCCGGTGTAGGACATACTTGAAACTGCGTTTTTCAAGAAATTCTTGCCGCAGAGTGCAGAAACATTGTATCCGTTTGCGAGTGCCTTACAGAAGCAGATAAGGTCTGCTTCAAAGCCAAAGTAATGGTCGCTGCCTGCTATATCAAGACGGAAGCCTGCGCGTACATCATCGATGATAAGTATGGTATCATTATCGGTGCAAAGTTTTCTTACCTTCTGCCAGAAGTCTTTTTCGGGTAAAGTATTATCCTTGAAGTTGCCGTGCATATAAGGCTGACCGATAACAGCAGCTATCTCACCCTTGTATTTATCGAAGGTTGCCTGTATTGCGTCAAAATCGTTCCACTGAAGGTAGATATTGTTACATACATCCTCTTCGATGATTCCGGCATAATCAATTTTCTGTGTCCAAGGTGATACACCGTGATAATAACCCTTGAAGAATATTATTTTCTTGCGGTGTGTGTATGCTCTCGAAGCCATAACCGCCATCGTGGTAACATCATTTCCGTTTTTGGCAAAAAACGACCAGTCTGCTGTTGCAACTGTATCAACTAATAATTCCGCAAATTCAATCATCTTTGTTGAAGGTGCAGTTATACAGTCTCCAATTTTTCTTTGTGCAGCTGCGGCAGCATCAACATCGGAATCATTATAACCGAGTATATTTGGACCATATGCGCACATATAGTCTATGAATTTGTTACCGTCAACATCCCAGAAGTATGTACCCTGCGCCTTCTCAGAAAAAAACGGGAACGCTTCGACCGGAATATAACAACCCTCTGCCGGTCCCTGGTGACCATATATGCCTGACGGGATAACCTTTGATGCGCGTTCAAAATATTCGCGGCTTTTTGAGTAATCGTTTATCTTATGCATTTTTATCCTCCAACTTTCTTTCAGGCTAAATAAAGTGCAACTCTGTCAAGTATGCGGTTGATATTGTCGATCTGCGAGATCATACCGCCGATTCGAACCTGTCCCAATCCGACTGCGGCAACAGCATTGACCTTACCGTCAAACAAATCCCTTGCGAGGCTGATATCATTGAATCTCATATATGACAAGTATTTATCCGGCATTGTATGTATTACCTTAAGTCTGTGATCCTTCACTTCGATACCGACTCCAAGCTCATCACCAATACCAAGCTTCGCAATACCATCATCAATATATGATGCGCTTGCTTTGCCGACCTTGTCTTCGTTTCCGATTTGTGCTATCGCTTCAGCAATGACATGTAGCATTAGAATTGTACTTGTTTTGAAAAATTCTTCGTTTTTTAAATCTTCTTCGGAAGCTTTAAGATATTTTGGCAATATATCTGTCAGCTTTGTAAATGTATTCAGTAAAAATCCAATTTTAGTGAAGCCTTTGGACGGAAAGGGTTTGACTGTACCGTCAATCATTCCATTGAATTTTTCGGGTGATGAAAACGGAAGTTTAATGTTGCAGTTATCAACACCGTCCTCAATTGTGCAGACACCGTTGTTGAAGCAGAGCGTTGCTGCCGGCCCGTTCTTGACCTGGATTCCCAGCGAAACATTTTCGTTCTCGATCAGCTTTCTTGCTTCAGGAACAAGCTCGCAAAGTCTGGACAGGTTGCCCAAAATTGCATATAGATTTATAAATGCGAGAGTTCTGCTATCTTTCATATATATTTCTTCCTTTCCTGTTATTACGTTCACGGCGGGAACAAGCCCCCCCTACAATCGTTTTATTTTGCGTATAACATCCCCACGATTTTGTTTACCAATCCGTATGGCAGTATTTTAGCTAAAACAACAAATATTTTATATTGCAGTCCGATCGTATAAATCGGTTTTACTTTATTTTTTAGTGCGATTCTGCTGATGAACTCACCTGCAACCTCCGGCGCCATTCCGTTCTGCTCGTCCTTTTCCATTATCGAAACAGAGCGGGATATCCTGCCGTTGTAGATGCCATCACCGTCATGCAGCTTCTTTCTTGCCTGAGTGAAGCCCGTCTTGATGTCACCCGGCATAACTGCACAGACACTTACGCCGAAGGGTTTAACTTCATTGACAAGTGCCATTGTGTAGGAGTTGACAGCCGCTTTTGACACCGAATAATATGTCTGGAAAGGAATCGGGAGTTGTGCCGCAACCGAACTGAGGTTGACTATACGTCCGCTTCCCGCTTCGCGCATATGTGGGAGAACTGCTTTCACGGTGTTGACAGCACCGAAAAAGTTTATATCCATCAGCTTTTTAGCTTCATCGGTTTCAGTGAATTCAACTGCACCCGATATACCCCAGCCTGCGTTGTTTATCAGAACATCGATTCGTTTTTCTTTTTTGATAATCCAGCGGATTGCATCATTAACCATACCAATATCGGTTATATCTGTCTTGATATGGTTGATTCCTTTGACCTCATTATCTCTTCTGCTAAGCTCGTAAACAGTGCAACCTTTTTGTAAAAGTGCTTTTGCTGTACAAAGTCCGATGCCTGAGCTTCCGCCGGTTATAACTGCAACCTTACCCATTATTTTTTGCAAGTATGGAAGCGATAATATCCATAGCTTCATCAAGCAATGCTTCGGTATGCGAAGCCATATAGCTGCTGCGGAGCAGACACTCACCGGGGTTTGCTGCCGGAGGAAGTACAGGGTTCAGATATATTCCGGCATCATATATTTCCTTTGCTTTCTCAAGCGTATTGAACATATCATATGTATAAATCGGTATAATAGGCGTTGTTGATTCGATTATCTGCATTCCGCGCTGCTTCAGACCCTGACGTGCATAGTTCGACAGTGATTCGAGCCTGCCTACAATCTCCGGATGTGCCTTCAAATATCTAAGCGCTGCAAGTGCAACTGCACAGCTTGAAGGTGTGATTGATGCTGAGAAGATGAATGGCCTCGAACAGTGACGCACATAATCAATAACCTGCTTTTTAGCTGCCATATAACCGCCAAGGCTTGCAAGCGACTTGCTGAAGGTGCCCATGTAGATATCGACCTCTTCCTCAAGTCCGAAATGGCTTGCGGTACCTCTTCCGCCCTCGCCGACAATACCCAGTCCGTGTGCATCGTCCACCATAATTCTCGCACCGTACTTCCTTGCAAGTGTTACGATTTCGGGAAGTTTTGCAATATCACCGGTCATACTGAACACACCATCTGTTATGATAAGGATTCCGCCCTTGCCTTCGAGAATTTTTAGTTGGCGTTCAAGATCCTCCATATCGCTGTGCTTATATGAGAAGGTTTTTGCAAAGCTGAGTCTGCAGCCGTCGTAAATGCTTGCGTGATTCTCTTTATCATTGAGGATGTAGTCGCCGTGCTTTGCTATTGCACTGATTATACCGAGGTTTGACTGGAAGCCAGTGGAGAAGGTTATAACAGCTTCTTTATGTAAAAATTCAGCCAGCTCTTTTTCAAGTTCAAGATGCATTTCAAGCGTTCCATTGAGAAAACGCGAACCTGAGCAGCCTGTTCCGTATTTTTCAAGTGCTTTTATTCCGGCTTCTATAATTTCGGGATTTGTTGTCAGTCCGAGATAATTGTTTGAGCCAAGCATAATGCGGCGTTTACCTTCCATTATTACTTCAACATCCTGCCTTGATTCAAGGGCATGGAAATAGGGATAAACACCTCTTTCTTTTGCTTCGTCAGCAAGAGATTTCTCAAAACATTTTTCGAATATATCCATTTTTTACTTGCTCCTTTTTTGTTTTATGACTGTTTATAGAGTGAAAAGCAAACAAAGCTGCTTCATTAAAATGTATTAAAAAATATATCACTTAAGTAGTTATCTAATATGTATGTTTATATATTATCGCATATTATCTAATTTGTCAACAGAATGAATTACTTTGACGCTCAAAATTTATAAATTATTTTTATAGCAATTTACCTTTACTTTATTATATAATATTGATAAAATAATTTACATCAAAAAACTACTCAGAAAGGCAAGCTGAAAATGAATATAAGAAACTCCGTAATAGATGATTTAGAAATGCTTTTGCAAATATATACTGATGCCCGTCAGTACATGAGAGATAACGAAAACATACACCAGTAGATTAACGGCTACCCACAGTGCGAGGTCATAAAGGCAGATATTACTGCAGGTAATAGCTATGTGTGCGTTAACGAAAATAGCGAGTTATTAGGATGCTTTGCCTACATCAAAGGTGTAGATCCAACATATATAAATATATATGAGGGAAGCTGGCTGAATGACAACCCATATGGGGTTGTGCATCGCATTGCTGTTGCAGCACATCAAAAGGGTATTGCGTCATACTGTCTTAACTGGTGTTATGAGAAATGCGGAAATTTGAAAATCGATACTCATCGTGACAATATTTCAATGCAGCGCCTGTTGAAAAAGAACGGTTTCGAATATTGCGGAATAATATATCTGCGAAATGGCGAAGAAAGGCTGGCATACCAGAAAACAAAATAAAGGAGCTGTGTTGCAGCTCCACACTATAATGCAATTTTCAAGAATTTTCTTATTTATTTTTACTTGACATTGTTATTATATATTATTATACTGTACATATATTACTGATTGGAGTTGGGAAGATGCACAAATTTTCTTGCTAAGATTAACAAATTGCATATCAGGAGACCGCAAAACATCCGGTTTTTTTGTTATGCATTTAGATCAGCAGGAAAATTATCGTTTCTTCAATGCTCAGAATATCTCTACCCGATAATTACTATATAAAACTAATAAATGAATTACTACAGCAATTTGAAAAATGCCTATACTTCTTGGCTTTTTTCAAATTAATAAAATCACAATTCATTTGTTAGATTAATATAGCAAAAGGCTGTCACTTTTAACAGTCTTTTGCTTTTTGTATTTGTGAACCATTTTTAAATATTAATTAATAATTATTAGACCTGAAGATAACTATTTTGTATTATTTTCATGTTAAATATTAATTTTATTGTTCATTTGTTATTGACAATAGATAAAATATATAATATAATTTAAACGACAGTAGAATAATCTATTGAAATAAACTGAAAGGGAAAATGAAAATATGAAGAAATTTTTATCACTGTTGTTGTCAGCTTTAATGATTTTATCAGTATGTGTTATTGCCAGTGCTGTTGATACCATTACAGTCGATGGCAAATTTGATGAAGCAGCTTGGCTTGGTAACAACTGGACTACAGTTGACAGTACAAATGGTGCCTGGCAGACACCTCTTACAAGCGGCGAAACAAGAAACGAAACCTATGATTTTCAATTTCGTGCAGATTCAACGAATTTGTATGTAGCAGTAAAATGCAATTTTAACCCTATTGCTACAGATGCTAAATTTGGAAACGGTAGCGGAACCAACTTCCGTTTATGGACATTTGTAGATGGAAGCCAGGCAGGAGGTGTAGATTATACAACTTATAATTACATAATAAACTACGCTTATAAGCCAAGTGGTGATGCCCTTTCTGTTCTCCATAACACAAATCCGACCGGCAACACCGGCGCAGCAGTTACAATCAACGGTTTAACCGCTATAAGCACAAAGGGCGACGGTTATTGGTATATCGAAATGGCTATTCCATTTGCTGAAATAGGTGCAACAACATCAGCTCATTTCTATACAACAGTATCTTCTCCTTTAACCAATGACGGTACAACTGTTACCGGAAACAATGCTTTGTCATACGGTCCTTTCTCTGATCACGAGCTTATAGGGAATGCAGAAGCTCCATATAAAGCATGGGATAAGACAGCTGACATTGATGTTACTTTTGCAAACATTGCACTAGGTAGTGCAATTATTCAAAATCTACCTACAGGAGCTTTGGCTATTGACAACTTTGGTGATTATGTTGGAAGCACCTCAACAATTATATCGAGAGTCAGTGATAAAACAACAATTGGCGAAATTTCTGCAGTTACATATGGCTCTGCAAAAGATTACAACTACTTCTACCTTGCTGCGGTTGATTCTAACGGTGTTGTAACCGAAATCAATCAGAAATTAGGAAGAAAAGTAAATGCAACTGATCCGATCCTCGGTGAAAAAGATAGTTTTGTTGTCCCTGAGAACGGATATGTTCTGCTTTGCAATGCTACTCCCGGCGGCGATCACACTCAGGCAGTTATTGATCAATTTAAGACAATAGCAGTTGGTGATGTTGTAGCGCTCTACAATGTCAATTTAAAATCTCTTTCAACAGCTGCAGTAAAAGCAAACTTGAATCAAGCAGGTTTTGCTTCAAGAAGATATACAGCCGGTATTAACAACTTCTCGAATGCAACTCAAATTGGTGTCGGTGATTTATCACTCCTTACCGATGGCAATAAAGTATCTGATGCAGGTGCTTGGCCTGTAACCGGTGCAGTTCTTATTCAGGATAAAGTTTGCACTGATGCTGCTATTAATCCTGCAGTTGATTTAGTGCTCAACCTTGGCTCAGCGAAAATTGTTGATAAGGTTTTACTCAACTTATATCACAATTATGATGTTATGATTGGTCTCCCCAAAAATAACAGAATTATCCTCAGCTATTCCAACGATGGTGTTAACTACACACGTTTAGGTTTATACACATTTGAAGGTGTCGCAGCAACCGGAACTCGTGGAACAATAGAAGCAACCCTTGATATTCCGGATGTTAGTGCAAAATACATTGGTATCTCTTATGATATAGGCCCCAGCCCATTTGCAACCAAAGTTGTATGGGAATTTACATCGCTGACAGAAGCCGGTATAGTTGAAAGACTCCCGGAGGTTGTTTACGGTACTGAAGCTCCCAATACAACAGGTGAAGCAACTAATGTTGCTCTTAATAAGGATTGGTCCGGTATAGATTATCATTCGGCGATACCAACATATTCCGGCGATTTTACAGACGGTGTATTCGCTGCTGAAGGTGCAGGCTTCTCATATGGTGCACCTTGGTTCTCGTTCTACAGAAACGGTGATAAGGGTAACATAAATTATTCATTATATGGTGAAGCTATAATCGATGTCGGCACAGATGGCACAGGCCTTGGCGGTGTCAGAATGCAGGTTGCTCCCGCAGTCGGTGCTGCAACATGGATTAAAGTTTACGCTTCCGGCAATGGTATTGCATGGGATGAAGTCGGCACACTCGCATATGACGGTACTGCTATTCAATGGACGTCCTGTACATTTGCAAAAACAATTAATGCAAGATATATCAAAGTCGGTATCCAGAATGCAGGTATGTTCTTCATGGTATCCGAAATCGAAGTTATCAAGTATGCACCTGTAGTTGTTGAATTAGGTGACGCTGCATCGACAGGTACTGTACCCGGAAATGTTGAAGCTAACATTGTTTCAGTTAGTAAGACCTATGAAATAATTTCCGACGGTGGAGAGAGAGACAGTTATATAATTGATGGCGTTGTTCTTACAGACGGCTTAAAGCATGGTGGAGAAGTCGGCGGCGGTTTCGGTCTGAATGTTCCATACGCAGAATTTATACTTGATCTCGGTGAATCAAATACTAAGCTCTATAAATTCGGCGCTGACCTTATTGGCGGAGCTTGGGGTATTGCAGAACCTAACGGAATTACAATTACGGTATCGGATGACGGTGTAACATATTATAATGTTGGCTCATCTACAACAAAGACAGATAATTTCTTTGTAGTTGAACTTGATCATACAATATCTGCTCGTTATATTAAATTTGCTTGCGATGCAGGTTCACATGTATGGCTCAGTGAAATTGAAGCATACGAGGCAGTATTACCCGAAGCAGCTTCTTCCGGTAATCTTCCTTCCGATTCTCAGTACAATAAAGTTTCATTGAATAAATCATACGAAATAATTTATGTAGCAGGTGGTCAACGTGATGATGGATATGCGATCGATGCAACCGTTCTTACTGATGGAACAAATCATGGTGGTGATCTTGGTAGCGGCAGAGGTATAAATGCTCCGCGTGCAAACTTCATACTTGACCTTGGCGAAGTTAACTCCAACCTCTACAAGTTTGGCGCCGACCTTATCGGCGGAGATTGGGGTATTGCAGAACCTAATGGTATATCAATAGAAATTTCTGAAGATGGCATTAACTACTATGCGGTAGGTTCATCAACAGAAAGAACAGACAACTTCTTTATAGTTGAGCTTGATCATACAGTAGCTGCTCGCTATATCAAGTTTGTTTGTGATGCAGGTTCACATGTATGGCTCAGCGAAATCGAAGCATATGAAGCAGTTGAAGCTCCTGTTGAATCTGAAGTTTCCGATGATGTTTCCGAAGACACATCCAGCGAGACAACGACTCCTGAAACAAGTGATCCTTCAATAGCTATTTATGCTATTGCATTTATCGCAATGCTTGGTGTTGCTGCTATAGTTATTAAAAGAAGAAAAGTATAATAATTATAGTAAAATATCTCCTATAAAAAATGCCACCGGTTAACCCGGTGGCATTTTTTCTTTATACCTTTGCATAACAGAATATATCCCAGGGCGGCACATAATCGATCTTGCGAAGGTATATTTTATATTTATTGTTGTAATACCATAACAGTTGTGGGATTGCAAACATATCCTCAGCTCTGTGGTACACCGCAACCGCAAGCTGCGGTGTCTGCCCGCATATGGTATTTACTGCACCATACAACACCTCCTTGTCGCTGCCCTCGCTGTCGATTTTGATGCTACCGACTTTCTTTCTTTTAGCTATATTGTCGATACTGATAACCCTGATCGGGTTACCTTCGTTTTCGAGTGTTGAACCTCTACCCTTTCCCTGGCTTAACCTGCCGGTTCCATCTCCGCTCCATGCAGCAGCGTTTATGCAGTTGACATCTCGGATATTTGATGTGTTTTCTGATAGTTTTTTATAATTCTTCTCATCGGGTTCAACAGCGATTATCTCACTGTATGAATCGTTTTCTTTGGCAAATTCAATTACTGTGTCGCCGTCATATGCACCGATGTCTATATGAACATCCGAATGCTTCTCAAATCTATATTTTTCAGAACAGACTTCAAATAAATGAGATATATCTCCGCTGATATTATATGAAAGCACACTCTCCATTACTGCTCTCGACTCATCATCTGCAAGGCGTGAATAAGCATATTCAAATGCCTCGATATTCTTTATGATAAATGTTTTGTCGCAGATACTTTTACCGCTTACCGATATATTTGGCGAAATAAGTCTATGCTTGAAATTTCTCAGAATATCGCAGTTTTTGCCATGCAACGCAAATGCCTGAACTGCCGTAAAATTACCAAACTCCGCTTCTGCTTCCGCAAGTGTTCTGACAGGCATTCCTCTGAAGCTCTGACCTCTGACGAAACCGTCACTTGCAAAAACTCCATTGATACTGACTCCGATTGACTCTAATACAGACAGCAACTTATCCGCACCGTCACCCATACCATACAGTAAAATAGGTTCCTTTTCGTTTTGCAGTTTTAACTGCCAGCTTTCGAAATTTAATATGTCTGATAAATTGTGTTCCATGATTATTTCCTATAATGAATTTGTATTTAAATTTAAATATTGAGTTAAATTTATACATTTGTTTATTGCTGTTACATATTGATTATATAATAAGCTTTTTTATCTGTCAATTAAATCCGGTGTATATCTTTTATTAATAAAGGCAAGAATAAGATACACAAATGAAATTATTTTTATACCGCAGATAAGAAAGGAACACTTTAAATATGAAAAACAGTAAAAAAGCTTATAGCGCGGGACTTTACATTGTAATGGCATTATGTCTGGCGACCGTGATGACAGTCGGCATAATTTCCTTGGTCTATGAATACCAGGGTGATGACATTGATTTCAGTTTGCCGGAGGTCAGCTTCCCAATAATTGAAAACTCAGACACCGAACCTGTTGACAACACTCCGAGTGATGTCGATCCGACTGTATCAGAACCGGAGGTGCAAAGGCCTAAATATGTTCGCCCCATAAACGGCAATATTGTTAAAGTCTACAGCCCCGATGCGCTTGTCTTCTCGCATACAATGCAGGATTACCGCACACACACAGGCATTGATATTGCAGCAGCTCTCGGCAGCGAAGTTCTTGCATATGCCGATGGCATTATCGAGAGCGTAACCGATACACCGCTTATGGGTATGACAGTTGTTGTCGCACATGATTATGGCTTGAAAAGCTATTATATGAATCTCGATGACGATACAGCCAAAGTCATAAAAGTCGGCGATGAAGTGTTGGCCGGTGATGTCATCGGCAAAGTCGGCAAAACCGCATTAATTGAATCATCTGATGAACCGCATCTGCATTTTGAGCTTAAGCTAGACGGCAATACAATTGATCCGGCAAAAGAACTCGAGAGCCTGGAATAGAATAATCAATGTTTTAACGCATTTCTTTCGAAAAACCCAAAGAAATGCGTTTTTCTTTTATAAAATGATTGATTTTTATAAATATTTATGTTATATTAAGTAAAAGCTGAGAAAGTGGTGAAAAAATGCTTCTGTAATTTGTCTTTCAGTTAATTAATCTAACCTGTTATTTACAGGTTTGTGTTTGTTGCAGAAATTCAGATTATAGAGTGCCGAAATATACCCTTTTCAACTCAAGGGATATTTATAGCCTTATTATGCTCTGTTAATTTTTGTTTTGCAACAAAAATTAACAGAGATTTTTTATTATAAGGAGAATTATATTTATGAAAATAACACAACGCAGATATAAAATGCTTTCCGATTTCACAAAGGTACATAAATTTCTAACTGAAGTATATACATACGAGAACCTTAACAGCTACCTTTTACCTCAATATTTTGAATATGCTCATACTCATCCCTATTTCAACAGCAAGTTGACTCATCGTTTTGGTCTCTTGGAAGATGGTGATGAGCTTGTCGCAATTGCCTGTTATGAGATGAATATAGGTGAATGCTATCTAAGTACAAAAAGTGGTTATGAATTTTTGCTGCCGGAGATTCTTGCATATTCTGAAAATGAATTGTTCAAAATTAAGGATGGCAAAAGACAACTTAATGTATTTATCGTCGATTCCGAAACAGAAAAGCAGAATCTGCTCAAAAACAACGGTTATAAATTAACTTACACTGAACCAGTGAGGATATTTAAGTATGAAAAACCATTTTTAGATATAAAATTACCCGTTGGTTTCTCAATAATTCCACTTGAGGGTGAAAACGATATTGCGAAAATCCATGCATGTGTATGGAAAGGTTTTGGCCATGGCGATACTCCTAATGATAATATCGACAGCCGACTTTTAATGCAGAGTGGGCCGAACTTCAGACACGACCTGACAACAATAATAAAAGCTCCGAACGGAGATTACGCATGCTTCGCAGGTATGTGGTTTGACGAAAGAAACAAATATGCTTATCTTGAACCGCTTTGCACCGTTCCGGAGTATCGCAGACTTGGACTTGCAACAGTTGCACTGACTGAGGCTATGAAAAAGACAAAATCTCTCGGTGCAAAATACTGCTTTGGCGGTGTACCTGAGTTTTATACCGCAATAGGATTTGAAACAATTTGTAACCGCGAGATATGGAATAAGGAGTGGTAATACTATATGACACCTATTAACAAACAACCTTTATTTATTATAACCGGTGCTTCATGCGTCGGCAAGACAACAATGTGCAGAATTCTTTTTGAAAACGAAAAGGATTACATAGTTATGGAAAGCGATATTCTCTGGAATAACTATTACAATACACCTGAGGATGACTATTGTGAGTTCAGACGCGCTTGGATGAGAATTTGTGCTTGCATATCGCAAATTGGAAAGCCTGTAGTCTTATGCGGTTGTGCTGTTCCCAAACAATTTGAAGCTCAATCCGAAAGACAACTATTTTCGGATGTTCATTATCTCTCAGTAGTTTGTGATAATAACACACTTGAAAAACGAATGCGTGAGGGTAGAGGTGTAACAGATGAACACTGGATTAATAGTTCACTTGAATTCAACAACTGGTTGAAGGAAAATGCCGATAAAACAAGTCCAAAAATTAATTTGCTTGATACAACAAATATCTCAGCAGAACAAACAGCAGAATTTGCTGATGAATGGATAATAAATAAAACAAGGAGTAATAAAAATGAAACTTGAGAAAATGGATGAATTTTTCGATAAAAGAGCAGATACATATGACCATCATATGCTTGTTGACCTGCAGCTTGATGAATTTTATGAAGAGGTAACAAAGTATTTGGATTGTTCCTCCGATATGTTTTCATTGCTTGATTTAGGCTGTGGGACAGGCTTGGAGCTTGAGAGGTTGTTTAAAAAGTACCCCAATATAAAAGTCACTGGGATAGACTTGTCTCAAGAGATGCTGAATGTATTGAAACAAAAATACGCAGGCGAGAAATTGAATCTAATCTGCGGCTCATATTTTGATATTAACTTTAGTAAAGATTGCTTTGATTATGCTTTGTCTACATACTCTTTGCACCATTTCGATGAAAGCACGAAAATATCATTGTATAAAAAGATATACAACGCTCTGAAGCCTCACGGCATATATATAGAGGGCGACTATACCTGCAAGACAATAAATGAACAGTTGTTATATATCGCAGAGAACGAAAAACTGCGTATGGAGCAAGAAATCACGAACGGCTTTTACCATTACGACACACCCTTTACTGTTGAAACGCAAATGAAGCTGCTTAAATCTGCCGGATTTTCAGATGTGAAAGTAGTGAAAGAATGGGATAGTACAAGTATAATAGTTGCAAATAAATTATAAATGCGATGAAAGGCACATCATAAATGCGATGTGCTTTTGTTATATCTTGACTATTAAATGTCAATATAGCAATTTAGAATAAGAAAACTTTATTAATGTATGGTATAATAAATCACCAGCTGGATTTAGGAGAAAAAAATGAACAATGAAAGCATTATTTGTGCGGTTGAGTTTATTCGCGAAAACTTAAAAGCACAGCTTACAATTGAAGATATTGCAAATCATGTGGGTTATTCAGTTTATCATTTTTCAAGAGAATTTTATAAAGTAATGGATTGTACCGTTATGCAATTTATTCGTAATGAAAAAATTAAAGAAGCCTCTAATGAGATTTTAAATCATAAAAACATATTAGAATGTGCATTATCATATGGTTTTGATACTCATGCAGGTTTTACAAATGCATTCTATAGTGTTTTGGGTTGCAATCCTAAAGATTATTGTAAGCATGAATTACGATCGAAAAATTATATAAGGAGTGAAATAAACATGGAAAATATCAATGTAATAATTAGACTTATCAACATGAATGATATAAGTGATATGTGGGAAAATGTATTTTCAAGAAATACTCCACAAGAAATAAAGGAACGTATTCAACACGATCTTGATGGATATGAAAAAAAGACAGGATTTCATGTAGTTGCAGAAGTAAATGGCAAAGTTGTTGGCACACTCGGGTTGGGGAGATATAATGAATATTCAATATTTTCTAATTTAGGAGACTTTGTTATACACCCTGATTATCAAGGTAATGGTTTAGCAAGAAAATTGCTTCAAAATACCATTGAAATAGCAAGAGAATTCAATATTGATACTTTAATGATTCAGGCTCGTATCGATAATGAAGTTGTCATAAAAAAATATATATCTTTGGGATTTAGTAAAGTATTTGAATCCGATCAATTAGTATATTTAATGATGAATATATAACGTATAAATTCATATACCCGCAAGTTGTATTGACTTGCGGGTATATTTTTACCTAAAATGCTATTCTTTCGTTTATATATGCCGAGAGGTCTGCGATTGGTATACGGACTTGTTGCATTGTATCACGGTCTCGGACTGTTACACAACCGTCAGTCTCGGAATCAAAGTCATATGTTATGCAGAATGGAGTACCAATTTCGTCCTGTCTGCGGTAACGTTTACCGATTGAGCCTGCTTCATCGTAATCAACCATAAAGGATTTCGAAAGCTCAAGGCGAACCTTTTCTGTCTGTTTACTAAGCTTTTTCGAAAGCGGGAAAACCGCAGCCTTGAAAGGTGCAAGAGCTGGATGGATACGAAGTACGGTTCTCATATCCTCCTTGCCGTCATCACCAATCAACTTCTCTTCATCGTATGCGTCGATAAGCAGTGCAAGCGTTACACGGTCTGCACCGAGTGAAGGCTCAACAACATATGGCACATATTTTGTATTTGTGTCAGGATCGAAGTAATTCATATCCTCACCGCTCTGCTTCTGGTGTGCGATAAGGTCAAAGTCAGTTCTGTCAGCGATACCCCAAAGCTCGCCCCAGCCGAACGGGAACAGGAACTCTAAGTCGGTCGTACCCTTGCTGTAATGCGACAGCTCCTCTGGCTTGTGGTCGCGGCGTTTGAGAGATTCTTTTCTCATGCCGAGATTAAGCAGAAATTTTTCGCAGTAATCCTTCCAGAATTCAAACCACTCAAGGTCTGTATCGGGCTTGCAGAAGAACTCAAGCTCCATCTGCTCAAACTCACGGGTTCTGAAGGTAAAGTTGCCGGGTGTGATTTCGTTTCTGAAGGATTTACCTATCTGCGCAACACCGAACGGAACCTTTTTTCTTGAGGTTCTCTGGATATTTTTGAAGTTAACGAAAATACCCTGAGCTGTTTCGGGGCGAAGGTAAACCTCTGTGGCTGAATCCTCAGTAACACCCTGATGTGTTTTGAACATCATATTAAACTTACGGATCGTGGTAAATTCGCTCTTGCCACATTCGCACTTTATATTATGGTCGAGGATATATTGGGATAATGTATCGTTTGACATACCGTCACACTGCATTTCAATGCCGTTTTCCTTGTTCCAGGCATCAATAAGCTGATCTGCACGGTAACGAAGCTTACAAGCCTTGCAGTCGATAAGCGGATCGTTGAAGTTGGCAACATGTCCGGATGCTATCCAAACCTGTGTATTCATCAGGATTGCGCTGTCAAGTCCGACATTGTATGGCATCTCCTGAACGAACTTCTTCCACCATGCTTTTTTTACATTGTTTTTAAGCTCGACACCAAGCGGACCATAGTCCCATGTGTTTGCAAGACCACCATATATCTCGGAGCCGCTAAATACAAAGCCTCTGTTTTTGCTGAAGGCGACGATTTTGTCCATTGTTTTTTCTGTGTTTATCATACAAAACCTCAAACTTATAAATTTTTTTAATTGTCTTCATCTTTTTTATTAATCCGCAGCTCTGCAAATTGTTCGGCAGTAATCATGATCTTACGACCTTTTGTAGCTGGATCAAAACGACTGACAAAGCCTTTTGACTCAAGGATATCGATTATTTTAGCTGCTCTCGAATACCCAAGCTTCAGCCTGCGTTGCAGCAACGAGGTCGATATGGTTTGGCTTGCTATCGCTTCTTCGATTGCAGGGAATACCATCTCATCACTGTATAATTCATCAACTCCACCTTCAGCAGATTCAAGCTTCGCTCTTTTTGATGGCTTTTCACCGCAAAGAGCAGCTTCCTTTTCAATGTCATCTATAACCTTGGAGTCGTATTTTGCATCTGCTGCCTGCTTTATGTAGTCGCAAACTGCAAGCACTTCCTTTGAATCCACAAATGAGCCCTGGACACGAACGGGTTTAATGACGCTGACAGGCGCATAGAGCATATCACCTCTGCCGAGCAGCTTGTCCGCACCCGCCATATCAAGAATGGTACGCGAGTCAACCTGAGATGCGACAGTGAATGCGATTCTTGATGGGATATTTGCCTTAATAAGCCCGGTTATAACGTCAACCGATGGTCTTTGAGTGCCGATTACAAGATGCATTCCCGCAGCTCTTGACTTCTGGCAAAGGCGGCAAATCGAGTTTTCAACATCGTCGGGAGCTGTCATCATAAGGTCTGAAAGCTCATCTATGATAATGACAATCTGAGGCAAATGCTCTTTTTCGAGATCGTATTTTGTTTCGTTATTGTATTCGGTTATGTCGCGGACTCCAACCTCCTGGATCAGCGAGAAACGCCTTTCCATCTCTGTAACTGCCCAGCTTAATGAGCCTGCCGCTTTTTTAGGGTCGGTTACGACAGGTACAAGAAGATGCGGGATTCCATTATATACATTCAACTCAACCTTTTTCGGGTCGATCATAATCAACCTGATATCCTCGGGTGAGGATTTGTATAAAAGTGACATAAGTAATGCATTGATACAAACCGACTTACCCATACCTGTAGCACCTGCGATTAGAAGGTGTGGCATTTTTTCGATATCAAGATAGACCGGGTTGCCGGCAACGTCCATGCCAAGACAGCAGAACAGATTACTCTTTGCTTCTCTGAAAATTTTTGTATCAATCAAATCTCTCAGATAGACCAGTGAATTGGATTTGTTGGGGATCTCGATGCCTATCGCTGACTTGCCCGGTATAGGGCTTTCGATACGTACCGAGGTCGCAGCAAGATGCAGAGCGATATCATCGGCAAGGTTTGTTACCGACCTTGAACGTACACCCTGGTCGGGTTGCAGTTCATATCGAGTTACCGTCGGTCCGCAGGTGGTATTTATAACTCTTGTGTGAACGCCAAAGCTGTCAAGCACGCGAACTAACTTTTCAGCTGTATAATTTATTTCGTTCTGGGTTGTTCCTGCACCATTTTGATTTACCCTTAACAATGATAACGGCGGGAAAACATAGGGTAACTTATGAGGTTCTTCTTTTACAGTTGCTGCCGAAGATCTCGCATCGGTTATAATTTCTTTCTCAGCAACGACCTGTACTCCTTCGTCATTTGATTTGTTGGGTATCTCAATCACTGTGGGTTCATTTTTATCTGCTCCGAATATCTCCTCAAGAAGCACCTCACCCTTAGAATTCTTCATCGGCGGTTCCGAATTGATTTTATCCTTGGGCAGTGTTTCTATCCATGGCGGATCGTTGTTTTTTTCGTCTGCAGGAAAAACTGTTTCATTTTTTTTATGAGTGTCGGTTGCGGGAATATCGAAATTACGCTGACCGCTTATATCTTCATATACTTTTGCTTTTTGTTTTATTGGAGTTACAGGAATATCTAATTTTGGCTTTACCTGCTCCTCCTTGTACTTATTATTTGCTATATACTCGGTTCTTAAAGCTTGTCTTTCTTTTGTGTGTGAAACAATGCGGGAAATAAGTTCACCCGGCGTCAGTCCAAACATAAATACACCTGCGACAACGGCAATAAACCATGCGATTATCATTGTTCCGACATAGCCGACAGCGATGTGCAGTACCTCACCAAGCATACCACCGATAAAGCCGCCGCTTTTAAATACCGCACCGTTATTGTACAAGTCTCGTATATACATATTTGTAAATCCGTTAAACCCGGTTAGCAACGGTTTATCAATAACTAAAATATGTACAAGCACCGATACGAAGACAAGATTTAAAAGTGAAAACCATACCTTTGGCACAGTTGAAAAGCTTTCAAAATCCTTTTTCCAGAATATCACTATATTGAGTATGTAAAACGGTATAACAAATGCAGCCGCTCCAAACAAGCCATATAATATACCCGACAACCATTTTCCGACAGTTCCGGCGATGTTACCAGGAATAAAACAAAGTCCGATATATATTGCAAGAAGCCCGAGCAGCCAGGGCACTATCGCTCTGCCATACCCGTAATGTCTTTCCTTCGGAGGTGTTTTGACAGCAGTATATTTTTTTGAAGTTGATTTTGAATTTGAACCGCTTACCTTTTTGACCGGTTTCTTTTTGGCAACGGTTTTTTTCTTTGCCGGCATTATTTAACCTCCTTTATCATAATTTACTTAGTAAATGCAATAAACCCACATTCATTCGGGTGATCGAATATATATGCTTTTCTGTATTTTAACAACATAAGCGCAATCGTTATATCTCCGCCTGCTCCGATTATACCGAACATGCTGAGTAAAAACAAAAACATACTTTCATAAATATATGCTAAAACAAATATCCCTGCACCAAGGACGATAAACGGCATCAACCCTCCGAGAAGGTATGCTCCAAACGATAATGCTTCTCTGCAATGACAATATGGTGTAATAATCTTCCATTGAACACCGAATTTAATACTCTTCCAGCTGTTTTTACAAAAGAATCGCCAAGTGAAGCCGTGCAGAAACTCATGAACAATAATAGAAGCAATTAAAGTAATAATAAAGCCGAAGCTGCTGAAAACATCAAAGACAATGATAAATTCATCTCCGAATGCTTTCGGAAAATATAAAACGCAGCACAACACAACAAACGGAAGTGTTGTTATCAGAGCAAGAATATTCGCTTTTACAATTGAAATTATTGCTTTTGTTTCTTTATAACCTTGCTCGAGAAGCTGTTGTCTTGCTGCTTCATATGCCATAGCTTTCGAGGTCTTGTTGTCTGTCATATATTATGCTCTCTTTACAAATTTGGTTGTATTAACGCAAAGAATATTAATACTATGATACCTAAGATAATTCTATAATAACCAAATGCTTTGAAGTCATGTTTTTTCAGATATCCGATAAGTAATTTTATTGCTATAATCGAAGCAACGAATGCAACAATAAGTCCGGTTAAAAGTACGGTTATTTCTGACGATGTATAGTCAAAACCAAATTTAACGAGCTTTAATGCGCTCGCGCCGAACATTGCCGGAATGGCAAGAAAAAAAGAAAATTCGGTTGCTATGTATCTTGAAGTGCCGATAAGCATCGCACCGACAATTGTCGCACCTGAACGCGAGGTTCCGGGGATAAGCGACAATACTTGGAAAACACCGATAATCAATGCTGTTCTGTATGTCAATGCGGTAAAATCGTTGACTTTAAACTCCGGATATTTTCTTGACTCAATTAAAATAAAAATAATACCGTAGATAATTAATGTGATTGCAACGGTTTTATAGTTATAAAACAGATCGTCTATTTTATCATCAAATAAAACTCCGATTATACCTGCCGGCACGCTTGCAACAAGCACCTTCAACCAGAGTGTGAAGGTATCGGTTTTTTCTTTCTTCGTTTTCTTAGGTGAAAACGGGTTGAGCTTATGAAAATACAGAACAACCACAGCCATTATTGCACCGAGTTGGATAACCACTCTGAACATCTCTTTGAATGCATCCGACATATCGAGCTTAATGAACTCGTCGGCTAAAATCATGTGTCCGGTACTGCTGATCGGCAGCCATTCGGTAATGCCTTCAACAATACCGATTACTATTGTTTTTATTATCTCAATGAAATCCACGATGTTACTCCTGTTATAAATATTGAAAAATTATTTTTGGAGGTTCCCATTTTGTTTATATGTGATAAATCCAAGTAATCCTAATATAAGAATCAGCGGAAGTATTATCAATACAAAAAACCAGATTGGATCAATATCACCGATCAGTAAATATTTTTCTGATTTGGATTCACTGCTGACCTCATCTCCGGTTTTTATTATCATCAGCACCTGTGTTGATGTACTCAGAACATTCTTACTGCTTTCAACACTAATCATCGCATAATATGTCCCGGTATCAACGGGAGGTTTCGTCCCGTAATATTCAAGAACAACACCCCGGTCATTTATTTTGTAATAAATAATATTAGTTTGAACCCATTCGGGTGTGACAGTGTATGATGGTGTTTTGGAAATTCCATCATATATAAATGTTTGTTCATTAGCGCTAATAGATGTTTTTGCGGGAAGTATATTAATGTACTCTGAGGTAAACACAGCTTCATAATGTTCAAGGTTTGAAGGGTTGACAACAATAAGATAGCGTCCTGCATCTTTTATGGGAATTTCAACAGGCTTGATTGTCGAATTGTCATTTTCATCAATCAAATATGCATTGAATGAATATTCTACATTTGTCGGATACACCGAATTAACCTTCGGAATTATTCCGAGAGGTGTATACTCATAATCCTGAGCTTCAATCGAAAATACCGGTTTTATTTTTTCAATAATAAGAACACTTTCGGAAATTGTTTGTCCCAGTAATGTTGCTCGCACTTCATATTCACCAGGTTCAATCGGTGCTTGTGCCTGAAACTCGCCCTGAACGCCTGTATAATTGATTTTTCTGTACTCGATCTTATAATTCACTATTGCAGGGTATGCAGTAAATGGCATTTGTATTTGATTCCCGTTATATTCGACTGTAGTTTCGGTCATATCGCATCTGAAATCCGCCGGCACTACCAATCTCGCTTCATTATATGTCAATGCTTCCCCGTTAGTTTCACCTATCTCATAAATAAATGTTTTTGAATTACAGATAAAGTTATTTTCATATCCATACGGTGTCATTATAACATAGTATAAACCGAGATTTTTGGGTTTTTCAATAGGTTCGTATGAGGTTGAGTCGTAATTATCTATCTTATGATATGTTGTCATTATGTTGATATATTCTTGCGCCCAAGTTGGTTCAATTCCCCAATCAGGCGGATTATCTATTCCGGTGTACTGTTCTTTGGTGTATCTTACAACAATAGTTGCTTCAATTGGTTTTATTATTAGAGTAGCAATTGATTCAATCTCATCATATGCTTCAGTTTTCGGCAGATACGCTCTGATATAGTATTCACCTGCATCAACAATTGGAAATGCAATCGGCGTTGAATCGGATTTTCTGATAGCAACATATTGTATTTGTGATTCAAGCTCAGGCAAATTTACTGTAGCTGTAGCTATATACCCATCAGGCGAAAAGTCAACTGTTCTATCTTCAAGTGTCAGTTCAGGTCGTGCGGCAGTTGATGCCATAGGTGTTTCGGCAGAGGCTATAACAAAACAAAATAAAAATATGAACACTGACGCTGTTATAAATTTTATAACTTTTTTCAATCTCTGCCCACCCTTTACAAGAATTTCTTTTTATATGTCTTTATATTATATCACTATTTTTTATACTTTGCAAGCAGAAAAACACTCATTCACCGGCTGTGCGAATCCGGGTTCTATATACTGCTCCGTTTGTCCCCAACCTGTAGAAGCTGGGTGTGCTATAAGTAAACCACCTGCCGCTGGGTGAAAATGTATCCATAACAACATTAAACAGCGATATCTCCATAAAGTCGGCAATTTTCGAGTCTTTTATTATAGTTAATAGCTTGCATGCAAGCAAATGTTTGAGAATGCACCTGTAAGCCGGTATATATTATTGAAGCAACCGAAATAGCCGTCTTCTGACTGAAAATTCAGAAGTTTGGCAATGAATATTTTGATATTAATCCTCAGACAATAAGCCAACCACTTAATAAATCAACAGTTGCCTATAATCAACCCCCTCATCCTGTCGATTATCTTCTTCTCTTCGCGTGATATTTTCACCTGAGAGACACCAAGGATCTTTGCAGTTTGTGTTTGCGTCAAATTTTTGTAATATCTCAGAATTATTATCTTCTTCTCAAACTCGGGCAGAGCGTCAACCAATTGTTTTACCGACATAATTTCAACCATCTCACTGATATTGTCATGACCGACAGTGTTATCAAGTGGCGAATCTCCGTAACTTGCATCAAGCGATAACAGTGGATTTGCAGCATCTAATGCTGTGATAATATCATCTTCAGTCAGACCGCATCTTTCCGAAAGTACATTAATAGTCGGTTCAAGTCCGGTTTCACTGAAATATTTATCTCTTTCTGAAGCAATAATCCTTGCATTTCTCTTTATATTCCGACCGATCTTGATGATCCCATCATCCCGTAGGTATTTTTTTATTTCACCGATAATCAATGGAACCGCATAAGTCGAAAACACGGTACCGTATGACGGATCATACCCGCGGATTGCCTTAATCAGACCGATCGTACCTATCTGGATCAGGTCTTCGATTTCAACACCTCTGTCACGAAACGAAATCGCAAGGCTTTTAACCAGCCCCATATTGTTGCGGCAAAGCTCATCAAGAGCATTGTTGTCGCCAGTTCTTGCAAGTTCTAAAAGCGAAACATTCTTTGTTGCGTCATACATTGATATGACCTTCCTTTCAGAAATTATGTAACATTGATTCGCTTTTCTAAACGCACAGAAGTACCTTTCTTAACCGCTGAGCTTACCTTTAGCTTGTCCGAGAACGAAGCCATAATTGAAAAACCCATACCGCTACGTTCCTCTGATGGCAGTGTTGTATATAAAGGTTGCATCGCTTCTTTGATATTAGGTATTCCGCATCCTTTATCCTTAATTAAAATTACCACCCTGCCGTTAATATAATACTCTCCCGATAGGGTTATGACTTGCTTGACTGCCTTGTCGCTGTCCTTGTATGCATGAACAATGCAATTTGTTACCGCTTCGGATACGGCTGTTTTTATGTCAGAAATTTCTGCTATTGTTGGATCAAGCTGAGAAGTAAAAGCGGAAGCAATAATTCTTGCAAAGCCTTCATTTATCGATTTTGCCGGAAACTCGCATTTGAAAAAGTTTATTGGCTGCTCCTTTTCGGTATGTTTTGAAATTGTTGCACTTCTCATTTTGTTTCATTCCTTTCGATTTTTATCATTTTATTTATCCCCGCCATGTTCAGTATCCTTGTGACATTCGCAGACGGATTTATTATCTTCATCCTTCCGCCATTGTCGGTAACTGTTTTATATCTGCCCATGACAAGCCCTAACCCTGAGCTGTCCATGAAGGATATATCCGACAGCACAAGTGAAAAGGTGTCGGGCTTTTCGTTGATTATTGTTTTGTCAAGCTCGTCCCGCATCTGCTTTGCGGTGTGATGGTCAATTTCACCATGCAAAGTTGCAAGTATTTCATCACGGTTTCTTTCATAAGTTACATACATTTGTTTTCATTCCTTTCTTTTGAAATAAAAAGGTCTCCATAATTGATATACTCAATTATAGGGACCTTAAGGCGTAAATTTAGTTTTATTTTGTCGCCGGATCAGGACTTTTTTTATCTGATTCGGTCAATTTTTGCAGAGATTTAAAGCTTTTCGAGAGCGTTTGTCAGGTTATTGAATAGTGAAAGATATTTTTCTCTCTTCTCCTTCTCAATATCAACTACCTTTGCCGGAGCTTTGTTTACAAACTCCTGATTCGAGAGCTTGTTGTCAATTCGTTCAAGCTCCTTTTTACAATTCTCAAGTTCCTTATTAAGTCTCTGGCGTTCAGCCTCAACATCAACCATGTCCGTCATCGGAATCATTGCGATTGCACTGTCGGTGATGATTTTGACTGCGTTTATATCACTGCATTCAGCGTAAGCAATTTCTGATGCTGATGCGAGTTTTTCAAAGAAATGATTGATGTTTTCGCTGAATATTCCTTCTTTGATAGGTGATATAAAGAGCTTTGCTTTCCTTGATGGCGGAACATTCATTTCCGAGCGTATATTTCTGATTGCTCTGATAACCTGAATGACACTGTTCATCTTTGTTTCGTCTTCATTGAAGCTCAGCTTCTCATTATATATCGGGAAATCGGAAATCATAATGCTTTCGCCACTGTGTGGAAGTGTCAGCCAGATTTTCTCGGTGATAAAGGGCATAAATGGATGTAGTAACTTGAGTGTATTTGAAAGAACATAGCAGAGAACTGCTCTTGCTCCGTCATCATCACGCTCGAATAATCTGGGCTTGACAAGTTCAATATACCAGTCACAGAATATGTCCCATATAAAATCATAAAGCTTCTGTACCGCAATACCAAGCTCGTATTTGTCGATGTTTACAGTAACTTCGCTGACAAGTGTGTTGTAAAGCGAGAGTACCCATTTGTCCTCAAGCTGAAGCTTAGTAATATCAAGCGGATATTCCTTGCCCTCTTCAAGATTCATAAGAACAAATCTTGCGCTATTCCAAATTTTATTTGCAAAATTTCTTGATGCTTCAACCTTTTCGGTCGAGAAACGCATATCGTTTCCGGGACTGTTGCCTGTTGCAAGTGTGAATCTGAGTGCATCAGCACCGTATTCGTCAACAACATCAAGCGGATCAATGCCGTTGCCAAGCGATTTTGACATCTTTCTGCCCTGTGCGTCGCGGATAAGTCCGTGTATGAAAACCTTATCAAACGGCTTCTCCTTCATGACCTCAAGTCCCTGGAATATCATCTTGGAAACCCAGAAGGTTATTATGTCGTATGCAGTAACAAGAACACTTGTCGGATAGAAATACTCAAGGTCTTCTGTTTGCTCAGGCCAGCCGAGTGTTGAGAAAGGCCAAAGCGCTGAGGAGAACCATGTATCGAGTACATCTTCTTCCTGTCTTATATTTTTGCTTCCGCATTTAGGGCAGGTTGTAACTTCGTATTCTTCAACCGCAATTTCTCCACAGTCGTTGCAGTAATATGCAGGAATTCTGTGTCCCCACCAAAGCTGGCGTGATATACACCAGTCTTGGATGTTACGCATCCAGTTAAGATATATTTTTGAGAAACGGTCGGGTATGAACTCGATTGTTCTGTCCTCGACCGCTTTGATTGCAGGTTTTGCAAGCTCTTTCATCTTAACAAACCATTGTCTTGATGACAGCGGTTCAACTGTTATGCCACACCGGTAACAGTGACCGACAGCATGGCTGTGATTTTCAATCTTAACGAGAAGTCCAAGCTCCTGTAAATCTGCAATAACTGCTTTGCGGGCATCATATCTATCCAAGCCGCAGTATTTGCCGCCATTTTCGTTGATTTTTGCTTTTCCGTCGATAACCTCGATCATCTCAAGGGCATGTCGTTTTGCAACCTCAAAGTCATTCGGGTCGTGGCATGGTGTTATCTTAACGCAGCCTGTACCAAAAGTTGAATCAACATATTCGTCTGCGACAATCGGAATCTCACGATATACAAGCGGTAAAATAGCTGTTTTGCCTATAATACTCTTATATCTCTCATCGTTTGGATTAACTGCAACAGCTGTATCACCCAACATCGTTTCAGGGCGGGTTGTAGCAACAACAAGGAATTTATTTGTACCCTTAATCGGATATTTGATGTGCCAGAGCTTGCCCTCTTCATCCTTATGGTCAACCTCTGTGTCAGAAAGTGCTGTTGTACATTGAGGACACCAATTTATGATACGGTAGCCGCGATAAATTATACCCTTTTTATAAAGCATAACGAATATCTTTTTTACCGCCGCACTTAAGTTTTCGTCCATTGTAAAGCGTTCTCTCGACCAGTCACAGGATGAACCCAGCTTTTTAAGCTGATCGGTTATTCTGCTTCCATGAAGGTGTTTCCAGTCCCAGACTCTTTCAAGAAAAGCTTCTCTGCCGAGTTCATAACGCGTCTTGCCTTCGGTCTTGCGCAGGTTTTCCTCAACCTTTATCTGCGTTGCAATACCTGCATGATCTGTTCCGGGTATCCAGAGTGTAGGGAAGCCCTGCATTCTCTTTGTACGGATCAGGATATCCTGTAGGGTGTTGTTGAGCGCGTGTCCCATATGAAGCTGACCGGTTACATTGGGTGGCGGGATCACGATTGTAAACGGAGGCTTCGGGTTAGTTTTATCTATCTTGGGAGTAAAATATCCTTTTTCACACCAAGTTTTATATAATTTATCTTCAGCCGCTTTCGGGTCGTATTTCTTTGGCAGTTCGATCGCCATTGTCATCATCCTCTTTTATTTATTTTGTGAGTAGGTTGTTTATTGTAAGTCCGGTGATGAGCTTTGGATAGAAGTAGGTGGACTTTTGCGGCATTTTTTCGCCGGCAAGTGATATATCCTTGATTTCATGTATGCGGGTTGAGTTGAGTATGAATGCAAATTTAGCATTTCCGTTTTTTACGCATGTAATCGCAAAATCGATATCTCTTGTATATGTAAGGCTCTTGCCGAGTGCCATATTGTCGGCATCGATACCTAACAGTTTATCAAGAATAAGTGTATGCAGCACAGAAACATTTAACCCTCTGTACGCATCGGATTTTTGCGGAAGAATCGTCTTCATCGCATTTTTATCCTTGAGAATAAGGAGGGAGAAACCTTTTTTGCCGTCATACAATGCAAAAGCTGTGACTTTGTTGTATTTTTCAAGCTCGGCTTCAACCGTGTTTATATCATCATACTCTGTAATTTCAAAGCTGTCACTGCATTTTTGGAGCAGTTCATCTGCTGTTATATCCTCAGGCGGGTTGACAAGCCTGTGTGTCGGGAAGATAACCAGCCCGTCATTGTCCATGTCAACCAGCATCATCATCTGGTAATCTGCACTTGTCTCATCGAACTTATCCTGCTCTCTGAGCTTATTTCTGAAGTTCAACGCTGTCTCGTAGCGGTGGTGACCGTCTGCGATAAACAGCTGCTTATCAGCCATCGCATTTTGGATGGCTCTAATGTCGGAGGCGTCCGAAATCTTCCATAGCCTGTGGGTGACTGCTCCGTCATCCGTGAAGGCTATTTCGGATTCGGACTGCATAACTCGTACGAGGATTGATGGCACTGCGCGTGCTTCGTCTATATAAAGCGAGTAAATCGGCGAAAAGTTGCAGAAGGTTTTGCCCATCAGGTTGAATCGGTCGGTTTTTGCCTTTGTCAGCGTCTCTTCATGCGGAAGAATAATTTTCTCTGAAAAGTCACAAAGCTTGACACGGCAAAGCATTCCATAAACAGTGTATTCTTTTTGTTTAACAGTGAATGTCTCGGAGTAAACAAAAAAGCCTTCCTTTTCATCCTCTGCAAGCACACCCTTTCCCACCCATTCATTGAGCAGAGCGGCTGCGTTCTTATACTTGTCGTCTCCGCCTTCGGGCAGCTCAAGCTGTACGATATTATATTTGCTGCGGTTAACAAGGTTCACTCGTTCCTCGGGGCTGATAATATCATATGGTGGTGATACAGCATCAGAGATCTGACCGCATTTTTCGGTGTATCTCAAAGGTCTGAAAGGTTTAATTGTTGCCATTATTATGTCTCCTTGTTTTTCTGATGTTTTGATGACAAGAGCAAAGCTCTTGCGATATATTTATAAAATTATTTGTAGACTATACACTTATTGTTTAATCTCAATTTGTTCTATAAAAACAATCATTCTGCCATTTTGTTGGATTCTCATCAATATATTGCCACACCTCACGGTAACCCTTTTCGTTTCTGATAATTCTGTCGTAAAATGATTTTTGCCAAATGGAAAAACCGATTTGTTTCGTTATTGAACCCTTAAATTGTTTGATTATTTGTGGTAATGTAGGGGCGAACTGCGTTCGCACGTTCTCATCGGGAAATATGAATATAATCATATGAACATGGTCGGGCATAATGCAATATTTATCAACCGTTGCATTTTCATAAATTGTGTTTAATCCTCTGTATCTCATTGTCAATAGTTAATCCTATATCGGACAATATCGGGCGAACGCAGTTTGCCACAACATTGTGTTGCGGTCATCAACACACAATGTAACAAAATATGCTCCACAGGACGAATAATCGTATCCCTCTAATCTGATTTTCTTTAGCTTCGGCAATTTCAAAACATCACCGCCTTGTATAAACCCATACATTGGAACAACAATATATCTGAAATGTAGGATTATATAAATAGCACTAAACTGCTACGCAGTGGTTTTTTTCGGCAGCCCAAGTGCTTTATTAAAACTGCTGGTTTTTCTTTATGAAATCCTTTA